>CAWIKH010000001.1:0-188888 GCA_963836715.1 uncultured Solirubrobacterales bacterium
AACCCGCGACCTTTGGGTTAGGAGCCCGTTCCGGCCGGTTCGGGTCGTCCGGGTAGATGCTGGCAAATGCCCGTAGATACAGGGGTTTGAGGCATTCTGGTATCGCCTCGTGATGCCCCGGAACCGGGCCATCCGGCTCCATACGTTTGATAAATGTTTGATACGACAGCGCTAGCCCGCGCTGGTCACAGTGGCCTCGACGAGGTCGACGAAGTCCTGCCAGTACTCCGCGCCGAGACGGCCACCCTGGGGGATTCGCACGCCGGCATAGCGAAGCTCCGGGCCGATCTCATTCGCGAGCGTGCGCGCCTCGCTAGCGAGCATGTAGGGCGAAAGCCGGTCGTGTTGTTCGTCCTCGAGCCAGCGCACCAGCACCCGCAGTGCATGGAGAAGCTGGGGCCACGCCCGCTCCGTAGGCAGGCCGTCTACTGGCAACCCGAGGAGCGTTCCCCACCGCTCACGATCGATCCTGTACCGCTGTTCGTTGCCGACGGTCACTGCGTCAATCACGCCGGCCCAGTGGAGTGCCGCTAGCGCCTCGTGGACGTTGCGCTTGGCGTAGCCGGCGGATTCGGTGACGACGTGGGCGGTGACGCTCGGCGCGTGTACGGTCAGAAGAAACCGCGTCGCCTCGGCCCGCGCGCCAACGCCAAGGAGCTGCCGGAGGCGAAACGCGAAATTGATTGGCACCTGGAGATTGGGCACCTGGGATTTGCCACTGCGGACAGCGGGCGGCATTAACCATCCGTGAGCGCGGAACGCGGCATCCGCTCGCCTCGGATCGGCCTTCACGTCTCGAAGCAGCTGGACCGCAGGTGACGGCTCGCTCTTAGTGGGGCGACGGCGGCGTTGACTTCCGTCCTTCGAGTGCACTACCCATGAGAGCGCGGCCTCCGCCAGCGTCCGATCCGCGTCGTCGCGGCACAGATTGCGGAGCCGCTGCACACTCACCAGGCGCAGGTTCAGCGCCAGCCAGTCGAGCACCTCGCCGAATAGCCGTGGGTCCGCCCGGGCGACCTCGAAAGTGAAGAGCAGGAGCGCCTCGGGGTCTTGTGCCGAGCGGTCCGCTCGGCGAGCCACGGCTGACACGCCCATCTGGGCCCACTCATCCCACGCGAAGTCGACCAGGCGATCTCGTGCTGTGCGCCTAAGGTCCGAGATCTGCATCGTCAACTCCGAGATAGTGAAGGGCTCGTTCGAGCATCTCGAGGAATCCGCGAGACGGATCATGAGTCCGTGTCCACCGTGCAGCTTGGATGAGCTCCTCCCGGGAGGGCTTGAGCGCGCGGAGATCCCCCTCGTGCTTGCCGAGCCCCTGGTCCACGAGCGCGTAGAGCTTGAGATGGATCTGGTCGAGACGCGACGCGAAGTGGACCGTCAGACCGGCACCCAAGTCCCACGTGCTGACGCGCCGCAGGAATCCCTCGGGCAAGCCAAGATCCATCAGGCTGGCCGGACCGGGATTGAGCCAGTCCTCCGAAAGACCAAAGTCGCTCGCGACTCGATTGCGGGCATCGATAAGGTCTGGCGGGAGCGGATCGGCCTTGCTCAGCGACCCGGCCTGACGCAGCGCGACTACGTCGACGTCCTTCGTAGTCCTTTCAACCAGCTCCAGCGCAAGCAGCGCCGAGCCGCCGACTACGACAAGCTCATAGTGCTGGCCGCGAGCAGCGAGTTGCTCCGATAGAGCGACAAGCAGCTCCCGAACCCGGCCAGACCTCGCGATGTCAGTCATCCCGATGCGGGATGTTATACATCTCGATCTGAGATGCTTCCTGGCCCTACGAGCTCACGTGTCGCAATCGTCCGTCAACCAATCTCCATCTCTGCTGCAGCGCCGCTCGCGCCAGCCTCGCTGCCGCCGGGCTGATCCGCCAGCGGTCCAGCCAGCCGGTGGGTTCGCTCGTCATGCTGCGCAGGACCTCGAGCGCCGGGATCCAACAGAGATCCCGGCGCTCGATGGGTCGTCCGTCACCTATCTGCCACCCGGCTGCCGTGAGCGCAGCGGCGACCTCTTCGAGGGGAAGTTCTGCATCTGCCGACGTCGCCGCGTAGGCCAGCAGAAGCAGCGCCGCGTCGGAATTGAAGTCGCTTTCGGCCGGGACGAGCGTATCCGCCAACCGGTTCCACAGCTCCTCAGGGGCCTGCTGAGCTGCGGCGCCAGCACGCGTGAGCCGCAGAGCGCCTTTGTATTTGCGCAGCAGCCCGAGTGACTGCAGCACCTGACGGAAGTGCAGAACCGGTGTGGTCTCGCTCTCGCGGCGCGCCTTCCCGATCCAGCCGCCCATCGTCGGCACCACGCGCGCCGCCGCCGCCACGTCAACCGGTCTGAGATAGCCCGCGGGTGTGAGCGAGATCTCCCCCTCCGCCGCCCTGTCGAGAAACCAGGTGAACGCACGAAAGGCGTTCTCAAGCTCCCGGGCTTCCGGTGGTCCGGGATCCGACATCAACGCCACCGCCCGCCGTTCAAGATCCTCGCCGACTGGGCTGTAGGTCAGCCGATTGATGAGGTCGATGAGTCGCCTGTCGAGGTTGTGCTCGCTCAGCGCGACGTACGTGCTTCGGAGGCTCGCGTTGATCGCGTCGACGTCGAACGCCTCCGGATCCCCTAGGAGCTCGGCGAGCTCGGCACCGTCGGTGACCCCGCCGCAGTCCTCCGGCGGCGCCGCTCGGCGGCCGGCGAGGACCACCGCAGTTGGCGCGCCTGCCGCCGCTGAGGACACCTCTTCGAGCCTAAGCGTCAGCTCCCAGTTGTCGCCGTAGTCGTACACATAGGTGAGGACGTCGCCAGCATCCTGCATCGTCTCGTCGAGACGAACGCCGGACGCCGGCAGGCCGCCGTCGTCCCACGAATCTCCCTCCTCAACGTCCCACGGACACAGAAACGACTCACCCGCTCGGCTGAACGGGTCGCCACCGAGCGAGAACTTCCACAAATGCGTGTCCGTCCAGCTGAAAGCCGTCTGGAGAACCCTGTGCACAACATCCAGCGTCAGGTCCGAGCGCAAATCCAGGCGACGCCAGATCCGAGGCTTGGAGCGTCTGAGGTCAACGCGGACACGAAAAGTCATAACGTCCGCCAGCGGCGGCCGCCTCAGTTCCCGGCGGTGCGGCTGCGACGGCTGCTGCGCCGCTTCCGCGCCAAGGAGCGAGAGGTCGCCGACCATCTGCCGCAGATCATCAAGCTCGGCGCCGCTGATGACCGCCTCGAAGCGTCGGAGCAGTTCATCGCGCTGGTTCTTCTGTCCACTCATGGCTCGCGTGCACGCCCCGCCGGCAAGATCGGGCAACCGAGGCGAGGTCTACCGCACGTCAAAGACGGACGCAAGGTGGGCGTCGCGGTTGAAGGCCGCTGACGGGGGGCCCGCCTCCGGGCAATGCGGAGCGCCGCGCCGACCGACCCTAGACCCGGACGAGTGGTAGTTGCTATGAGTTGAGTGAGTGAGTAGCGGGGGCGGGATTCGAACCCGCGACCTTCGGGTTATGAGTAGCGGGGGCGGGATTCGAACCCGCGACCTTCGGGTTATGAGCCCGACGAGCTACCAGACTGCTCCACCCCGCGGCGGACCAACAATCCTAGCACCGGAGCGAAGCTGATCGACGTGCGAAGTTGGCACAGAAGATTGGCAGGAATGCGTCTTGATCCGTTGCAGGGATCGGGGCGATCCTGCCGTCATGGAAACCCTTGCTCAGAAGATTCGGGCCGAGAAGCGGATGCGGGACTTGCTCGAGGACAACGGCCTTCCTCAGCCGGACGTGGTCGAGTACGGCTTCAATTGCGTCAGGCTGTTCTTCAACCGCGAAAAGGTCGTGGTGGTCATCGATGACGATGAGTCCGAAGGCGCCGAAGCGTCGCTCGACACCCCTGCTCCGTAGCTTGTCGGGGGCGCGCGACTTGTCGGGGGCGCGCGACTTGCCGGGGCGGCGCGTAGCGCCGGCGGGGGGGCGCCCAGCTTGCCGGGGCGGCGCGCAGCGCCGGCGGAGCCCGGCCGCTGAGACGCGCTGAGCGGCCGCGCGGCCGGGCAGGCTAGCCTTTGGCCCAGCCCATGGAGCGCGTCAAGGTCACGATCTACACCGACCCCGGCTGCCCGTTCGGCTTCAACGCCCAACGCCAGGAGATGCAGCTGCAGTGGCACTACGGCGACGGGCTGGACGTCACGCGCCGGATGATCGTGCTGATCGAGAAGAGCGCGACGTTCGAGGAGATCGGGCTGAGCCGCGAGATGGTCGCCGGCAACGCCAAGCGGCTCCGCTCCACCTATGGCATGCCAATGCTGACCGAGCCACCGGATCGCCTCCCCGCCACGATTCAGGCGTGCCGCGCGTACGTAGGTGCGCGTATCCACGACCCGGAACGGGCAAACGCGCTCCTGCGCGCCCTGCGACTTCGCGCGTTCTCAGATGGCCAGCCGCTCGACGAGCTCGACACGATCCACGGCGCCGGCGAGGACGCCCACATCGAGTCGGCGACGGTCGATGCCTGGCTGTCAGACAAGCGGGTCGAGCAAGCCCTGCGCGAGGACATGGCCGCCACCAGGGCGCCGGCGCCGGAGGCGCTGGCCCTCGCCCACCGCCTCTCCAGAAGCCAAAGCGGTCTGCGGTACTCGACCGCCTCGGCCGTGTTCGAGCACGACGGCCGGCGCGTGGTGATGCCGGGCTTCCAGCCGTTCGCGGTCTACGAGGTGGCGGTCGCGAACGTGGCGCCCGAACTCGAGCGCCGGCCGGCGCCGCAAACGGTCGACGAGGTCCTCGACTGGGCTCCGTATCCGCTCGCGACCGCCGAGGTGGCCGAGCTCCGGGGCGTCGGCGTGGACGAGGCTCGCGAGGAGCTCAATCGAGCGGGCGCGACGTTCACCGAGGCGGCCGGCGACGGCTACTGGTCAGGTAACTGAACCGCGCGAGTCAGATGGCTTCGATCCGTATCGAGACGCCGATCGACGCACCGCTCGAGCAGGTGTGGGCAGCGCTACGTGATTTCGGCGCACTCCACAAGCTCGCGCCGGGCTTCGTCGTCGGCAGCCGGCTCGACGGGGAGGACAGAATCGTCACGTTCTCCGACGGCGTGGTCTTGCGCGAGGTCCTGGTCGACCTCGACGACGACGAGCACCGACTGGCGTGGACGATCGTCGATGGTCCCTATACGCACCACAACGGAGTGGCGCAGGTGGTGTCCGAGGATGACGGCCGCGCGCGCTTCATCTGGACCACCGACCTGCTGCCGAACGAGCTCGCCGACCGAACCGTCCAACGGATGGAGCACGGAGCGCGCGTCATCAAGGCGACGCTCGAGGCGGCGGCGGCTGCCGCGTAGGGCCGCGACGTCGACGAGATGACCGCCGAACTGCCGCTGCCGGCGGGGTTCAAGATCGGACATTGGACCGACGCTGGTGCCCGCACCGGCTGCACGGTCGTGATCCCGCCGCCCGGGACGCGGGGCGGCGTGGACGTCCGCGGCGGCGGTACCGGGACCCGCGAGATCGAGACCCTCTCGCCGGTCGCGAACGCAGAGGGCCCGACGGCCGTGCTGCTCACCGGCGGGAGCGCGTTCGGCCTGGCGGCGGCTGACGGCGTCGCGCGATGGCTCGAGGAACGCGAGCTCGGCCATCCAACCCCGGCGGGCGTGGTCCCGCTTGTGCCCACCGCGGTCATATTCGACCTCACGGAGCGCGACGCCGGCCGCCGCCCCGGGCCGGCCGAGGGCTACGCCGCGTGCGAAAACGCGACCGCCGCGGTCCCGCCGCGCGGCCCGGTCGGGGCCGGTGCCGGCGCGGTGGTCGGGAAGGTGTTCGGCCGCGAGCGATCCACTCGCGCCGGGGTGGGCTACGCCGCGACTGCGCTGGCCGACGGAACGGTCATCGCCGCGATCGTCGTGGCTAACGCGTTCGGCGACGTGATCGCTCAGGACGGCACGCTGCTCGGCGGTCCGCACGACGACAGCGGCCGGATGATCCCAACCGCCGACGCGCTGCGCACGTTGCCCGCCCCGCCACCGTCCCTCGGCGGGAACACCACGCTCGCCTGTGTGTTCACCGACGCCCCACTCGACAAGCGCCGCTGCGCGATCGTCGCGCGCATGGCCAGCGCCGGGATCGCGCGCGCCGTCGACCCGGTATTCACCCCGCTGGATGGGGACGTCGTGTTCTGCCTGGCATCGGGCTCCGAGCCACCGACTCCAGCCGGCCTCGCGGCCACCTGGGCGATGACCGTGTTGGGGACGGCGGCGGCGACCGTGACCGCGCAGGCAATCCGCGACGCCGTCAACCAAGCCGGCGCCGCATCGCGGCCCTGAGCCTCTCGTCGCAGAACGCCGCGTTGATCGCGGTGCGGGTGATGTCGCGGAGATCGTCATCGCTGAATCCCATCCGCTCGGCGCAGACGTGGTATTCGCCCTCGATCGTGGCGCCGAAGTAAGGGGGATCGTCGGAGCCGAGCGTGACCCGCACGCCGGCGGCGCGCAACTGCGGGAGCGGATGCGACTCGTAGCTCGGGTAGACGCCGAGGACGACGTTGCTCGTCGGACAGCACTCGAGCACGATCCCGCGGGCGGCAAGTTCGGACACCAGCGAGGGATCCTCGATCGCCCGCACCCCATGGGAGATCCGCGTCACAGGAAGCTCGAGCGCGGCGCGCACGCTGTCCGCTCCTGCCCACTCGCCGGCGTGGATCGTGCACCCGAGACCGGCGCCGGCCGCGATCGCGAACACCTCGGCGAAATCGTGCGCGGGGAACCCGGCCTCGTCGCCGGCCATCGAGAAGCCGACGACGTACGGGTGCGGGCTCTCGGCGGCGTGGCGCGCGACCCGCAGCGCCTGCTCGACGCCGAAGTTGCGCACGGCCGAGATCAGGATCCGCCCCTCGATCCCGGTGTCGCGACGAGCGTCGTCGATCCCCCGAGCGATCCCGCCAAGGTGGTCCTCGTCGCTCAGCCGGACAAGCGCGGCGTGGTCGGGCGAGGCGGTCAGCTCCACGTAGATCGCGCCCCCGGCCGCGCACGAACACAGGTACTCGTAGGTGACGTCCCGGTAGTCCTCGCCAGTCCGCATGACGCTCGCCGCGAGGTCGTATGTGCGCAGGAAGTCGAGGAAGTCCGTGTAGCGAAAGCGGCCGTCGTCCCCCAGCAGCCGCTGCGGCAGCACCAAGCCGTTGCGCACCGCGATGCGGTGCACGAGCTCGGGAGGAGCGGTGCCCTCGATGTGGACGTGCAGCTCGGCTTTCGGGACGGCTCCCATCGGAGGAGCGCGGAGGTTTACCACGCGACGCGGGCGGGACGACCAGCCCGGACGGCAGGCTCGCGGGAAACAAGCCTCAGGCGGTCAGCCGTTCGAGCACCGGCGCGGGGATCTCGCGCGGACCGTCACCGATCACGTAGGCCGAGCGCACTGCCTCCGCCGCGCGGCGAGCGCTGTCCTCATCGCGCGCGTGCACGAGCGCGAGCGGCCGGCCGCCGGGCTCGACGCGCTCCCCGAGCGCGGCCACCTCGGTCAGGCCGACGCTGTGGTCGACGATGTCGTCCTCGCGAGCGCGGCCGCCGCCCAAAGCGACGATTGCGAGCCCGACCGCACGAACATCGACGGCGGAAACCACGCCGGGTGCACCAGGCTCCACGGCGACGACGACGGGCGCCCTCGGGAGATGCCGGGACGGAACATCGACGAGATCGGCCGGGCCGCCCAGCTCGGCGACCATCGCGCCGAACCGCTCGGCCGCATGCCCGCTCCCGAGCACGCTGACCGCCGCCGAATGCGCGCCGGAAACGTCGGGGTGCACGCCCCCGAGGACGAGCAGCTCCGCGCACAGGGCGAGCGTCACCTCGAGCAGCCGCTCGTCCTGAGCAGCGCCGGTCAGGTGGTCGATCGACTCCCGGACCTCGACCGCGTTGCCGGCGCTCCGGCCGAGCACCTGGTTCATGTCGGTCAGCAGCGCCACCGTCGGAAGGCCGTTTCCGACCGCCACCTCCACGATCGCCTGGGCCAACTCGCGCGCGCGATCGACCTCCGGAAGCATCGCGCCCGAGCCGAACTTGACGTCCATGACGAGCGCGTCGAGTCCCGCGGCGTGCTTCTTGGACAGGATCGAGCCGACGATCAGCGAGAGCGACTCGACCGTTCCGGTGGCGTCGCGGATCGCATAGAGCCGCCGGTCGGCCGGGGCCAGCCGGGCCGTCTGGCCGACGATCGCGCAGCCCACTCGCGCAACCGCCGCCCGGAGCTGATCAGGCGACAGAAACACGTTGTAGCCCGGGATCGACTCGAGCTTGTCGAGCGTGCCGCCGGTGTGCCCCAGCCCGCGTCCCGAGATCATCGGCACGCTCGCGCCGCAGGCGGCGAGGATCGGCGCCAGCAAGAGACTCACCTTGTCGCCCACGCCTCCGGTCGAGTGCTTGTCGAGGACCGGACCGCTCAGCCCGGCATCGGTCCAGTCGAGCACGTCCCCCGAGCGCGTCATCGCTCCGGTCAGGGCGATCCGCTCAGCGGCGCTCATCCCCCGCCAGACGATCGCCATCGCCAGGGCGCCCACCTGCGCATCGGTGACCGTCCCGTCGGCGATCCCGTTGACGAGTTGCGAGATCTCGTCGGCCGACAGCTCGTAGCCGTCGCGCTTACGCCGGATCAGCTCAGCCGTCAGCATCGGTGGCGGGCGCGAGGTGGGGTTGCAATCGAGGGATGAAGTCGAGCAGCAGGCGGGCGAGATCGCCGGCGCCGTCCTGCGCGGCTCGCAGCGTCTGCTCGTGGCTGAGCGGCTCGTCGGTCATGCCCTCGGCGAGGTTTGTGATCACCGACACCGCCGCGACCCGCAGCCCGCAGTGGCGGGCGATGATCGTCTCCTGAACCGTCGACATCCCGACGGCGTCGGCGCCCAGCACCCGAAACGCGCGGATCTCGGCCGGCGTCTCGAACGTCGGCCCCGTCACGGCGAGGTACACGCCCTCGGCGAGCGGGATGCCGAGCTCCCCGGCCGAGGCCCGAAGCGACGCCAGCAACGCAGCGTCATAAGCGTCGCGCAGAGAGGGAAAGCGTGGCCCGATCGCGGAGTCGTTCGGACCGATCAGCAGGTTCGCGCCCTGCATGTTGATGTGATCGGTGATCGCCATCAGCGACCCGGGCCCGACCTCCGAGCGCAGCGACCCCGCGGCATTCGTCAGGACCAGGACCGACGCGCCGGCCGCGCGCAACGCCCGGACCGGCACTCGCAGCGTCTCGGGATCGCCACCCTCGTACAGGTGGGCCCGGCCCTGGAGCACCGCGACCGGAACGCCGCCGACGCGCCCCAACACGGCCCGCCCAAGATGGCCCTCGACGCTCGGGCGCGGAAACCCGGGAAGCTCCTCGTAGCCCACGACGACCGGGTCCTCCACGGCTTCGGCGACCGCGGCCAGCCCCGACCCGAGCACGACGCCCACGCGTGGTGCTCCCAGGTTCACGCGTCGAGCGCCTCGCGGCCAAACGCACCGGGCAGCAATTCCCCCAGCGTCATCGTGAGCGGATCCCCGGAGCCCGGCCGCCCGAGATGCACCGGCGTCTCAGGCCTCCCGAACTCCGCCAGCCGCTGGCGGCAACCGCCGCACGGCGGGCAATGCTCGAGCCGCTCGGCCACGACCGCCACCGCGGTGATCGCCGATTCGCCGGCGGCCACCATCGCGCCGAGCGCCGACGCCTCCGCGCACTGGCCCTGGGGATAGGCGGAGTTCTCGACGTTGGCGCCGGCGTAGATCGCGCCGCTCGGCGCCCGCACCGCCGCGCCGACCTTGAACTGCGAATAAGGCGCATAAGCGTTCCGCATCGCCTCAGAAGCGGCGCGCAGCAGCGCCTGCGGGCCGTCGATCAACAGGTCCGCGTAGCCGACCGACACGAGCGCGTCGTCCTCGATTCCCAGCGACGCCCGCAGCTGGGCGAGCTTGGCGTTGGCGGTGGCGAGATCGCCCGCGTCGGGAAGCACCGCCTCGAACTCGATGAAGTTCCCGAGCTCGTCGACCTCGTCGAGATGGATCCGCACGCCCTCCCATAGGAACAGCCGGCGGCGCTTGGATACGACGACGACGGTCCCCTGGGCGGCTTCCAACGCTTCGGTGAGGGGGGAGGGCTCGATGACCGGCGCGAGCACGTATGAACTCTCCATGGCCTCGAGCGCATCGGGGCGCCGGTAGGCGATCAGCTCGCCACCGAGCGCCCCCTCCTCGACGCGCAGCTTGAGTCGCCCGCGACGGGCCAGGAAATAGGTGTCTTCCTGCGCGAGGACGCCCTGGTCGGATGCCCCCAGCGCCAGGCAGCGAGCCGCGGTCGTCTCCGGGTCGGGATCGCGGGCTTTCAGCTCGACGTTGACGCGCGCCATGAGCGGGCGAGCCTATCGGGATCTCCGGGGCCGATATAGCATCGCGCCTGTGACACAAATGCTGAAAGTGGTGGAGCACCCGGTGCTGGCCGACCGCCTGTCGGTGCTGCGCGACCGCGACACTCCCCACGGAGCGTTCCGGCAGGCGTTGTTCGAGGCCGCGGCGATCATGGCGGTCGAGGTCGCGCGCGAGCTGCCGCTCAGGGAGGTCGAGATCGAGACTCCGCTCGAAACCACCAAGGGCCTCCGCCTCCGCGACGAGGTCGTGGTCGTGCCCGTGCTGCGCGCCGGCCTCGGGATGGTCGAAGGCTTCCTGCGCCTGCTGCCGGACGCCCGGGTCGGGCACGTCGGCATCTACCGCGACGAGGAGGCCCACGAGCCGGTCGACTACTACGAGCGGTTGCCGCCCCGCTTGCCGTCGTCCCGCGTGTACGTACTCGATCCGATGCTCGCGACCGGCGGCAGCGCGGTGGCTGCGCTCGACAAGCTCAAGCGGGCCGGGGCCGTGCAGCTCGAGCTCGTCTGCCTGGTGGCCGCGCCCCCAGGGATCGCGGCGGTGCAGGACGAGCACCCCGGCGTTCGCATCTGGACGGCCGCGGTCGACCGCGAGCTCGACGAGAACGCCTACATCCGTCCGGGATTGGGCGACGCCGGCGACCGCGTGTTCGGCACGACCTGATCGCCCCGCGGCCGCTCCAGGTCGCCGCCCGACCGGTCGAGCCACTTGTCGACGGCGCGGTGCGTGTGCGACGCGAGACGGTCGAGCAGCACGGGAGCGCTGCCGTCGACGAGCAGCGTCTCGAGGTGCTCGGCGTGCAGGAAGCGCTCGTTGACCGCATGCTCGAGGAACGCGAGCAGCGGCTGCCAATAGCCGTCCACGTCGAGCAGCCCGATCGGCTTGCGATGGAGGCCGAGCTGCTTCCAGGTGAACAGCTCGAACAGCTCATCGAGCGTCCCGGTGCCGCCGGGAAGCGCGATCACCGCGTCGGACAGCTCGGCCATCAGCGCCTTGCGCTCGTGCATGGTCTCGACGATGTGGAGCTTGGTCAGGCCGGCGTGGGCAATCTCGCCCTCGACCAGCCGGGTCGGGATCACGCCGATCACGGTGCCGCCGGCGGCCAGCGCGGAATCGGCCAGCGCCCCCATCAGCCCCACGCTCGCGCCGCCGTAGACGACCTCGAGGCCCCGCGCAGCGAGCAACCGCCCGAGCTCGGAGGCACACCGAACGTACGACGGCGACCGGCCCGGGCTCGAGCCACAGAAAACGAGGACCCGCTTCACCCGCAGGAGCGTAGTAGCCTCGCCTCGTGATCCGTCGTCTGCCCCACGTCGACCGAGTCGGGATCGAGGAGCGCGCCGCTCAGCTCGGGAAGCGCTCGATCAAGACGACCGCCAAGCAGCAGGGCATCCGCCTGGCGGTGTCGATGGTCGACCTGACCACGCTCGAGGGCGCGGACACCGCCGGCAAGGTCCGCCACCTGTGCGCGAAGGGGGTGTGTCCTGCTCCCGAGATGCCCGAGATCCCTTCGGTCGCCGCCATCTGCGTCTACTCGTCGCTTGTCGCCACAGCGAAGGAAGCGCTACACGGCACGGGCGTGAAGACCGCCTCCGTCGCCACCGGGTTCCCGGCGGGACAAATCTCCCTCGAGGCCAAACTAAGAGACACCGAGGACGCGGTCGCGGCCGGCGCGGACGAGATCGACATGGTGATCTCGCGCGAGGCATTCCTCGCCGGCGACGACGCCCGCGTGCAGAAGGAGATCGTCGCGGTCAAGGAGCGCGCCGGCGACGCGCATCTGAAGGTGATCCTCGAGACCGCCGAGCTCGGCTCCTACGACCACGTCCGCTACGCCTCGATGCTCGCGATGGAGGCGGGCGCGGACTTCATCAAGACCTCCACCGGCAAGGCGGCCAGCGGGGCGACGCCGGGGGTCTGTCTCGTAATGCTCGAAGCGATCCGGGACTACGCCGAAAGAACGGGCCGCATCGTCGGCTTCAAGGCCGCCGGCGGCGTCTCGACCAGCAAGGCCGCTCTGCACCGCCTCGTGCTCGTCAAGGAAACGCTCGGCGACGAGTGGTTGACACCGGACCGCATCCGGATCGGCGCGTCGTCCGTGCTCAATGATCTCCTTATGCAGTACGCCAAGACGCAGAACGGCCACTACGGCCGGGCCGAGGATTTCTCCAAGGAATGACCCCCTCCGTCGAGACCCGAACCAGCATCGTCTGGGACTACGCACCGGCCCCCGAGTCCGCGGACCACATCCGACTCAAAGACCGCTACGGGCTGTTCGTGGACGGCGAATTCAGAGACCCACGGGATGGGCGCTACGTTCCGACGATCAACCCCGCCACCGAGGAGCCGATAGCGGAGGTGGCATACGGGGGCCCGGACGACGTGATTGCGGCCGTCGACAGCGCGCGGGCCGCGCATCCCAAGTGGGCGGCGCTCAAGGACCTCGAGCGCGCGAAGTACCTGTTTCGGATCGCGCGCCTGATCCAGGAGCGCGCCCGCGAGCTCGCGGTCGTGGAGACGATCGACGGCGGCAAGCCGCTCAGAGAATCGCGCGACGTGGACATCCCGCTGGCGGCGGCCCACTTCTTCCACTACGCGGGCTGGGCGGACAAGCTTGCATATGGATTTCCCACCCACCCCGCCACAGAAGTCAAGCCGTTGGGTGTGGTCGGACAGATCGTGCCGTGGAACTTCCCGCTGCTGATGGCGGCTTGGAAGCTCGCGCCCGCGCTCGCGTGCGGAAACGTCGCGATCCTGAAGCCGGCGGAGACTACGCCCCTGACCGCGCTGCTGCTCGCCGAGATCTGCCAGGAGGCGGAGCTGCCGCCCGGGGTGGTCACCATCGTTCCGGGCAATGGCGATACCGGCGCGGCCCTCGTGCGCGAAAAACACATCAACAAGATCGCCTTCACCGGGTCGACCGCGGTCGGCCGCGAGATCCAGGCGGCGCTGGCCGGCACGAACACGCACCTGACGCTCGAGCTCGGCGGCAAGTCGGCGAACATCGTGTTCGAGGACGCCGCGCTCGATCAGGCCGTCGAGGGGATCGTCAACGGGATCTTCTTCAACCAGGGCCACGTCTGCTGCGCCGGTTCGCGGCTGTTGATCCAGGAGAGCGTCCGCGACGAGGTGATCGCGAAGCTGTGGCAGCGCATGCGCCGGCTGCGGGTCGGCGACCCGCTCGACAAGAACACCGACGTCGGCGCGATCAACTCCGCCGAGCAGCTTGAGCGGATCGAGACGCTCGTGGCCGCCGGGGAGAACGAGGGCGCCATCCGTCGCTCGATCGAGTGCGAGATGCCCGAGCGCGGCTATTGGTTCGCGCCGACGCTGTTCACCGACGTCTCGCCCGCCCACCGGATCGCAGTCGAGGAGATCTTCGGACCAGTCGTGTCGGTGCTCACGTTCCGCACCCAGGCGGAGGCGATCGAGAAGGCGAACAACTCGCGCTACGGGCTCGCGGCCGGGATCTGGACCGACAAGGGCGCCAAGGCGTTCGAGGTCGCGAGCGCGCTCAAGGCCGGCGTGGTGTGGCAGAACACCTACAACCACTTCGACCCGACCGCGGCGTTCGGCGGCTACAAGGAGTCGGGGTTCGGCCGTGAGGGCGGACCCGCCGGACTGCGTCCGTACCTCCAGGTGGTCAGGTGACCGGGCGGCTCGCGGTCCGCAAGACGTACAAGCTGTGGATCGGCGGCGCGTTCGTCCGCTCCGAGTCCGGCCGCTGCGACGAGGCCGAGGGCGTGAACTTCCCCCGGGCCTCTCGCAAGGACGTCCGCGACGCGATGCAGGCCGCGCGCAAGGCCGCCGGCCCGTGGGCGGCCCGCACGGCGTACAACCGGGGGCAGATCCTGTACCGCGCGGCCGAGGCGCTCGAGTCGGCATCGGACCGCTTCGCGCGGACCGAGGTCGAGGCCGCCGTCGACGTGCTGCTCCACTACGCGGGCTGGACCGACAAGCTCCATGCGGTGCTGGGCGGCGTCAACCCGGTCGCGGCGCCGTTCCTGTCGTTCTCGCTGCCCGAGCCGACCGGCGTCGTCGGGATCGTCGCGCCGGACGCGCCACCGTTGCTGGGGTTGATAGCCGAGCTCGCGCCGGCGCTGGCCGCCGGCAACACAGCGGTCGCGATCCTGTCCGAGACCGACCCGCTGCCCGGCCTCGACCTTGCGGAAGCGCTGGGCGTCTCCGACCTCCCCCCCGGCGTGGTGAATCTGCTGTCCGGTCGGCGCGGCGAGTTGGCGAAAGCGCTCGGAGCACATCGCGACCTGAACGCGATCGTCGACGCCGCCGGCGACGCCGAGCTGTCGACCGAGCTCGACCGCCTCGCCGCCGAGACGATCAAGCGAGTCCGCCACGGCATCGCGGCGACGACGTACGACACGGCCACGAGCGATGCGCTCGACCGCCTCGAGGCGGTCACCGAGCTCAAGACCGCCTGGCACCCCGTCGGCGCTTAAGGCCCGCGACTTCGTAATTGACGGTCCGACCACTAACTCAGTCGCGGACCCTTAGCGCGCGGTCGCGCGGGCGCTGACCTGCAAATCGCGGCATTCGACGCGTATCGACGAAACCGTGCCGCGTCAGGCATGTGGGGCATGCGCGACACGGCAAGGTCTAGTCCACGCGCGTCAAATGTCGCACCATGCAGGTAATTCGCGGGTCTACGCGCTGTACGCGACGGCGAGCAGTCCCCCCCGCCTCCTCATCCAGGTGCCCGCCGTTTATCCGGGTGTGCCGCCGTCCGCCCCGTTGCCGAGTACGCCCTCGAGCCTCAGGATCCGCCGCAGGATCGCCAGCGACGACGCGTACGTCGAGTCCATCCCGTAGTAACTGAGGCCCCGCGCCCCGAGCGTGCGTGCCTGCGTGTACGGAGTGTCAGAGGCGTAGTGGATGATCCCGAGGTCGATCGGGAGCTTCGAGAAGTTGATCGCCTCGCCGTTCGGATGGCGGTCGGCGTCGGCGATCTCGTAGACCGCGTTGCAGTACGGGCCGGTCTCCATCTCGACGACCGTGAACGCCTCGCGGTAATAGAAGTCGAGGTACGAGCGATTCTGGAGGAACGTGCTTTTCACCGTGACCGTCCGCTGGTTATCGAGGCCGGTTCCGAAGCGCAGGTCCCGCGCCAGGTCTCCGACGCTGAACGCGTTGTCGAGCCAGTACGTCGAGCCCGAGTGCTCGTCGTGGACCACGTTCGAGATCATCACGTCGCCGACGTCGGCGTTCAGCGTTGCGGCCTTGCCGAGGATGTACACGCCGCGCAGCCCGGTCCGGTCGACCGCGACCTCGCGCAGGATGTTGTAGGCGGCGACGCCCAGCGGGTAGTCGATGTTGACGATCACCGCGCCGCTCGCGGCCAGCGCCTCGACTTCGACCGCGCCGAGCCGCGGATCGAGCGCCTCGGGGTCGAGCGCTCCCAGCGAGATGACCTGGGCGGGCACCCGCAGCGCGGTCGTGCTCCGCAGGTGGGTGACGCCGCGCCGCTGCTCGCCGGCGCGGCGCTCGGCCGCGGCCTCGGGCCCGCGTTTGTCGAAGTACAGCCGAGCGACGAAGTACAGGAAGTTCTCCCACGAGCCCTGACTCTCGCCCTCGCGGAAGGCCGCCAGCTCCTGGCGCAGGATGTCGTCGTCGTCGAGTTGCTCGACGAACTCGACCAGCTCGGGCTCGTGCGCGCGGGCGATGCCGGTGACGATGTTCACGAGGCTGTGGGAGTTGGAGCTGACGAAATACAGCGGACGCTCGGTGAGCCCCGATCCGGCGAGCTTGGCGCTGACCGGCGCCCACCACCGCCGCGTGAGGCGCGCGTAGCCGGTGTGCGTGCCCCCGAGCATCCGAATCCGCAGCGACAGTCGCTTCTGGCCGATCCGCCGCATCCGCTCTCCGAAGGTCTCGCCCCAGGCGCCGCGCAGACGCGCCCAGTCCTCGGCGCTGCCACCGAGTTCGCGCGCGCACTCCTCGGGCGGTACGTCGGGGGAGCCGTTCGCGGGAGGCCAGCCGGCGCCTCGTATGCGCACCCGGATCTTGTTCCACTCGATCTGGAACGCCACCAGCGTCGGCACCAGGTCGTCGACGTCCGAGGTGCTGGCGAGCAGCACTGCGAGCGCGCCGGTGCCGCTGTCGTACCACCGGCGCCGGCGGGCGGGCGCCTCGGCCTCCTGCCAGGAATCGACCGGGAAGCCGCTGGCCGTCAGCGCCTCGATGTCCTGACCCATCACCACGAGCTCGGCGCCGGCGATGGCGTCCGGCAGGCGGCGGACCGCGTAGAGGAACGCACCGAGGTCGAGTTCCTCGCTGGCCGCCAGCGGATGCAGGCTCGATCCCATTGCCATGTGCGAGGGCTCGAGCACGCGCAGCGCCGTCTCCCCGCTCGAGCGCAAGAGCGTCATGTAAGTGCGCTGGTAAAGCTCGACCTCGTCGCTGAGGCGGACCTCCCCATCCGCGAACGTGGTAAGCGCTAACCGGGCGACCGCCACTGGGCTAGTGCCCCTCCCGCCAACGCTCGCCCGTTGTGGATCGCGGCACTCGCTACTCCCTCACGTACGGAATGCCGTCCGCGGCCGGCGCCCGCGAGCGGCCCACGAGCCCCGCGACAGCGACCAGGGTAAGAACGTACGGCAGCGCCTCGAACAGCGTGCCGAGCGTCGGATTGACGCTGGAGACCCGGTCGGACATGGCGTTTCCGAATCCGAACAGCAGGCACGCCCACAGCGCGCCCCAGGGCCTCCACTTGCCGAAGATCATCGCCGCCAGCGCGATGAAGCCGCGACCGTTGGTCATGTCGTTGCTGAACGAACCGACGAAGCCGACCGACAGGTAGGCCCCGCCGAGCGCCGCGAACATGCCCGAGGCGACGACGGCGACGTACCGGATCCGCAGAACGGGAAGCCCGACGGTGTCCGCGGCGCGCGGCTTCTCGCCCACCGACCGCAGCCGCAAGCCCCAGCGCGTCCGGAACAGGAAGAAGGTGAGCGCGGGCACGAGCGCCAGCCCGATCCAGGTCATCAGGTTCGCATCGCCGAACGCCGCCCCGAAAAACCCGACGCGCTGGATCAGCGGGATCTTGACGTTGGGGACCATTGAGATGTTCAGCGGCGTGCCGTTGTTTCCATAGTGGTACTCAAGGAAGTAGCCGGTGATCCCGAGCGCGAGGAAGTTGATTCCGGTGCCGCTGACGATCTGGTTGGCGCGCAGGTTGATCGAGAAGAACGCATGAACGAGCGCCAGCAGCCCCCCGGCGACCATCGCGACGACCAGGCCCCAGATCCAGGAGTGCAACAGGTCGGCGCCGTAGATGCCCCAGAAGCAGCCCATCAGCATCATGCCTTCGAGGCCGATGTTGATCACGCCGCTGGACTCGGAGATCACGCCACCGAGCGCCGCGAACAGCAGCGGCGTCGCGTACCGGAGCGTCGCCGCCACCAACGCCGACCAGGTGAACACCGACTCGAGCGTCGCGACCGACGAGTTCGCCGATGCGGCGGCGCCGGCGACCGCGAACAGGGCGACGACGATCGCCTCGGATCCGAGCTTGCGCTCGCCGCCGGCGATCGACCACGCGCCGGCGCAGACGGCGAGCGCGGCAAGTGCGATCGACGGCACCATGCCGCGAACCTCGATCGGGGGGATCGTGATCACCCACGCGATCGCGGCGAGCACGATGCCCGCAACCCCGATCTGCTTCGGCGAGACGGCGCGCGAGGGCGCCACGGCGATCGTGCCCACGCTCACGCCACGCACTCCGTGTCCCGAGTTCGGCGCCAGCCGAACTCGCAAGCGAACACGAAGTGTTCGCCGCTCACGAGGCACCACCCTGGCCGGCGCCGGCCTTATCGGAAGGCCTGCGCCTGAGACCCACCCGGATCCGCCGCCCGCCCTTCAACAGCCGCAGCGTGATCACGTCGGTCGAGACGAGCAGGATGATGATCCCCTCGATCATGAACGTCAGGTACTCGACCAGCGTCGGATCGACGCTCAAGTGGATGTTCCGATCCGAGGTGCCGGTCAGGAGCGCCCCGAACAGCACCGCGGCGGCAACGGTGCCGCCGGCAGTGTTTCGACCGAGCAGAGCCACGGCGATCCCGTAGAAGCCGATCTGCGAGGTCTGGATGTCGTTCGTGAACACGCTGAACTTCCAGCCGAGGATGTCGAGCGCGGCGGCTACGCCGGCGAACGCGCCACAGATCAGCATCACGCGGATCCAGGTGCGGCCGACGTTGATCCCCGCGTAGCGCGCGGCGTCCGGGTTGAATCCGACCGTGCGCGCCTCGTAGCCAAGCCGCGTGCGGTTGACCAACACCGAGAACACGACCGCGAGCGCGAGCGAGATGAAGATCCCGATGTCGAGCCCCTGGAGCGAGACGCTGCCCCAGAAGACCGGCAGCTTCGCCCCGGCGACGACGCTGCTCGACACGGGCGTCGAGGCCAGGTGCGGGTTCTGCAGCGGGCCACCGAGCTGGAAGCAGTAGACGCCGAGCCAGATCGCGATCCAGTTGAGCATGATCGTCGAGATCACCTCGTTGGCGCCGGTGGCCGCCTTCAGGACCCCGGCGATCCCGGCCCACGCAGCGCCGGCGGCCGCGGCCGCGACGATCGCGAACACGATGTGGATGACCGGCGGCATCCCGGAGAACGAGGAGCCGATCCACACAGCGACGATCGCTCCGACGGTCCATTGGCCCTGGCCGCCGATGTTGAACATCCCGGCACGGAACGCGAACGCGACCGCGAGGCCCACCAGGATCAACGACGTCGCCTGGAGAAGCGTCTGCTGGAGGTTGCCGGCCGCGGTCGCGCGCTCGGACCCGGTGACCCACGGGAACACCCAGTTGAGGCCGGTCCCGTTGAAGATCGAGGTGTATGTCGAGATCGGATTGTGGCCCGTCGCCAGCACGATCAGCCCGGCCGCGATGAACGCGAGCACGGTCGTGAGGATCGGCACGAGTACGCCGCTGAGACCCCGGCGGAACGCGGTCAGAGCCGCCGGGGACGTGGCCGCGGCGCCGCTGCTCTCGTCGGCTTCGGCGTTGAGTTCCTCTTCGAGCAGGCTCACGGCGCCACCTCGGCCGGCTCCGTCTTCCCACCGGTCATCGCTATGCCAAGCTCCTCCTCGCTCGCGTCAGGCGGGAACTCGCCGACGATCTTACCCTCGTAGATCACGAGGATCCTGTCGGCCAGCGCCTTGACCTCCTCGTACTCGAGCGACACCAGCAGCACCGCGCGACCCTTGTCTCGCTCCGCGATCAGCCGGCGGTGCACGAACTCGATCGCGCCAACATCGAGGCCACGGGTCGGCTGGTGGGCGACGAGGACCTTGGGGTTGGATGCGATCTCGCGCGCGACCGCGACCTTCTGCTGGTTGCCTCCCGACAGCGTCGCGGCGTATGCCTCGGCTCCACCGCCGCGAACGTCGAACTCGGCCAGCAGTTTCTCGGCGCGTTCCTTCATGTGCCGCAGGCGCAGCCAACCGTGCCCACTGAGCTCCGGCGATCGATACTCGCGGAGCGCGAGGTTCTCCGCGAGCGTGAACGGGAGCACAAGCCCGCGGAGCTGGCGGTCCTCGGCGATGTGGGCCACGCCGGCATCGGTCGCCGCTCGCACGCCCTTGCCGGCGATGTCCTGACCGTCGATCGCCACTGCGCCCGATTCCGGCGCGCGCATGCCAGTGATCGCATCGACCAGCTCCTGCTGGCCGTTACCGTCGACGCCCGCGAGGGCGACGATCTCACCCGCGCGCACCGACAGCGAGAGCCCGGAGACCTTCTCGAGCTCGCGATCATCGCGCACGTATAGCTCGCGTACCTCGAGCAGCGGCCCTTCGGGCTTGGAACGGGTTTTCTCAACCGAGAGCATCACATCGCGGCCGACGACCAGCCGCGCGAGGCTCGACTCGGTCGCGCCCTCGCGCGGGACGGTATCGACCTTCTTGCCACGCCTCAGCACCGTGATCCGATCGGCGACCCCGAGCACCTCGCCGAGCTTGTGGCTGATGAACACGATCGCGGCCCCGTCCTCCTTGAGGCGGCCCAGCACGCCGGTGAGCTCTCGGACCTCCTGCGCCGTCAGGACGGCCGTCGGCTCATCGAGCACGAGGATCCGGGCGTTGCGATACAGGGCCTTGAGGATCTCGACCCGCTGCTCGGCCCCGACCGTGATGTCCTCGATCCGCGCGTCGGGGTCGACGGCGAGGCCGTAGCGATCCGAGAGCTCGCGCACTCGGGCCCGGGCGGCTTTCAGGTCCAGCACGCCTCTGCGGCTCGGCTCCTGGCCGAGCACGATGTTCTCGGCCACGGTCATCACCCGAACCAGCATGAAGTGCTGGTGGACCATGCCGATCCCGAGGTCGATCGCGGCCGACGGTGAGGGGATCTCGACAGGCTGGCCGTCGATCAGGATCTCGCCCGCGTCGGGCTTGTACATGCCGTACAGGACCGACATCAGCGTCGACTTGCCGGCGCCGTTCTCGCCAAGCAGCGCGTGCACCTCTCCCGGGACCACGTCGAAGTCGACTCGGTCGTTGGCGACGATCGAGCCGAACTTCTTCGTGATTCCCCTCAGCTCGAGGGCCGGAGGGCTTGACCCGGGCACGGCGGGTGGCGGGGGTGGGTGGGCGGGGTGGGTGGGGGCCTAGTCTTGCTACTTGACCAGGAGCGCGGTCGGCGGGTTGATCTTTCCGGATTTCATCTCCGCGATGATGTTGTTGATCTGCGCCTCGTACTTGGCGCCGGCCGGTCCGATCTTGCCGATCCCGACGCCGCCGTTGTTGATGTTCTCCTCCAGGTTGCTCGAGAACTGGCCGTTGATCAGGTTCTTGATCGCCGTGAACACGCCGCGTGTTCAACCTTCTTCTCGGCCGAAGTCAGCACGAGGGTCGGCGCGAGGTAGCTCTGGTCGGCGTCGACGCCGATCACCTGGGTGTGCGTCTGCTCCCCCGCGGAGATCACGCCAAGCCCGCAGGTGCCGGCGACCTGGAAGACGACCTTCGAGCCCGCGTTGATCTGGTTGAGCGCGAGCTCCTTGCACGAGGACTCATCGGTGAAGTTCTGCGAGTACGCGTTGAGCAGCTTGGCGGACGGGTCCGCCGCCCTGACCCCGGCCTGGTAGCCGCCGATGTAGTCGGTCACCGCTGCGGATGCTCTGGCCGCCGACCGAGGAGGCGGTCGTGTAGTCGTGTTCCTTCAGGTAGAGGCCGGTGAGGTAGCCGGCCGGGTAGCCGGCCTGCTGCTCGGCGAAGTCGATCCCCTCGATGTTCTTGGCCGTGTCCGGAGCGGCGCCGCCAGGGTTGTCGATGATCGCAAAGTGCACGTTCGGGTACTTCAGCGCAACCTGCTGGAGGGGCGCGGCCATCAGGAAGCCGACCGCGATCACCAGCTTGTTGCCGGCGGCCGCGAGCCGAGTGAGGTTCGGGATGTAGTCGGCGCCGGAGTTCGACTGGAGCAACGTGCCCTTGACTCCGAGCTCAGACTCGGCCTGGAGGAAGCCTTCATAGGACAGATGGTTGAAGCCGTGGTCGTTGAGCCCGCCGATATCGGTCACCAAACCGACCTTCATGCCGGAACCGCTCGACGACGCGCCGCCCGACGCGCTCGTCGTGCTGCTGCTACTGCTCGACGCAGCGGGGGCGCTGCTCGAGCTACTGGTACTGCTGCTACTGCCCCGCACGCGGCCAGCCCCAGAGCCACCGCCATGACCAGAGCAGCGAGGACAGTGCGCCTCATCCTCCCCGACACCACACATCTCCTTTCCTCAAGGACCGAGTGCGCAACCATAACCCGCTCGGCGGACCCGTTGCCACTCGCCTAACGTGGTTTTAAGCAATGACGACGATCGTCCGGGCCCAGGTCGCGCACGCGCCCCGCAATCCGTTCGTGCACGAATCCGCGCTCGAGGCGTTCGACGACGGCGCGGTGGCGTTCTCGGCGGGGCGGATCGTCGCCTGCGGGCGGTGGGGCGAGGTCCGCGCCGAGCACCCGGACGCCGAAGTGGTGGACGCCCGGGAGGCGATCGCGCTGCCGGGATTCGTCGATTGCCACGTCCACTATCCCCAGATCCGGGTGATCGGCGCGATGGGGCACGAGCTGCTCGATTGGCTGCACCTGCGCTCGCTCCCCGAGGAGGCGCGCCTGGCGGACGACGGGTACGCGGCCATGGTGGCCGATCGCTTCGTCCGTGGTCTGGCGGCCAACGGGACCACGACCGCGCTGGTGTTCGGGTCGCACTTCCCAGGCGCGCAGGAGGCCCTGTTCGCCGCCGCTTGCGAGCACGGGCTCCGGGTGGCTTCCGGGCTCGTCGTCTCCGACCGGGGCCTGCTGCCGTCGCTGCTGGTCCCGGCCGAGCGCGCCTCCGAGCTGAGCCGCGCTCTGATCGAGCGATGGCATAACCGGGACCTGCTGCGTTACGCGGTCAGCCCCCGGTTCTCGGTCTCGTGCTCCGAAGAGCTGCTGGCCGTGTGCGGTGAGCTCGCGCGGTCGGCCGACGGGCTGTTGGTCACGAGCCACCTCAACGAGAACACGACCGAGATCGAACTCGTCGCCGAGCTGTTCCCGTGGGCGCGGGATTATCTGGAGACGTACGAGCGCTACGGGCTCGTCGGCGCGAGTTCGGTGTTCGCCCACGACGTCCACGTGAGCGAGGACGCGCTGCGCCGCCTCGCCGCCGCCGGCGCCACCGTTGCCCACTGCGCCTCGAGCAACGCCTTCCTGGGGAGTGGGCTGTTCCCGCTGGGCCGCCATCTCGCGGCCGGCGTGCGGGTGGCGCTCGGTACCGACGTCGGGGCCGGTACCGGGCTCAGCATGCTCGGCGAGGGGCTGATGGCGTATCAGGTGCAGATGCTCAGTCCCGAGGGGCTTCGACTCGGTCCCGCGCATTTGCTGTGGCTCGCGACGGGCGCCGGCGCCGCCGCTCTGGGTTTGCGTGACGAGGTCGGCGATTTCGCGGTCGGCAAGAGCGCCGACTTCGTGCTTGTGCGGCCTCCGGAAGGCAGCACGCTTGCGGCGGTGCTCGAGCGCAGCGAGTCGCTCGAGGCGGCGCTCGGGGCGCTGTTCACGCTGGCGCGGGAGGAGTCGATCGCCGAGGTGCGGGTGGCGGGACGGGTCGTCTGGCCGGTCTTGCCGGCGGGGGTCGGCTGAGTGCGGCGGGCGACGGTCGTGGTGATGGATGCCTGCGGCGTCGGCGCGCTGCCGGACGCGGGCGCGTACGGCGACGCCGGCTCGAACACGCTCGGGCACGTGGCCGAGCAGGTCGGCGGGCTGCGGTTGCCGGCGCTCGAGCGGCTTGGCCTCGGATCGATCGTGCCTCTTCAGGGGGTCGCGCCGGCGTTTGGGCCCGCCGTTTACGGCCGGCTCCGGCCGCTGGGTCCCGGCAAGGAGTCGACGACCGGACACTGGGAGCTGATGGGGATGGTTCCTTCGCATCCGCTGCCGACTTATCCGGACGGCTTCCCGGTTGACGTGGTGCAGGCGCTGGAGCACGCCACCGGGCTGCGGTTCTGCTGCAACCGGCCGTTCAGCGGCACCGAGGTGATCGAGGCCTACGGTCCCCACCACCTCGAGACCGGCGAGGCGATCCTGTACACGTCGGCCGACTCGGTGCTGCAGATCGCGACCCATGTCGACCGGGTTTCCGAGCCGGAGTTGTACGCGGCTTGTGTCGCGGCGCGGCGGGTCATGACCGGCGAGCACGCGGTCGGCCGGGTCATCGCCCGGCCGTTCGAGGGCTCGCCCGGCGCGTTCCGCCGGCGCGAGGGCCGGCGGGATTACGCGGTCCGCCCTCCCGGACGCTCGTATCTGGAGGAGCTCCAGGACGCCGGCGCGCCGGTGCATGGCGTCGGCAAGATCCACGATCTGTTCGCGGGCGTTGGCGTCGACCTCAAACACGCCGGCGCGACCAACGCCGCCGGCATCGCCGCGACCACCGCGCTGCTGCGCGAGCTCGAAGCCGGCCTGATCTTCGTGAACCTGGTCGAGACCGACCAGGTGTACGGCCACCGGCACGATGTTGAGGGCTTTCACCGGGCGCTGATCGAAATCGACCGCGCCGTCGCGGAATGGACGGCGCTGCTCGGCGACGATGACCTATTGATCCTGACGGCCGACCACGGCGTCGACCCGACCGCGCCACACACCGATCACACGCGCGAGTACGCGCCGCTGCTCGCGACGTACGCGGGCGCCGTCGGACGGCGTCACGACGGCCTGCTCGCCGACGTCGGCGCGAGCGCGTTGCACTGGGTCGCCGGCCGCACCGCGCCCGGCTTGCCCGGCGACCCGTTCGTGTGAGGTGTCAGTGAACGGTGGCCGACCCTACGCCTCGTGATCGGTGAGCAGATCGCGCAGGCCCCGGTGGGATCCGCATGCTCGACGCCGCACGTCGCGCAGATCCAGACGGCCGGCGCGTCAGTCATACCCGCCCCCGAGCCAGCGATCGAACAGCGCGAACGCCTGCTCGCGCGCCGCCGGCGCGTGTATCTCGCTCTGCGCCACGACGTCCTCGGGGGTCAGCCCGACGGCCGCGAGGTGCTCATCTCTGTCCGCCCACGCCCCGACCCGCTCGACGTCGACCTCGGGGTGGAACTGCACGGCGAGATGCGGGCCGGCGCTGAACGCGGCCGGGCCCGCAGGCGAGCGCGCCAACTCGCGCGCGCCCGGCGGAACGCGCATCTGCTCGGTGTGCCACATCAGCCACGGCCCCGCGGGAACGGCACCGCCGTCGAGCGTCTCGACGGGGAGCCACCCGATCTCGGGCCGGGCCAGGACGTCGACTCCGCCCCCGAGCGCGAGCGACAGGGCCTGCCCGCCGAAGCACAGCCCGAGCACCGGCACGCCGGCGTCGACCGCATCGCGCAGCACCGCGACCTCGGCCGGGATCCACTCGGGGTCCGTGGCGTTGGCGGAGTGCTCCGATCCGAGCGAGACGACGAACGCGAAGTCCCGCGGCGTCACCTCGGACGGCGGATCCTCGCCGGCGTGGTGGACCACGTAGGTCAGCCCGCGCTCCTCGAGCCACTCGGCGACGCGGACCGGCGGCCCCAGCCGGCCGTGCTGGAAGATCAGGGCAGGCTTGGAATTCAACTCGCGGATCACTGTAGCTTGCGACCGCACGACCGCCCGCCCCGCGATGCCGGCGCTGCTGGGTCTCACCTCAACGTTCCACCCGTAATGCCGGACCGGACTTCCGGGCGAACGTTTCGGTTCCACCCACTAGGCTGGCCACGGTGACATCGACCAGCGACCCGGCGTCAACCGAGGGCCCTGCACTCGCGCTCCCCGATCGCGAACGCGTCCTCGAACACGCCGCGGAGCTGGTCGCCGAGGCGTGGCGGAGCTTCGACAAGCCGCGTCCGGGCCAGCCTCTCCCCGACGAGCGCACCCACGAGCTCCTCAGCCGCCCGCTCCCGGCCACGCCCTCGGACGCAAGCGAGGCGCTCGACGCGGCCGCCGACGTGCTCGACCGCTCGCTCGCGCAGACGCGCCCCCGCTGGTTCGCCTACATCGGCTCCTCCGGGCTCGAGATCGGCGTCATCGCCGACGCGCTCATGGCCTCCCACGATGTCAATGTGGCCAACAGCGCCGGCGCGGCGGATCTGCTCGAGGCGCAGACGATTCGGTGGGTCGGGCAGTTCGTCGGGTTCGACGACGACGCCCCCGGGCTCGTCGCCGCCGGCGGAACGATCGCCAACCTGACCGCGCTGACCGCGGCGCGCGAGCGGGCGCACCCGGGCGTCCGCCACGAGGGTGCCGGCGGCCGCAAGATGGCGCTGTACTGCTCGGCGGAGGCGCACTACTCGGTCCGCCGCGCCGCCGAGGTCCTCGGCATCGGCGGGCGCAACGTCCGCGCGCTCCCGATTGACGCGCGCAGGCGGATGGACGTGACCGCCTGCGCCGAGGCGATCGATCGCGACCGTCGCGCCGGCACAACCCCGGTGGCGGTCGTCGCTACCGCGGGCACGACCCTGACCGGCGCCGTCGACGACATCGCCGGCCTCGCGGAGGTCTGTGGCGATGAGATCTGGCTCCACGTCGACGGCGCGTACGGTCTCCCGGCGGCGTCCACGAACACAGCCGGCCACCTGTTCAAAGGCCTCCCCCGCGCCTTCTCGGCGACCGTCGACGCCCACAAGTGGCTGTACGTCCCCAAGGCGTGCAGTGTTTTGTTGATGCACGACGTCGAGGCGCTCGAGCGCGCGTTCTCGCACCACGAGGGGTACATGCCGCACGGCGACCAGCTCCACGCGGTCGACCGCTCGCTCGAGTACTCGCGTCCCCTGCGCGGGCTCAAGCTGTGGCTCGCGTTCACCGTGCACGGGGCCGACGCGATCCGGGCCGCGATCGAGCGCAACCTCGCCCAGGCGACCCTCCTCGCCGACCTGGTAAAGGCCGACCCTCGCTTCGAGCTGCTGGTCGAGCCGCAGCTGTCGGCGGTCTGCTTCCGCCACCTGCCGCCGGCCGGCGTCGACGCCGACGAGCACAACGCGGGCCTGGCCCGCGCGATGGCGGCCGACGGCCGGATCCTGCTCGCGCCGGCCGAGGTCGACGGCGCCACCGCGCTGCGCGCGTGCTTCGTCAACTACCGGACCACCGAGGAGGACGTGCGCGCGATCCTCACCGTCGTCGCCGACCTCGCCGCCCCATGAGTAGAAACACGGCCTCGGTCGAGGGCGTCACCGTCCCGGTCGACCACTACATCGACGGCCGCCGGGTCGGCAGCGAGACGACGTTCGAGGTCCGCAGCCCGATCGACTGGGACAACTGGAAGCTCGCCGAGGTCGCCAATGGAGGTCAGGCCGAGGTCGACGCGGCCGTCGCCGCCGCCCGCAGAGCGTTCCCGGCCTGGGCGGCCCTCGGACCGCACGGCCGCCACGCCCTCCTCACCCGCCTCGCCGACGCGATCGACGCCGCCGTCCCCGACCTCGCAAAGGTCGAGACCGCCGACAATGGCTCGCTGTACGAGGCGATGAACCTGCGCGTGCTGCCGCGCGCGGCCAACAACGTCCGCTTCTTCGCCGACTTCGCGCGCGACCGCCTGGCCGAGCAGGCGCGCGCGCTCACCGGCGGCGAGCGCAACCGGGTCCGCTACGACCCCGCCGGCGTCGCGGCCGTGTCCACCCCGTGGAATGCACCGTTCATGCTCGCGACCTGGCGCGTCGGACCGGCGCTCGCGGCCGGCGACACGGTCGTGCTGAAGCCGCCCGAGTGGGCGCCGCTGACGTGCTCGCTGCTCGGCGACCTCGCCCAGGAGGCGGGGCTCCCGCCGGGGGTGCTCAACATCGTCCACGGGACCGGCGCCGGCGCGGGCGCCCCGCTCACCGGCCACCCCGGCGTCGACCGCGTCGCGTTCACGGGCTCCCCGGCGACCGCGCACACCGTGTACCGCGACGCGGCCGCGAACCTGACCCCGGTGTCGTTCGAGCTCGGCGGCAAATCGCCGTTCATCGTATTCGAGGACGCCGACCTCGATGCGGCGGCGGCGACCGCGGCCTACCAGTACGACAACTCCGGCCAGGTCTGCCTGGCGGGCACGCGGCTGCTCGTCCAGCGCTCGATCGCCGAGGACTTCCTGCTGCTGTTCGAGGCCCGCGCGGGCGAGATCCGCGTCGGCGACCCGCGCGACCCCGCCACCACCTACGGACCGCTGATCCACCCGGTCGCGCTCGAGCGCGTGACCGGCTATGTCGCCCGCGCCTTCGAGGCCGGCGCGAACCTCGCGTTCGGAGGACGGCCGATCAGCGGTCTGTACTACCTGCCGACGCTGTTCACCGACGTCCCCCCGGATGCCGAGATCCTCCAGCGCGAGGTGTTCGGCCCGGTGCTCACGCTCCAGACGTTCGAGGACGAGGCGGAGGCGATCGAGCTGGCCAACGCCACCGACTACGGCCTCGCGGCCACGATCTACACGGGCTCAGAGGAGCGCTCGGACCGGGTCAGCGCCGCGGTCGTCGCGGGCACCGTGTGGGTCAACTGCTTCTACGTCCGCGACCTCGAGACGCCGTTCGGCGGCGCCCGCGACTCGGGGATCGGCCGCGAGGGTGGCCATCACTCGTTCGACTTCTACTCGGACGTGAAGACGGTCGTCGAGCGGACCGCGCTGTTCTCAGACGAATGACCCGACGAGCTGGCGGCACAGCCGCCCGACCTCTCGAGCTCGGCGAACGACCGCCCCGCCGCCGCCATCGCGTCGACCAACGGGCGGAGCTCGTCGGCCGAAGGCTGCCCGAACGGGTGGAAGCCGTGGCCGTACTCGACGAGCCGGCGCGCAATCCACGGACCCACCGTCATCCCGCCGAACGACAGCCGCGGACCGTCCGCGCGAAACGGCCTGGGCTCCAGGTACAGTCGGAGAACCGATAATGGCGACCCGCGAACGACGCCGGGCTCGGACCCCACAGCGCCCGCCACGCGGCCAGGTGCTCGTCGAGCAGCTCGCCGCGCCGATCAGCCGCAGCCGGGTCGTGACCGCGGCAATCGCGCTCATCAGCACGATCGAGTCGGGCCACGGCGTCTCCGGGGTCCTGGTTGCCCGGCGCCGCGTAGTCGCGCGGATTCTGCAGGACGACCACCGGCCCCCGCCGAAGCCCCGAGCACGATGTGCTCGCTCAGCATCACGCCGTCGATGCCCGCGTCCTCCGCCTCGGCGGCCATCCTCACGAGCGCCCGCAGGTCCCGCGGCGAGGTCATCGTCCAGTTCTCGCTGAGGACGAGGACGAACCGCGGCGATCCGCCGGACGCGCTCACGGCGACGCGACCGTGACCCGCACCGGCAGCCGCTTGAGACCGTTGGTGAAGTTCGTGCGCTGGCGCACCGGCTCGCCGGCGAGCTCGATCCGCTCCACCCGATCCACCAGCTCCTCCAGATACACGCGAAGCTCGAGCCGCGCCAGATGCGCGCCGAGGCACTGATGCGGACCACCCCGCCCGAACGTCAGATGATCGGTCGGGTTGCGAGCGATGTCGAGCCGGTGCGGGTCCGGATAGTGGTCGGGGTCGCGATTGCCGGCGGCGAACCACACGATCACCTTCTCGCCGGCGGCGATGTCGACGTCGCGGACGGTGACCTCGCGCGTGGCGGTCCGGCGGAAGAACCACACCGGCGAGGAGAACCGCAGCAACTCCTCGGTCGCTGACGGAATCAGCTCGCGGTCGCCCCGGAGCCGCGCGTATTCCTCGGGATGCTCCGCGAGGGCGAGCGTGCCGAGGCTGATCGCCTGCCGCGTCGTCTCGTTCCCGGCCACGATCAGGAGCGCGAACGTATTGTCGAGGTCCTGCTGGGACATCGGCTCTCCCTCGATCTCGCCGTTCGCGATCAGGCTGAGCACGTCGTCGCGCGGGCAGGCGCGGCGGTCGGCGTAGTACTCGCGGCCGATCGCGCACAGCTCGTCGGCCCACGGCGACCCGAACGGCTTGTAGCGGTACTCCTCGCGCTCGCCCGCGTAGGCGTGCTCGCCGACGTACTCGGGGTCGGTGTCGACCAGCAGCCTGTCGCCGAGGTCGATCAGGTGGGGCAGGATCTCCTCGGGAAGCCCGAGGATGTGCGCGAGCACGCTCATCGGGATCGGGGCCGCGAGCTCGTGCACGAGGTCGAACTCGCCGCCGGGCAGCACCGTGTCGAGCCGGTAGCGGACCAGCTGCCGCAGCCACTCCTCGTAGCGCGAAACCGATCCCGGCGTGAACTGTCTGGAGATCAGCCGGCGGTAGCGTCCGTGCTTGGGCGGGTCGAACTCGAGGAAGTTCCGGCGCGCGGCGAGCACGTCCTCGGGCAGGTCCTCGATCGTGGCGGCGCCACCGAGCTCCGAGGAGAACGTCTTGGTGTCGCGCAGCACCGCCAGCACGTCGCCGTACTTCGTGAGCGCCCAGAAGCCGCGGCCGTCGGGCTCGGGGTGGCGGTAAACGGGCGCCTCGCGCTGGAGGAGGTCGAACACCTCCCACGGCTCGTGGTCCGCGAACAGGTCGTAGTCGAGCAGGTTCACGGACTCCATCGTGGCGCGCACGATACCACCGGTCTGCGTAATGTATCCACGATTGATTGAGGGTGGTTCGGGAGTCGCAGGCGTCGCGGGCCGCCATTGGTTGCGGCCGGGTTGCCTCTCTTGACACCGCTTCAGACACTTGCGAATGTATCCGAAACCTGGCGATCGCTACGCGGAGGGTAAGGAGAGGCAGTGGCAGCTCCGCCGGTCAGCGGCGTCGGCAGCGGTCGGCGACCCGAGCACCACCCAGCCGCACCTCGGTGAGAAGCACCTGACGACGCTGCACGCGATCGGGCAGGCGCTCGCGATCGGGCCGATCTTCTCGGTCGGGCTCGTCAGCGGTCTCGTCGCGAACGTGGCCGGCCACTCCACCCCGGCCACACCAGCATCCCGTGGTGGGTCGGGGGCGCCGCCGCGCTCGACGAGTCGATCCCGCACCCTCCGCCGGGACCGCGAGCTGACCCGCGCGGCGTCCGCGGACTGAACCGCCGGCTACAGCAGCTTCGAGTACTCCTCGAACTCCCAGTCGGTGACCCACGCGCGGAACCGCTCGAGCTCGGCCATCTTGATCGTCTCGAACGTGTCGACGAGCCGCGACCCGAGCGCGTCGATCATCACCTGATCGTCCTTGAGCGCCTCGAGCGCCTCGTGGAACGTGGTCGGCAGCGGCGCGCCGAGCAGCTCCTCGTCCAGGTCGTAGATCATTCCCACGACCGGCTCGGGGGGCTCGAGCTCGCGGCGGACGCCGTCGAGCCCGGCGGCGAGCGCGCCGGCGTAGGCGAGGTAGGGATTGGCCGTGCCGTCGCCGAGGCGGAGCTCGAGCCGGGTCGAGGACCCGCGTTCCTTGGGCACCCGCACCAGCGCCATGCGATGGTCGTGACCCCAGCACACTCGGGTCGGGACGAGCGCCTCGGCGCTGATCCGTCGGTACGCGTTCACTGTCGGGTTAAAGAACACCATCAGCGCGCGGCCGTGGGCCATCATCCCCGCGATGAAGTGGCGCATCACCGGCGTCAGCCCGTGCGTGCCGTCCGCGTCCTCGCCGGCGTTCGCGCCTTCGGCGTCGACCAGCGAGATATGGAGGTGGAAGCCCGAGCCCTCGTCGCCGTTGAAGGGCTTGCCCATGAACGTTGCCAGCAGCCCCTCGTGCGCGGCCATCTCCTTGATCATCGCCCGGAAGCGGAACGCCCGGTCGGCCGAGTCGAGCGCCTCGGAGTGGCAGAGGTTGATCTCGAACTGGCTGCGGCCGTATTCGTGGGCGGCGGCGATCGCGCCGAGCTCGAGCTCGACCGCGGCGTCGAGCAGCCGTGACAGCGTGCCGTTCGGGTCGGCCATGTCGCCGACGGTGTACACGGCGCTGTCCTGGCCGGCGTAGGGCCGGTAACGGCCCGGCCGGTCCGGGTCGGGCTCGCACAGGTAGAACTCGAGCTCCGGCCCGACCACCGGCGACAGGCCGAGCTCCGCGAACTCCGCGAGCACGCGCTTGAGCACGCCGCGACTGTCGAGCGGGTGCGGCTGGTCCGTGACCGGATCCTTGAGGTCGACCAGGCAGGCGACGACGTCCTCCTCCCACGGCAGCGGCACCAGCGTGTTCAGATCGGGTCGCGCGAGGAGGTCCGGGAAGCCGTGCTCGAACCCGGCTACCACGTTGTGGCGCAGGTCGACGGTCATGATCGCCTCGACGAATCCCATCCCCTCCTCGGCCACGTGCGGGAACGCCGAGATCGGGATCAGCTTGCCTCGGCAGATGCCGTGCAGGTCGGCGTACTGGAGGCGCACGCCGCGCACGCCGACCTCGGCCAGCTCGGACAGGCTACCCACCAGCCTCGCCCGCGCAGCGGCGGCACGCTGGTCGCGCTGGTCGGACCGCGCAGCGGCGGCGCGATCACCGAGATCTTGGGCCATCTCTCTCTCCTCTTGTTGATCAGCGCGCAGCCGCGCCCTCGATTTGCGGGTGCCGCGTCTAGGCATTCGGCGCGAACGCGAGCGTACCGGCGTCGACGATCGCGGCGCCACCGTCGACGGCCAGGACGGCGCCGTTCACGTACGAGGCCGCCGGCGACGCCAGCCAGGCGACGGCTTCGTCCACCTCCTCGGGGCTCCCCGCCCGCCGCGCGGGGATGTCCGCGACTGCGATCGCGTACGCCCCCTCGCGATCCACTCCCCGCCGCTCCGCGAGGTCGTCGATCTCCTCGTCGGCCATCGCGGTCCGGATCCAGCCGGGGCAGACCGCGTTGGCCCGCACCCCGAGCGGCCCGTAATCCAGCGCGATGCATTGGGTGAGCATCAGCAGCCCGCGTCGAGACGCCCGAACCGCTCGGCGCACTCCTCGACGGCGAGCTGAGCGCCCTCCGGCGAGCCGGCGTCGGCGCTGACCGCGAGCCCGCCGGTCGCCGCCGCGACCTCCTCCAGCGGCGCGACCCGCCGCCCGCTCACGCACACCGCGTACCCGGCGCCCGCCATCCGCCGCGCCACGGCGGCGCCGATCCCGGTCCCGCCGCCGATGACAAGCACTGTCGGGGCCATCAATCGCGCAGGAACTGCTCGACCAGCGACTCGGGGAACGACTTGTCGGCGATGGTGTAGGCGAGCGCGGTCATCCGCCACGAGTCGGACAGGTAGAACCGCTCGTACAGCTCGCCGCGGCCGCCGAGCTCCGAGCCGAGGAAGTCCCAAGCCAGTCGGAACAGGCGGATCCGGCGGTCAGCGCCGGCGCCGGCGGCCTGGAAGTACTGCTCGATCTGATCGTGCAACGGACCGTCGAGGTCAGCCCGCGAGGGCGTGGCCATGAACCCGCCGCCGCCGATCAGCTGCAGCAGCTCGTTGACCCGGGGGAGCCACTTCGGCATCTCGCCCCGGAGCGCCACGAACGGCCGCTCGTCGGGAGTCATGACCCCGCCGGCATCGACGGTGCCTCCCACCTCGGCGGCGACGATCGCCGATCGCGCGAGCTCGCTCATCGCCCAGATCTGGCCGAGCTTCTCTTGGATGTGGTCGAAGCGCACGACCCCGGTGGTCGTCGCGATCAGGTGCCCGAGGCCGAGCGCGAAGGACAGCTTCACCCACGCGCGCGTGAACGCCTGATGCATGATGTGCCCGCGCCAGCCGGTGTCGGTGATGACCTCGCTGTACCCGACGGTATCGCCGTCGAGGAACACGCGCTCGCGGGGGATCTCGACGTCGTCGAAGATCACGACCGCGTCCATCTCGTCGAACCGCGCCGACAACGGATAGTCGTAGACGTCGCGCTGTTTGGAGTAGCTGTCGCGGCAGATGAACTTGAGCCCCGGCGTCGCGATCGGGATCGCGAACGCCAGCGCGTAGCGGCCGTCTTGCGGACGGATGTCGGACCCCGGGTACACGAGCAGCTCGTCGGCGAACGGCGCGAGCGTCGCCAGCATCCGCGCTCCGCGCACGAAGATCGAGTCCGCGGTTTCCCCGAGCTTGTGGAGTGAGACCTGGCCCATGGCCTGCTCAGCCTCGGGCTTGGTCCGATCGACCTGCGGATTCATCAGCGCGTGCGTGGTCGACAGGTCGTGGTCGCGCATGTACTCCTGGTAGGCGACGAGGTTGGCGGCGCCCCGCTCGTTGGCGCGCCGCGCCCACACCTCCGAGCGGCCGGCGAAGCATGCGAACGTGACGTTCAGGTAGTCCGGCGTGCGCCCCATCACCCCGCCGGACAGCGCCGCGACCAGCTCGAACGCGCGGCGGCGGCGAACGAGGTCCTCGCGCTCGCGCGGGATCAGATGCGTGATGTTGACGAGCCTTCGTGAGTCCCCGGGCGAGGGCGCAAGCATCTCGGAGGCGTGCTCGTGCTGGAGGTCGAACACGCGCGCGAGCGACATGGCGCCGTCGCGCAGCTCCGGGTGCTCGAGCGGATGGCTGATCCGCTCGCCCCGCAGCCAGATCTCGCGCCCGCCCTGGCGCAGGCCGTCGAGGAACTGCTCGCCGGTGCGAGCCCCGGTCGCCGGCCTGGTCGCGGACAGGGCCATCAGTCACCTCCCGCCGGGACCGGATCCTGCAGCGGAGGCAGCGCGTGGCCGAGCGCCTCGAGGCCCTGGCGCTCGGAGTCCACAGCCTCGGCGTCGAAGCGGAAGTACGAGCGCGGCGGCAGGATGCCCCAGGTGTTCGAGGAGTGGGCGTCGTCGGGCCACGTGTGCGGCTCGTGATCGGCGGTGAGCTGCTCCATGTCGCTGTAGAGCTCGACCAGGCACTCCTCCTCGGGGATCCGCACGTACGCGGCCAGGTTCTGCCCGAGCGCATGGCGGACCGGACCCCAGGCCAGCCATCGGCCGTGCTGGGCGAGGTGGTCGAGCGCGACCCGGAGCTCCCCCCAGTCGGTCAGCTCGAACGCGAGATGGTGGAAGTGGTAGTAGCCCTTTCCGACGAGCGCGGTGGTGTGGTGGTCGGCGTTGATGTGCAGCCACGTGCCCTCGTCGCCGAGCCGGTCGGTGACCTGCATCCCCAGGACGTCGCAGTAGAACTCGGTCAGGCCGGCGAGGTCGCCGGTCAGCGAGTTGACGTGGCCGAGCTTGCGGGGATGAAAGCCCGCGAGCGTCGTGGTCGAGCGCGCGATCGCCGGCCGGGGGTCATCGGGGGGCGCGTACGGCACGAGCTCGACGCCGTGGCCGTCGGGGTCGCGCAGGTAGACCGCTCCCGCGATGTGCTCGTAGGCCACGCCAAGCCGGTCCAGGTGCTCGGCGGCGTCGTCGAGCGTCACGCCGCGGGCGAGCTCGTAGCCGGTGTGATCGGCGCCGCGGCGGTCCGACTCGACGAGCTCGAGCGAGTACGGCTCGTACGCACAGGCCAGCCGCGCCCGCTCCGGGGTCAGCTCCCGGACGGTCAGGCCGAACTGGATCGACCAGCGCAGCGCGGCACCGGCAAGGTCACCGGTCCGGAGGCAAACGTGGTGGATGCGATGGAGCGAGATCATCGCGCGCACACGGCGGCGGGCACTTTGGATACAGTATCCGCGCCGTGAGTGGTGGTCAAGACAGCGAGCGCCGCGCTCGTGCCCTCGAGCGCCTCGCCGAGCTGAATGACGAGCCCGGCGGCGAGCAGTTCCTCGCACGGATGGGAGTTCTCGGGGACTGGATCGTCGACTGGGCGTTCGGCGACGTCCACACCCGCCCCGGTCTGCCGGCGCGCGAGCGCGAGCTGATCATCCTCGCCGTGCTGACCGCACTGGGCTCGAGTGACCCCCAGGTGCGGGCGCACATCCGCGCGCTGCGCGCGATCGACGTCCCGTGGAGCGAGATCGAGGAGACGATTCTCCAGACGACTCCGTACGCTGGCATTCCGCGTGCGGTGAACGCGATGAAAGTGCTCCGCGAGGAACAGGAGGCCGATCAGTGAAGGCGGTGCGGTTCAAGAACTCGGCGGGCGAGATCCGGATCGGCGCCCTGGCCGACGACGGGACGATCACGGACGCCGGCGCCGCCGGCCTGGAGGGCTTCGTCCCCACAACCCTGGCGTGGGAGGCGCTGCGACAGGCGGACGGCCCGACTCACAGCGTCGGCGATGTCAGGCTGCTGCATCCAATCGTCCCCGGGAAGCTCATCGGGATCGGGCTCAACTACCGCTCGCACGCGGCCGAGTCGCAGCTCGACGTCCCGAGCGTGCCGGTGATCTTCGCGAAGTTCTCCTCGTCCCTGGTCGGGCATGGCGCCGAGATCGTGATCCCGCGCGAGGAGACCCGCCCCGATTACGAGGGCGAGGTCGCGGTGGTGATCGGGCGCGGCGCGTACCGGGCCGACCAGACCGAGGCGCGGGCCGCGGTCGGCGGCATCGCCGCGATCAACGACGTGTCGGGCCGCCGCGCACAGCTCGAGACGCCGCTTCGCCAATTCACACTCGGCAAGAGCTTCGACACGTTCTCGCCGCTCGGGCCGTGCATCGCCTCGGCCGACGACTTCGACCTCGCCGACATCGACCTCCGCACGACCGTCTCGGGCGAGGTGATGCAGGACGCGAACACCCGCGACCTGATCTTCTCGGTCGTGGAGCTGATCGAGTACATCTCGGCCGGCGTGACGCTCGAGCCCGGCGACGTGATCGCCACCGGCACGCCGAGCGGCGTCGGCGACTCGCGCTCGCCCAAGCGCTACCTGCGCGAGGGCGACACGGTCGAGATCTACGTCGAGGGCGTCGGCACGCTGTCGAACCCAGTCCGCAACGAGCGGTGAATCTTCGGGCTGCGGCCCGACCTCGGTGAGTTTCCGCTGGCGGCAGTGATAGGTTGCCGGGCGACATAGCCCAAGCCGAATCACCGGACCATCCGTGGACGGTGAACGGGGAACCCACGGCGATCCGCGTGATCGCAGGGGCGAATCGCCGAGCAGTTCGGCGTAGCGCACAGCGCGAGCCCGTCAGCTAACCCCGCAGGCTCTTGACAAGGGAGATTTGTGGACGGCAGCCGTGACCCCGCCTGGGTTGACCCGTGGCAGGAATCGCTCGAGCGCTCGCTCGCGCGAAGAGGCAAGTCGAGGCAGCGATCGACCCGCGTGGGGGCGGCCCCGCGGCGAGCGCCCCGCTCTACCGCGAAGCGCCTGCGGACGCGGATCCTGAGCGCCAGGAGCATCCCGGCGCTCGCGCTCGTGGCGGCGATTCTGGCCGGCCTGATTGCCGGCGGTGGACCGGAATCCTCTCCCTCGCCGGCGCGCGCAGACGCGTCGCGCGCCGCGACCGGCTCATCGACGGCCGCACCCGGCCGCGCCAAGGCTCGGCTGGGCGGGTGGCGACACTGCCCGCTGGCAGTCGTTCCCGGCGACTACGTGAATCCGCTCGCGGGGGCGATCGTGAATCCTGAGCGGATCGACCAGGGCGTCGACTACGCCGGCATCGGGAAGCTCGCGGCGATCGGAGCCGGGCGGATCACCTATCTGGCCACCGACAACAGCGGATGGCCCGGCGCGTTCATCGAGTACCAGCTCCTCGACGGCGCCGACGCGGGCTGCTACGTCTACTACGCCGAGGGAGTGACGCCCGCGGAGGGCTTGCGCGTCGGCGACGCGATCAGCGCCGGCCAGCCGATCGCCACGATCATCCCCGTGTACCCGACCGGCATCGAGATCGGATGGGGCGCCGGGATCACCACCAAGGCCTACGCCAAGGTCGCCGGGCAGTGGAGCCCCACCGACGATCAGGACGACATCGCGAGCGCCGCGGGCAAGAGCTTCTCGGCGCTGATCGCGGCGCTCGGCGGCCCACCGGGAAAGCTCGAGGGATAGGGGGAATCCGCCGCCTCGACGCCCGCACTGCATGCCGCGTCGGGGTGGATTCCGCGGGAATTCGGCTCCGACACGTCTTCGGCGCCGTCACACGGCCGAGCCGAATTCCCCCTACTCGCCCAGGATGTCCATCGAGCGCTTCATCGCGTCGGCGAGGTGCCGGCGCGTGAGCGACTCGGCGCGCCGGCCGTCGCCGGCGTCGATCGCCTCGAGGATCTGCTCGTGCTCGCGCACGTCGAGCACCATCCGCTCCTGGGTCTCGACCTGGCGCTCGTAGATCGTCGCGCCGATCCGCGCCACCCACAGCCGCTCGACCAGCTGGAGCAGGTAGTCGTTTCCGGACGCCGCCACCAGCGCCAGGTGGAACTCGCGGTTGGCCTCGAAGCTGCGCTCGACGCTGCGCAGCGACCGCCGCTGGGCCGCCACCGCCGCGCGCATCCGCGCCAGCGGCTCGGGCAGACGGCGCCCGGCGGCGAGCCGCGCCGCCCCGGGCTCGACCACGAGCCTTGCGTCATAGGCGCCCCGCATCCCGCCCTGGTCGATGTCGGCGACGCGCGCCCCGCGGTTGGTCCGCATCTCGACGAGCCCCTCGGCGGCCAGGCGGCGCAGCGCCTCGCGCACCGGCGTGCGGGACACGCCGAGCTCCTCGGCGAGATCCTCCTGGTGGACCCGAGCCCCTCGCGGCAGCGACCCGCTCGTGATCCGCTCCCGGATCGCCATGTACACCTGATCGACGACGCTCGCGATGTTGAGGCGGTCAGGCGCGGCTGCTGGGTCAGACAAGCTCATCCAGTACCGCCGCGCTCGCCGCCACCAGCTCGTCGACCTCCTCGTCGGAGATGATCAGCGGGGGCGAGAACGCGAGCGAGTTCGCGTACGGGAGCGCGCGGCCGATCACCCCGAGCGCGAGCAGCGCTTCGGAGACCGCTCCCGCAGTCACGGGCGCCTCGAGTCCGATCGCCTGCATCAGCCCCTCGCCGCGCACCTCGGCGACCCCCGGCCGGCCAAGCAGGCCGTCAAGCCCGGCCCGCAACCGCCGGCCGGCAGCCGCGGCCTTCTCCGGAAGGTCCTCGGCGCGCATCAGCTCGAGATTGGCGATGCCGGCGGCGCAGCACGTCGGATGGCCGCCGTAGGTCCCGCCGTGGGCGAGCAGGTAGCCGGGATCCGCCTCGATGAAGCCGCGCAGCTTCGGCCCGACGATCACCCCTCCGAGCGGCAGGTAGCCGCTCGTGATCGCCTTCGCGAACGTCATCATGTCGGGCGTTACGCCGTAGTGATGGCTGCCGAACCACGAGCCGAGCCGCCCGAAGCCGGTGATCACCTCGTCGAAGATCAACAGCGCGCCGCTCTCGTCACAAACCTCGCGCAACCCCTGGAGGTAGCCGTCCGGGGGCGGGAACACGCCGCCGGCGCCGATCACGGGCTCGGCGACGATCGCCGCGATCCGCTCGGGGCCGTGGTACGCGACCGCGTTCCGCATCGCGTCGACGCTGTCCCGGTCGACCTGGAAGAAGTCGGGTAGCAGCGTTCCGAACGGGTCGCGGTTGGCGGGCAGCCCGCCGGCCGAGGTGCCACCGAGCATCACGCCGTGGTAGGCGTAGTGGCGGCTGAGCACGACGGTGCGGCCGCCGTCGCCGGCGGCCTTGTGTCCTGCGCGCGTGAGCTTGAGCGCGGAGTCGATCGCCTCCGATCCGCCGCACGTCAGGAACACGCGCGCGTCGGGAATCGGGTCAAGCGACAGCAGCAGCTCGGCGAGCCGGTCCTCGGGAGCGTTGGTGAAGCGCGCGAACGTGTGGAAGGCCTCGAGCTCGGCCATCTGTGCGGAAACCGCCTCGGCGATCTCGCGCCGGCCGTGTCCGGCGGCGCAGTACCACAGCGACGCCGTGCCGTCGAGGTAGCTGCGGCCGTCGACGTCCCACACGCGGCACCCGTCGCCGCGCACGATCTCGAGGTACTCCTCGGCGGGCTTGGCCGGGACGGCGAATGGATGAAGGACACTCGGAACACTCATGACGTAACCCCCAGGCTTCGTTCGGCTTCTTCTTCAGGCATCGTCAGCGCGACGTGCAGCGTCTGCGCGGTCACCGAGGGCGGCTCGCCGACCTCGGGGAGCGCCTCCTCGGATTGGACGACGATGTTCTCGAGCCGGCCGATGCCCTCGACCTCGACCGCGACCACGTCGCCGGGCTCGACCGGCCGCGAGTGGGCCGGCGTCCCCGTGAGCAGCACGTCGCCGGGCTCGAGCGTGATCAGCCGCGCCAGGTCGGCGACCTGGTAGGCGAACGAGAACATCAGGTCCGTGCCGGTGTGGCCGCACTGGACCTCCTCGCCGTTGACGAACGTCCGCAGGGTCAGATCGTCGGGGTCGACGTCGCCGGCGTCGACCATCACCGGGCCGAGCGGGCAGAACCCGTCCTGCCCCTTGACCCGGAGCATCGAGCCGCGATCGGCGTGGCGGAAGTCGTGGACGCCCCAGTCGTTGGCGACGGTGTACCCGCCGACGTAATCGAGCGCCTCGTCGACGTCGACTCGGTGACAGCGGCGACCGATCACGACCGCGACCTCGCCCTCGTAGTTGAGGAACCGGCAACCCGGCGGTCTTGAGACCGGGGCGAGATGGCCCGACAGCGACGACGGCGGCTTCATGAAGTACGAGGGCTCGCTCGGCATGCGCGCCATCTTGTATTCCTCGGCGCGCGAGCGGTAGGTCAGGTGGGTGGCGAGGATCTTGCCGGGCGTGACCGGAGCCAGCCAGCGCTGCACGTCGCCGGTGCGCAGCTCGAGGTCGCCGGCGCGGACCGTGTCGCCGTCGAGCGTGCCCTCCAGGGCGCGGCCGTCGTGCTCGATGCGAACGTGGTTCATGCGCAGGCCTCCTGTCGGTGTTGGGCGACGACCTCGACCCCGTCGACCGTGTAGCCGAACGAGAACCGGTAGCCGCGGAGCATCTCGCGCGGGGCGATCGCCCGCAGGTCCTCGAGCGTGTCGTCGTAGAGACGGAGGTCGGCACTCCCCTCCCAGATCTCGGTCGCGTCCCGGTCATAGCCGCCGGCGCGGACGAGCTCGAACACGTCGGGACGGTCGCCGGCGGCGGCCGGGAAGTGGCGGGTGTTGTACATCGGCGGGTCGTTCACCATCGGGCCGGTCTCTGAGACGTGCTCGAGCGTGACCACGAGCCGCGCGACCTGCCGGTCGTTGGCGGCGCAGGTGGCGCCGAAGCGCGCACCGGGCTCGAGCCGCGGCGTCGCCTTGCCGGCGGCGAACAGGCGCGTCATGTGGATCGAACCGAGCTTCTTCGGGAAGCCCTGGATCCAGCCGCGGTACATCGCGAAGTCCTTGTCGGCCCAGATGTACACGCAGCGGCTCACCGGCCGGCCGTCGTACTTCGCGCCGACGACCAGGAAGAAGTCGTGGTACTGCGACTGGATCGGGTCCTCGAGCTCGTGGAGGTCGGCCGAGCACGACTGCCAGTCGGCGAAGATCGCCGCGACGGCGCCGGGGTCGTCGGCGGGTTCGAGCTCTCCAGGCAGCAGCGCGGCGACCGCATCCGGGTCGGTGCGGTACTCGGCGATCAGGAAGTCGCAGGAGTAGTGCCACGGCGGCGGGGGGACGATGCCGGCGCGCCCGTCGGGGGACAGCGGCATGGTGTACCCACGGAGGCTCACGCCGGCACCCCAGATCGGTCATTCGCGACCGCGGACCGCTTCCGCGCCGCCCCCACGAGCTGCGCGAACAGCCCGATCTGCTCGGGCTCGGCCATCTTCTCGGGATGCCACTGAATGCCCACGCAAGCCCAATCCGTCCGCGGCTCGACCGCCTCGATCACTCCGCCCGGGGCGGTCGCGGTCACCTCGAGCTCGCCGGCGTCGGCGATCTCGTGGTGGTGGATCGTGTTGACCGCGACCCGGTCGCCGCCGAGCGCGCGCTGCACGCGTGACCCCGCCAGCAGCTCGACGGGGTGGCGCGCGGACAGGATCGCCTCGGGGGCGAGGCCGTCGAGCTCGCGGTGGCCGTGGCCGGACGACAGCCGCTGCGCCAGGCGCCCGCCATGCGCGATCGCGAGCAGTTGCGCGCCGCGGCAGATCGCGAGCGTCGGCAGTGCCCGCTCGCGCGCGGCGGCGATCAGCGCCAGCTCCCACTCGTCGGCGCCGGCGTCGGGATGGTCGACGTTCTCGGGCTCGGAGCCGTAGCTCGCGGGATCGACGTCGCCGCCGCCCGTGAGCAGCAGGCCGTCGGCGAGCGCGAGCACCTCCTCGACGACCTGCGCCGTCTCGCCCGGCGGGCGCGACAGCACCAGCGGCAGCCCACCGGCGTCGGCAACGCACCCTGCGTACGCGGGGTCAAGCGTGTCGAGGATCGTCCGCTCGCCGAGATAGGTGGGAAGCGGGCGACGCCAGCATGTGACCACGATGCGTGGGCGATCGCGATCGCGCTCCATACAGTGTGAATACATTATGTGATGTCCACGCGCAAGGGCCGGGGTGGCTAGTGCGCGGCCTGCGATCCTGCCAGGGTGGTCCGAACCGCTTCGGCCTCGCGCAGCTTGTAACGCTGGACCTTGCCAGTCGGCGTCCGCGGGAGGTCCTCGACGAACTCGACCACGTGCGGATACTCGTAGCGGCGCAGATTTCCCTTGCACCACTGCTGTAGCTGCTCGGCGAGCGCGTCGGGATCCGTCGGCGCCTCGGTGCAGATCACGAATGCCTTGATGCGGCTGAGGTCCTCGACCTGCACGCCGACCACGGCCGCCTCGGACACCGCGGGATGCCGGACGAGGCAGCTCTCGACGTCGGCCGGCGACACCCACAGCCCGCCTACCTTGATCATGTCGTCCGAACGCCCCTGGTAGACGTAGTGACCGTCGGCGTCGACGATGTAGCGGTCGCCGGTGTGGAACCACTCTCCGCGCATGCAGTAGCTGGTCTTGTCGCGCTGGTGCCAGTAGAAAGCTGCGCAGCTGTCCCCGCGCACCATCAGGTCGCCGGGCTGTCCCGCGGCCACGTCGAGGCCCTGCTCGTCGACCAGCCGCAGCTCGTACCCCGGCACCGGGCGCCCGGACGTCCCCGGCGCGAGGTCCTCGAGCGTGTTCGAGCAGTAGATGTGGAGCATCTCGGTCGAGCCGATCCCGTCGAGGATCGGCACGCGGGTCAGCGCCTGCCATCGCGCGAGCACTGCCGCCGGCAGCGCCTCGGCCGCCGACGCGCACGCGCGCACGCTCGAGAAGTCGACCTCCGCCGCCCCCGGCGCCTTCACCATCGCCGCGTATAGCGCCGGGACCGAGAAGAACAGCGTCGGGCGATAGCGGCCGACCGCCTCGAAGATCCTCTCAGGGGTCGAGCGGCCCTTGACCAGTCCCGTCGTGGCCCCGACCGACAGCGGGAACGAGAGGCTGTTGCCGAGGCCATAGGCGTGGAACAGCTTGGTCGTCGAGTAGCAGATGTCCCGCTCGTCGATCCGCAGGATGGTCCGCGCGTACCGATCGATGGTCACACCGATGCTGCGGTGGGCATGGACGACGCCCTTCGGCCGCCCGGTCGAGCCGGAGCTGTAGAGCCAGAACGCCATGTCGTCGCGATGGGTGTCGCACGGCGGCTGCAGGGCGCCGGCCCGGTCGCGGGCGACGGCGTCAAAGCTCGCATGCGGACCCGGGTCGCCGTCGACCACGAGCACATGCAGCCCGAGCCGCGACTCGAGCTCAGGTTCCAGCGCCGGCAGCAACGACGCTTCCACGACGAGCACCTTGGCGTAGCTGTCGTCGAGGTAGTAGACGTAGTTGTCGACCCGGTCCATCGGGTTGACCGGCACCGGGACCGCGCCGATCCGCATCGCGCCGAGGAACGTCGCCGGGAACGCCGGCGAGTCGTCGAGGATCATCAGCACGCGCTGCTCGCGCTCCACGTCGAGGTCGACGAGGTAGGACGCCACCGCCGCGGTCAGCGAGGCGAGCTCGCTGTACGTGACTTGGCCGTCGGCGGTCTGGAACGCGGTCTTGCCGGCGCGGCCCGCTTCGAGGTTGCGGTCGAGTAGCGTGCTCGCGTTCAGTCGCTCGGCTCCGCTCACGGTCGGTCGAGTCTAATGGCGCGCGTCAGTGGCGCGTCCGCTTTTTCCGGCGAGCGTCGTGTTGCTCGTCCCAGTCCAGAATCCGCCTGGTGTAGTCGACCGCCTGGGACGGAGTTCGCTGGATGTGGAAGCCGCCCGGATAGCGCACCAGCTCCGCCTTCTTGCCGAGCAGGCGCAGGCCGGTGTAGAGCTCCTCCCCCTGGCCGATCGGCACCCGGAGGTCCCCCTCCCAGTGGATCACGAGCACCGGCGTCCTCACCGCCGGCAGGTAGGACAGGGGCGAGCGTCTGTCGTACTCGCCCGGCCGGGCCCACGGCGTGCCGCCCATGTTGAACACCGAGAACTCGGGTATCTCGGTGGTGAGCGTCATGCTGGCCTGGTCGATGACGGCCGCCACCGCCGTCGCCGCGCGGAACCGGTCGGTCCGGCCCACCAGCCAGCTCGTCATGAACCCGCCGTAGGAGCCACCGCTCACGAACATCCGCCCGCCGTCGACGATGCCGCGCTCGATCAGGTCGTCGCAGCAGGCGAGGATGTCCTCGCAGTCGCCTCCACCCCAGTCCCCGGTGCAGGCGCTCGTGAACGCCTGGCCGTAGCCCGTGCTGCCGCGTGGATTGGGCAGGGCCACGACGTGGCCGGCAGCCGCGATCGCCTGGTGGAACGCCAGCCACCGCCCGGACGGCCACGATGCGTGCGGACCGCCGTGGATGTCGACGTGGAGCGGCAACTGCTCCGGCGCGCGGCCCGGGGGAAGCAGCGTGAAGTACTCGACCTCGGTGCCGTCGGGGCGAGCGACCGTCGACCGGCCGACGCCGGCGAGTTCCACGTCGGCGAGGAAGTCGTCGTTCAGGCGGGTCAGCGGGACCGGCTCGGCGCCGCCGCTGGTGGTGACGACGAGCTCGCTCGGCCGGTCGGGCCACGCCGCCGTTAACGCGACCGCGCGCCGGCCGGGCCGCGCCGCGAGGCCGTCGATGATGAGGTCGCCGGCGACCACCTCGCGGCTCAGCCGATCGCCGAGCCGAGCTCGATGCAGGGTCACCGAGCCGCGGTCGTTAACGAGCATCAGGAGCTCGCGGTCGCCGGTCCAGCACATGGGGGCGGGCAGGCCCGGGAACAGAACGGTTGGGCGATCGAGGTCCGGCGCCACCGTCTCCGGCCCGGCGCTGCCGTCGGCCGGAACGACGAACACGTGGGTGTCCTCGTTCCAGCGCTCGGTGACCTGCCCAGCGAACGCGATCGTCTTGCCGTCGGGCGAGAATACGGGGAAGGCGACGCGGCCCTTGCCGTTCGTGAGACGGCGCGGCCGGCCGCCGGCGGCGGGCACGACCCACGCGTCGGCGCGGAACTGGCGGTCGTCGCGGCGCGGATGGCGATCGGAGGCGAACAGGATCATCGCGCCGTCGGGGGAGAACGAGGGATCGGCGTGGTCGTACTCGCCACGGGTCAGCTGCCGCGCCAATCCGCCCTCCACGTCGACGACGAACAGGTGACGGCGCCCGTCCTGCCAGCCCACCCCGTCGAGGCGGGCCGCGAGCCCGCGCACCACGCGGGGCGCGTTGCGCTCGGTCGCGCCGGGGTTGGCGCCGTCCGGGGCCCCGACCCGACAGACGACGGCCAGCCGCGTCGAGTCAGGCGACCACGCCAGCTGGCTGACCGGACCGGGCAGGTCGCCAACACGCGCCGGCATGCCGCCGTCGAGCGGCGCGAGGCGGACGTGGGAGTCGTCGGGCCGGCCGTCCGTGGTCGAGATGTAGGCAAGCCAGCGGCCGTCCGGGGACCAGCGCGGGGTCTTGTCCGCGGGCCCCTCGGTGAACGGGCGTGGCTCCGAGGAGGCATCGAGCGCCGCCACCCAGATCGACGAACGCAGCCGGTCCTCCTCCTGGTCGGCCGCGGCGACGGCGAACGCCACCCGCCGGCCGTCCGGGGACAGGTCCGGATCGCTCGCGGTCCTCAGCCGGAAGGCATCCTCTGGGCGGAAGCTTCGCTTGGCCATGATCGTTCCCCTTCCGGCCCGTTCGTCAGTTCCTCGTTGAACCGGCCCCCGCCAAGCCGATCCGGACCAAATCTACACATTCCTGCCGGCCGGTTGCGCGGCTTGGCCAGCAGCAGCTGGACATCGCAGATCCGCCGTTCGGCAAAACCGGCCTCGCAGTACTTGAGATACAGCGTCCACAGGCGCCGGAAACGCTCGTCGTAGCCGAGCGCCGCTAGCGCCTCCGCGTGCGCCGCGAGATTCTCGTGCCAGCGCCGAAGCGTCTCGACGTAGTGCGGGGTCAGGTCCTCGAGCGCCACCATCTGCATGTCGGTGCGCCGGGCGACGTTCCGGGCGATCACCTCGAGCGACGGCAGGCACCCACCGGGGAAGATGTGGGTGTTGATGAACGATCTCGAGGCCTTCTCGACCTCGTAGGCGCGGTCATCGATCGTGATCGCTTGGAGCAGCATCGCGCCGTCGGGCGCGAGCAGCTCCGAGCAGGTGGCGAAGAACGCGCCGATGTGCCGCCAGCCGACGGCCTCGATCATCTCGATCGAGACGAGCTTGTCGTAGCGCCCGATCAGGTCGCGGTAGTCGTTGTGCAGGACGGTGACGCGTTCTTGCAGTCCGGCGCCGCGCACCGCGGCGACGGCGTGTTCGTACTGCTCGCGCGAGATCGTGGTGGTGCTGACGCGGCACCCTCGCGTCGCCGCGGCGTGGATCGCCAGAGCCCCCCAGCCGGTGCCGATCTCGAGCAGGTGATCCGTGGGTCGCAGGTCGAGCTTGTCGCAGATCAGCTCGAGCTTGGCTATCTGCGCGTCGTCGAGCGTGGCCGCGTGTTCGTCGAACACCGCGCACGAGTAGCTCATGGTGCGGTCGAGCATCCGCGAGAACAGCTCGTTGCCGAGGTCGTAGTGGGCGGCGATGTCGCGCCGACTGCGGTTCCGAGTGCTGCGCCTCGCGGTTGCCCGGATCCGCTGGATCGGCACACGGACCGGGGCGATCCGGGCGCGGAGGCGGTCGAGCCCAGCCGCGTTACGCGCGGCGAGGCGGACCAGCGCGGTCAGGTCGGGGGAATCCCACAGACCGCGGGCGTACGCCTCAGCCAGGCCCCGGCTGCCCGTCAAGGCCATCCGCCACATCGTTTGTGAGCGCACGAAGATCGCCGCCGCGGGCGGGCCCGAGCCGTACACGCGGCGCTCGCCGTCCTCGATCACGGTCAGGGTCCCGGTCCCGATCCGGCGCAGGAACAGCGACACGAGCCAGCGGGAGGTGCGGTCGATCACGCCGGCCCCCGAGCCGGATGCCGGTGGACCGGGGCGCCGGCAAGCTTCAGGCCGATCGCGTGGCCGTAGATCAGCGCCAGCACCCGGATGTTCGCGAGCGGGTAGCGGGCGCTGACTCGCGCCGCGGAGCGCCTGGTCAGCTCGTGGCGACGCAGCGCGAGCGTGGCGTCGAACGTGAGCTCTCCGTTCCGGCGGCTCTCGATGTGGACCGCGAGGCGCCGGCCGGGAGCGCCGGCTCGTGCGCTGTAGACGTGGTCCATGCCCATGAACGGCGACACGTGCAGCGCCTTGGCGACGTCTCCGTGTCCGTCGGGAAGGACGTACGCGCGCCGTTCGCCCCACGGCGTGTTCGTGACCTCGGCGAGGACTGCCTGCACTCGGTCACCGCCCGCGTCCAAACAGTAGTAGAGGCTCACCGGGTTGAAGCAGTGCCCGAACGAGCGGAGCTGGGCGAGGAGCCGGATGGGCCCATCCGGTCGTAATCCGGTCTGCAGTTGGACCTCGTCGCGGACGGCGCGGTCGAGCGGAACCGATTGGGGGGCGAGGTAGTCGTCGCGCCGGAAACGCAGGAGGCCGGGCCGCGCGGCGCTCAGGCGGCCGCCGAGCAGGGACGGCAACTCGTCCAGGTCGAGGTAGAACAGCGCCAGCCGGTGGCGGAACTCGCGGCGCGGCTGCGTGCGCCGGTGGCGGATCGTCCCCTCGTAGAGGCAACTCGCGGTCGGGGTCACAACCGCCCCCCGAGCCGCTGAGCGACGCGCAGCGCGCTGCGTACGCCGTCCTCGTGAAAGCCCCAGCCCCAGTAGGCGCCGCAAAAGTGAGTGCGACGCCACCCGCTGATCTCCTCGAACCGGCGCTGGGCCTCGACCGCGGCGGCGGTGTACACCGGGTGGGCGTAGGCGATCTTGCGGATCACGTGTGCCGGGTCGATCGCATCGGTGCGGTTCAGCGTGACGCAGAACTCGCGCTCGGCGCGGAGCGACTGGAGCCGGTTCATGTGGTAGGTGACGGTCGTCCGCTGCACCGACTCGGACGGCAAGTGGTAGTTCCAGCTCGCCCACGCCCGCCGGCGCCGCGGGAGCAGCCGCGCGTCGGTGTGGAGCACTGCCTCGTTGTCCTGGTAGCGGACGCCGCCGAGGACCTCCCGCTCGCGCGGGGTCGCGTCCTCCAGCAGCGCGAGCGCCTGGTCCGAATGGGTCGCGAGCACGACCTCGTCGAACCGCTCGACCTCGCCACCGAGCGGCCGCACGAGCACGCGGTCTTCCTCCCGCGTGACGGTCCCCACGGGGGTGCCGAGGCGCAGGCGGCCGGTGAACCGTGCCAGCAACGCCTCGACGTACCGCTTCGATCCGCCCCGGATCGTGCGCCACCGCGGGCGGTCGCGGAAGCCGAGCATCCCGTGGTGGTCGAAGAACTCGGCCAGGAATCGCGCCGGTAAGGCCCATATCTGGCGCGGATCCGCCGACCACACCGCGGACGCCTGGGGCACGATCAGCCGCTCGATGAACGGCTGGGAAAAGCGCTGGCGCTCGAGCCACTCCCCGAGCGAGGGACCCGGCGCGTCGTCCGCTGACGCCACCAACTCGCGCGCCGCCCCGTTGAAGCGCACGAGGTCGGTGACCATCCGGTGAAACGAGGGCGTCAGCAGGTGGCGACGGTTGGCGAACAAGCCGTTCGGCGAGGCGCCCGAGAACTCGAAGTCGCCGATCCCGTCGCTGACGCCGAAGCTCATCGTCGATGGCTGCCACGCCACGCCGAGCGTGTTCAGCAGCCGTTCGAAGTTCGGGTAATTGCGGTCGTTGAACACGATGAAGCCAGTATCGACGTGGTGGGTTTCGTTCGGCGTGTCGACCCGGATCGTGTTGGTGTGGCCGCCCGCGTACGGGGCGGCCTCGAACACGGTGACCTCGTGTCGGTGGTGCAGGAGGTGCGCCACGACCAGCCCCGAGACGCCGGCGCCGACGATCGCGATCCTCATCGCGCGCTGTCCGTTCGATCTTCGGCCATGTAAGTGGTTCGCATCGGAGCTCCCGGTGGATCACCCGTCTGGTCAGATCGTATAGCAAAGCCTAAACATCTTGTTGAACCCTCTTGGCTGCGCTACGGTCCAGATCCGTGCGGTCGTCACCTCCCGAGCCCGGCCTGACGATGCGCGAGATGTCGGCGCGCAGCGGGATCAGCGAGGCGACGCTGCGAATGTGGGAGGTCCGTCACGGCTTCCCCCAGCCGCGGCGGGCGTCGAGCGGCCATCGCCGCTACTCCGAGCAGGACCTTGCCCGCGCCCGGGCCGTGCTTCGTGGCCGCGCCCGTGGGCTCTCGCTGCAAGCGGCGATCGAACTCGCGCACGATCTCGGCGACGAGCAGGCCCCCTCGGTCTACGCGTCGTTGCGCTCGCGCTACCCGCAGCTCGAGCCCCAGCTCCTGTCCAAGCGTGCGATGGTGTGGATGTCGCGGGCGATCGAGGATGAGTGCCTGGCGCGGGCGGAGCGGCCGCTGCTGTTCGGCTGCTTTCAGCGCGAGCGCTTCTACCGAGCTTCGGAGAGCCGTTGGCGCGAGCTGTCGCGCACGGCGGAGCGAGCCGTGGTGCTGGCCGACTTCGGGCGCGCGCGAGGGCCGAAGAACGCCCCGATCGAGGTCCCGATCGACGCCTCGGATCCGCTCGCCCGCGAGTGGGCGATCGTGTGCGAGTCGCCGAGTTTCGGGGCCGTCCTCGCGGGGTGGGAACGACCTCGGGAGGCCGCCGGGGAGCGCCGGTTCGAAGCCGCGTGGACGATCGAGGCGCCCGCCGTCCGCCTGGCGGCGCAGGTCTGCCTGCGGCTGGCCACCGCGGCCGCGCCCGAGCTGCTCGACGGGCTCGACGGTCGGCTCGACTCGACGCCGGTAGCCCGCGAGCACGAGCTGCGCTCGGCGATCCAGCTCAGCACCCGGATGGTGCAGTACGCGGCCGCCTCATAGCGTCCCGATCCCGGTCGCTGCGAGGGCGGCTTCACAGTACGCCCACAGCTCGTCGCGAGCCCGCTCGCTGTCCGGCGAGGGACCGATCCGGTAGTGGGTCGGGCGGGGCCGCCGGTCATGCCAGAACAGGCCGGTCTCGCGGAGCGGCTCGGGCGCGGCGCCGAGCCAGACGATCGTGTCGGCGCCCTGCTGCGCGGTGCGGATGATCGGGCGTGTGATCTTCCGGAACGTCGGCATCGCTCGCCGCAGGCCGTCGCTGTCGGCCCATCCCGGGTGCATTCCGTGCACGACCACGCCGCGGTCGCCAAGCCGGTCGGCGAGCAGCGGTGATCGCCACCTGTTCGCGCTTGGTTCGCGCGTACAGCTTCTTCGGCCCGTAAGCCGTGTGGTCGGACTCCCAGTCGCCGGCGGGCATGGGCTGGGTGTACATGCCGCCCGAACTGACGTTGATGATCCGGGCGGGGGCGCTCGCCACGAGCAGGCCGGTGAGGAGCGTCGTGAGCGCGAGTGGCGCCAGCACGTGCGTCGCGAACATCAGCTCGTGCCCGTCCGCCGAGCGGGTCCGCTCGCCGGGCATGACGCCGGCGTTGTTCACGAGCACGTCGAGCCGCGGCTCGGTTCCCGCGATCCGGTGCGCGAACGAGCGGACGGCCCCCAGGCTCGCCAGGTCGCATGCGTGGGGCCGGACATCCGCATCAGGGACGGCCGCGGTGACCTTCGCCACCGCCTGCTCGGCACGCGCCGAGTCGCGCGCGTGCGCGTGGACCGTCGCGCCGAGCCGCGCAAAGCCGGTCGCGGCCGCCAGCCCGAGCCCTGACGCCGCTCCGGTGACCAGCACCGCCGCGCCGTCGATCCGCGGCGGGTCCGCCGGCCACCCCGGCAGGCGCCTCCGCGCCAGCAGGCCGATCCGTCCGTACCCCAGCACGATGCTCCGATCCAGTGCGGTGTCGATCATCATCTTGTTGAGATAATAGTAAGCATCCTGTTGCACCACCTGCACCAGCCGGTGTCGCGCCGCATCCTCAACCCGACCCTGCAGCAGGAGCAGCACGACCCCGACCGCAGCTACGTCCGGGGGTACATCCCAGAGCTGCGCGACGGTGGCGACTACCCGCAAGCGCAGGCGCGCCAGGAGGCGCTCGCCCGGTATCGCGTACAGCGCGGGGCCGGAGGTTCTCCGCCTCCGGCCTCCCGTCATCGCACCAATCAGTGAAAGCACGGGGCCGGAGGCGATCGCCTCCGGCCCCGAGCAGCACCTACCCCAGGTATCCGAAACCGGTTACTGCACGAGCGCCGACACCGCGCCCGACTGGATCAGCTCGACGGTCGTCGCGATGTCGATGTCGAGGTAGCGGTCGCCGTCGAGGAACGCAACGCGCTCGCGCACGAGCCGGAACGCCTCCTGCGTGCGCGGACTGCACCTCTCGACGCCGCGAAGCTCGAGCGCCTGGCAACACGCCATCAGATGGATCGCCGCCACATTCTGGGCGAGCTCGACGATCGAGCGCGCGTCGCGCGCGGCGATCGTCCCCATCGAGACCTTGTCCTGGTTATGGCACTCCGTCGAGCGCGAGTGGATCGTGGCCGGGTTGCACAGCTTCATCGCCTCGGCGGTCATCGCGGACGCGCAGATCTGCATGCCCTTGAAGCCGTGGTGCACCCCCGCCTCGGGATGGCTCGGCTCAAAGCGCGGGATCAGGTTCGGGGTCAGCCCACGGTTGAACTTTTCATCGACGATCAGCTCGAGCTGCCGGTCCATCAGATCGCAGAGGTTGGCCAGCGCGACCTTGAGCGAGTCCATCGCCTGACCGACGTGGCCGCCGTAGAAGTTCCCGCCGCTCTCGACCCGCCCGCCGGCCACGTTGAACAGCGGGTTGTCGTCGGACGAGTTGATCTCGACCGTCAGCCAGCGCTCGGCCCAATCGAGCACATCGCGCAGGACGCCGGTCACGTGCGGCGCGCAGCGGATCGAGTACTTGTCCTGCACCTGACGGTCGAGCTCGACGAACTCGGCGCCGTGGAGACCGCCCTCGAACAGCTCGTCGCTGTCGGCAGCCAGTCGCGAATCGGCCAGCAGCTCGCGGATGTGGCGCGCGCTCGTGACCATCCCCGGATGGGGCTTGGCCTCGTCGAACAGGAACGCGTTGAAATGGCCGCGGTTGCCGAGCATCGCCTCGGAGGCCATCGCGGTCAGCAGATCGGCGAGGTCGGCGAGCTCCGCCGCCGCCCCGACGGCCATGCAGGCGAACGCGCTCATGAACGACGTGCCGTTGGTGAGCGCGAGCCCTTCCTTGGCCTCGAGCAGGAACGGCTCGAGGCCGAGCTCGGCCAGAGCGCCGGCCGCGTCTCGCTCGACGCCGTCGAAGGCAACGACGCCGTCTCCTGCCAGCGCCCGCCCGACATAAGAAAGCGGCGCCAGGTCGCCGCTCGCCCCAACCGAACCACGCTCGGGGATGAACGGCACGACGTCGTTGTTGAGCAGATCGAGCACGTGCTCGACGAGCTCGACGCGCACGCCCGAGTTGCCCTTCGACAGGCAGTTGGCGCGCAGCAGCATCGTCACGCGGGCGACCTCCGGCGGGGCAATCGGACCGGTGCCGACGCCCATGAAGCGCAAGATGTTCTGCTGCAGCCGGGCCGCCTTGCCAGGGGAGATCTGGCGGTGCGCGCTGTCGCCGAAACCGGTCGTAACCCCGTAGATCGGTATCTCTTTGGCGATCAGCTCATCCCTGAGCCGCTTACTCGCGCTGACGGCCCGGGCAGCACGCTGGGACAACCGCACGGCGCGATCACGTCGTGAGACCTCGAGCGCGTCGCGGATGGTGAGTGAAGCGCCGTCCAGCTCAAGCACCGTCCGACTCGAAAGTTCGTGTGTCGGCGAGGTGACGGCCATCCTGGAACTGTCTCGCGATGATAGGCTCGGCGCAACCAACACGCACTCGATCGGTATTCAGATGCAGCTCAGCCGCCCTTTGGACAGCATCGACCGCAAAATTGTTGCGTCGCTGCAGCAAAGCGCGAAGCGCACGTTCGCGGATATCGGTGCGGACGTCGGGCTCTCGGCGACGGCGGTCAAACGCCGCGTCGACCGCCTCGAGGGTGATGGCGTGATCATCGGATACGGCGCCCGGATCAACTGGCGGGCGCTGGGCGAGGGGATCGAGTCGCTGATCGAGATCTACTGCGCCGACCGGACGTCGCCCGCGGATGTCGGACGCTCGCTGGCGAAGGTCGACGAGATCGTCTCGGCGTTCACGGTCTCAGGCGAGCCCGACGCGGTGATCCGAGTGCGCGTGGACAACATCGAGCACCTCGAGCGGCTGGTCGAGCGCCTGCGGCGGGATCCAAACATCGTGAGGACCCGTACCCTGATCGTGCTCTCGACCCTGCTCGATCGGCCGTGAGGAACGAATGACACCACTACTGGACCTGCAGACGTTCGCCCCACCCGACATCGAGATGGAGCGGCGCCCCGACGGCGCGATCATTCTCAGATCGCGTCAGGCACTCGGCGAGTGGGAGCCGTCGATCACGGCCGTCCTGCGCGCGCGGGCGGCGCAGCATCCGGATCGCCCGCTGGCCGCCCAGCGAGATGCGGAGGATCGCTGGACCACGCTCACCTACGGCGAGGCCGAGCGGAAAGCGGATGCGCTCGCGCAAGCGTTCGTCGAGCTCGGCCTCGGGCCCGACCGGCCGGTGATGGTCCTGTCTGGCAACTCGCTCGAGCATCTGCTGATCAGCCTCGGCGCGTACGCCGCCGGCGCGCCGGTCATGCCGCTGAGCGTCGCCTATTCGCTGATGAGCGCCGACCATGCGCGGATCAGGGCGATCGCCAAGGTGAACGAACCCGGGCTCGTGTTCGCCGATGACGCCGGGACGTTCGCCGCCGCGCTCGACGCGGTCGCACCGCAGATCCCGAACACCGTCGTCGCCAGGGGCGATCGCGACGGCGCACTGCGACTCGACGCCCTGCTGCACCCGACCGGTCGCGAAGCCCCCCTCCCGGATCCGACGCCGAACACGATCGCCAAGCTGCTCTTCACCTCGGGCTCGACCGGGACCCCGAAGGGCGTCATCAACACCCACCGGATGCTGTGCTCGAACCAGGCGATGCTCAAGGCAAACTGGCCGTTCCTGTCCGACGAGCCCCCGGTCCTGGTCGACTGGCTGCCCTGGAGTCACACGTTCGGGGGCAATCACAACCTGAACCTGGCGCTGTTCAACGGAGGCACGATCTACATCGACGACGGCAGACCGGCGCCGCCGCTGTTCCCCCGGACGCTAGCGGCGCTGCGCGACGCGCCGCCGACGCTGTACTTCAACGTGCCGGCGGGGTACGCGCTGCTCGCGCCCGCCCTCGAGAACGACGCGGAGCTCGCCGAGCGGTTCTTCGGCCGGCTGAGGTTCATGTTCTACGCCGCGGCCGCGCTGCCGGATGCGCTCGCCGGGCGCCTGCGCGCACTGGCCGCCAAGCACGCTGACCACGACGTTCCGCTGACGTCGAGCTGGGGCACGACCGAGACCTCTCCCGCCGCCACCACCGCGCACTTCCACGACCCGCCCACCGGCTGCATCGGCGTGCCGTACCCGGGAACCACGATCAAGCTCGCCCCCGCCACCGACAAGCTCGAGATCCGGGTCAGCGGCCCGATCGTCACCCCCGGGTATTACCGGCACCCCGAGCTCACGGCAGCCACGTTCGACGAGGAGGGCTTCTACCGATCCGGCGACGCCGTCAAGATGATCGACGAGCACGACCCGAACAAGGGCTTGCTGTTCGACGGCCGGATCGCCGAGAACTTCAAGCTGGTAACCGGGACCTGGGTCGCGGCCGGAACGCTTCGCACGCGACTGATCAGCGGCGCCGGCGTGCTCGGCGACGCGGTGATCTGCGGCCACGACACGGAGTTCGTCTCGGCGATGGCGTGGGTCAACCAGGCGGAGGCCCGAAAGCGGTTTGGCGGCGAGGCCGACGTTCCGCTCGACGACCCCAGGCTTCGCCACCACCTGGCGGACGCCTTGGCCCGGTTGAACGAAGGCGCGGGCTCGGCGTCACGGATCGAGCGACTGCTGCTGCTCGTGACGCCGCCGAGCCTCGACGCCGGCGAGATCACCGACAAGGGTTATCTGAACCAGCGCGCGTGCGTCGAACGGCGCGCGACTGACGTCGCCCGGGTGTACGCGGATTCCCCGGACGCCGGGATCATCACTCCCGCCGGCACGCCGCCGGCGTGATCGTCACGACCGCGACCCGACCCCGACCGGTGCCGGCCTGACCGCGATCGTCACGTCGACCAGCGCGCACAGGTTCTCGCCCTCGTCGCGGAACTCGTGACCCCACGTCCATTCGCGCTCGTTGTGGCCGCGCAGGATCGCAGTGACGTCGACCGTGCCTGCGGTGATCGGGCGCAGGAAGCTCGCGTAGTTGCTCAGCCCCGCCCCAACGGAGCCGTCCTTCCACACCGCATTGACGGTCGCGACCGATGCGATCGTCTCCGCCACCGCGGAGTAGATCCCGCCGTGCAGCAGGCCGAGCGGCTGCTTGAGGTTCTCCCGGACCTCGAAGCGAACGCGCGCCGAGGTCAGCGTGAGCTCGCGCCACTCGAGACCGAGGAACCCTTCGAACGTGCGCTCGAGCGGAATCAGCGGCGACGGGAGCGTCGCACGGTCCCACGGCGCGGGCTCGCTCACGGAGCCCCGAGCACGACCGACTTCGTCTCGGTGTAGTAGTCGAACGCCTCCTCGCCGTGCTCCTTGCCGTAGCCGCTGGACTTCCAGCCGCCGAACGGGAGCTCGTCGTAGACCTTGGTGCGCGAGTTGATCCAGGTGTAGCCGGCCTCGATCCGCTCGGCGGCGTGACGAGCGCGCTGCAGGTCTCTGGTCCAGACCGAGGAGCCAAGCCCGAACGGTGAGGCATTGGCGCGCTCAATCGCCTCGTCGAGATCCTTGACCCGCCAGATCGGCAGCGCAGGCCCGAACACCTCCTCGGTCGCCATCGGGGAGTCGTGGGGTGGGTCGACGACGATCGTCGGTTGGTAGAAGAATCCGTCCACCAGATCCGGGTCGTCCGGGGGTCCGCCGCCGGCTCGGAGGTCGCCGCCGGCTTGCAGCGTGCCGGACACCTGGACGGCCATCTCCTCGCGGCCGCCGGCGGTGTGCATCGGCCCCATCTGCGTGCCCTTGACGTCGCCGCGGCCGATCTTCAGCCGCTTGGCCTTCTCGACGATCGAGTCGACCACCTCGTCGGCCACCGACTCGAACACGTACACGCGCTTGATCGCCAGGCACGCCTGTCCGCAGTTGTAGAAGCGGCCCATGCTCGCGGCGCTGGCGGCGGCGGCCAGGTCGGCGTCGTCGCAGATGATCATCGGGTCAGAGCCGCCGAGCTCGAGCGTGACGCGCTTGATGCCGTGTGCGCACTGGGCCATGATCCGCTCGCCGACAGGGGTCGAGCCGGTGAACGCGATCTTGCGTGTGAGCGGGTGGGTGACGAGCGCCTCGCCGGCCTCCGATCCGCGGCCGGTGATCACGTTGAACACGCCCTCGGGGAGGCCGCCCTCGGCCAGCAGCTCGGCGAACCGCAGCGTGGTCAGCGGCGTCGTCGCGGCCGGCTTGGCAACCACGGTGTTGCCTGCAACCAGCGCCGGCGCGAGCTTGTTGCACAGCAGCGTGGTCGGGAAGTTCCACGGCACGATCGCGCCGACCACCCCGAGCGGGCGACGCAGCACGAACCCATCGACCCCGGGATCGAGGTTCGCGGTGTGCGCGCCTCGCAACGCCTTCGACAGCCCGACGTAGTGCATCAGCGTGTCGATCGCCTTGGTGACCTCGATCCGCGAGTCGCGGAGCGTCTTGCCCTGCTCGCGAGTCAGCAGCGGGACCAGCTCGTCGAGATGCTCCTCGGCGTGGTGCGCGGCGCGGCCGAGGATCTCGCCGCGCTTGGACACGGCGAGCGCCGACCACTCGGGGAAGGCCCGGGCTGCCGCCTCGACCGCGGCGTCGACATCGGACGCGGTGGCGCCGGCGACCTCGGTGAACGGCTGGCCGTCGGCCGGGTTGACGACCGGCAGCGGCGCCCCGGAGTTGCGGTGCTCGGCGCCGGCGATGAACGATCCGGGATGAGTGGTGAGAGTCGTCATGTGCCGACGAACTCCGGCTTGCGCTTCTCGACGAACGCGTGCAGCCCCTCGTCGGCGTCCTTGGACTTGAACAGCTGCTCCATCAGCTCGGCCTCGAGCGCGAGCCCGTTGGCCAGCGCCAGCTCACCGCCCTCGTGCACGCAGCGCTTGATCGACGCGATCGCCAACGCCGGGCCGGCGGCCAGTCGCGCCGCGTACTCGCGCACGCCCTCACCGGCCTCGTCGGCGTCGTAGACGTTCGCGACGAGCCCCATCTCGCGGGCCTCCTCGACGCCGAACGTGCGCCCGGTGATCAGCAGCTCGAGCGCCCGGCTCGGACCGATGAGGCGTGTGAGCCGCTGAGTCCCGCCGTTGCCGGGAAGCAGCCCAAGCGTGACCTCCGGCAGTCCCATCTTGTAGCGACCCGCAGCGGCGAGGCGGATGTCACAGGCCAGCGCGACCTCGAGCCCACCGCCGAGCGCGTGTCCGGCGATGTACGCGATGAACACCCCCGGCGCCGCCGCCATCCGCCTGAACGCGGCCTGGCTGACCTTGATCATCTCCATGTTCGCGCTGATGTCGCCTTCGATGAACCTCTTGATGTCGGCGCCGGCCGAGAAGAACTTCTCGCTGGCGCTCTGGACGATCACCACGCGGGTGGCGCCGGCGACGGCCTCGTCGACCGCGCTCGAGAACTCGCTCATGAACTCGAGGTCATACGAGTTGGCCGGAGGCTTGTCGAGGGTGATGACGCCGAGCGGACCCTCGGACGTGAACGTGACAGCCATTTATGCGAGACCTCCCACTACCACCGACTTGATCTCGACGTACGAGTCGAGCGCCTCGATCCCGTGCTCCTTGCCGTAGCCGGACGCCTTGACTCCCCCAAAGGGAAGCTCGTCGTAGCCGTAGTGGATCTGGTTGACCCAGGTCATGCCCGATTCGATCTCCTGCGCGGCCCGATGGATCAGGCGGGCGTCGTGCGTCCAGATCGACGAGCCGAGCCCGTAGGGAGTGTCGTTCGCACGGGCGATCGCGTCGTCGAAGTCGGTGAAGCGGAACACCGGGAGCACCGGGCCGAACACCTCCTCCGTCACGAGGCGTGAGGTTTCGGAGGGCTCGGCGATCACCACCGGCTCCAGGAACCAGCCCTTGCCGTTGCCTGACCCAGTTCCTCCGCCGATCAGCAGCTCGCCGCCGTTGGCCACCCCGTCCTCGATCTGCTCGAGCAGCTCGTCGCGACCCGCCTTGGTGTGGATCGGGCCCATCCGCAGCTTCGGCTTCTCGGCCTTGACCGTGCCGTCGCCCGGCTCGTACCGGCCGACCCGCTCGACCAATTGGGACACGAATCCGTCGTACACCGAGTCGTGGACGAACACGCGCTTGCAGCCGAGGCACGCCTGGCCGGCGTTCCAGTAGCGCCCGATGATCACCGCCTTGACCGCCGCGTCGACGTCAGCGTCGGCACAGATGATCACGGGATCGGATCCGCCGAGCTCGAGGCTTAGCCGCTTGAGGTCGGGGGCAGCCAGTCTTGCCACGTGGCGGCCTACCGCGGTCGATCCGGTGAAGGCCACGCGCTTGATATCCGGGTGGCTGACGAGCGCGTCGCCGATGTCGCTTCCGCGTCCGGTCACCACATTCAGGACGCCGTCGGGGAGTCCGGCCTCGGAGAACAGCCGCGCGACTCCGAGCGTCGCGAGCGGTGTGGTCGAGGCCGGCTTGGCGACGACCGTGTTGCCCGAGGCGAGCGCCGGTGCGGCCTTCGTCCCGAGCAGCGTGAGCGGGAAGTTGTACGGGGTGATCGCCGCGCACACGCCCATCGGCCGGCGGATCACCATTCCGTAGGCGGGACCAAGCGTGCTCGGGAGGTCCTGATAGGACCCCCGGACCTTGGTGGCGGCCTCGGCGTAGTAGTGGACGCCGTGCGCCAGGTGGGTGACCTCCCCCATCGCCTCGGCGATCGGCTTGCCCTGCTCCGATGTCAGCGTCGCCGCGAGGTCCTTGGCGTTCTCCTTGATCAGCTCTGCCGCCTTGGCGAGGATCGCGGCGCGCTTCTCGACGTCGGTGCGCGACCACTCCCCGAACGCGCGCTTGGCCGTCGCCACCGCAAGCTCGACGTCCTCGGGCTTTGCCGCGGGGACGCTGTCCACCGTCTCCTCGGTGGCCGGATTGACCACCTCGAGCTCCTCGTGAGCGGCGGCGTGGCGCCACTCACCTCCGATCAACATCTCGGGCAACGCTGCCTCCTGTGTCAGTTTTAGGGGACGCGCTCGTCTTCGACGACGCGACTCGTTCTCAGATAATGCTCGCGCAGCTGCTGGTAGTGCCGGGCGGCCCGCTCGGTCCAGGCGAGCGCCGAACCGGACAGCTCCTTCTTGACGCGCGCTGGGACGCCCGCGGCGAGGACGCCGGCGGCGATCTCGGTGCGCTCGGACACGACCGCGCCGGCGGCGACCATCGCGCCGGCTCCGACCTGCGCGCGCTGCAGAACGATCGCGCCCATCCCGATCAGTGCGCGGTCCCCGATCGTGCAGCCCTCGAGCATCGCGCCGTGGCCGACGACCACATCGGCGCCGATCACGGTGGGCAGGTCGCTGGCGCAGTGAATGACGGCGGTGTCCTGGATCGAGCAGCCGGCGCCGATCTCGATGTGCGAGACGTCGCCGCGCAGCACGGTCCCAAACCAGATGTTGCAGCGGTCGCCAATTCGGACGTCGCCGATGACAACCGCGGTCGGAGCCAGGAACACGTCCTCGCCGATCGTCGGAGCGACGCCGTCGAGCTCAACGATCGTGGCCATAGGCCTCTCTTGACCTCACCATGAAGAGACTATACGATGGCGGACGTTAGTCAAGTGTCACACGTTGAGAGGTTGTATTGACCACAGTCCCAATCGAAGATCTCGCCCCGCGAACCGAGGAGGAGGTACAGCAGCGCCTCGCCTCGGGCAAGCTCGTCGAGGGGATCCAGCACATGTCGCCGAAGTACCTCGAGGGTATGCGGCGGATCCTCACGGTGTCAGCCGACACCGAGCTCGTCAGCGCTCCCTCCTACCTGCGGGCGGCGCAGAACGCGCCGGCCCTCAACAACTTCGGCTCGGCGATGTCGATCATCCAGGATGAGCTCGCGCACGCCCACATCGGCTACCGGCTGCTCGGCGACCTCGGCGTCGACATGGACGAGCTGATCTACGAGCGGCCGGCGCGCAGCTTCAAGTACCCGTACGCGTTCGACGTGCCGCTGAATTCGTGGGTTGAGCTGGTGTGCGCGAACGCGCTGTACGACCAGGCCGGCTTCGTCCTGCTCTCCGACATCTTCCAGTCGAGCACGTTCGGGCCGTGGAAGCGGGCGCTGGCCAAGGTCGACAAGGAGGAGACGTTCCACCTCCGCCACGGCCGCACCTGGCTACGGAAGCTGGTGCGTGATCCGGGCGGGAAGGCCGAGGTACAGGCCGCGGTCGACTGGATGTTCATCCTGACCTTGGAGTGGTTCGGGCTCCCGGACGACTTGAAGCAGCACACGGAGCAGCTCGATTACGGGTTCAAGGGCAAGTCGAACGATGGGCTCCGCCAGTGGTGGATGGCCGAGGTAGTGCCGTTCATGGACGAGATCGACATCTCCGTGCCCGCGCACTTCGACTCCGACCAGGACAAATACGTGATCGACTGCCCGTTCCCGGCGCGGTTCGACGAGGAGAAGCGCGAGTGGTCGCTGTCCGAGGGCGCGATTTCGTGGGATGACGTGCGCGCCCGGTGGCGCGCGCGGGGGCCGATGAACGACGCCTACGTGCGGACGCTCCAGCGCGGGTACCAGACGACGTCGCTGAGGAGAGCGGCATGAGCGTCGAAGCCCCCGCCACCGCCCCCGTGACCGCCACCGCCCCCCTGACCGCCACCGAGGTGGTCGAGGCCCGTCTGTGGGACGCGCTGCGCCACGTCGAGGATCCGGAGATCCCGGTGTCGGTCGTCGGCATGGGTTTGATCGTGTCGCTGGCATACCGTGAAGCCGAGCGTGCCGCGGATCTCGAGCTCACGTTCACCGCAATGGGCTGCCCGGCGATGGAGTTCATCGAGGACGACATCCGTTCGGCACTGTCGGCCGACCCGGAGGTGGATGTCGTGAACATCGAGGTGGTGTGGGATCCGGTCTGGACGAAGGACCGTCTCCGCGCCGACGCGCGCTCGAGGATGCGAGAGCTCGGGATCGCGGTATGAGCCGAGCGGATGAAACCGTGTGGGAGGTGTTCGCGCGCAAGGCCTACGAGGAGCCGCTGCACCATGTCGGCACGGTGACCGAGTCGGACGAGGACCTCGCGCTCGTCTCCGCGCGCGCGATCTACGACGAGCAGCCGTGGATCGAGATGATCCTCGTGCCGCGGCCGTCGATCCGGGAGGCGATCAGCGCATGAGCACTGGATCGCTGAGAGTCGACGCGGCAACCGCCACCATGATCTCGCTGATCGGATCGCTCGCCGACAACAAGAGCGCGCTCGGGCGCCGTTATGGCGAATGGGCCGTCAGCGCGCCGACGATCGAGTCGGCGGTGGCCGCGGCCGCGATGGCCCAGGACGAGCTCGGTCATGCCCGGGCGACCTATCCGGTGCTGGCGAAGCTGGGCGTGGAGCGCGAGGACTCCGGGCTCGATGCCGGCTATCCCTTGTTCGTGATCGCCCAGGAGCTGCCCGACTGGGCCTCGTTCATCGCTGCCAACCTCGTCGTCGACGGGGTGCTGACCACGTTCGTGGCCGGCGCGCGGGACAGCTCGATCGAGCCGCTCGCACAGCGGGCTCGCAAGATCCTCCAGGAGGAGGGCGCGCACCGGGTGCACGCGGAGGCGTGGGCCAAGCGCATCGCCCGCGCAGGCGGAGACGATCTGCAGCTGCTCGTGCGGCGGATCGAGGAGATGTGGGCACAGGCCGCCCGCTGGCCCGGACCCGACTCGGACCCCGGCTACCGGGACGCGATCGCTCAGGGCATGGTTCGCGACGGGCCGCTGGCCATTCGCGACCGCGTCCGGGACTGGCTCACCGCTCTGCTGGAGGGTGAGGGCGCGGCCGTGTCGCTACCCGAGCCCGACGATTGGTCGGAATGGGACGCGCAGCACCGCCGATGACCTGTCCGTTCTGCGATTCGCCGGATGTCGAGGTGGTGGCGCCGTGGGGCGGGCAGATCATCACGAGCCAGATGCAGTGCCGGGGGTGCAACACCTACTTCGAGGCGATCCGCGACGAGTTCGACGGCGCCCCGCACAGGTCCGAGGCGGCCTCTTCATGGACGACCAGCTCCGCAGACGATCGGTAGGGGCCCCCGCCGCTCGTTCGCTGCTGCTGACGATCCTGGGTGAGTACGTACTGCCTCGCGGCGAGCCGGTGTGGCAGGAGACGCTCGTCGGCGCGCTCGTCTCGGTCGGCTACACGCACCAGGCGGCCCGGCAGGCGCTCGCGCGGAGCGTGCGCCACGGCTGGCTCGAGACCTCGCGCCACGGTCGTCGCGCCCGGGTATCGCTGAGCGGCGGCACCGCAGACCTGCTCCGGACCGGAGCCGAGCGCATCTACTCGTTCGGTTCGCGGTGGCGCTGGGATGGCAGATGGCTTGTGCTGGTGTTGCGCGTCCCCGAGACGCGGCGCGAGGTGCGCCACCAGGTGCGGACTCGCCTGGCCTGGGCCGGGCTCGGGTCGATGGGCGGTGGCGTGTGGCTGACGCCGCACGTGGGGCGCGAGGCCGAGCTCCGCGATGCCATCCGCGAGGCGCGGGCCGCCGAGGCGACGTCATTCGTGGCGTCGCTCGGCGCGCTGGGTCGGGCGGAGGACGTGGTGGCGGCCGCGTGGGATCTCGACGACGTGCGCGAGCAGTACGAGGCGTTCATCGACGATTTCGCCGCGATCCGACCCTCGTCGGACGAGGCGTTCTTCCGCATGCAGACGCTCCTCGTGCACGCCTGGAGGAAGTTTCCCTTCGTGGACCCCGATCTTCCGTCCGAGCTGCTGCCCGCGGGCTGGCCGCGCCGGCGCGCGTATGAGCTGTTCACGGCGCGGCACGGACGGTGGCAGGGGCCGGCGCGGGCGTACTTCGAGTCGCTCGAGGCGGGCCGCGCCGCGCGGACCGCCGAAGCGGCCTGACTCGCCGCGGACCGCCGAAGCGGGCCGCCCCCCACGGACCGCCGAAGCCGCCTGGCTCGCCGCGGACCGCCGAAGCGGCCTGACTCGCCGCGGACCGCCGAAGCGGGCCGCCCCCGCTCCGGCGTTTGGGAAGAAACTCTGACTATTTCCGAGTTTCTTCCCAAACGGTTGTGAACATTCGGGGATGACCCGTGGCGGCGGTGACGGCGGCGGCGACTGAACCAGTCCCACACGAACCCAGCACGCGGCGCCGGGCCACCGGCCCGGCGCCGTCTGCGTCTGCACGCGAGGTAGGCTCGGAACGCGGTGCCGTCCACGACCCTCACCCTTCCAACCGGCGAGCTCGAGCTGCTCGATATCCCGGGCGACCCTGATGAGCCGCCCCTCGTGCTTCTGCACGAGGGACTCGGGTCGGTCGGCTTGTGGCGGGACTTTCCGGAGCGGCTCGCTGCGGCCACCGGCCGGCGCACGGTGGCGTTCTCGCGATACGGGCACGGGCAGTCGGACCGGCCGCCAAAGCCGCGGACCCCGGCGTTCATGCACGAGGAGGCGCTCGAGGTGCTCCCGAGCCTCTTCGCGCGCCTGCGCATCACGCACCCGGTGCTCGTCGGCCACAGCGACGGTGCGTCGATCGCGCTGATCTACGCCGCCGATCACCCAGTCTCGGCGGTCGTGGCGATCGCGCCGCACGTGTTCGTCGAGGAGATGTGCCTGACGGAGATCCGCCGCGCCCGTGAGACCTACGAAACCGGCGACCTGCGCGAGAAGATGGCCCGCCACCACCGAGACCCCGACGCCGCGTTCTTCGGCTGGAACGACGTGTGGCTCGATCCGGAGTTCCCGCACTGGAGCATCACGGACGAGCTCGAGCGAATCTCCTGCCCGCTGCTGCTGATCCAGGGGGAGCGCGATCAGTACGGGACGATGGCGCAGCTCGACGCGATCGAGCAGCTGGCCGGCGGTCGGATGCGGCGGGTCCACCTCGACTGCCAGCACTCGCCGCCGATTGAGATGCCAGAGGAGACGGTGGACTCAATCGCCGAGTTTGTGAGCGGACTGATCCGGCTCGCCGAGGAGCCGTACAGCGGCCACGCCGCCAAGGTCCTCGTCCCCGACTACGTGTCCGAGATCCGCGTGATGTACCCGGATTGGACGCCGGACGTGCCGCCGCGCCTGATGTCCGAGGACGTCGAGCCGCCGGCGGGACGCTGGCTCGTCGCCTACCGCGACGGAGAGCCCGTCGGGTGCGCCGCGCTTAAGCGCCTGGACCCGACGACCGCTGAGATAAAGCGGGTGTACGTCGCACCCGAGGCTCGCGGCCGCGGCATCGCCCGAGCGCTTCTCGCCCGGCTCGAGGAGATCGCCCGCGATGTGGGGTACAAGACGCTGCGCATGGATACCGGGGCCCGGCAACCCGCGTCGGTGGCGCTGTTCGACTCAATCGGTTACGAGCGGATCGCCGACTACAACGGCAACCCGGTGGCGGCGTACTGGTTCGAAAAGCGGCTCACGTGACCTCAACGCCCGAGCATTCGATTCCCGAGCATCGCGTCGCGATCAGGGTCGCCGGTCAGCGCGACATCGTACCAGGCGCAGCCCGATCTCTGACTAAAATCAGAGAATGATCCAGGGCGTCCTCGTGGACCAGGTCCGGAGCTTCAACCGGATCGTGACCCAGCGCGTCGGGGCATTGGACGATCGGTACCTCGGCCGGGATCGGCCGCTCGGCCAGGACCGGGTGCTGTGGGAGGTGGGGACCGAAGGTTGCGAGGTGCGGGCGCTCAGGTCCCGTCTCGGCCTCGACGCCGGACACCTGAGCCGGTTGCTGCGCGCGCTCGAGGAGGCCGGTCTTGTCCTCACGGCGCCGAGTCCGGTGGACGGCCGCATCCGCGTCGCCCGGCTAACCCGCGCCGGCGTGTCCGAGCGCGCGGTGCTCGACCGGCGCAGCGATGCGTTGGCGGAGTCGATGCTCGCGCCGCTAGACGGCGGCCAGCGCGAGGAGCTCATCGCCGCGATGAGGACGGTCAAGCGCGTGCTCACGACCGGGGCGGTCGAGATCCGGCGGGTCGATCCCGACGGCGCCGACGCCGGCAGCTGCGTGCGGGCGTACTTCGCCGAGCTCGATCGCCGCTCGGAGTCCGGCTTCGACGCCGCCGCGGGCATCTCCGCCGAGCCCCGCGAGGTCACCCCTCCCGCCGGCCTGTTCCTGGTCGCGTACCTGCGGGGCGAGCCAGCCGGATGCGGCGCGGTCAAGCACCATCCCGGCGACCCGTCGGAGATCAAGCGGATGTGGGTGGCAGAGTCGGCGCGCGGCCTGGGGATCGCCCGCCGGCTGCTCGCCGAGCTCGAGTCAGACGCGGTCGGCAGCGGCGCGAAAGCGGCGCGACTGGAGACGAATGAAGCGCTCGTTGAGGCGATCGCGCTCTACCGGTCGGCCGGCTACGTCGAGGTGCCGGCGTTCAACGACGAGCCGTTCGCACACCACTGGTTCGAGAAGCAGCTCCCGGTTGCGGTGCGAGGCTGACAACCTTCAGGGGGTGCGCGTGACGTTCCTCGGCTCGGGCGACGCGTTCGCCGGCGGCGGGCGCTTTCAAGCCTGCCTTCACCTCGCGGGCGGCACCGACCAACTGCTGCTCGACTGCGGCGCGACCACGCTGGTCGCGCTCAAGCGGGCGGACATGGACCCGTCCTCGCTCGGGTTCGTCGCGCTCAGCCATCTCCATGGCGACCATTTCGCCGGGCTCCCCTGGCTGATCCTCGACGGACAGTTCGCAAGGCGCACCAGGCCTTTCCAGATCGTCGGTCCGGCCGGCGTCGGTGAGCGCGTCAACCGCACGTTCGAGGCCTTGTACCCGGGCGCCGCCGCGGCCGAGCGCGCGTTCGAGACCGTCTTCGGCGAGTTCTCCGAACGGACTCGGTACGAACTCGGGCCGGCGCGGATCACGCCGTTCGAGGTCCGTCACTCGAGCGGTGCTCCGTCATATGCCCTGCGAGTCGAGTACGGCGGGAAGGTGATCGCCTACTCGGGTGACACCGAGTGGACCGATGCGCTCATCGACGTGACAGACGGCGCCGACCTGTTCGTGTGCGAGTGCAACTTCTTCGAGCGGAGGGGTCCGGGCCACATGGACTACCGGACGCTCACCGAAAAGCGCCCGCAGCTGAAGTCCGACCGAGTCGTGCTGACCCACATGAGCGAGCAGATGCTCGGCCGCCTCGGCGAGGTGGAGTTCGAGGCCGCCTCCGACGGCGTGGTGATCGAGCTCTGAGAGCGTCGCGCACGATCCGCAGACTGGCGACGCCGATCGGCATGGCGCTCACCGTCGCGACATCGCCGGCAGCGCGGGCCCACATCCTCCACCTAAGCCCTGAGCAGCAGTACCGGCGGCCGTGCCAGGCGATCGCGGCCGCCCGCCCCAAGGATCAGATCCAGATCGACGCGCGCGGGCAGCTGACGATCGTCTCTATCGCCGCTCGATCAAGGTGCGCGACGACTGCTCGGCGGTGACGACCGTCACCGGGAGCCCGAGTGCCTGCACGCGTGACGGAACGTCCCGGTGCAGCCACTTGGAGACGCGTTGCGGGAGGGTCGAGACGATCACCTCATCGACCTCGGTGGTGGCGGCGAGCTGACGTACGGCCTCGACGGGATCGGAGTCACCGATCACGGCGTCGACGTGCGCCAGCACTGCGCGCTCAAGCAGGGGCACGGCCAGCTCCACGACGACCTGGGCTTCGTCGGTGTCCGGATCCCAGTAGGGCCTCGGGACGAGCAGCGTCATCCGGCACTGGCCCGCCTGGGCACGCCGGCGCACCTCGTCGAGCAACCGCGGCGTCGCTGCGGTCCGGTACGCAACCACGAGGATATGCGGCACACGCTCGGCCACACCGCCATGGTACCTCCGTTATCTACCCGTCCACGTGGGCGCGCGCTTATGGAGGAACGCGCTCATCCCCTCCTGGGCGTCGGCCGCGAGCGCGTTCTCGGTCATCACTGCCTTGGTTTGCTCGTAAGCGTCGTGCTCGGCCCGTTCGACCTGGTCGTAGAACGCGCGCTTGCCGATCGCGACGGTGTACGAGCTCGACCGCGCGATCGCGTCCACCAACTCGGCCACGGCCGCGTCCAGTTCAGAAGCGGGGACGACGCGGTTCACGAGACCCCAGTCGAGGGCGGTCGCGGCGTCGATCGTCTCGCCGGTCAGCAGCATCTGCATCGCCCGCTTGCGCCCGACGGCCCGCGACACGGGCACCATCGGCGTCGAGCAGAACAGCCCGATCTTCACGCCCGGCGTGCCAAACCGTGCCTCCTCGGCCGCGACCGCGAGGTCACAGGCCGCTACGAGCTGGCAGCCGGCGGCGGTCGCGATCCCGTGGACCTTCGCGATCACCGGCTGCGGCAGGTCGTGGATCGTCTCCATCATCACCGTGCACACCTCGAACAGGTGAGCGAAGAATGCCTCGTCGCGGTCGATCATCTCCGATAGGTCGTGACCGGCCGAGAATGCCGGCCCCGTGCCCTCGATCACGACCGCTCGCACGGAATCGCGCCCGGACGCCTCTCGCAGCGCAGCGATCAGCTCCTCCATCAGCTCGAGCGACAGCGCGTTGCGCTTCTCGGGGCGGTTGAGCGTGACCCGCGCCGACGCCGCATGGAAAGCGACCGTCACGTTCCGGTACTCAATCCCAGGCGCGGAGCTCACCACACCAGGGTACCGCGACCCGCGACCCGCGACCCGCGACCCGCGACCCGCGACCCGACAGACCCACAACCCACAACCCACAACCCACAACCCACAACCCACGAACCCACGACCCACGACCCACGACCCGCGACTCGCGACCCGCGACCCGCGATGAGGCTCAGTGCCCGGCGATCGCCTGCAACTCGATCTTCGCGCCGAGCGGTGGGGCTCCCGCCTGAATGGTTAATCGCGCCGGGGTAGTCGAGATGTCGGGAAACTGGCGGCGCCACCAGTCGTTGAGCGCGGAGTAGGCGCCGCGGTCGGCGAGTGCGCACTGGACGTAGAGGATCTCCTCGACGGAGTAGCCGGCGGCGTCGGCGACCGGGACGACGTTGCGCCATGCCCGTTCGGTCTCCTGCGCGAAGGTCCCGGGGGCGAGGGCGCCGTCGGCATCCACGGCGGCGCCCGCCATCACTACGGCGTCTCCATAGTGCCGGAGATTAGGACTTCCCTCAGGCCCCCACGTGCCTGCGGTACCGGGACACCGCCAGCGGCGCGAACACGGCCGTGATCCCGATCGCCCACGCCACCGCGCCCCACACGTAGTTGCCGGCGGGCAGGCCGAGCCACAGCGCGCGTATCGCGTTGACGGTGATCGTGAACGGGTTCACTCGGGCGAAGTCCTGGAGGGCGGCGGGCATCGACGCGACCGGGACGAACGCCGAGGAGATGAACGTCAGCGGGAAGATCGCGATGAACGCAACAGAGTTGGCGGACTCCGGAGTGGAAGCGATCAGGCCGACGAACGCGAACACCCACGAGAACGCGTAGCCGAACAGGAGCAGCAGCAGGATCCCGGCCACGACATGCAACACGTCGGAGTTGAACGAGAAGCCGATGATCACGCCGGTGACGAGCAGAATCGCCACCGACAGCGAGTTCGTGACCACATCCGAGAATGTGCGGCCGGCGAGCACGGCCGCGCGGGCCATCGGCAGCGAGCGGAAGCGGTCGATCAGCCCCTTGTGAATGTCCTCGTTCAGCCCGAGTGCGGTGACGAACCCGCCGAACGCGATGTTCTGGACGATGATCCCGGGGACGATGAACTCGACGTAGGCGATGCCCTGGGTCCTGATCGCTCCGCCGAACACGTAGCGGAACAACAGCAGGAACATGATCGGCTGGACCGTGAACGCGAGCAGCAACTCGGGCGCGCGGGGCAGCCGGACGAGGTTGCGCTCGGCGATCACGAGCGTGTCCGACACCAGCCGTCTCATGCCGCCGCCTCCTCGGCTTCCTCGGTGCCCTCCTCCGCGGCGTGACCGGTCAGGGTGAGGAACACGTCGTCGAGCGTGGGGCGCCGGAGCGCGAGGTCCTCGACGTCGACGCCGGCGTCGCCGAGCCGGCGCACCGCCTCGACGATCGTGCCGTGCCGCCGGCGAACGTTCATCGTCACGAGGCCCCCGTCGCACGACGGCGGGTCCTCGGCCATCGGCGCCAGCGCGCGAACCGCGTCCTCGAACGAGGCGCCGTCCTCGAGCGTGACCTCGAGCCGCTCGCCGCCGACGCGGTCCTTGAGCTCGTCGGAGGTGCCCTGCGCGATCACCAGTCCGTGGTCGACGACCGCGATCGTGTCGGCGAGCCGGTCGGCCTCGTCGAGGTACTGGGTGGTCAGCAGCACCGTCGTCCCCTCGGACACGAGGCTCTCGATCACCGCCCACATGGCGAGCCGGCTGCGCGGGTCGAGCCCGGTCGTCGGCTCGTCGAGGAACAGCACCGGCGGCTTGGCGACGAGCGCGGCGCCCAGGTCGAGCCGCCGGCGCATGCCGCCCGAATAGGTCTTGACCGGGCGCTTGGCCGCGTCCTCGAGGTCGAACTCCGCGAGTAGCTCCTTGCCGCGGACGGTCGCCTTGCGCCGGCTCATCCCGTACAGCCGCCCGACCATCACCAGGTTCTCGAGCCCGGTGAGATTCTCGTCGACCGCCGCGTACTGACCAGCGAGTCCGATCTGCCGGCGAAGCTCGGCGGCGTCGTGCACCACGTCGAGTCCCAATACCGAAGCCGTTCCGCTGTCGGCCCGGATCAGCGTGGTGACCACGCGCACGAACGTGGTCTTGCCGGCGCCGTTGGGCCCGAGCAGGCCGAGAACCGTGCCGCGGGTCACGTCGAGATCGACGCCGGCGAGCGCCTTGACCTCGCCGAACGACTTGACGAGATCGCGGACGGTGATCGCAGGAGCGTCGGAGGTTATGGCCCCACCCTACGAGATGGACGACCCCGGACTTCGGCGGGAGTTAGCATGGGCCTCCTCGTGAGCGAGGTTGAGATTTCCCCCGGAACAGGGCGTGAACGGGCCGGCGCCGAGTGTGGCCGGGCACGACGCTAAAGACTCCCAGGCACGGCAACACTCATCGGTAGCCGACGTCGTCGGCGCCACGATCGCCGCGCAGGGGGTCAAGGATGCGTTCGGCATCCTCGGCAGCGGCAACCTGATCGTCACCAACGCGCTCTGCCGGCACGGCGCTCGGTTCCACCACGCCCGCCACGAGGGCAGCGCGGTCTGCATGGCCGACGGCTACGCCCGCGTCACGGGCTCAGTCGGCGTTTGCAGCGTGCACCAGGGACCGGGGCTGACCAACACGATGACCGGGCTTGCCGAGGCCGCCAAGAGTCGTACACCGGTGCTCGTGCTTGCGGGCGAGACGCCGGCGGCGGCGCTGACTTCGAACTTCCGGATCGATCAGCACGACCTGGTCGAGTCGGTCGGGGCGATTGCCGACCGGGTACACAGCGCGAAGACCGCCGCCGACGACGCCGCGCGTGCCTACCAGCGCGCAGCAACAGAGCGCCGGCCGGTCGTGCTGATGCTCCCGATCGACATCCAGCCCCAGCCGGCGGTCCAGATCGAGCCGTCTCGACCCCCGATGCCAGCACTGAGCACGCCCGAGCCGGCACGCGAGGCCATCGACCAAGCCATAGACATAATCATCAAAGCCAAACGACCCGCGATCATCGCCGGCCGGGGTGCGGTTTTGGCGGGCGCCGGCGCAGAGCTCGAGCGCCTCGGCGAGAGGATCGGCGCGGTCCTGGCGACGTCCGCGCCGGCCAACGGCCTGTTCGCGCGGCTCCCGTATGCGCTCGGCATCTCTGGCGGTTTCGCCAGCCCGTTCGCCGCCCAAATCCTCCCCCAGGCCGACGTCGTGCTCGTGTTCGGCGCGTCGGTCAACCACTGGACGACCAAGCACGGCGCGATGATCGGCCCCGCGGCGCGGGTGATCCAGATCGACGTCGAGCCGCGCGCGATCGGGCGCAACCGCGCCGCCGACCTCGCGATCATCGCCGACGCCAAGGCGGCGGCGCACGCGCTGACAAACGAGCTGAGCAACCGCAACCACACAAACCAGGGGTTCCGCACGCCCGAGCTCGCCAGGGACATCGCCGAGAACACCTGGCGCCACGACGCCTACGAGGACGCCTCCACCGACGAGTGGATCGACCCCCGTACGATGAGCATCGCGCTCAACGAGCTGCTGCCACCGGACCGCGCGGTGGCGGTCGACTCGGGCCACTTCCTCGGCTACCCGTCGATGTTCCTCGACGTGCCCGACGCGCGCTCGTGGCTGTTCCCCAATGGATTCCAGGCGGTCGGTCTCGGGCTCGGCAACGCGATCGGCGCCGCGATCGCCATTCCCGACCGGCCGACGGTCGCTGCGATCGGCGACGGCGGCGCGTTCATGGCGCTGGCCGAGCTCGAGACGGCGGCCCGTCTGAAGCTGACGCTGCTCGTCGTGATCTACGACGACGCGGCCTACGGCGCCGAAGTCCACCACTTCGCGCCGATGGGCCACGACGTCTCGCTCGTCCGGTTCCCCGACGTCGACCTGGCCGGGATCGCGCGCGCCGCCGGCGCGAAAGCCGCCACCGTCCGCCGCACCGAGGACCTCGGGGTCGTGGAGGAGTGGCTCGTCAACCCGCATGGCCCGCTGGTCCTCGACGTCAAGGTCAACCCCACGATCTGTGCGGAATGGCTGGAGGAAGCGTTCCGCGCGGGATGACAGAGGAGATAGCGAATGTCCACCACCCAGACCGCCGCCCTGCTCGAGGCGGTTGCCGACGGCAGCGTCGAGATCGTCGATTGCACGCAGCCGCTCAGCGAGACGACGCCGGTGATCCGGCTCCCGCCGCCGTTCGCCAACACGCCGGGACTCTCCCGCGAGGAGATCAGTCGCTACGACGACCGCGGACCTGCCTGGGCCTGGTACACGCTGACGATCGGCGAGCACGTCGGCACGCATCTGGACGCGCCGATCCACTGGGTCACGGGCAAGGACGGCGCCGACGTCGGCTCGCTCGGCCCGAGCCAGCTGATCGGGCCTGCGTGCGTGATCGACAAGACCGCCGAGACCGAGGCCGACAACGGCTACCTGCTGACGGTCGCTGACCTCGAGGCGTGGGAGGCCGACAACGGCCGGGTCCCCGACGGGGCGTGGGTGCTGCTCCGCACCGGCTGGCAGTCGCGCGCACAGGACCAGGACGCGTTCCTGAACTCAGGGCCACAAGGGCCGCAGACCCCGGGGCCCGACGTCGAGGCCTCGCGCTGGCTCGCCGGCGAGCGGCAGATCCTGGGGTTCGGGACCGAGACCGTCGGGATCGACGCGGGCGCGGCGCATAGCTTCGATCCGCCGTTCCCCCTCCACAACTTCCTGCTCGGCGCCGGGCGCCTGGGCCTCACCCAGCTCGCGAACCTCGACAAGCTCCCGCTCACCGGCGCGCTGCTCGTCGTATCTCCGCTCAGGCTCGTCGGCGGCACCGGCAGCCCGAGCCGCGTGTTCGCCTTCGTGCCCAAGGGGTGAGGCGCGCTCGGGAAGAAACTCGGAATATGTCCGAGTTTCATCCCGAACGGGTCTACGAGACGGCCGCGGCCGGCGCGCCACCCGTCGCCGTCACGGCGTCGAAGTGTCGTTGCGACGCCGCCGCGAGCCCCGCATACAGGGCCTCGAAGATCTCCGCCGCCCGCGTGCGCGGCCCCGACAGCGGCGCGAGCTCCTCGGGCAGCTCGGGGTCGAGCTGGGCGAACCCGCGGAACAGGTGCATCAGCCGCGTGCGGACGAGGAACGCCTCGCGGTCTCCCATCGATGGCGGGCCCACGCCCAGATAGCGCTCGAACCCCGAGCAGAACGCGGCGTAGCGCTCCGCGAGGCCACTCAGGTCCCACGCCCGTGCAACCATCGCCGGCAGCCCAAGACCCGCGCCGGCACCGACGCTCGCGACGAAGACCGTCGCGAACCCGGTCACATCGAGCTCGCCGAGCAGATCCACGACCTCGGCCGAGTGATCGTGGGGCGACAGCCAGACGCTGTCCTGCGCCGGCCCGAACCCGAGGAACCGAAGCCTGCGCCCCAGCCGCGTCCGCTCGAGCCGGCGGTCCTCGGGGATCTGATGCCACAGCACGGTCCACGGGCCGACGTCCGCGGGCAGACGGCCGAGCGTGAAGATCCGCCCGTCGCCCTCGATCAGCAGCCGCTCGCACCGCGGCGTCAGCCGGTAGTGCACGAGCCGCCCGGATCGCACCCGCGCGATCAGCTCGCGCCGCACGAGCCGGGTCAGGGCGGCGCGGGCGGCGCCGTCCGAGAACCCGAACTCGCGCAGCAGCATCACCAGCCCGCCACTCCACACGGCTTGCCCGAACGGGCGCACGTACGTCCCGAGCAACGTGATCACCAGGTCCTGAGGCTGGAGCGACTCCCCGTTCGCCACCGTGCCGAGCACCCGAATCGCCCCTCAGCAGCCTGACAATTCCGACGACGAGGAGATCAGCTCGACCTCGTCGAATGTCCGCTCGAGCTCGGCCCGCACGCGGTCGCGCCCGGCCGGCGGCTTGCGCGATCCGGCTTTATATTGGGGCACCCACCCACCCACCCACGCGTCGATGTCGAATTCCTGCTCGGCTGCGGCATGCAACGTCCAGGCGGGGTCGTAAAGGTGCGGGCGGGCCAGCGCGCACAGGTCGGCCCGCCCCGCGCACACGATCGTGTTGACGTCGTCGTAACTCGCGATCGCGCCGACGGCGATCGTCGGGACGCCGGCCTCGCTGCGGATCCGGTCGGCAAACGGCGTCTGGTAGCTGCGGCCGAACGCCGGCCGCTCGAGCGGGGTGACCTGACCGGATGAGACGTCGACGATGTCGCAGCCGTGATCGGCCAGCATGCGAGCGAGCGCCACCGCTTCATCGGGGTCGAACCCGCCGGGAACCCAGTCGGTCGCGGATATCCGGACACTCAAAGGCCGATCCGCAGGCCACAGCGCTCGGCAGGCGTCGAGCACCTCGAGCGGGAACCGCGCCCGTCCCTCGAGCGAGCCGCCGTACTCGTCGTTGCGGAGGTTCGACACCGGCGACAGGAAGCTCGACAGCAGGTAGCCGTGCGCCATGTGCAGCTCGAGCAGGTCGAACCCCGCCTCGAGCGCCCCGCGACAAGCCCATACGAACTGATCCCGGACCACGTCCATGTCCGCGCGCGTCATCGCGCGCGGCACCTGACTGCGAGGACTGTAAGCCACAGCCGACGGGGCGATCAACGACCAGTTTCCGGCGGGCAGCGGCTCGTCCATGCCCTCCCACATCAGCTTCGTGGATCCCTTCCGGCCCGAGTGCCCGATTTGCGCGCCGATGGCGCACCCCCCGTGCGAATGCGCAAACGACGCGATCCGCCCCCACGCGGAAACGTGCTCATCGCGATACTTGCCGGCGCACCCGGGTGTGATCCGCCCAACATCTGACACGCAGATCATCTCGGTCATCACGAGCCCTGCGCCGCCGAGCGCGCGGGCGCCGAGGTGGACGAGGTGGAAGTCCCCGGGAGTCCCGTCGACGGCCGAGTACATATCCATCGGAGAAACGACAACCCGATTCCGAAGCTCCAACCCCCGCAGCCGCAGCGGGGTGAACATCGGCGGGCGCGGGTCAGGGTGGACGGCGTGCACGAATTCGGGGTCGCGAAGACGCAGGTTGTCGTACGTCACGCGCCGACTCCGCGTCAGCAGGTTGAAAGCGAACTGGAGTCGCTCCTGCCCTACGTAACGACCGATCCCCTCGAACCACTCGAGCGAAGCCTGGGCGGCGCGCTGTGTGCTCTCGACGATCGGCCGCCGCTCGGCCTCGTAGGCGGCGGTCGCGGCGGGCACATCGTCGCGGAGCGACCGGAACGCCCACGCCAGCGACACTGCGTCCTCCATCGCGAGCTTTGTCCCCGAGCCGATCGAGAAGTGAGCGGTGTGGGCCGCGTCCCCGAGCAGCACCACGTTGTCCGTGCACCAGCGCCGGTTGCGGACGGTCACGAAGTTGATCCACCGCGACTTGTTCGCGAGCAGCCGGTGACCCTCGCGCGCATCGGCGAACAGCCGCTCGCACCACGCGACGCTGTCGGGCACCTTTAAGTCGTCTAGCCCCAGCCGCTTCCAGGTCCGCTCGTGCATCTCGACGATGAACGTGCTCATCCCGTCGTCGTATGGATACGCGTGCGCCTGGACCACGCCGTGCTCGGTCTCGGCGATGAAGAACTTGAACGCCTCGAACACGAGGTCGGTGCCGAGCCACATGTAGCGGCAGCGCCGGCGGTCGAGCGTCGGGACGAACTCGTGCGAGAGTGCCGTCCGCACCGCGCTCGAGGCGCCGTCGGCCCCGACCACGAGGTCGGCCCAACCCAGCTCGCCGACCGGCGGGGCCTCGGTCGAGAAACGGAGGTCCGCACCGAGCGACGAAGCCCGCTCCTGGAGGATCCGCAGCAACTCGCGCCGGCCGATCGCCGAGAACCCGTGCCCGCCGGAGGTGGTCCGCACCCCGCGGTGATGGATGTCGATGTCGGTCCAGCGGGTGAACCGCTCGGCGATCTGCGAGTAGGTCTCGGGATCGGCGTGCTCGAACACGGTCAGCGTCTCGTCCGAGAACACGACGCCGAAACCGAACGCGTCGGTCGGCGCCCCGCGCTCGTAGACCGTGATCTCCCAGTCCGGCCTGATCTTCCGCATCAGGATCGAGAAGTAGAGCCCGCCGGGGCCGCCGCCGACGACAGCGATCCTCATCGCCGCCTCACACCCCGACGTCGCTCAGGTGCTCGTACTCGAGCGCGAGTCCGTTAACCACGTTGTGCATGAGTGCCAGCGACGCCCGAACGCCGCAGTGGGCGTTCGGCGGAAGGTCCTCCCGGCACAGCGACTTGAGCTCCTCGTAGACCGCGAGCAGCCGCTGCTCGTACGGGCTGAGCTCGGACCCGAGGAGGTCGACCGTCATTGGGTCGGGCCTCCGACCGGCGCGCCCGCGGCCGGGACGACGCGCGATTCGCGCAGGTCGATCATCCGCTTGGCCTTGAGCTCGAACCGCGGCAGCTCGCCGTGGGCGGCACGCTCGACGTGGAAGTTCAGCCCCTCGTGGGCGTGGGCGAGCCGGCGGTGCAGGTCGTCGTGCAGGTGCTCCCAGGCCTCGACCGAGAACTCAGGACTCAGCTCGACGCGGAGCTTGATCTCGTCGCGGATCCCTTCGTGGAAGATCACCGCCTGGAACTCCTCGACCTCGGGGAACTCGCGCACGATCGCCTCGATCGCTCTCGGGTACACGTTCGTCCCGCGGATCAGCTTCATGTCGTCGACCCGGCCGAGGAGCCCGCCCTCGTAGATGTCGAAGCCGCGGCCGCACGCGCACGTGGACGCCGGCACCCGACAGACGAGATCGCCGGTCCGGTAGCGCAGCAACGGGACGGTTCCCCGCCCGCGTGCTCCAGATCGTCGACTTCGGCGCGACCGTGGTAGCCGCCACGCCGACATACGCGATCCGGCTCGCGCAGGAGGCGGAACAGCTCGGCATCGATCTGCGCGGCTCGAACGTCAGCCGCCTGATCCTCTCGGGCGAGCCGGCGGGCCTCGGTGGTCTGCGCACCTCCCGGCACGTTCAGCACGCCGATCTTCTCCATCGCGTAGTGCAGTCCCCAGAAGCCGATGAAAGACCCGTAGCCGAACGCGACGTAGGCGGTGTCGCTGGGCCGGATCCCGCAGCCCCAGATCCCGTAGCACCACATCTCGGCGATCCACGCCCAGTCCTTGCGGGAGTCGAGCGCACGGAGCGGGCCTCGGCCGGTCGTACCGGAGGTGGTGTGGATGCGAATCGCGCCCGATCCGCCGATCGTCGGAAGCTCGCCGTACGGTGGCTTCTCCTCTTGGGAGGCCATCCAGTCGTCGCGGGTCAGGAATGGGATGCGGCGCAGGTCATCGAGCGTGCGCAGCTGAGCCGGGTCGAACCCCTCGGCGGCCAAGGACCGCTGGTACCAGGGGCTGCGGGCGGCCGCCCACTCGACTTGGAGTCGCAGCTTGGCGAGCTGGAGCGCCTCGATCCGCTTCCGATCGAGAGTCTCGGTCTTGGGGTTCCAGTAGGGACTTTCCGTGGCCACCTCGGCTCGGGCGCGAGAATACCTGACATTGCTCCGGAGTTCTATGTCAAGTATCGTCGTATTTGCGGCGCCGGGGACCGGGTAACGTCCGCGCCGCGCCCGGGACCGGGTAACGTCCGCGCCGCGCCCGGGACCGGGTAACGTCGGCGCGCGACCGTCCATGAGCCCGCACCAGATCGTCAACGCGCCCGAGCTCGGCAAGCCGAGCGGCTTCTCGCACGCGGTCGTGGCCGTGGGCAGGACCGTTCACCTGGCCGGCCAGATCGGCGCCGGCGCGACGATCGCCGACCAGTTCGACGGCGCCGCTCGGAACATGATGGTGGCGCTAAAGGCCGCCGGCGGGGAGGCCGAGAACCTCGTCTCGTTACAGATTTTCGTCACCGACGTGACGGCCTACAAGCAGTCGCTGCCGGACATCGGCCACTCCTGGCGCAGGCACTTCGGCCGCCATTACCCCGCGATGGGGCTGTTCGGCGTGACCGAGCTGTTCGAGCCCAACGCGCTGGTGGAACTGATGGGCGTCGCGGTCTTGCCGGACTGACGGACGGCCTCGCCGTGTGGCACCGTTAGTCGCAGTGCGCTCCTCGTCGCGCCGACGCCTGGCGGCCGTAACGCTGGCGGTGATCCTCGCCACTGGCGTGGCAGTGGGCCTGATCGCCTCCCGCCGGACGAGTGCGCACGAGCGCGATGCAGCGGCCCGGGCCGCCGCGACGGGGACGGTGCCGCTGAGCGTCAGCGGAACTCCGACCGGGCGCCCGATCCCATCCGGCTTCCTCGGGCTGTCGCTCGAATACCCAGCGATCGAGCCCTACGCCGGCAACGACCCGAAGGCCCTCGATCCGGTGTTCCTGCAGCTGATCCGCAACCTGACTCCCGGCCAGGCGCCGGAGCTCCGGATCGGAGGCGACGCGACCGATTGGACCTGGTGGCCGGTACCGGGCGTGGCTAAGCCACTGGGCGTGCGCTACTCGCTCGGCAGGACATGGCTCGCCGTCACTGCAGCGCTGGCGCACACGCTCGGCGCCCATCTGATCCTCGGGATCAACCTCGAGCTCGACAGCAAGACCGATGCCGCCGCCGAGGCGCAGGCGCTCGTGCGCGGAATCGGGCCCAGCTCGATCGAGGGGCTCGAGCTCGGGAACGAGCCCGAGCTTTATGGAAGCTTCTCGTTCTACCGCCTCTCGAACGGGACTCATGTCAACGGCCGTCCGCCGGGCTATGACTTCTCTGACTACCTGAGGGACTTCTCCCGAATCGGCGATTCGCTGCCGAACGTCCCGCTCGTCGGGCCGGCCACCGGCGGGAAGCACTGGATCCCGGAGCTCCACAAGTTCTTGGTGGCCGAACCCCGGGTGCGGGTGGCGGCCCTGCACAGGTACCCGCTCCAGACGTGCTTCATCAAGCCGTCTCAGCCTCAGTTCCCCACGATCGCGCACTTCCTCTCGCCGGTGGCCTCGAAAGGGCTGGCAGACACCATGGCGCCGTTTGTGGGCGTCGCCCACGCACAGCACGTGCCACTGCGGATCGACGAGATGAACTCGGTCTCGTGCGGGAGCGCGCCACGGCTCGGCAGCGCGTTCGTGTCCGCGCTGTGGGCGCTCGACACGATGTTCCAGATGGCACGGGTCGGCGTCGACGGGGTCAACATCCACACCTATCCGAACGCGCCCTACGAGCTGTTCACGTTCACCCGCCGGGACGGGAAGTGGAGCGGGTTCGTGGCGCCCGAGTACTACGGGCTGAGGATGTTCGCCCAAGCGGCCCCGGCCGGCTCTCGCCTGCTGAAGACCTCGGGCTCGCTCGGCGACGTGCGGGCGTGGGCGACGCGCGCACCCGACGGCACGATCCACGTGGCGCTGATCAACGACTACACGGCGCAGTCGCGCACCGTCGACGTCCAGATCGCCGGCGCACAGGGGGCAGCGACGCTGGAGCGTCTGCGATCACCCGGGATCACCGCGCGGACCGGCGTGACCCTCGGAGGCCAGGGTTTCGGCACCCATACCAGCACCGGCCTGCTCAGCGGCCGTTCCGGGATCGTGTCGGTCAAGCCGGCGAACGGCGGTTACGTCGTGCGGCTGCCCCAGGCGAGCGCCGCGATGCTGACAGTGGCTCCGGGATCCGCCGGCTGAGCAATTCAGCCGGCATCCGCCCGCTGAGCAATTCACGGTAGGTTTAGGTGCGCTTGGTAGGTTTTCTGCCTAACAGCTCCCACTACCGGGGTTAGGGAGCGCGGCGTGAAACCGGGGATCGGGATGAGCGCGACGGCAATCGACGAGGCCAAGCTCGAGGCTTTCATGGGCAAAGCGCTCGGAGACATGGGGGCGATAATCAGCGCCCCGTTGATGGTGATCGGCGAGAAGCTCGGCCTGTACAGGGCGATGGCCGGGGCCGGCCCGCTGACCTCAAAGCAGGTGGCCGAGCGGGCGGGCGCCGGGGAGCGGTACGTCCGCGAATGGCTGGCGAACCAGGCCGCCGGCGGGTACGTGAACTACGACCCTGACACCGACACGTTCACGTTGCCTAACGAGAACGCGCTCGCGCTGGCCGACGAGGACAGCCCGTTCTACATTCTGGGGGTGTTCGAGTCGATCGCCTCGCTCTACGCCGACGAGGACAAGATCCTCGAGGCGTTCCGCACCGGCGACGGCTTCGGCTGGCACGAGCACGATCACCGGCTGTTCCGCGGCACCGAGCGGTTCTTCCGCCCGGGGTACCGCGCGCATCTGGTGGGCGAGTGGCTTCCCGCGCTCGACGGAGTCACCGACAAGCTCGAGCGGGGCGCGAGGGTGGCGGACGTCGGGTGCGGCCACGGCGCCTCGACGGTGATCATGGCCAGGGCGTTCCCCAACAGCGAGTTCTACGGGTTCGACTACCACGCGCCCTCGATCGAGCGTGCTCGGGAGGCGGCCGCGGAGGCGGGCGTCGCGGATCAGATCCGGTTCGAGGTGGCCTCCGCCAAGGAGTACCCCGCACGCGGATACGACCTCGTGTGCGTGTTCGACTGCCTCCACGATATGGGCGATCCCGTGGGGGCGTCGGCCCACGTACTCGAGACCCTCGATGCCGACGGCACGTGGATGATCGTCGAGCCGATGGCGGGCGACCACCTGGCGTCGAACCTCAACCCTGTCGGGCGCATCTTCTACGGCGCCTCCACCGTGATCTGCACGCCGGCTTCGCTGGCTCAGGAGGTCGGTCTCGCGCTCGGCGCGCAGGCGGGGGAGGCTCGACTGCGCGACGTGGTCACCCAAGGCGGCTTCACGCGGCTCCGCCGCGCCACCGAGACCCCGTTCAACCTGATCCTGGAGGCGCGACCGTAGCCAGCAGCGCCCGCAGCTCATCCACCCCGTCCCACACGTCCGCGAACCGGGTGGTCAGCGGCGAGAACCCGAACCGGACCACGTCGGGGCGGCGGAAGTCGGGGATCACACCGCGCTCGATGAGGCCCATACACAGCGTTCGCGCATTCGGATGCGCGAACGCAACGTGGGCGCCTCGCCGCGCCGGGTCGCGCGGCGAGGCGACGCGCACGCCGAACTCGAGCGGATAGCGCTCGCCGGCCAGGGACAGCTCATCCGTCCCCGCGAGCACGAACAGCACCTCTTCGGCTTCGCCGGTGGCGCGACCGGTAGAGCCTCGGGGAGCGCATTCGATCACCACCTGTTCGAGCCCGGTCCATCGGCCCCGAGGGCCCGGGTCAGTCGCTTGCAAGCATCGCCTCCAGCGTGATTTCCGTGCCGGCGAGCGCCCGGGACACGGGGCAGGTGTCCTTGGCCTGCTGCGCCAGCCGCGCGAACGTGTCGGCATCGACGCCCGGAACCTCGCCCACGGTCCGGAGCGCGATGTTCGTGATCGCGAATCCGGTGTCGAGCTGCTCGAGCCGCACGTTCGCCGATGTCTGCAGGTCGGCCGGGGGATGGCCCGACTCGGACAGCAGATTGGCGAGCGACATCGTGAAGCAGCCCGCGTGCGCCGCGCCGATCAGCTCCTCCGGGTTGGTCGAGCGCTCGACGTCCTCGACGCGGGCGCGGAGCGTGAACGGGCCCTCGTAGGCGCCGCTGCCGACACCGATCCGGCCACCGCCCTCGGCCAGGCCTCCTTGCCAGCTTGCCTGGGCCGTGCGTGTGACGCGGACGCTCATGGCCGGGTGAGAGTAAGCCAACTAACCTTGCGATTGCGTTATTCGTTAAGCCCCGTCCTACCTGCCGGGGCCATCCGGACCCCCGGCAGAGGAAGGAGCCTACAGATGGCTCAGACCGTGGACAAGCTCGACGTCGCGGCCGCCCGCCAGCGCTTCTCCTCCCTGCAGGAGGGGTTCGTGTTCTTCGACGCGCCGGGCGGGTCGCAGGTGCCCGACGAGGTCGGCGACGCGGTCGCCCGGACGCTGCGCGAGGCAAGCGCGAACCTCGGCGCGGTGTACGAGACCAGCCACCGGGTGGGCCGGATCCTCGAGCTGGCCGAGTCGAGGGCGGCGCGGTTCCTCGGGTGCGAGCCGCACGAGGTGATCTTCGGCCCGAACATGACCTCGCTGAACTTCACGCTGTCGCGCACCGCCGGCCGCGAGTTCGCGCCCGGCGACGAGATCCTCGTCTCCTCGCTCGACCACGACGGCGGCGTGGCGCCGTGGCTCGAGCTCGCCTACGACCGCGACCTGGTCGTCCGGCACGTCGAGTTGCGCGACGACACGACGCTCGACTACGACGACCTCGAGCGCAAGCTCGGCCCGCGCACACGGGTGGTGGCGTTCGCGTGGGCCTCGAACGCGATCGGGACCGTGGTCGACGCCCGGCGGGTGTGCAAGCTCGCCCACGACGCCGGCGCGCTCGCCTGGGTCGACGCCGTCCATTACGCCGCGCACGAGCCGATCGACGTCCGCCAGATCGGCGCCGATGTCCTGATCTGCTCGCCGTACAAATTCTGCGGGCCGCATCTCGGGGTCGCCTACGGCCGCGCCGAGGTGATCGAGGGATGGCGGCCGTACAAGGCCCGGCCGGCGCCGAGCACGCCTTTGAGTCGGCGGTTCGAGACCGGGACGCTCCCGTACGAGCTGCTGGCCGGCTTCAACGCCACGATCGACTACCTGGACTCGATCGGTGGGTTCGAAGCGATCGCGCCCTACGAGCGGTCGCTCGGCGCGCGGTTCCTCGCGGGGATCTCGGATGCCGTGAGCGTGTACGGGCTACCGGGCATGGAGGGCCGGGTGCCGACGTTCCTGATCAACGTCGCCGGGGTCCCGGCCCCGGACGTCGCCGTCCGCCTCGCCGAGCGGGACATGGGCGTGTGGGCCCACGACTCCTGGTACTCGCTCGGGTTGTACCAGCGGCTCGGCTACGACGATCAGGCGGTCCGGCTCGGGTTCATCCACTACAACACGGTGGATGAGGTCGACCGGCTGGTCGCAGCCCTTAACGACTTGGCCGTCTCGTAGTCCTGCCCCCCGCCGTGTCGTAGTCCTGCCCCCGCCGTGTCGTAGTCCTGCCCCCGCCGTGTCGTAGTCCTGCCCCCGCCGTGTCGTAGTCCTGCCCCCCGGGCGGTTGCTGGAAAAGGGCTCACGGTGAGCCCTTTTCCAGCAACGCAGCCACCTAATGGATCGACATGTGCTCCGTCGGCAAGTACAACCGGGCGGTATACGACTCGGGGTCGGCGGCGAAGTGCTTCTGCATTGCGCCGCCGGTGATCGCATCGTCCACCGCGGCCATGATCATCGACTGGTCGAGCACGAGCCGGCGGTGTCCGACCTGACCGGTTACCGGGTTGACCGCGTCGTAGAACCCGCCGTCGGAGGTGTAGATCCCCGGATAGCGGCTCCGGAGCGTCTCCAGATTCGACAGCGCCTCCCGCGGCAGTACCGGCAGCGCGATCGCCGAGGCGTGCGGGGTCACGGTGTTCTCGGTGGCGCAGTTGTTGGTGCACCACGCGAGTGGTGAAGCGGTCCCGAACGCCAGGCCCTCGACCCCGAACCCGCCGTAGTTGCCGCTGTCGTCGGCCGTGCTCGACGGGGACATCCCCCACACTGGATAGCCAAGATCCTGCGTCGCGTACCTGATTTGGACCTGGGCCCAGCGCAGGTCATTCAGACCGAAGCTGTGGGTGCCCCAGGTCGTCTCGGGACGACCAGGTTCGTCATCAGCCCCTCGAACATGCCGCCGGCGAACGTCGGCACGAACGTGAGAGAGGTGCCCGGGTAGGTGTAGTGGCCCTCCCATACCGGGAATGGCTTGCCCGATTGCGGATCGGTGTAGGTGTGCCAATAGCCGGTGCCGGGATCGAAAGACGGCGCCGGGTCGGTCGCGCAGCGCTGAGGTGGGTCGGTTCGCCACGTCCGCCACCACACGTCGCCGGGCATCTGGTGGCGCCCCATCCCGATGTACATCGCGATCCGGGGGTCGCTGTAGAGCGCACCGTTGTGGTAGCCCGCCGGGTGGGCGGGGGCTGGTTCGACGTAATAGCCACCGTACATCTGGCCCGTCGGCTGATCACCCGGGAGCGAGACGTTGACGTTGCAATCCGTCTGCGGGCGGTTGTCGTAGAAGATGGAGAAGTCCATCGGCGCCAGCAGCGACGACGCCAAGTCGCGCACAGCCGGCAGGGCCTGCCGGACCTCGATCAGCCCCGACGCATACCACCCGTTGTCGACCGCCGAGACGAACCAGCAGTTGTCCTGTGACGGCGTGGTCTCGGCGCAGTCCCCCTGCCCGGGGTTCAGCAGGACGTTGCCGTTGTTTGGTGTCGTACCACTGGTATACGAAGCCGTCGTAGGGCTTGAGCCCGGCGACCTCGCTGAGCGTGGAGGTGGCCAGCTGGTCGGCCTTCTGGGTGTCGATCAGCCCGAGGTCGTGGGCGGCGACCACAGCCCACAGGTACACCCCGACGTTGGCCGCTGACGTGTACGTGCCGCGAATTGATTGAGTCCCCGCCCACAAGAGATTGTCGAGCGGGAGGTGCGTGACGGGATCGACGTCGGCCCCGTAGAACCGCCACGTGTCCCGTGCGATCCCGTATAGGACCGCCTTCTGTTTAGGGGTGAAGGTGGCGGCGCCCGCCGGCGCCGCCACCACCATGATCGCCGCCGCAACTGCGGCGGCGATCATCCCGCGTACCTTCATCGGAGCGTGAACGTCGTGGGCGTCCCCGCGTCTACCGCCGAGCTGTCGCCGACCCACAGCTTGAACGGACCCGGCTCGACCGCGAACTGGCCGTTGTTGTTGTAGAAGCCGAGGTTCTGCGGTCCGAGCGTGAACGTGACCGGCTGGGACTGTCCCTTCCCGAGCGACACCCGCTGGAACCCCTCGAGCTTCTCGACGGGTTGAAGGATGCTCGTGTCGTCCTCGTGGAGGTACAGCTGCACGACGTCGTCGCCTGCCGTCGGGCCGGTGTTCGTGATCGTGGCCCTGACGTGGAATTCCCCGGTCTTCGACGGGGTGCCCACGATCTGCGGGCTCGAGATCGAGAACGTCGTGTACGACAGCCCGTACCCGAACGGGTACTGCGGTGTGTTGAGCACATCGAGGTACTTCGATGTGTACTTGTTGTTCGGATCGAATGGCCGCCCGGTCGGGAGCTCGTTGTACGAGATCGGGATCTGACCGACGTTGCGCGGGAATGACATCGGCAGCTTGCCGCCCGGGTCGACCTTGCCAAACAGAACGTCGGCGACCGCGTCGCCGCCCGTCGTGCCCGGGTACCACGCCTCGAGCAGCGCCGGCACCCCAGGGGTAGTCGGCGGATTGCCGACCAGCTCCGGGATCGTCAGCGGGCGCCCGTTCATCAGCACGACGACGTACGGTTTGCCGGTGGCAGCGACCGCCTGGATGAGCGCGTCTTGCTGCTCCGGCAGGCTGATGTCGCTGCGCGACGACGCCTCGCCAGAGTCAGAAGCCGGCTCACCGACGACCACGACGGTCACGTCGGCGGCCGATGCGGCAGCCGCGGCGGCGGCGAACCCGCTCGTGGAGTTGCACGTGTCGGCCGGGGCGAAAGTGCACCCCGGCGCGTACGTCACACTGGCGCCGGGGTCCGCGTTCTGGATCCCGTCAAGAACGGTGACGATCTTGTCCGCGCCGTTCTTCTGGAGGTCGGCCTGACTGGTGCTGTAACCGATCGGGACGTCCGGCCCGAGCTGGTTGAGCGGGTCGTTGGCCAGCGGCCCGACCACCGCGATCTTGCCGGTGTGGGTGCTGAGCGGAAGCATCGGGCTGCTGGTGCCCGGCGCGTCGTCATTCTTCAGCAACACCATGGACTCGTCCGCCGTCTGGCGCGCGCTGGCGATGTTCCCGCCCGTCAGCTCCTCGGAGCCGACCCGCGTGTCGCTCCCCTGATACGGGTTGTTGAACATCCCGGCCAGGTACTTGAGCGTCAGCACGTGACGGACGGCGTCGTTCAGCTGCGACATCGTGATCCTGCCCGACTTGAGCAACGCCGGACCGTATTGCTCGTAGGTCGAAAAGATCGGGTTGCCGGTGCTCGGTCCAATCCCGACCGCCATCTCGATGTTGACGCCGGCGGTCAGCGCGAGCCGCGCCGCATCCGCGCCGTCGGAGACGTAGCCGAAGTCCTCGAGCTCCTGAGTTGCCTGATAGTCCGACAGCGTGGTCCCGCCGAACCCCCACTCATCGCGGAGGATCTGCGTGAGCAGGTACGGGTTGGCCGTGTTCGGCACCCCGTTGAGCGAGTTGAAGGAGCTCATGACGGTCGCCGCCCCGGCGTCCACCGCCGCCTTGTACGGCGGGAGGTAGTCGTTGAACAGTTGCTGGGTCGACATGTCGACCGTGTTGTATTCGCGACCCGCGACGGGGGCGCCGTAGGCGCCGAAGTGCTTGATCGTCGCGGCGACCTTGTGCGGGTCGGCGAAGTTCGAGCCCTGGTAGCCCCGCACCTTCGCGGCGGCGATCGCCGAGCCGAGGAACGGATCCTCGCCGGCGCCCTCCACCACGCGGCCCCAGCGAGGATCGCGGCTGATGTCGACCATCGGGTTGAACGTCCACTTGATCCCGTCGGTCGCGGCCTCGTCGGCGGAGACCGACTCGTCCTGCGCCACGTGGGTCGGATCCCAGGTCGCGGCCTCGCCGAGCGGCACCGGGAACATCGTCCGGTACCCGTGAATCACGTCGAGCCCGAAGATCAGCGGGATGTGCAGCGGCGACCGCTCAACCGCGGCCTTCTGGACCGCGTTGATGTTGTCGACGCCCGTGAGATCGAGTACCGAGCCGATCTTTCCCTGCTCGGCTAGCGGAATCAGATCACTGCCGGTCGGAGTGCTCGGACCGGCCATCTCGAGCTGGCCGAACTTCTCGGTGACAGTCATCTTCCCCAGCAGGGCGTCGACCTTCGCGTTGATCGCTTGCTGCTGGCCCGCGGTCGCGGCGTGTTGCCGCGCATGTCGCGCTTGTTGTCGCGTGGTGCGACCCGTGGATGCGGCGTTGGACGACCCGGACATGCCGCTCACGAGCAGCACGACCGCGAGGCCAACAGCCGCTAAGACAGCACCGAACCCGAACCTCCGCCTCGGTTTCTCCCACACGGCGGCGGCGATGCGTTCTGACACTTCCCCTCCCTTAATTCCGGTTGACCGCAGACGGGCGTACCCGGTGAGAGGGCTGTTGAAAAGTTAAGTTGTCACGATTAGGAGTTCGAGAACGTCGCGCGATCGACCGAGTGCACGACGACCGGTATGTCGAACAGCAGGTCCTCGCGCAGCGGGGTCATCCCGAGCCGCTCGGCCACCCGAATCGAACGGGCATTCTGGGGGCGGATCATGGCGGTCAGGTACGGGTAGTCGAACTCCCGGAAGGCCCACGCGGCACAGGCCCGCGCGGCCTCGGTGGCGTAGCCGTGACCCCAGGCGTCGTGCCGGAGCACCCATCCGACCTCGGCCTCGCCGAAGTCAGGCCAGTACTTCAGCCCGATCCGGCCGAGAAAGCGACCGTCGTCGGACGAGAGCAGCGCGAACAGGCCGTGACCGTACTCGCACCAGTCCTGGTCGTCGCGGCGCAGGCGCTCGATCACCTCGTCGCGATCGAACGCGCGCATGAACTCGCGCACCTCCGGTTCGGAGTGCAGCGCGAACAGGTCGTCCACGTCGTGCATCGTCATCGGACGGAGGTACAGCCGGTCGGTGTCGATGTGCACGCCCGGAAGTTCTAACGACGCGACGCCCGGAGCGGACCCTTAGGGGCGCGAGACCACGCCCATGAACAGCACCGCCCCGGTCTTGACGTCCCGCAGCACGAACGCGAACGGCCGGTCGACGACGAACTCGACCGGGGGCTGCGCCGGCAGCGCGCTCGCGCTGATCCCGACGCCGGTCGCGGCGGCGGCCTCGGTGCCCGCCTCGTCGACGCGCAGATACGCCTCGTGGACGACCGACCTGACGTACAGGTCGCCGGGCTTGCCCGCGATCCCGGACAGGTCGGCGCGCCCCGGCTCGAACGCGAGCCGCATGCCGAGCGCCTCGAGCGCGCCGGCAAGCTCGAACCGCGTGTCGAGCCGGAATTTCGGCAGCGCGAGCTGGACCCGCTGCCGCGTCAGCCCCGTCAACAGCGCCAGCGGTCCCTCGCCGGCGAGGCGCGAGAGCAGCGACTGGAGCCCTCCGGCACTCGGCAGGAGGATGTCGAACGCGAGCCGCCCGCCACGGTAGGGGAGCTCGAGGGCCTGCGAGCCCGAGTCCTGCCGGTAGCCGAACGTCCCAGTCTGATGCATCGTCGGGACCTCCACCGTGCCGCTCGGGGCGTGGAACGCCGCCGGGAACGTGGACTGCTTCGTGAACGGCGCAAGCCACCTGGCCTTCAGGTACACCGCGTTGACGAGCATCAGCCGGGTCGACGGGTCGACGTCGCCCAGCCCCAGCAGCTCCGGGATCTTTTCTGAGGTCTGCTCGGATACCCAGGCGTTGATCTCCGCCCGGGCCGCCTCGGCGGCGCGCTCGAAGTCGGCGGTCCGCAGGCCCGCGCCGTAGTCGCGGGCCAGCGCGCGGAGGAAGGCCTGGTCGAAACGCTGGCCGGCCTGGCCGTACAGCGCATTGGCGACGTTGAGCGTTACGTCGCGCCCGTTGACGGCCTCCAGGGAGCGATCGGCCCCATTGAAGGCCGCACCCAGCCGAGCGGGCGGCAGATCGAAGTCGAGCGCGCTCGCCATCTCCGAAGCGGTCGCGCCGCGCGCGCCGGCGAACGCCATCGACAGCGCCTGCGAGATGCTCGCCGGCGACAGCGCGACGTTCGGCCGGCCTCGCGCGACCTCCGCGAGGAGCCGGCCCGCGAACACAGCGTTGCCGTCGCGCAGCGCCGCCGCGTCGGCGGGCGTCACGGACGCCGATGCCCGCGGGACCGCGGCCCGCACCAGATGCTGCATCAAGGCGCCGCCGTCAGGCGCCGCCGACGATCTGAGGTCCGGACCCGGCTCGCCGGCCGATCCACATCCGGCGGCCAGCAGGAACACCCCGATCGGCACGAGCGCGCGAAGTCGCATTTCCACAACCTACGTGCGAGCGTGGGCGCCGTCACACGTCATCGACCCCCCGGACCGTCGGAGGCCAGCCGCGGAACAGCGACACGCTCCGGCGCAGCCACGCGTCGACCTCGGTCACTCCCGCGGGCGTGATCACTACGCGGTCCTCCTGCGCGCCGGTGGGACCGGCGAGCAGCCCTTCGCCGATCAACGACATCACGGCGGCGGCAACGTCGCCGGGGTCGCACGCAAGTGCGCCTGCAAGCGACTTGATCTCCTCCCCCGGCTCAGCCATCGGGATCTCTCGCGCTCCGAGCGCGAGAAGAACCGGCAGCTGCATCTGGATCGCCGCAAGCATCCCGGTCCGGCTCGGGTCGAACGCGGACCGGGCGAGGACCGCCGCACCGAGGGCCGCCAGCGCGATCGGCCGCCCACGCCAACCCAGATCGACTTCGACCTCCCCGATCATCTCCGGCGCCTGCGACGTGCGCGCATCCGAGGACGGGCGCACTCCGTCGGCCATGTCGGTGACGAGCGCCCGGATCGCCCGAGCGTCGGCGCCTGCGTCGCGCAGGATGCGCGCCCCGATTCCCTCGCCCTCGTCGATCAGCGCGAGCAGCACGTGCTCGGTGTCAGCGTCGGCGCGCCGCAAGCGGAGCGCCTCGCCGGCTGCCAGCTGCAGGACCCGCGCCGCGCGCGGCGTGAGCGGCATCTGCGACGGCGGATATGCGTCCCCGCACCCGACGATCTCGATCACCTCGGCGCGTGCCTGTTCGGCGGTCAGGCCGAGCGATCGGAGTATCGCCGGCGCCCCGCCGCCTTGTTCCCGAAGCAGGCCGAGCAGCAGATGCTCGGTGCCGATGTAGTCGTGGCTCAGCGCTCGCGCCTCTTCGCCGGCGAGGACGACGACTGTGCGCACTGGGCCCGAGAACCGCTCTAGCAATCGGACCCCCAGCGGCGCCGGGTCGGTCAGTCCTTGCGGCCGGACACGATCAGCCCGGCCCCGACGGCGACGATCGCCAGTCCGCCGGCGCCACCGATGAGCTCGAGCCGCCGGGGCGAGTGGGCGAACCAGGCCCGGAACCCGCCGGCGGCGAGCGCCCAGATCGAGTCTGAGACGAGCGCGATCGCGGCGAACACCAGCCCCAGCAGGAGGATCTGGACGGGCACGTGACCGGCGCCGCGGCTCACGAACTGCGGGAGGATCGCCGCCAGGAACACGACGGTCTTGGGGTTGGTGACGCCGACGGTGAAGCCCTGAAGGAACGAGCGCCGGTCGGATCGCGCCGCGACCGGAGCGGCGATCGCTGCCGCCAGCGACTTGCGCTCCCTGAACGTCCTCACCCCGAGGTACACGAGATACGCGCCGCCGGCGAGCTTCAGCACGGTGAACGCCGCCACCGACTGCTCGGCCAGCGCGCCGACGCCGACCGCGACCGCGATCACCTGGATGTACTCACCCAGCGCGTTGCCGACCACCGTCAGGACCGCCACCCGCCGCCCGCTCGCCAGTGCCCGGCCGACGACGAACAGGACGCTCGGCCCGGGAATCACGATCACGACGAACGCGGTGACGCCGAACGCCAGGAGCCGATCTGTGGGAAGCACGCTCCCAGTCTAAGCGCGGGCCGTGGTACGTTCGCCGGCGTGTCGGCCACGCCCCGCCAGGACGCCGCACCCGCCGAGGACTCCCGCACTACCGCGGCGCGCACGCACTTCGATCGCTGGTCTTCGAGCTACGAGAGCGGGCGCGGCGCGCGCCGGCTCCAGGGGCTGCAAACGGCGGCGCTCGCCGCCCTGGCTCTCAGCGGGGACGACGGGCTGCTCGATCTCGGCTGCGGCACCGGGGCTGCCGTGCGCCAGGCCGCCCCAACGGTGCGCCGGGCGGTCGGCTTCGATCTTTCGCCGGCGATGATCGCGCAGGCGCGCAAGTTGGCCTCGAGCATCGACAACGTCGAGTTTCGCGAGGGGGACGTGAGCGGACCGTTGCCGTTCCCCGACGGCGAGTTCACCGCGATCGTCTGCACCACTGCCTTCCACCACTTCCCCAGGCCGCTCGACACGATCGCCGACATGTCCCGCGTGCTCGCGCCCAGCGGCCGGCTCGTGATAGGCGATTTCAACCGCCGGCACCCGGCAGTGTTCGCGGCCGACCTCACGCAGAAAAGGCTTCAGCCCAGCCACTTCGGCTTTCGCAGCCCGGCCCAGCTGATGCGCGATCTGTGCGCGGCCGGCTTCGCGCGCGCTTCGTTCTGCACGATCTGGGGCCGTTTATACGCGTTCGTCCGGGCGGAGAAGGCAGCCTGACCGCGAGCTCGGCTTGACACCTAGCGAGACTATGCCTAATCTGTCTAGGCATGAAAGCGGACGCACTCAACGGACAACTCGACCCGCTGATCCTGGCCACGGTCGCTGAGGGGCCGGCCCATGGTTACGCGATCCTGCAGCAGCTGAAGCAGCGCAGCAGCGGCGCCTTCGACCTGGCCGAGGGCACGATCTATCCCGCGCTGCACCGGCTCGAGCGCGATGGGCTGCTGAGCAGCTCGTGGTCGACCGACAGCGGACGGCGCCGCCGCGTGTACAGCGTGACGCGCTCCGGCACCTCCTCGCTCGAGGTGCGCCGGCGCGAGTGGAAGCAGTTCGCCACGGCGATCGAGGCGGTGATGGGATGAGCTGGCTCGAACAGCTGTCCCTCGAGCTGTGCGCCCGTGGAGTGCCCCGGCGCGAGCGCACCCGGATCGTGCTCGAGCTGGACGACCACATCGCGTGCGAGCCCGACTGCGAGGACAGGCTGGGCGATCCGCGGGCGCTGGCGATGAGCTTCGCCGACGAGCTCGCCACTTCGGAGGTCCGCGGCTCGGCGTTCATGACGTTCGCCGCGCTGGCGGTGGCGGCGGTGGTACTGATCGTCTCGCAGATCACGCTGGCCCGCTTTGCCGGTTATCCGGGCTATTCGAACGGGATCTCGACGTTGCTGTTCTTCCCCGCCCTGCTCGGGATGGTGGTGGCGCCGCAGGTCGCGCTGGTGGCGGGAACGCTGGCGGCGTGGCGCGCGCTGCGCCGCCGGCGGGTGGCGAGCCTGCCGGCCGAGGAGATCGCGCTCATCCACCGCCGCGCGCGCGTCGCCCTGGCGGCGGGCTTCGCGACCATGGCCGGCCTCGAGCTGTACGTGGTCGACTTTTCGCAGCGCCTGCCCGCGTGGTGGCTCGCGCTCGTGGGCAGCCTTGCCGCGGGCGCCGGCGTCGGCCTGTTCGCCGCCTCTCGAATCGTCGTGCGAGCACGGACGATCGTGTCGAGCACCGAAGGCCAGGCCGGCGACATCTACGATGATCTGCCCGTGCTCGGGTGGGGCTGGGTGCGTACGCGGCCGTGGTTCCTCGGTGCGCTCGCGTCGCTCGCGGTTGGGCTTGCGTTCGGGGCATTCGAGGCGCACGCCGAGCACTCCGTGTTCGAGGGCGTCCAGCGCGGGACGGTCGAGGGCCTTGTCGCCGCCGTCGGCTTCCTCGTCCTCGGCCGCGCGATCGGAGCCCGGCCGGCGCGAGTCCCTGTCGAATCGACGCCGCTCACCGAGCACACCGCTCCGCCGTCGTAGCGAGCCGGTCCCGGTCTGCGGGACAATCGGTCGGTGGTGGAACTCCCCGACCCGAACGACGTCGCCGCGTACGACGAGCTCGAGCAGCGCCGGATTGGCGGACCCATGCCGCTGATCCGGCCGATCGAGCTGCGCGACTACGACCCGAGCCGGCTCGAGCGGTATGCCGAGCAGGCCGCCCGCCTGCGTGAGGCGCTCGGCGAGCGCCTCATCAGGGTCGAGCACGTCGGCTCGAGCTCGGTGCCCGGGCTGGCCGCGAAGCCGATCATCGACATCGCGCTCGAGGTGCCCGACACCACCGACGAGCCGGCGTACGTCGACGACCTCGAGGCCGCGGGCTACGTCCTGAACTTCCGCGAGCCGGAGTGGTTCGAACACCGTCTGTTCAAGCCCGCCGACGGCGGCGTCAACCTCCATGTGTTCCCCGCCGGCTGCCCAGAGACCGACCGCATGGTCCGGTTCCGCGACCGACTGCGGACCGACGACGCCGATCGCGAGCTGTACCTCCGGACCAAGCGCGAGCTGGCCGCCCGCGACTGGAAGTACATGCAGCAGTACGCGGACGCCAAGACCGGCGTGGTCGACGAGATCATGGCGCGAGCCATGGCGCGCTGAGAGCGTTCGAACGTACCGTGAGGCACCTCGCAGGTTGTTCGGCGAGCTACGCCGCGCTGCCCTTGTGCTCGGCGTCGAACAGCTCCACGAGACGGCTGCGGACGTCCCACAGCTTCGGGATCTGGCGCTGGGCAATGAGCTTGCCGAGCACCTGGACCGGCGTTCCCTGCGTCCCGATCGCGTCCTCGCCCAGGGCGCGCGCGACGATCGCGTAGTGCCGGAAGCGCCACAGCCATATCCGCTCGTCCCACTCGGTCAGGAGCTCGGCCAGCTGGTAGAGCTGCTCGTGCTCGCGGCCGTGACGGTAGAGCTCCTCCAGACCGAGTCCCGCCTCCGAGAGCAGGCGGTCGAACGCCTTGACGGCCCGCTGGGTGACGACCGGCACCCGCCGAAACCCCGGCGAGTCGAAGCCGCTTCCGTGCCCGAGCACGACGCGGATCTGCGAGTACTCCCACGGGTCCATCTGGTTGAGCATCTCGATCTGGGTGGTCACGTACCCGACGGCCAGAACGGCACGGCGGAGCAGCCTCAGCGCCGGGTCGATCTCCCCCCGCTCCAACAAGCCGGCGGCCTCGTCGACCTCGGTGGTGGCGAACTTAAGCCACAGCTCGGAGGACTGATGGACGGTCTGGAACAGCAGCTCGTCGTGGTGGACGCGCTCCTCGGCGGTCTTCTGGAGCGACAGCAGTTCGTCGGTCCGCAGGTAGCGCTCGTAGTCGCTCGCGCCTTCGCCGGGCAGGACCGGGGCGCGGAGCTGATCACGGCTGGTGTCGTTCACGAGGAACCTCCTTCGAGGATGCCGGCCAGCTTGGCCAGATCGATGTTCCCACCCGACACGATGCACACGACCTTTCCATTACCGGCGCGGCCCGCCAGCGCAGCCGCGGTGGCGAGCGCCCCGGCTCCCTCGGCGATCACGCGGGCGCGCTCGGCAAGCGTTCGCACAGCCGCCGCGGCATCCGCGATCGGAATCGAGAACGCGCCGTCGACGAGCGGCCGGACGCGGGGCCACATCGTGTCGAGCACGCGACGGCTGCCGGAGCCGTCGACGAACGACGGGCTGTACTCGACGTCCGTCGGCTCGCCTGCCGCCAGCGCCGCCGCCAGCGCTGCGCCCGTCTCCGGCTCGGCGGTATAGATCTTCGTCTCCGGATGGAGCGCACGGATCGCGCTGGCGATCCCGACCGTCAGTCCGCCGCCCCCGAACGGAATCACCACCGCATCCGGGTCGGGCAGGTCCTCGAGGATCTCGAGCCCGATCGTCCCGTTCCCCGCCATCACCGCCTCGTCCTGGACCGGGTGCACGAACAGCCCGTCGACGCCGCCGACTCGGCTCGTCACGATCGCCTGCCACCACTCGTCGTATGGCACCTTCAGCACCCTTCCGCCGAGCCGCTCGATCGCGCCGAGCTTGGCCTGGGGCGCATGCTCGGGGACGGCGATCGTCACGGGCAGCCCCAGCTCGCGCCCGGCCCAGGCGACGCCCTGGGCCATGTTGCCGGCGCTGGCGGTGACGAGCCCCAGTCGTCGCTGCTCCTCCGACGCAGACCGAATTGCGTTCGTCGCCCCTCTGATCTTGAACGAGCCGATCGGCTGGAGCATCTCGAGCTTCAGGTAGATCTCGGCCGGCACGTCCTCGACGGGCAGCCGCACCAGCGGCGTCCGCACCGCGACGTCGGCGATCCGCGCGCGGGCAGCCTCGATCTCGGCCAGCTCGATCACAGCTCGACCTCCGTCCCGATCCCCATCCGCCGGGCAGCGGCCACCGCGGAGTCGGCGGCGGCAAGGTCCTCGACCGCGAGACCGAGCGACCTGAATACGGTCAGCTCATCGTCGCTGCGCCGGCCGGCCGCGGTGCCGGCGAGCACCTCGCCGAGCTCGGCGCGGACGTGGTCCTCGCCCTGGATCGCGCCCTCCTGCACCGCCCGCAGGTACTCGCCCGCCTCGTTACGCAGCGACTCGCGGCTGTCGCAAAACAACGCGCATTCCGCCACGGTCGGTGTGTCCAGCTCGCGCGCATTCGGGATGCTCGCGCCGACCGCGTTGACGTGCGTGCCGGGCGCGAGCCAGTCGCGCCGCACCACCGGCTCTCGAGAGCTCGTGGCCAGAACCACGACATCGGCGCCGCGGATCGCCTCCTCGACCGACGAGGCGACCGTCGCCCGGTCGCCGGCGGCCACTTCCGCATGCGAGCGGTTGGGCGCGAACACCCGAACCTCCTCGAACGAGCGCACGGGCAGCAGCGCATCCAGATGCGCCTTTCCCTGCACGCCCGCGCCCAGGATCGCGAGCACCTTGGCGTCCGCGCGCGAGAGCACGCGGGTCGCTACCGCGCTCACCGCCGCGGTTCGGATCGCGGTCATCGCGGACGCATCCAGGATCGCCCTCGGCACCCCGATCGCGCCGTCGAACAGGGTCACGGTCCCCTGGTGGGAGTCGAGCCCGCGCGCCGGATTCCCCGGCATTACGCACAGCGACTTGAGCGAGAACACCGGGTCCTCTCCGCCGCGCCAGGCAGGCATCAGCCCCATGAATCCGGCCGCGCCCTCGAACGGAACCATCGACCGGAGCGGCATCTGCGCCTCCCCGCGGGCGTGCGCGGCGAGCACTGCGGCCATCGCGTCGGCGCACTCCTGCGGCGGCAGCGCCGCGATCACGTCGGCGTGCCCCAGGATCAGGACCGAGCTCAACTGAACACCTTGTCGAGGGTGGCGCGCTCATCGCTGCTCAGCGGTTGTCCGATCGCCTCGCGGACCGGAGCGAGATGTTCGGGGCGGCCCGGCCCGACGACGATCTGGATGATCCGCTCGTCGGCGAGGAGCCAGGCAAGCGCTAGCCCGGCCATCGAGATCGCCCGCGCGCGTGCCAGCCGGTCGAACTGCTCGAGTTGATCGAAAGTGCGCCCGGAGACGAACGGCGCGTACGGCTCGGGGCGTTGAGTCATGCGCGACCCCGCCGGGAACGGCTCGCCGCGGCGGTACTTGCCGGTCAGCCAGCCACCGCCAAGCGGGCTGAACACCAGGTAGGACACCTGCTCGCGGTCGCACAGGGGCAGGACGGCGTCCTCGTCTGCTCGGGCCAGGAGCGAGTGCTCGTTCTGGATCGCCTGCGGCGCCCCGACCGCCTGCGGCGCGCCGACCGCCAGCGCCGCCTCCAGCTGGGCCGCGTCGAAGTTGCTGACCCCGTGAGCGCGGATCTTGCCCGCGGACGCCAGCTCGTCGAACGCACCGAGCGTCTCCGATAACGGCACGTCCGGGTCGAACTCGTGCGCGAGATACAGGTCCACCCGGTCGACCGCGAGGCGCTCGAGGCTCGAGTCCAGCTGGCGAACGACCCGTTCGGGCGCGAGCCCGTGGTCGGCGCCCGCGTCCATCGGGTTGTATGTCTTGGTCGTCAGCAGCGGGCGTACGCCCCGACTCCGCATCCACGCCCCGATCATCGTCTCGCTGCGACCACCGCCGTACGCGTCGGCGGTGTCGAAGTGGTCGATCCCCTGCTCCCAGGCGGCGTCCATCAGCTCGAACGCCTGCTCTTGAGTGAGACCCTGCCCGAACAGCTCGGGCGCGGAGCCGACCCCGCCGAAGTTCCCGCAGCCGAGCGCGACGCGCGGGATCGCGATCTCGGAGCGCCCCAGGCGGCGGCGTTCGAACGGAAGTGTCGCGCTCACCTCACTATTTGATCGAACCAGCCGCCGCGTGGCAAATTGATCCGAGCGTGCCTCGCCTCCGCCGGCATCGTCTCGTCCTCGTCGCCTCGTTCGTCACGACACTCGTCGCGCTTAGCGGATACGCCTGGTCAGAGCCAATTTCCGGCCCCCGGGACGTCGCCGTCGTCACGGTCTCGAGCGGACCGGGCGGGCCGGCGATCCAACCGGGCTTTTTGGGGCTTTCGCTCGAGAACACCGCGATCATCCCGTACGCCGGAAGCGACCCCAACGCGCTCGACCCGGTGTTCCTACAGCTGGTCCGCAACCTCACCCCGGGTCAGTCGCCGGTGCTCCGGATCGGCGGGGACAGCACCGACTGGGCGTGGTACCCGGTCCCCGGCATGAGCAAGCCAAATGGCGTGCGGGTCACGCTCACCCGGTGCTGGCTTGCCGTGATGCACGCGCTCGCCAGCAAATTGAACGCCCGGCTGATCCTGGGCATCGACCTCGAGGCCGACAGCCGCGCCGGGGCCGACGGCGAGGCGAGCGCGTTCGAGCGGGCGATCGGAAAGCCATGGATCGAGGCGCTCGAACTCGGCAACGAGCCCAACCTGTACGGCACCTTCACCTGGTACGTCCGGCCCGACGGCGTCCACGTGACGGGCCGCACGTCCGGATATGACTTCTCGTCGTTCCTCGACGACTTCAGCTCGTTTGCGAAGAGCCTGCCGGGGCCGCTCGCGGGACCCGCCACCGGGGCGCCCGCCTGGATGGCGGACACCGGTCAGTTCCTCGCCGCCGAGGCACGCGTCGGAGTCGTCACTCTGCACGCGTATCCGGTCCAGACGTGCTTCGTCCCGCCATCCTCGCCGACGTACCCCATGGTGGCGAACCTCCTCGCCCCCGCCGCGACCACCGGCCTCGCCGACGGCATCGCCCCGTACGTCCAGCTCGCCCACGCCCATCACCTCCCGCTGCGGATCGACGAGATCAACACTGACGCATGCGGCGCAGCGCCCGGCGTCAGCAATGCGTTCGTCTCGGCGCTGTGGGCGCTCGATGCCGAATCGTGCTCATCAACGAGAGCTTGGATCGCCGGACGATCGCGATGAGCTCGGCGGCCAGCGGTCCAGCAACGCTCGAGCAGCTGCGTGCGCCGCGGCTGACCAGCACCTCGGGGGTCACCCTCGGCGGGCAAAGCTTCGGAAGACTGAGAGCGTCGGCGGCGCCTGACGGCGGCGCCTTGTTGAGAGCGTCGGCGGCGCCTGACGGCGGCGCCTTGTCGACATCGTCGGCGGCGCCTGACGGCGGCGCCTTGTTCAGATCGTCGGCGGCGCCTGACGGCGGCGCCTTGCGGACGACCACCGGCCGGCTCGCCGGCCGCTCGAGCGTCGCCGCGCTCACCGCCAGCAAGGGCGGCTACGTGTTCACGCTGCCGGCGGGGAGCGCCGAGCTGGTCACGCTACCGTAAGCCCAGTGCCCGTCCTGGAAGCTCGCGGGATCACCAAGACAGTGGGGTCCGGCCGTGGAGCCCGCCGCGTCCTGGACGGCGTGAGCCTCGAGGTCGATGCCGCCGAGGTGGTCGCGGTGCTCGGCCGCTCGGGAAGCGGCAAGTCCACCCTCCTGCACCTCCTGGGCGGCCTCGACCGACCCGACGCCGGCACGATCGCGCTCGCCGGCCAGGACATCACGAAACAGCGCCCGCGTGCGCTCGCCCGCACCCGGCTGCGCCACGTCGGGTTCGTGTTCCAATCGTTTCACCTGATCGAGGAGCTGAGCGGCGAGGAGAACGTGCTCCTGCCGGCGCGCCTCCCCGGAGCTCTTCGCGGTGGCGAGCAGCGGGCCCAGCGGCTGATCGGTGAGCTTGGCCTGAGCGAGATCGCCGGCCGCCGGCCGCACGAGCTCTCGGGCGGCGAGCAGCAGCGGCTCGCGATCGCCCGGGCGCTGGTCAACGACCCCGAACTCGTGCTGGCCGACGAACCGACCGGGAACCTCGATCAGGAGAACGGCGCGACCGTGCTCGCGCTGCTGCGCAACCTCACGCGGCGCGCGGTCGTGATCGTGACGCACGAGCCCGAGGCGGCGGCGATCGCCGACCGGGTCCTGCACCTGCGCGACGGGCGGCTCGCACCCGAGGAGGCGCCGATCAGGGAGTCCGCCTGACGGCCGCGTTCCGAGAGGCCCGGCACGGCGTGCGCGTCCGGCGCCGCCGCTCGCTCCTGACCGGGCTCGGGGTCGCGCTCGCCGCGGCGATGCTGGTGGCGGCGCTCGTCGTCTCGGACAGCCTTGGCTTCGGCTTTGACCGCGCCGCGCGCGCGGCCGGCCTGCCCGACATCATCGTCCGCTTCGACCCGCAATCGGCCGGCCGGGTCGCGCAGCGGATCGCCGCGCTCCCCGACGTCGCGGCCTACACCGTGCGCACGGAGGTCACCGGCGTGGGCCTCGAGACGGCCGACGAATTCGCCGGCAACGGCGCGGTCGAGGTCGTCGGCCAGGGTCGGCGGGGCTATGCGATCGTCGCGGGCGGTGATGTCGCCGGCCCGGGTGAGGTCGTCGTCGAGCGCGGGCTGGCCGCCGCGTGGCACCTCGACCTCGGCGGCAGCCTCGACATCGACGGGCTCGGCCCGGAGCGGATCGTCGGCTTTTCCGAGAGCCCCGACAACGTCTCCTATCCGCTCGCGGTACCGCGGGTGTACGTGTCGCAGCGCGGCATCGGGCCGCTGGCCGCCAACCTGGCGGAGATCTGGCTGCGCGATCCGCGCAACCTGAACGAGGTCCTCGTCCAGGCGCGCGCGACCAGCTACGGCCTCCGCGGCCTACGGTTCGTCACGCGCTCGGGGGTGCGGGTGCTGCTCGACCAGGCGGCCGGGATCGTCATCGATCTGCTCGTGGCGCTGTCGCTGATCGCGCTCGCCACCGCGAGCGTGATGCTGGCCGCGTCCGCCAGGGCCGAGGTCCAGCGCCGGATCGGCGCGATCGGCGTCCGGCGCGCGGTCGGCGCCTCGCGCGCCCACCTGGCCGGCACCCAGGCGTTCGAGGCGCTATTCGTCGCGGCCCCGGCGGCGACGATCGGCGCGATCGGCGGCGCGATCGCCACCTACGGCCCCACGAGCCGGCTGCTGGTGCTGCTCAACGAGCCCGCTCCAGGGGTGGCGCTGCTGCCGGCGCTCGCGGCTGCGTGGCTGGTGGCGATCGCGATCCCCGTGCTGGCGGCGGCGTGGCCGGCGTGGCGGGCGGCGGGGCGGCCGCCGGTGGAGTTGCTCCGTGGCGCCGAGCTGCAGCGCGGCGCTCGGCGGTCGACGCGGCTCTCGGCGCCCCGGGCCGGGTTGACCGTGCTCGGCGCGCGCCTCGTCGGCGCGCGCCGGACCCGCCTGATCGCCACCGTCGCCGCGCTCGGCTTCTCGACGGCGTTCGTGCTCTTGATGCTCGCGCTCGCCTCGGCGCTCAACTCGCTCGAGACCGACCCGCAGGCGCTCGGCAAGCGTTATCAGATGACCGCGGACCTGGCCGCCTCGGCGGTCGCCCGCGTGCGCTCGATCCCCGGCGTCCAGGCCGTCGCCGCGCGGTACGAGCAGGAGGCCGTCGACTCGTACTCGCTCGGGGAGACGATCGACGTGATCGCGTATCGGGGCAATCACACGGTGTTCGAGGCGCCGCCGCTCGTGTCGGGCAAACGGCTGCGCGGCCAGGGTCAGGCCGAGGTCGGGCTCGGGCTGGCGCAGGCGCTCGGGCTGTCGCCGGGATCGACGCTCGCGATCGAGCTGGCGTCCGGAGCCGAGCTGCGGCTGCGGGTCGCCGGCGTCGACAGCTCGCTCGATCACGACGGCCGCGTCGCATACGTGCCGGCGGCCGCGCTCCTTGCGGCCGATCCCTCGGCCGCGTCCGACGAACAGCTCGCAGTCGTGCTCGCACCGGGCGCGAACGCCGCCGCGGTGAGCGCCGCGCTCGGCTCGACGGCCGCGCCCGCCACCGGCGCGGTCGGCCGCGGCGCGCCGCTGGTCGCGGTGCTGCGCTCGATCCTGCGCGCGATCGCGATCGTCGACGGCCTCGTCTGCCTGTACGCGCTGATCCAGGCCTGTGCGCTCACGGTTCAGGAGCGGCGGCGCACGGTGTCGGTGCTGCGCGCGTTCGGGGCGGGCGGCGCGGCCGTTCGCCGCCTGCTCGCCGGCGCGGTGATCGCGCTGGTGGTGCCCGCGGCCGTGCTCGGGATCCTGCTCGAGCGGCTCGTCCTCGGGCCGGCGCTGTCGCGGCTGGCCGCGAGCTACGTCACGTTGTCGCTCGGCGCGAGCGGGCTCGAGATCGTCGCCGTGCTCGCGGGATTGGCGCTGGCCGGCGCGATCGCGGTGGCGTGGGTGGCGCGGCAGACCACGCGCCAGAACGTGATCGCGGGGATGGAGGGGCCGTGAGTCTTACTCGACGTGAGGCGATCATCCTCGGGGGCGCGGCGCTGCTCTCAGCAGGCTGCGGCAGCGCCCGCTCGACCGCCGCCGGCTCGGGGTCGACGCTCGCGTCGACGTGGATCGACCCGGGCGGTACCGGCGCGCTGGCCCCGGGCCCCGGCGAGCGCCTCCTCGCCCGCACCGAACTCGGTCCGGCGCGCGCTCCGGATGGTGTGATCGCGACGCTCGCCCACGTCACCGACGCGCATGTCCTCGACGCCTCCTCCCCCGCCCGGGTCCCGTTCCTGGACCGGCTCGGCGCCCCGTTCGAGTCGACCTTCCGCCCCCAGGAGACCGTGACCGCGCAGGTGCTCGCGGGCGCCACCCGTGCAATCCGCGCGCTGCGCCCGGACGCGGTCATCCAGGGAGGTGACCTGATCGACAACGACCAGCGCAACGAGCTCACGTGGGCATCGGACGTGCTCCGCGGCAGCTTCGTGCGGCTCGACCGCTACTACGGCGTCCAGTTGGCGAGCGACCCGGATCCGTTCTACTACCGACCCGACCTCGACGCTCCACGACATCCCGGGCTACTGTCGCGCGCCGCGCGTCCGTTCCTCAGCGTGGGCGCGGGCGCGCCGGTGTACCCGGTGCTGGGCGATCACGACATCCTGGTCGCCGGCGAGATCCGACCCACCGACCAGACGCGAGCGCTGGCGGTGGGCGACCAGGCGCTGTGGGAGCTGCCCCCGGGCCTGACCCTGCCGCCGGGAACTTCGCTGACCGCCGGAGGGTCCCCGGACGGTCCGCCGCTGCCCGGCCTCGTGGACCGCTTCCTCGCCCAGGCGCTGGCCGGACCCAAGGTGCGCGTCCCGGCGGATGCCGGCCGCGTCGAGATGGATCCACCGGAGGTGATCGGGCGGCTCGGCCGCCCAGGCGAGACGCTCGACTACGGCACCGACATCGGGCCGGACGTTCGCCTGATCGTGCTCGACCTCGCCCGCCGCGGTGGCGGTTCGGGCGGTCTGGTCCGTCCCGACCAGCCTGGCTGGCTGGCCAGCCAGCTTGGTAGCTCTGGGAGTCGGTGGGTGATCGTCTTCTCGCACCAGCCGCTGGCGAGCTCCGAGGGCGGCGACCAGCTGCTGTCACTGCTCGACGCCCATCCGCGCGTGATCGCCGCGGTCTCCGGCCACACCCACCGCAACCTGATCGAGCCCCGGATTACCGCCGCCGCCCGCTTCTGGCTGATCAGCACAGCGTCGCTGATCGACTATCCGCAGCAGGCCCGCGCGCTCCGCATCGTCAAGACCGCCGGCGGCGGGGTCGCGATCCAGACGTGGATGCTCGACCACGCCGGCCCCGGCGACCTCGGCGACCTCGGCGACCTCGGCGCATTCTCCCGCCAGCTCGCCTACCTCGACGCCCAGGGCGGGCGACCGAAGGGGTTCGCCGGAGGGCGCCTCGACCGCAACGTCACGCTGTACCGGGCGGGCTAGGTCTGCTGGCCGCCGTCGCCGCCGAGCGCGGTCGTGATGTCGGCGATCGCCGCCTGCTCGCCGTCGCTGACCGCCGTCCCGTGCTCGCGGTGGGCATTGGCGACGTGGTCCGAGAGCGTCAGCACGAACCGGCGGTAGTCGTTCACCTCGTCGGGTGTCGCCTTGCTCTCGAGCACCCCGACGGCGTCCCGGACGTGCTCGAGTCCGGCCGTCTTGATCTCGTCGTAGGAGTGATACAGGTGATGGTCGACCTCGGGCTTCGCCGACACGATCGCGTCGAGCAGCTCGCTCGCGCCGTGCTCCTGGCGCGCCTCGCCGTAGGACTTCGCGATCGCGAAGCTCTCCTTGAACGTCCCGCCCTTCGCGGCCGACGCCACGATCAGGCCCGCGGCCGGCGGCCCCTTGAGGACGGTGTCCCACTCCTCTTCGGTGAAATCAGTTTTCGCAGTCATGGCGAGAAGCTTGACAGGTGGGGCCTCGCTGCGCTCGGCGTCCATGGGGCCATCCACCCTCGTCCCGACGGGGTCTCCTGGCCCCACGGATGCCGGCGAAGCCGGCCCCTATCCCACCACGGTCTCGATCGTCTCGATCGGCTCGAGGTGCGAGATCTCCGACCGCCGGTTCTCCCAGTGCGGCGGGATGCACATGTGCGTGCCGAGCTCGTCGGCGGCCTCGTCGATCAGGAAGCCCTGCGGCGTGCCGTGGGCGATCTCGACCAGCAGCCCGCTGGGGCTGCGGCAGTACATCGAGAAGAAGTAGCCGCGGTCCTTGGGCTCCGAGAAGTCGGTGAACCCGAGCCCGACGATCCAGTCCTTGACCTCCTGCTGGTTCTCCGCCGAGACGACGTCGAACGCCTGATGATGGATCGTGCCCTCGCCGAAGTTCCACGTTCCTTGGGGAAGATCGGGCTCCTCGACCAGCTCGAGCATCCGGCCGTATCCCTGCTCGCCGCCGATCTGGAACTGGTGATGCGGGCCCTCCGAGGCGAGCAGCTTGCCGCCCATGCCTTCGGTGACGAAGAAGCTCATCGGGTCGGGCTCGCGGACCGAGGTCGTCGTACCGTAGGCGCCGCGGATCGCGTGCTGGGCGGGCACGCCGGGACCCTCGTAGGGCTCGCGGTCGTCCGGCTCGCCCTCCCCGACGATCGCGTACTCGATCCCGCAGGGGTGCCGGAAGTACAGGCGCTCGGTGCCGAACCGCTCGCCCTGCTCGTGCTCGACATCGTGCTCGGACAGGCGATCGGCCCAGAACCCGAGCGAGTCCGCCGGCACCGACAGGTTCAGCGACTTCGCCTGGTTGGTTCCGCGCTTGCCCATCCAGCCGGCCTGGCGGTACGGGAACGCCGTGAGCAGCGTGCTCGGGTCGCCGAGGCCGTTGCCGTAGTACAGGTGGTAGACCGGTATCTCGCCGTCGAACAGCACGGTCTTCTTGACGCTCTTAAGTCCGAGCAGGCGCACGTGGAAGTCGTAGTCCTCCTGGGCGCCGCCAACGCAGAACGTCAGGTGGTGGGTACCGCGGATGAAGCCCCGAGCCATGATCCTGCTCCTCTTCCTCGTGTTGACTTGTGGCCCGCCCACCCGATTCTAACTTGAGCACGCAAGCGCTCCTAGGACGCCCGTGCCGCGGTCCTAGGACGTGAGCGCGGCGCCCGTGCTCATCAGCCAATCCGCGAAGGCGCCGCCGGTAACGACCCACGTGCGGCGCTCTCGCGCGAGCTCGGCGATGAATGCGAGCAGCCTCGAAACCCCGCCGGCCCAGCCCTTCCCGAGCATCAGGAACGGGTGCAGGACCAGCGTCCGCAGGCTGCCGGTGACGGCCAGCTCCTGGAGCTCGTCCTCGAACTGATCTGCGAGCACTCCGGGCTCCAGCGAGGGCCCCGGGTCACCGCGCGCGACCCGCAACGGAGCGAAGCTGTCCATCAGGTGGTACGCGTCGACGAAGTTCCAAGCGAACGGGACGTATGCCAGGCCACGGCGCACGCCGGCCGTGCCATCCGCCGGTGAGCACCACCTCAGACCGGCCTCGCGCAGCAACGCCGGCGAACGCGAGTTCAGCTCGCCGCCCGGCGGTCGGAATCCCCGCGCTTCGATGCCGAGGCCCGCGAACGCCCCGACGGCGCGGGTCAGGATCTCGCGTTCGTCGGCGGCCGACAGCGAGGCCCATTCCTCGTGACGCCAGCCGTGGAGCCCGAGCTCGTGCCCGCGAGCCGCGATCTGGCGAACGGCGTCTGGGTACAACTCGCAGTTGATCGCCTCGACGAAGAACGTGGCGCGCAGGCCGTGGACGTCGAGTTCGTCGAGCAGCCACGGCAGCGCCACCGTCACCGACGGATCATTCCCGACCGGCTCGTCCGCCGGCTTCGTGCCGCGTTCGAGCGCGCGAGCCTCGCCGAGATTGTCGATCGTCAGGACGAGCGCGCTTGGCAACCCGGCTGGCCCGAAATTCCCCACAAGCGGCATCGTAAACAGCGCCGACGCAATACTTCGTGACGATGGCGAGTTCCGGACAAGCCTCCCGCGTGGCCCTGGTCACCGGCGGGGCGGGAAGCATCGGCCGTGCGATCGTGCGCGCGCTGGCGGACGACGGCCACCGTGTGGTGGCCGGCGACATCGCCGACGGCGCGCCCGACGAGGCGGCGCTCGCCGTTCACCTCGACGTGACCGACAGCGGCTCGGTCGACGACGCCGTCACGTGCACCGAGCGCGAGCTCGGGCCGATCGAGATCCTCGTCAACACGGCCGGCTGGGACGAGTTCCACCCCTTCCTGGAGACCGACGAGGACTTTTGGGCCCGGATCATCGAGCTCAACTACAAAGGGTGCCTGCGGGTGTGCCGGCGGGTGGTGCCGGGAATGGTGACCGCGGGGTACGGCCGCGTGGTCAACATCTCCTCGGACGCCGCCCGGGTCGGCTCGTCGCTCGAGGCCGTGTACGCCGGCGCCAAGGCCGGCCAGGTGGCGTTCGGGAAGACGCTCGCGCGCGAGGTTGCGCGCCACGGTGTCACGGTGAACAGCGTGTGCCCCGGGCCGACCGAGACGCCGCTGCTCGACGGGCTGCTGGGGGCCGGCGAGGACAGCGCGAAGATGGTCGAGGCGCTCCGCCGGGCCGTGCCGATGCGACGGCTTGGACGGCCCGAGGACGTGGCCGCCGCGGTCGCGTTCCTGGCCTCGGACGCCGCCGGCTACATCACCGGGCAGACGCTGTCGGTCAGCGGCGGGCTGACGATGGCCTGAGACCAAAGGAGAGACGGATGGATTTGACCGACACTCGTTATGAGGTCGAGAACGGTCTGGCCTGGATCACGATCGACCGGCCCGACCGGATGAACGCCTTCCGGGCGAGAACGGTCGACGAATTGATCCATCTGTTCACGCGCGCCTGGGCGTCGTCCGAGGTCGGCGTGATCTGCTTGACCGGCGCCGGCGACCGGGCGTTCTGCGCCGGCGGCGATCAGAAGCAGCGCGAGGAGACCGGCGACTACGGCCCGAGCGAGTCGGGGCTGTTCGAGATCGAGCGGCTCCACCGCCTGATCCGCGACGTCCCCAAGCCGGTGATCGCCGCGGTCGACGGGGTCGCGATTGGCGGCGGCCACGTGCTCCACGTCGTCTGCGACGTGACAATCGCGGCCGACACGGCCACCTTCGGCCAGGTCGGTCCGCGGGTCGGCTCGTTCGATGGCGGCTTCGGGACGGCGTATCTCGCGCGGGTCGTCGGCGAGAAGCGCGCCCGCGAGATCTGGTTCCGCTGCCGGCGCTACGACGCCTATACGGCCGAGCGCTGGGGGCTCGTCAACCAGGTGGTGCCTCTGGACCGGCTGCGCCAGGTGGTTCGCGTCTGGGCCGACGACATGCTGGCGCTGTCCCCGACCGCGCTGCGGTTCCTCAAGCAGTCGTTCAACGCCGACACCGAGCACATCGCCGGGATCGCCGGGCTGTCGTTCAGCGGACTGGGGCTGTACCTCGAAACCGACGAGGCAAAGGAGGGGGTCCGCGCGTTCAGCGAGAACCGGACCCCGGACTTCGGGTCTCACCGGGCGGGCGCGTCCCGCTGAGTGGAAAATAGCGGTTGTACAAGCTTGTCCGGTTCAGGTGCACAACCCTATTTTCACCCGCCCCGGGGGGCCGCCAGGCCAGGGAAACTAGTTACAGCGCGCCGGCGGGGTGCGTGTCGCCGCGACTACGCGTCGGCGGCGGCGCGGAGCACCGAGTCGATCAGTCCCGGGAACCGCTGCTCGAGATCGTCGCGGCGCAACGAGTTCAGCCGCGTCGTCCCCTCGAGCCGCTGGCGGATCACGCCGGCCTCGCGCAGCACCTTGAAGTGGTGCGTGCACGTCGACTTGGTCACCGGGAGCTCGAAGCTCCCGCAGGGCCGCTGAGCTCCGGCGGCAAGACCGGTCACGATCCGCAGGCGCATCGGGTCGCTGAGGGCGTGGAGGACGGCCGCCAATCCGATCTCGTCAGCGGCCGGGTGCGGGAGCGACTCGACGGGCACGCCGGCCCCCGCAACCACTGCCGTAGCCGCGGCGTAAACCTCGGTCCGTGTGACCTCGATGCCCATTGCGCTCACTCCCATCATAGTACGACGATCATCAAACATCTGCTATGGTTCGATAAACATCGTACTCCGGGGCGGAGATTCGGCGAGAAGGCTGTCGAACCGGCCCGGTTCCGATCGTCATCCCTATATGAGAACGACTTCACCCGAACGCCCCAACCTCCGCGCCACGCTGCTGCTGTGCTGCCTGGCCCAATTCATGGTGATCCTCGACGTGTCCGTCGTGAACGTCGCGCTTCCCTCGATCCGCAACTCGTTGCATTTCTCCGAGCAGGACCTGCAATGGGTCGTCAACGCATACACGGTCACATTCGCCGGCTTCCTGCTCCTCGGCGGCCGCGCCGCTGACCTGATCGGGCGCCGGCGTGTGTTCGTCTTCGGGCTCACGCTGTTTGCGCTCGCGTCGCTCGCCGGCGGCCTCGCCGACACCAAGGTCCTGTTGATCGCCGCCCGCGGGGTGCAGGGCCTCGGCGGCGCGATCGTCGCCCCGGCTTCGTTGTCGATCCTCACGACCACGTTCAAGGAGGGCCCGGCCCGTAACCGCGCGGTCGGCATCTGGGGCGCGATGGGAGGCGCCGGCGGCGCCGCCGGCGTGCTTCTGGGCGGCGTGCTTACCGACCTGCTGAGCTGGCGGTGGATCCTGTTCATCAACGTCCCGATCGGCCTGACCGCGGCCGTGCTGGCCGAGCGCTACATCGTCGCGGGTCGCGCCGAGCGGAGCGAGCGGAACTTCGACCTAGCCGGCGCGCTCACCGCGACGCTCGGGCTGTCGCTGCTCGTGCTCGGCATCGTCCGCACCGACGCCACCGGCTGGGGCTCGATCCCGACGCTGGCGCTGATGGCTGCGGGCATCGTGCTCCTGGCGGCGTTCGTCGCGATCGAGGGCCGCTTCGCGCAGGCTCCGCTGATGCCGCTCCGGATCTACGCGTCGCGCACCCTGCGCGCGTCGAACGTCGTCGTGTTCCTGCTCGGCGCCTCGACGTTCGCAATGTGGTTCTTCCTGTCGCTGTACCTCCAGCAGGTACGCGGGTACTCGCCGCTGCACGCGGGGCTGGCGTTCCTCCCGATGACGCTCTCGATCGTCGTCGCGTCGACGCTCGCCTCGCGAGGTGTGACGCGCGTCGGAGCGAAGCCTCTTCTGGTCGCCGGCATGAGCCTCCTGGCCCTGGGCCTGGTGCTGTTCACCTCGCTCTCGCCCGGCGGAACCTACCTCGGCGACATTTTCGTCCCCTCGCTGCTGGCGGCAGTCGGAATGGGGATGGCCTTTGTCCCGGTGACGATCGCGGCGGTCTCGGGCGTCGCGCCCCACGAAGCTGGCCTTGCCTCGGGCCTCGTAAATACGTCCCGCCTGTTCGGCGGCGCGCTCGGGCTCGCCATCCTCGCCGCGATCGCCACCGCGCACACCAACAGCGACCTGCGGCACGCCGTAGGGATGCACGCCGCGCTGACCCACGGGTTCGTCGTCGCGTTTGCGATCGCCGCCGCGTTCGCGGCAGTGGGCGCGGTGACCGCGGCGCTCGGGCTGCCGCAGGTCTCGCTCAGGGCGTCGCGCCGGCAGGCGATCGCCGCCGAAGGCGCGTAGCCCTCCGGCGCGTCGAAGTTCGGCGCTTCGGTGGCGCGGCGACATCCGCGGCTCCGGCGGGGGAGAATCAGCGCGCCATGGCCCGTTGCTTCGTCACCCGCCGGCTGCCCTTCCTCGCGCTCGACCGGCTGAGCGCGGTTCACGACGTCGACATCTGGCCCGAGCGCCTACCGCCGCGATACGAGGAGCTCGTCGCGCGCGCCGCCGATGCCGAGGGGCTGTTGACGCTGTTGACCGACCGAGTCGATGCTTCGCTGATCGATCACTCTCCCGGGCTGCGGGCGATCTCGAACTATGCGGTCGGGTACGACAACGTCGATCTCGATGCCGCCTCCGCCCGGGGGATCCCGGTCGGCAACACGCCGGACGTGCTCACCGACGCCACCGCCGATCTGACGTTCGCGCTGCTGCTCGGGGCGGCACGGAAGCTGCCCGAGGCGATCGCCGCGGTTGGCGACGGTGACTGGCTGACGTGGGAGCCGGCGCAGTACCTCGGCGCCGCCGTCAACGGTGCGACGCTCGGGATCATCGGGTTCGGGCGGATCGGGCGCGCGGTGGCGCGCCGGGCTTCGGGGTTCGACATGAAGGTCGTGCACACCGGGAATGGTTCGAGCTCAGGGGAAACGCTCGCGACGCTGCTCGAGCGCTCGGATTTCGTCTCGCTCCACTGCCCGCTGACACTCGAGACGTACCACCTGATCGACGACGCCGCGCTGTCGCGGATGAAGTCGAGCGCGATCCTGGTCAACACCGCCCGAGGGCCGATCGTCGACCACGACGCGTTGAGGCGCGCGCTGATCTCGGGGCAGATCGCGGGCGCCGCGCTCGACGTCACCGACCCCGAGCCCCTGCCGCGTGATGACCCGCTGCTCGAGGCCCCCAACCTGATCGTCGTCCCCCACATCGGCTCGGCCACCCGAGCCGCGCGCGAGCGGATGGCGGACCTGGCGGTCGACAACCTGCTCGCCGGCCTCGACGGGCAGCCGATGCCTTACCAGGTCAACGCCGCTCGTTGAGGTGCGCCGCGGGGTCGTCGACATCGGCACGAACTCGACGCGGCTGTTCCTGGCCGACGTCGACGGCGGTGTCGTGGGCGACGTGCTCGAGCGCCGGACGGTGATCACGCGGCTGGGAGCCGGGGTGGATGCGGATGGGCGGCTCGCCGACGACGCGATGCGGCGCGTACATGCGGTGCTGGACGAGTACCGCGCGGTGATCGACCGCCACGGTGGCGCTCGGGTCGTCGCGGTCATGACCAGCGCGGTCAGGGATGCGGCCAACGGCGCGGCGTTCGCTCGGACGGTCGGTGATCGGTGGGGGTTCGAGCCTCACATCCTGACCGGGGGCGACGAGGCCCGGCTCACGTTCCTCGGCGCCACCAGCGAGCGCGATCCCGGCGACCGCGCGCCGACGCTCGTCGTCGACATCGGCGGCGGCTCGACCGAGTTCGTGATCGGAACCGGCCGCGAGGTCACTTACCACGTGTCCAATCAGGCCGGCGTCGTCCGCCAGACCGAGCGCCACCTCCATTCCGATCCTCCGACGAGCGACGAGTGCGACGTGCTGGCCCGCGACGTTCGGGCCGTGTTTGCCGCCGGAGTGCCCGAGGAGCGCCGGCGGTCGGTGGCGCACGCGATCGGGGTGGCGGGGACCGCGACCTCGATGGCCTCGATCGCCCAGGGGCTCGAGCCCTACGACCCGGACAAGGTCGAGGGGTACGTGGTGAGCGAGGCGGAGTGCCGGCGGATCCTCGCTCGGCTGGCGGGGCTGACCCTGGAGGAGCGCCGCCGGGTGCGCGGACTGCATCCCGACCGGGCGCCGACGATCGTCGCCGGCGTGATCATCCTGCTCGAGGCGCTGGCGCTGTTCGGCCTGAGCTCGTTCGAGGTCTCCGAGCACGACATCCTGCGCGGGGCCGCGCTCGGGTTGACCTGAGTCGCACCGGCGCGAACGACGGGCAGCGGGCATATCGTCTCGGCATGGGTCTGCGGCGTTCGTGGCGGCCCGCTGCTCTCCTGACGGACCTCACGACTGATCACGGCGCCCGCCGACATGCATAACGCGTCACCGGACCGACTTCGAGCCGACCGTGCCGTATCGCGCATGCGTGGCATGCGTCGTGCGTCACGGTCACGCCTTCCGGCCCCGATTGTCGTGTTTTGCAGGTCGGGCCGGCGCCGGTGCCGGACGGCCAGGCCGAGGTGCGGAGCCGGACGGTCAGGCCGAGGTGCGGAACCGGAGGCTGATGTCCGCGCCTCGGTCAGGCCGAGGCGCGGAGCCGGAGGCTGATGTCGGCGCACTTCTCGCACACCGCCGCGGGGACGAGCCCGATGCGCATCATGAGGCGAACACGTGGCACCCCAGGCAGATCGCGAAGATCGACTCGAGGCCGGCGGCGACCACGAACAGACCCAGGACCACATCGGCCGCGGTGTGATCGCCGAGGATCAGGCCGAGCACGAGGGCCGCGGTGGCCATGACCGCCCCCATCCCCTGCGCGAACCGCTTGGGCGGGCCGGGCACGGGCTTCTGGGGGCCGAGTCGGGGCGCGATCAGGTTCTGGGCCGACCAGCCGAGTGGGCTCAACGTCGGCCCGGTCAGCACCCGCGCCCAGAATCCGTAGGCGAGCGGGATCAGCAGCCAGTAGGCGCCCGTCATGAGGATCACCAGCACCGTGACCAGCACAACGCCGGCGACGACGCGGGCCGCTTTCTCGTTGACGGGATTCGGAAAAGCGAACAACGTCGACACGATTTTCAGTATAAGAGACAGAAATTCAGGACATATTAACCTCGGACAGGCCCACTAGTACATTTGTCCAGTTTCGATCCTAACAAAACTGGACGAATGTACGATTGTTCGGCGAGACCGTAGTGGGAATGATTGCTGCGGGGCCAGGTTTAATCTTGGTTCCCAACATAGGCTCGGGCGAAGCCGCAGACATCGGCGCCTCCCGCCGTCCGAGCCACTCTAACCGGCCCTTTCTGGCACGTACCCCTGCCCGTCCCGATTGGGCCAAACCTGGATCGGAAGCCGCCCGCTGCGAATGCGGGCGGTTTTCGTATTCGGATCCGGCGCGAGCTCGCACGGCCCTCTCGCCCGCCGCCCTGCTCTACTAGGCCAGATTCGAGCGGCGCGGGTAGGCGATGGTTGGGTCGGTGAGGACGTTGACTAGGGCTGGGCCGCCGCAGGCCAGTGCGCGCTCCAGGGCGGGACGGAGCTCCGCCGGCTTGGACACGAGCTCGCCGTGGCAGCCGAGCGCCTCCGCGACTAGGTCGTAGCGGGTCTGGGGGCGGAGGTCGGCGGCCACCGAGTAGCCGTAGATCGCCTCCATCGGGTGCTTCTCGAGTGCCCAGATGCCGTTGTTGCCGACGACCGCGAGCACCGCGACGCCGTGACGGGCGAGGGTGTCGAGCTCCATCCCGGAGAAGCCGAATGCGCCGTCGCCGAGCAGCAGCACGACCTGACGGTCGGGCCGGGCCAGCTTGGCGGCGAGCGCATACCCGAATCCGCAGCCGAGACAGCCGAGCGGCCCGGGGTCGAGCCAGCAGCCCGGCTCGAACGAGTCGATCAGCCGGCCGGCGTAGGACACGAAGTCGCCACCGTCGCCGACGACGACCGCGTCGCGGTCGAGCATTCCGATCAGCTCGCCGTACACCCGCACCGGATGAAGCGGCGCGCGCTCGTCGCCGAGCTCGCCGGCCTCGCCGGCGCGGGTCTCGTCCTCGGTCGCGCGCAGCGACGCGATCCACGCCTCGCGCCCGGAACCCGCGCCGGAGGTGCCGGTCCCCGCGGCGGCCCGGAGCCGGTCGAGCGTCGCCGGCAGCGCGCCGTAGAGCTCGGCCGCCAGCTGTCGCGGGGAATCCTGGTCGGGCTCGGCGACGTCGATCGCCACGATCTCCGCGTCCTGCGCGAACGCGGCGCCGAAGCCGAGCCGGAAGTCGAGCGGCGCCCCGATCACGAGCGCGACGTCGGCTCCCCGCAACCCGGTGCTTCGAGCGCGCGAGAACGCCAGCTCGTGGTCGGCGGGCAGGCAGCCGCGCGCGAGGCCGTTGAGGAACACCGGGATCCGGAGCTTCTCCGCCAGCGCCCGCAGGGCGTCCTCGCCCCGGCCCCAGTACAGCCCCGCGCCGGCCATGATCACCGGGCGCTCGGCGTCGCGGAGCGAGGCGGCGACGCGCTCGATCTCGGGGCCGTCGGCGCCCGGACCGCGCCACGGCTCTCCGAGCGCCGCGGCGGGCGCGGGCTCGTCGGCCTCGCTGAACACGTAGTCAAGCGGGAAGTCGAGAAACACCGGACCCGAGTGCGGGGTGATCGCGGTCTGCATCGCCTCATCGACCAGCGCCGGAATCTCGGCCGTCTGGAGCGCGGTGGCGGCGAGCTTTACCAGCGGCCGAACGAACGGCACGTGATCGATCTCCTGGAGCGACCCCTGCCCCCAGCGGAACTGCGGTGCCCGCCCGCCCATGACCAGGACAGGTGACCGGTTGTGGCTCGCGGACGCAATCGCGCTCATCCCGTTGGTGACGCCGGGTCCGGCCGTCAGCGCGCACACGCCGACGGTGCGTGTCACCTTGGCCCAGCCCTCGGCGGCGAACGCCGCCGATTGCTCGTGGCGGACGTCGACGATCTCGATCCCCTCCGCGCGACAGCCGTCGTAGATCGAGAAGAGGTGACCGCCCGACAGCGTGAACAGTTTCGTCACGCCGTGGGCGCGCAGCCGGGCAGCGATCAGCCGCCCGCCGTGAACCTGGGTGCTCGCCTCGGCGTCCGTCGCCACGAACGGGAAGCTACAGCGCGTGGGCGCCGAGCAGCGCCGCACCCTCGCTCAGGATGCGTTCGCCCTCGATGAAGCGCCGGCCGAGCCGGAGCGCGGGCAGCGTCTGGACGCCGCGAGCGTGCAGCCCCCGCGCGGTGGCCCACAGCGGCCGATCGCGCTCGGGGTCACGCGCCGCGAGCAAACATCCTTCGAGCGAGAGGCCCGCCGATGTGGCGGCGACTGAGAGGATCTCGGGATCCTCGAGGTCGTATCCGCCGCAGAACGCGAGCCGCGACGCGGCGAGCGCGAAGCTCGCACCGGCGCCGTTCTCGGCGGCGTACGAGGCCGCCCTCAGCGCGTGGCGGGTGTTGGCCGGAAACCGGTCGGGCCAGACGAGCGGAAGCCGCGCCGCGAGCGCAGCGCGCTCGGCGAGGGCGCGCGTCGCGTCAAACCGGGTCCAGCGAGCGCCACCGTCGAGTCCCACCGCCGGCGCGGGCACCCACTCGACCTCCCCCAGCGTTCGCTCGACTCGCTCCGCAGCCAGGTAGGAGAAAGGACACGCAACGTCGTAATAGAACGCCGCGCTCACGCCCCCCCTGGGGCGCGACCGATCGGCTAGCTGATCCTTCAGCTCGATCACTTCACCCATGTACCTCAGCAACGCCGCTGCGGACCAAAACTGACGCAAAGCTCTCTGATGCGTTGTTTCCCTATGAAGCCCCTACCTGACGGGTCGCCCCGCTACTTCAAAATGGGCATTTACCGGGGGCGGGAAACGGCCCATCGTCCGTTAGACTCGAACTTGGTAGGTACGCACCGTCCACCGGGAGGACTATCCCATTCCGCACGTACCCCCACCGAAACGCCACCCGTACGACCAATGGTCGCCAGACGCCAGGGCACTGGATCTGGTCGGCGACAAATGGACGCTGCTGATCGTCCGTGACCTCGCCGCCGGCCCGCGGCGTTTCGTCGAGCTTCAGCGCGTACTTCCAGGAATCTCGACCGAGCAGCTCCGCTCGCGGTTGAACCGGATGGTTGCCGACGGGATGCTCACCCGTAAGCGCTATCGCGAGGTTCCGCCGCGCGTGGACTACGAGCTCACCGAGCGAGCACGCGAGCTGATGCCGATCCTCGGAGAGCTCGCCCGGTGGGGCTACGAGTGGGCCTGGAGCCCGCCCCGCGCCTCCGAGTCGGTCGATATCGGTGCGATCTTCAGGCTCGCTCCGGGACTGATCACTCGCCCCGCCGCCACCGGCACCGTCGAGTTCGGCGTGAACGAGGCCGACAGGCGAGCCGCCTACGCATTCACGGTGGCGGAGGACTCGGTGTCCGTCGAGGAGCGCTCGATCGACGGCGCGGACGCACTGGTCACCGGCCCCGCCGGGGCGTGGGTCAAGGCGTTCTCGCCCGAGCGCGACCGCAGCGGGCTCGAGCTCACCGGCGACGTGCAACTTGCCGGCGCGCTGCTGGACGGGCTGGTCGCCGTGGGTGGGCGCGCGTCGGACCGCGCGCGCTACGCCGCATAACCGGCGGCCCGCCCTCCGGAGTGCGGCCACCACTAAACGTCCTCCGCGCGCACCTGGGGCGTGCCGGCGCCCGCGGTAGCGCCTCTCCAGCCGATACCGTTTAGGCCCCGCCCGGGTGGTGGAATTGGTCAGACACGGTCGCCTTAAGAGCGATTGCCCCAGCGGCATGAGGGTTCGAGTCCCTCCCCGGGTATCCAGTGGACCGGCGTGTCCCGGGATCGTCCAGGCGGCGTATCCGGGAGCGGTTCTGCAAGACCGCAACTAATCCGCTGCTACGGTGTCAGTGCCAGCGACGGCCCCTCTTGGTTGGGCTTCAAGCGGTCTGGATGGAAGTCTCAGCGCTCAGATACTCGGGAGGAATCGGCCTACACGCGCGCTCGCCGCTGCTCAGGCTGCAATCCGACGAACGCCTGGTGAACCTCATCCGCCGGGGTAGCACCGCCGCCTTCGAGGTGCTGGTCGCGCGCTATCACGCCCGCCTGCTGGCCTTCTGCCGGCACCTGCTCGGGTCCCGCGAGGATGCCGAGGACGTCCTCCAGGAGGTGTTCTCCGCCGCGTTCAACGCGATGCTCGACGACGACCGGCCGATCAACGTACGGCCTTGGCTGTACCGGATCGCCCGCAACCGCAGCCTCAACCATCTGCGGCGGATCCAGGCGGTGGGCGTCGACTCGATGGACATCCACCTGTCCGAGCACGGCACGACCACGGCCGACAAGGTCCACGACCGCGAGGAGTTCCGTCTGCTCGTCGGCGACATCCAGGGACTTCCCGAGACCCAGCGCACGGCGATCGTGCTGCGCGAGATGGACGCCCTGTCCTACGAGCAGATCGCCGAGGCGATGGAGACGACCGTGCCGAGCGTCAAGTCGCTGCTCGTGCGCGCGCGCGTGTCGCTCGCCGAGGCCGCGGAGGCGCGGCTGCTCACGTGCGAGCAGGTGCGGATCGAGCTGGCCGAGGTCGCCGAGGGCCTGCAGCGGCGGCCCGGGGCGCTCGTGCGCCGGCACCTGCGCTCGTGCGAACGCTGCGAGACCTTCAAGGGCCAGCTCAACGAGACGAGCAAGGCGCTGACCGCTGTGCTCCCGGTCGGCGGGTTCGTGCTGCTGCGCAAGCTCGCGATCCTGCACATCGGCCATTCCGCGGGCGCCGGCGCGGGCTCTGGCGCGTCCGGCGCGACTGCGGCCGGACAGGCGGCGGCCGTCGGAGGCACCGCGGCGGCCGGAGCCACCGCGGTAATGGGGACGACGAGCACGGGGTTCCTCTCGGCCAGCATCGGGGCGATCGCGACCAAGGCGGCGGCCGGGCTGGCCGCGGCGGCGCTGGTCACCGCCGGTGCCGTCGAGGTCGAGCAGCCGGCGCGCCCGCACGTGCATCACCACGCTGCCGCGACCTCCAGCCAGATCGCTTCGGTCCCCAGCCCGGCCACGGTCGCCCACACCGTGACCCAGGCACCGCCGGTCCGCCCGAAGATCGAGCACCGCTCCGCTGCGACCACGCAGCACAAGCCGATCGGGAACAAGGCCACCGCCACCACCGCACACAAGCCGCCGGTCAAGCCTGTCGCCAAGCCTGTCGCCAAGCCTGTCGCCAAGCCTGTCGCCAAGCACGGGCTCGCCACGACCAAGGCGGCGACGAAGGCCAAGACGACCCCGGCCGTGCCCCCAGGCCGGACCCAGACCCAGACCGACTCGACCGTGCTGGCGGGAGCGACGACCCCGGCCGCCACGACGACTCCGAGCAGCACGAGCACCGGCTGCCCGGCGGCCAGCTCGGATACCACGACTTCGGCGAGCCCGACACCGTCGACCACGACCACGACCTCGACCACGACCTCGACCGAGGGCACCGACACGACGACCACCAGCTCGACGACCCCGACGGGCTCTGACCCGACGACGACCACAAGCGCGGACCCGACCACCACGACGACGAGCCCCGCGACCACGGCTCCCGCCGCGACGCCCGACTCGTCGTGCTCCACGGATCCGTCGAGCACCAGCTCCTCCTCCGGCGGCGGCGCCAGCTCCAGCTCGGGCACGGCATCCGCCGGCTCGGCGCTCACGTCGGGCGGCGTCTCGCCTTAGGGCCCGTAGGCCGTCGCGAATAAGCTTCCGGCGTGATCGACGCCGGCGAATTCCGAGCGGTTGACATGCGCGTCGGCCGCGTTGTGTCGGTGGAGGAGTTCCCGGAGGCGCGCGTTCCGGCATGGAAGCTGACGATCGACTTCGGGCCGGAGATCGGGCTCAAGCGCTCCTCGGCGCAGATCACCCACTACTCGCGCGAGCAGCTCGAGGGCAGCCTCGTGGTGGGCGTGGTCAACCTGGTGCCGCGCCTGATCGCACGGTTCAAGTCGGAGGTGCTCGTGCTGGGCGCGCTCGACGAGACCGAGGGCGTCGTGCTGCTGCGACCGGACAAGGACGTCGGGGTCGGCTCGAGGATCGCGTAGCCGGCGGTTTCGCGGGCTACGGCCCGGGCGCGCCACCGATGACGAGCGTCCCGCGCGCCGTGCCATCGACCTCGAGCGCGTAGCGGCCGAGCTTGAGGCCGGTGAGGACCACCGTGGCGTGGCCGTGGGCGGGAACCGTGAGCGCGCGCGGCGTCGGGGTGCGCAGCATCACGCTGTGTGATCGCCCGTCGCCCGAGACGACCGTGATCTGGACCGGGATGTGCGCCGGCGCGGTGATCGTCGGTGGCTTGAGTGAGCCGCCGGGCGCGATCGTGAACGTGGCCGGAATCCGGGCATCCTCCGGGGGCGCGCCACCGGTGGCGGGCGCACCGGGGTTCGTGGTGGTTTCGGGACCGGTCGGCGGCGTGCCGGTGGCGGTCTCGCCGGTCGTCTGAGTGCCCGTCTGCGTCGCTGTTCGGGTCGCGCTCTGGGTCGCGCTCCGGGTCGCGCTCGACGTCGCGCTCGACGTCGCGCTCCGGGTCGCCGGCGGGGTCGCGGTGGCGGTCGTCCTCGTGGTCGACGCACTCCCGGAACGCGACGTTCCACACCCCACCGCGGTGCCGAGTAGCAAAACGCACAAAAGAATCGCCGCTCGTCTCACGTTTGCAGGATAAAGGTCGATAAATGGGTCAGATCAGGAGATGGGACAGGGCGCTGGATACTCCGTCAAGAGGCTCGTCGAGTACGACGCGTTTCGACGCCGGGTGTGGATACTCGGCCAGCGATGCCACCACGGCGCCACCGGCAGCATCGTCACCGTCGCGGCGTTTCTCGCACTCGTCACGGATCCGGTGCCGGTGGTCAAGCCGCACGTCGGGCCGCGCTCGGTGCTGGCGCTCACAGCCGCCGGCGGCGCCCTGATGATGGCCCACGACTGGAAAGACCGCGCGATCTGGTTCGAGCGCGGTCGCGGCTCGCAGCTCTGACAGGAAAATAGCTGTGATCGCCCGTAGTTACAGTTCCACCAGTTAACGGTGGCGGGCGTGATTTTCAGATTTTCAGTCGCCCGCGACCGACCGACAGGCCAGCCCAACTAGCCCCGAATAGCTCGCCGCGCGCGGGCCCGAGCGCGCCTCAATAACCTTCGAGCGGCCATGGCCCTTCGCTGCGCCATCGTCCCGCCGACGCCCGTGCCCTACCGCGAACCGCTATTCCGGTCCCTGCACGAGCGCGACGAGCTCGACATCCGCGTCATCTACCAGTCCGCCGGCCAGCCGAGCTGGGACGTCCCGCCCGAGTGGTTCCCGCACGAGCACGCCTATCCGGCGGTGCACCTGCGCTCGTGGCAGCGCCGGCGGGCCGGGCGCACGCCGGTGCTGTGGCCGCGCGGGCTCGAGCGAGCCTTACGCAGCTCCGACCCCGACTGCGTGGTCGTGTCCGAGTACGGGCCCGCGTCGCTGCGGGCGCTCAACTGGTGTCGCCGGCACAGGCGCGCCTACGTGATCTTCACCGAGTGCACGCCGGAGATCGACTCGATGCTCCCGCGCTGGCAGCTCGGCCTGCACCGCCGGCTCGCCGGGCAGGCCGACGGGCTGATCGCGGCCAGCTCGGCCGCTCGCGCACGCCTGCTCGCGTTCGGCATCCCCGACGAGCGGATCGCGGTGGCGCTCCAGGCCGCCGACGCCGAGCCGTTCCGGGCCGCAGCCGCGAAGGCGCCAGCGCACCCCGGCGGCGCACCCGTGCCGGCACCGGGCGCGCCGGTCACAATCATCAGCGCCGGCCGGCTCGTCCCCGACAAGAACTTCGCGATGCTGATCGAGGCGTTCGCCAACGCGGGGCTCACCCCGGCAAACGCCGAGCTCGAGATTGCCGGCGGCGGCTTCCTCGCGGACCAGCTGAAGCAGCTCGCCACCCGCCTCGAGGTGCCCGTCCGCTGGCACGGCCACCTGCCACCGGAGGCGCTGCCCGACCTGTACGCAAACGCCGACGTGTACGCGCTGATCTCGACCTACGAGCCGTTCGGCGTGGCGGTACGCGAGGCGGCCGCGGCGGGGCTGCCGATCATCTGCACCAAGACCGCGGGCGCCGCCGGCGACGTTGCGATCGAGGGCCGCAACGCGCTGCTGGTCAACCCCTATAGCGTCGAGGAGGTTGCCGGCGCGCTCGAGCGCCTGGTCTCCGACGCGGACCTCCGCCGGCGGATGGGCGACGAGAGCCGGGCGATCGACCACGAGACCGACGGCAGCGAGGTCGAGGCGTTCGCCGACGTCGTCGTCAAGGCCGCAGCCCGGCGCGGCCGCGTGCGACCGCCGGGCAACCCGTACGGCAACGGCCGGGCACCCGCCGACTACCGGCCGAGCAAGGCCGGTAGCACCTCTTCCTGAAGCCGCGCCACCAACCGTTGCGGCCGATACGGCTCGAGCGCCGCACGCGCCGCCACCCGGTAGGCGGCGAGCATCGCGTCGTCCGCCGTGAACGCGGCCTCGAGCGCGCGCGCGACCGTGCCGGCGTCGCGGTCGGCGGCCACGAAATCGGGCGCCAGCGCCCGCGCGATACCGAGGCCCGGGAACGGACCCCCGCCCGGGGCGCAGACCAGTGCCGTGCCGCGATCGATCGCCTCGAGCGGCGCCACCCCGAAGTCCTCCCACTCCGCGGCGCTGACGAACACACGCGCGCGCGAGAGCAGATCGCGGAATGACGGCTGCGGCAGCATGCCGACGAGCTCGGCGCGGGGCGGCAAGCGGACGTCGCGGCGAGCCAGGAAGTCAACCGCGCGCTCGCGCGGGATGCCCGCGATCACCAGACGCGCGCCCGGTAGCTCGGCCTGCTCCCACGCCGCGCACAGCAGCGCGAGCCCTTTGGCCTTCGGGTCGGGCGTGTAGCCGACCGCGACCGGCTCCCGCAAGTCGGCTGGGACCGGCGCCGGCGGGACCGGTGGCGAGATCAGCACCGTCGGCGCGGCGCCCAGCGGCAGCGCCGCCACCGCGCCCGGACTGTGCGGCATCAGCACGCGCGCGCGGGTCAGTTGCCGGCGCTCGAGCACATGCAGCGGGATGCTGGCGAGGCCCGGGCGGTTGAGGCGCGCCGGCGCGTCGAGCCAGACCGCGAACGGCACCTCCGGCGATCCCGCCAGCAGCGCCGCCGTCGTCGTCGAGAACACCACCGCTCGCGGCCGGTACCGCCGCAAGCCCGAAGCAAAGGCCCGCCGCGCCGCGATCGCCTCGACCACGTCGTTGACCGGATAGGCCCGCCGGAGCGCGTTCGTCAGCCCGATCCGCGTCGCCACCGCCGCGACCGACGCGCCGGCCTCGCGAAGCATGTCGACGAGCTGGGCATCGGCCAGCCGCAGCCCTCGGGTGGTGCCGAGCGACACCACCAGCACGTCGACCCGCTCGCTCACGTGCGACGGTCCGCCAGCGCGCGGCGGTATGCGGCCAGCGTCTCCTCGCCGCAGCGCTCCCACGTGAACGACGCCACCACGGTGCGCTGCGCCTCGGCGCCGAGGCGCGCGAGCTCGGCCCGATCATCCGACAACCGCGAGATCTCGGCCGCGAGGGCGGCGGGGTCGTCGGGCGCCACCAGCACCATCCCCCCGCCGGCGGCGGCGATGTCCTCGGGCCCGCCCTCGCCGCGGCTGCCGATCGCCGGCAGCCCCGCCGCCATGGCCTCGACGAACGCCACCCCGAACGGCTCCTCGATGCCCGGCATCACGAACAGGTCGCACGCGGCCGCGCGCGCCACCGCGTCCGGGTTGGCCAACTGACCGATGAAGCGCACGCGATCGCCGAGCCCGAGCTCCCCCGCGAGCTTCTCGAGCGGCTCCCGCCGCGGGCCGTCGCCGATCACCAGGTACTCGGGCCGGCGCGCGGGGTCGATCATCGCCATCGCCCGGAGCACGACGTCGTGGCGCTTGCGCGCGACCAGGTGGGCGACCGTCACGATCCGGACGCGGCCGTTCGCGGCCGCATCGGGAGCACCCCCGGCGGGCATGTCCGCCCCGAGGTGGACGACCTCCATCGGCAGTGATCGGCCTGCGATCTCCTCGCAACGGCGGCCGGCCCAGCGGCTGTTCGCCATCACGAGGTCGGCGGCTCCGAGCGCGGCGCGGCACGCGCGTCTGCCCACCGCGCTCTCCGAGGCCACGTGGATCATGTCCGGACCGTGGGCGGAGACGACGAACGCGGGGCGATCCGCGGGCGGCCGGCGCGCCACCCAGCGCGCGGCGGCGTGACCGGCCGGAGCCAGGCAGTGGGCGTGTACCACGTCGCAACCCCAATCTGCATACAGCCGGTCGAGCGCACGCCCGAGCGTCGGCGACATCCAGTAGCCCCAGCCGCCATACGAGATCGGTCGCGGGGGCGAGACGAACGGCACCGGCATGACCTCGAGCCCGTCCAGCGTCTTGGGCCGCAACGATGTCCGGGCCCCGGCGATCCAGCGGCTCACCGCACCGATGGCCGGGGGAATATGCAAAAGGCCACGCGCCACCGACAGCGGCGGGATCGGGCGCCGCAGCGCCAGCACGCGCACGTCCGCGCCCGCCGAGCGGGCGGCCAGCGCCTGCCGATGGGCCCAGATGCCGAGCACCGGGTCCCCCGCCGACGGGTACCACTCGGCTACCACCGCGACACGCATCAGCCGAGTGTGTCAGCGGCTACTGGCCGACGGAGAACAGCGCCTCGAGGTCGTGGCGGGAGTAGACCTCGAACGCCACCATCGTGTGCGTCCGCACCACCCCCGACAGCTGCGAGATCTGGCCGGTGACCACCGTTGCGAGCTGCTCCTGCTCGCGCAGCCGCAGCAGCGCGACGAAGTCCCACTCGCCGGTCACCGAGTAGGCCTCGGCCACTCCCTCGAGGTCGGCCAGCTCGCCGCCGAGCGTCGCCAGTGCCGAGCGGTCCGCCTGGATCAGGACGATCGCGTGGGTCACGCCGAGTGCGACTGTCCGGGCTCGAGCACGACCACGTTCGACTGCGTCGCCGACTCGACGTCGGACTTGAACGCCTCGGCGTCGGTCTCGATCGGCGGGAACGTGTTGTAGTGGCAGGGGATCACGGTCTTGGCCCCGATCAGCTCGGCCGCGTCGACTGCGTCCACGCGGTCCATCGTGTAGTGGCCGCCGATGCACATCAGCGCGACGTCGATCGGCGCGCGCTTGCCCACCAGCGCCATGTCGGAGAACACGCACGTGTCGCCCAGGTGGTAGACGACCGTGTCGCCGATGCTGATGAGGAGGCCCGCCGGCGTGTTGACGGTTCCCTTGGGCGTGGTCGAGGTATGCCAGGCGGGCACGAGCTTGACCCAGCCCCAGTCGAACTTGACGGTGCCGCCGAGGTTGGGGTCGCGCACGTCGACGCCTTCTTCCCCCAGCTCGCCGGCCAGTTCGACGATCGCCACCACCGGCGCGCCGGTGCGCTTGGCGATCGCGACCGTGTCGCCGATGTGGTCGGCGTGCCCGTGCGTGAGCAGGATCGTCGTGGCGGCGGCATCTTCGGCACTGATCGCGGCCTTGGGGTTTCCGGTCAGGAACGGGTCGATCAGAACGGTCGCGTCCCCGTCGTCGAGCTCAAAGCAAGCGTGGCCCAGAAAGCGCACTTCCATCTCTTCTCAATCCTCCTCTGTCGTTTGCGATCCTGGCGCACCAGGCTCGCGACCGAGCTCCCGCGCCAATTCGAACCCCACCGCGACGCCCACGAGCATCCCCAGACGGGTCTCCTCGGCGAGCATCGTCTGCACCGCCCGAACTCGGTCGATGACGTCGTCGTACCCGGCCGCCTCACGAACCGCCTGGTTATGTCCCAAATCGAACCATCCCCCCTCGTCGAGCGCGGTGGCGAGCACCCGCTGGAGCGCCGGCGCCGAGCGCGCGACCAGGTCCTGCGCCTCACGCATCCGGTCCGGATCGGTGATCGCTGCGATCGCAGCCTCCAGCTCGGCGTCGGTGTAGGCGCGGTCGACCACGGGGCGAGACTGATCATACGTCGGCAGCGACGGCCGGCTCCGGTTCAGTCCGGGGGCCAGAGCGCGAACGCGCCGGTCTAGCGTTCGCCCGTGAGGGCGAGCGGCAGCCCGACCAGGATCCCGGTCAGCACGCCGACCCCGGCCGCCGCCCAGCTCGCGCTAGGCACGGCGAGCGGCATCAGCGCCACCACCACCGCGATCACGGCGGTCCCCAGCAGGTCGCCGTCGATGTCCTCGCCGGCGCGGAGCGAGAGCAGATCCGGGATCGCCCACACGATCAGCAGCGCCAGCGCGGCGCCGTTGGCGCCCAGCGCGAGCGGGAGCGTCGAGTCGGCAGCGGTCACCGCGGCCCCGCCGACCCCTGCGATCGCGAACACCACGAGCACCAGCGCCGGACCGTGACGGCGCTCGAGCAGCCAGCCGTACACCGCGATCGTGCCCAACGCCACGATCGCGTAACCGGTGTTGACGTAGGTGAACGGCGCGACCAGCAACCGCCACCACAGATGCGTCCCGAACCGCGCCCACAGCTCGATCGCGTGGGTGCTGCCCACGAGGGCGGCCCGCCACAGCAGCGTCCCCGCGAACCCCGCCAGGACCAGCGTGATCGTCGCGTACGGGCGCGCCTCTGCGCGAATCCCGGGGATCTCGCCGCGGCGCAGGCGCGGCAGGGATGGGGCCGGCGAGCGCCGCTTGCGCTCGGTGACCCGACCCTCGCGGTCGAGTTTCGGGGCCCGCTTGCGCAGCCGGCTCCCGCAATACGGGCACTCGGTTATGTACGGGCTCACCTCGGACTGGCAGTTCTTGCAAATTACGAACAGGTCCGGGCCGCCGGTGCTCATAGCCACAACGATTGTACGAAGGTCGGGCGGTCCCGAACAGGGCCGGGGTGCGCCGTCCGACGTATAGCCGGCCGATTCGCCGCCACGCCGCTGTCACGACGACGATTCGCGCTACACCGCGGTCGCAGCGACGATCTCGGCCACGACCTCGCGCAAGTCGTGGTTGGCCTCGTAGACCACGACCTGGCGCGCAGCGCCGTTGCCACGCTCGACCAGGTCCTCGACGGCCTCGAGCTCGCCCAGCGAGCCGAGGTCCTGGCAATGGTCGCGCGTCCGGTCGATCAGCCGGCGGGCCAGCGCCCGGGTCGGCACGCGGTCCCAATGGGGCAGGTCGACCAAGTCGCCGTCGAGACCGTGACGGGCCGCCAGCCACTTGTTCTCGTCGAGCATCTCGAACGGATAGCGCGACAGCGGCTCGCCGGCGTCGAAGTGCTCGCACAGCTCGCGGACCAATCCCTGCACCAGCGCCGCGAGTCCGAGCGTGTGCTCGACGCGGGTCTGCGAGTCCATCACGCGGACCTCGACGGTCCCGAAGTTCGGGTGCGGCCGCACGTCGTGCCAGAGGTACGTGTAGTCCTCGATCACGCGCGCGTTGATCATGAACTCGATCCGCTGCTCGTAGTCCTCCCAGTCCTTGTACGTCGGCGGGATCCCTACCCGCGGGAACGTCCGGAAGATCGGCGTCCGGGTCGAGGCCAGCCCGGTGGCGTCGGCGCGCCAGAACGGGGAGTTCGCCGACAGCCCGAGCAGGATCGGGACGTGCACGCGCATTCCGTTGGCGACGTGAATCGCCTTGTCGGGGTCGTCGACGCCGACGTGAACGTGCATGCCGAAGATCAGCTCCTGGCGGGCGACGAAGCGCAGCGCGGAGACGAGGTCGCGGTACCGGGGGCGGGCCACGATCCGCTGGTCCTCCCACATCGCGAACGGGTGGGTACCCGCCGAGCCGATCGTCAGGTTCTTGCGCGCCGCGGCCTCGCGAACCTGCGCCCGCAGCGCGCGTAGCTGTTCGCCCGCCTCGGCGGTGTTCGCGCAGGCGGCCGTCGAGACCTCCAGCACCGACTCCATCAGCTCGGGCTTGATCTCGCCCGCCGGCGCCTGCTCGAGCAGGCTTTCGATCGCGTTGACGAGCTCGAGCGATTCGGCGTCGAGGATCATCATCTCCTCCTCGACCCCGATCGTGTAAGCAGCTCCCCGGACCTGGAACTTGTGCTCCATCGCGGCGCAGGCTAGCGGGCGCGCCCCCCGGCGTGAGCAGTGGCCGTAGACTGAACGAGACACCTCACCAGAACGAAAGGGGGCCCCAAATGGCTCTCGGATACGACGGCAAGCTCTACATCCTCGCGTTCGATCACCGGGGGTCGTTCCAGAAGAAGATGTTCGGGATCGAGGGAGCTCCCACGCCTGAGGAGACCGAGCGGATCGCGGACGCTAAGCGGCTGATCTTCGAGGGCATGCTCGCGGCCGTCCGCGAGGGCGCGGAGCCAGGCGCCACCGGCGTGCTCGTCGACGAGCAGTTTGGCTCCAACATCCCCGAGCAGGCACGCGAGCACGGCCTGAAGATGGCAATGCCGGTCGAGAAGTCCGGGCAGGAGGAGTTCGACTTCGAATACGGCGAGGACTTCGCCGCCCACATCGAGAAGTTCGACCCCGACTTCTCCAAGGTGCTCGTCCGCTACAACCCCGATGGCGACGCCGACATGAACGAGCGTCAGAGCGCTCGGCTCAAGCGGCTTGCGGACTGGCTCCATGACAACGACCGAAAGTTCCTGTACGAGCTCCTGGTTCCCGCCACCGACGAGCAGCTCGCATCGGTCGGCGGCGACACCGAGCGCTATGACGCCGAGCTGCGGCCCGAGTTGATGCGCCGCGCGATCGAGGGCACCCAGAACGCGGGCATCGAGGTCGACGTGTGGAAGATCGAGGGCGTCGACGAGCAGGCCGACGCGGCGATGCTCGCCGAGCAGGCCCGCTCCGGCCCGGGGCGCGAGGGCGTCACGTGCGTGCTGCTCGGCCGCGGCGCGTCGACCGAGAAGGTCGAGCAGTGGCTCCAGCAGGCCTCGCCGGTCGAGGGCTTCATCGGCTTCGCGATCGGGCGCTCGATCTGGTGGGACGCGCTCAAGGCCTACCTCGGCAACGACCTCGAGCGCGACGCTGCCGCCGAGCAGATCGCCAAGAACTACCTGCACTTCATCAAGGTCTACGAACGCCAGACAGTTCACTGACCCGGCCGCTACCTACATCTACATAACGCCGGCGATTCCAGCTTGGTAGGCTCGGGCCGGCATGGCGATGAAGATGCGCCAGAGTCTCGCCGAACTCGAGCAGGAGTTCCGGCAAGAGATCCAGTCGGACCGGCGCCGCGACGACCGCATAATGCGGCGCGCGCTCTCGCGCTCACGCAAGCGCCGGCGTGAGCGCGAGAAGAAGCGCAGCTCGGTGCGTTTCTGGGTGCTGATCGCCACGCTGATCGGCACGGCCGTCGTCGTGACGATCGCGATGTTCGAAACGCTGTACCACCTGCTGGGCTAGTGGGCCTCGGATCTCCTGTCCGTCGCCGCCGGCGAAGCGGGCTGTTCTAGGTGCCCTCTCCCAGGCCACGCAGCGCCGCGTCTACCTCTTCGCGGGCGCCCTTGCCGGAGCCGAGACGCTCCTGCTGGATCTCGAGATAAACCTCCTTGCGGAATACGGGGATGTCGCGGGGTGCCTGAATCCCGATTCGCACCTTCTCGCCCATGATCGCCAGCACGGAGACCTCAATGTCATCGCCGATCATGATGCTCTGGTTGGACTTGCGGGTGAGTACCAACATTTGGGGGATGTGCCTCCCTGCTCGCCTGGTCGTCAACGAGGCAACCGGCATGCCTCTTTCCACGAGGGGTCCGGTCCGCCGAGGCCAGCATACCGGTTGCCATCTGGTCTGGACAAGCATTGTGGAGGTTGTGCACCGGTCGCGCGCCATCGATCGCGGTCGCCGCCGGGCGCCGTCGATCGCGCTCGGCGAATCGATCTGAGCCCGGAGGTCGCCTCCCGCCGCGCTCCAACCGATGCCTGTACTAGTCTCCGCGCCGAGGATGACTCGCCGATCGCTACGACCAGAGCTGAACCGAATCCGAGGCTGGGTTCGTCAGGGGCGCACGGACGCGTGGATCGCACACCAGCTCGAGGTGACCGTCCAGCAGATCCAGGCGTTCAAGCGCGAACAGGGCCTCGAGCCCGACGGCGAGCCCGAGCCCGGCGCGGCCGTCGACTTCGACGACGAGATCGATCTCCGGGCCGAGGACGAAGCGTTGATCGCCGCCGAGCTCGCGGCCGAGGCGCAACGAGCGGAAGAGGCCGAGGAGGAAGAAGAGGAAGACGAGGGCGAGAAAGCCCCGGCCAAGCGCCGGCGCGGCCGGCGCGGCGGGCGACGGAGCACCCGGCGCAAGGCCACGACACTCGAGGCCACGTTCGACCACGGCGAGGAGGGCTACGGACTGTGGCTCGATCCCGCCGTTCAGGACGATCCGATCTACGCCGAGTACTGGGCCGGGCACCGGCCCGTCGAGGTGGCGATCGAAGAGGATCAGATCGTGATCCGCCGCGTCGGCGACGACGACGCCGAAGACGGCGACGCCGACAACGACGAGTAGGCCCGCCCACCCGCCCGCCCGCCAGGCCCGTCACTGCTGCGCGACGCGCGCGCCGCCGGCGTAGTCTGAGGCCTCGCGCACGTAGCGGGCGAACGCCGCGCCGGCGACTGTCGTCAGGTCCCAAGCCTCCGGGTTGCCGGGCGCCACGCGCGTCGCGATGTCGAAGCACCAATCGGTCCCGCGCTCGCCGTAGTAGCGCGCGAGCTCGTCGGTCGTGAACGTGCCGCCGATCCGCCGGCGCAGCTCGTCGACAAGCTCGTCGGTGACCCGCTCGAGCGCGGGTCGGTCGCGCGGATCGGCCTGGGTGAGGCGGCGTTGCCCCTCGCGCCAGAGGCCGATGACGTCGTCGAATCGAACGTCGGGCACGGGCGGCGTCACCCCCGCCCCGGCCGGCATGCGCTCAGCGACCCGGCAGCCCCGTGACCTCGTACGAATGCTCGCCGGGCCGCACCATCCCGAGCGCGCGGGCATCGCTCAGGATCGTCGCCGGCTCGTTCAGCGAGCGCTGCTGAGCGCGCAGGCTCGCGTTCGACCGCGACAGCTGCTGCACGATCGCGCGCTGCTGAGCGGCCTGGGACCGCACCGAGAAGTAGGCGACCGCCCGCTGCACGTACAGCCCAGCGACCACGCCCAGGATCAGCAGCAGGCTGACCCGGCCGATGCGATCCCAGCGAACCCGTCCCCGGAGCGCACGGCTGGCCACTCTCCGGGGTCGAGCGGACCTGGTGCGGCTGCGGCTGTTCGTGCGCGCTGGCGCGGTGGCGGTACGGGCTGAAGGCATCCGCTACGCCCTTCGTTCGACGCCCGCGAATGCCTTCCTCCTGCATGAGACCGTGCAAGCCGAAAACGGCCTATTCCCGGAACGCGCTCCGCCCCGGGTAGCGCGCGTCGGCGCCGAGCGCCTCCTCGATCCGCAGCAGCTGGTTGTACTTGGCCACCCGATCGGTCCGCGACGGCGCGCCGGTCTTGATCTGCCCGCAGCCGGTGGCCACCGCCAGGTCCGCGATCGTGACGTCCTCGGTCTCCCCCGACCGGTGCGACATCACCGCGGTGTACCCGTTCTCGCGGGCCATGCGAATGGCCGCGAGCGTCTCGGTCAGCGTCCCGATCTGGTTGACCTTGATCAGGATCGAGTTCGCGACGCCGGCGTCGATCCCGCGCTGCAGGCGCTCGGTGTTGGTGACGAACACGTCGTCGCCGACGAGCTGGATCCGACTCCCGAGGCGCTCGGTGAGGAGTGCCCACCCGAGCCAGTCCTCCTCGCCCATCCCGTCCTCGAGCGAGACGATCGGATACCGGTCGACGAGCTCGCCCCAGTAGTCGGCAAGCTGTTCGGGGCTGAGCGTCCGGCCCTCGTGCTCGAGCGCATAGTTCCCGTCCTTGACCAGCCCCGAGACCGCGGGGTCGAGCGCGATCGCGACCTGGTCGCCCGGCACGTAGCCCGACGCGCGGATCGCCTCGACGAGCACCCCGAGCGCGGCCTCGTTGGACTCGAGGTTGGGCGCGAACCCGCCCTCGTCGCCGACCGTCGTCGACAGTCCCTTGTCGTGGAGCGTGTTCTTCAGGTTGTGGAACACCTCGACGCCCATCCGCAGGCCGTCCCGGAAGCTTGAGGCTCCGACCGGGACGATCATGAACTCCTGAAAATCGATCGCGTTGTCGGCGTGCGCGCCACCGTTGAGCACGTTCATCATCGGAACCGGAAGCACGTGCGCGCTGTCTCCGCCGAGGTAGCGCCACAGCGGCAGCCGCTCCTCCGCCGCCGCGGCATAGGCGGCCGCCAGCGACACGGCAAGAATCGCGTTCGCGCCCAGCCGGGACTTGTTCGGCGTCCCGTCGAGCGTGATCAGCATCCGGTCGAGCGCAGCCTGACTCGAGGCGTCCTGGCCGTGCACCGCGGTGGCGATCTCGCCGTTGACGTTCTCAACGGCGCGCATCACGCCCTTTCCGTTCCAGTCCGACCCGCCGTCGCGCAATTCCGTCGCCTCGAACTCTCCGGTTGAGGCGCCGGACGGCACGATCGCGCGTCCCCAGGCGCCAGATCGGACGCTGAGCTCGACCTCGACGGTCGGGTTGCCCCGGCTGTCGAGGACCTGCCGGGCGTGTACGTGCTCGATCTGGCTCATTGGGGTCGGAGCCCTCCTTCGGTCAGGCGTGCTCGGGCGTAGTACGCGAGCTGCTCGTCGGGAGCGAGATCGTTCCAGTTCCGGTTTTCCGATGCGGCGAGCTCGGCACCGGCGAGCACGCGGGCCTTGAACCGATCGGCCGCCGCGCGCAGCGCGAGCTCGGGGTCGACCGCGAGTTTCCGCGCCACGTTGACCGCCGCGAACAGGACGTCGCCGAGCTCGTGGAAGCGCTCGTCCTCGGTGCCGGCCGCCTCCAGCTCGGCCAGTTCGTCCCGCACCGACTGGAGCGGGCCCTCGACGCCGGGGAAGTCGAATCCGCTCGTGGCGGCGCGGCGCTGGAGCTTGCGCGCGTACAGCGGCGCCGGGAGGTTCTCGGGGACCTCCCCGAACACGCCGGGCTCGCGCCCGGGCTCGCGCTGCTTGATCTGGTCCCAGTTGCGGCGCACCTCGTGCGACGTCTGCGCTTCCACATCGCCGAACACGTGCGGATGGCGGCGGATCAGCTTGTCGGTGACGTCGGTGGCGACCTGCGCGAGGTCGCCCGCGCCCCGCTCCTCGAGCAGCAGCGCGAGGAAGTGAACCTGGAACAGGACGTCGCCGAGCTCGTCGAGCATCTTCGCGTCGTCGCGCCGCCGAGCGGCGTCAGCCAGCTCGTAGGACTCCTCGACCGTATGGGGCACGATCGAGCGCTCGTCCTGCTCGCGGTCCCACGGACATTCCACTCGCAGCTGACGCGTGATCGCGTCGAGCCGGGCGAGCGCTTCAGCGGTTGCCGGAAGCTCCGGCGCGCTCACCCCGTGGTCGCCGTGCCGGTGGTGGTCGTCGCCGTCTTCGGCGCCTTGTAGCCCTTGCAGTCGGCCATCGCGTACCCGGCGCGACAGGTCGTCTGGCTGAGCCAGTCGCTCTTGGCCTTGTTGTCGACCGCGGTCTGGGCGCTGGTCTGCGCCTGCGAGCTCAGCTGCTGCTTGATCAGCGGGGTCGCCTCGGCGAGCGACTGGTGCGTCGCCGGCTTGATCTTCGTCACCTCGAACACGTAGTAGCCAAACTGTCCCTTCACCGGGCCCATCAGCTTGTTGACCGGCGCCGAGAACGCCGCGCTGCTGAGGGCCGCATCCTCCTGCTGCTTGTTGACCCCGTTCAGCACGCCGCCGGTGCTCTTCGTGGTGGGGTCGGTCGAATACTTCTTGACGACCTCGGCCCAGCTCTGGCCCGACTGGAGCGCCTTCTTGGCCGCGAGCGCGTCGGCCTGGTCCTTCGCCAGGACGATCTTCATGTTGCGCGTCTCCTGCGTGCCGAACTGCGACTGGTGGCTGTTGTAGAAGGCCTCGATCTGCGCCGGGGTGACGGTCGTGGAGTGCTTGGCGATCAGCTTGCTCAGAACCTCGTTGACCCGGAAGCGGTACAGCACATCCTGGAGCGTCTGGCCGGTCTGGCTGAGGAACGTGTTGAACCCGGCGGCCGTGGGGAACTGCTGGTTCTTGGCGGTGGTGAAGGCTTTCTGCACCTCGGCGTCGGTGACCTTGACGCCCATCTTGGCGGCGTCGGCCTGGTACCAGTAAGCCTTGATCAGGAAGTCCAGCACCTGACTCGACAGCGAGGTGAACAGCTGCTTGCAGTCGGTGCGGAGGGTCGCCGTCTTCGTGTTCGCCAGGCTCGGGATCTGCTTCTTGACCTCAGCGACGCAGTTGTCGAAGTTCGGCGGATCGTTCGGGACGATCACGGGCTGGCCCGGGTTCTGAGCCGCCTGGCTCTTGGCCGCGACGTACATCCAGTGGTTGAACGTCTGCGTCGAGACCGGATTGCCGGCCACATCCACGACCGCGTCACCGGGGACGCCGCTGCCGCAGCCGGCCATCGCGACTGCGATCACAAAAAAGGCGCCAAGCGCCAGAATCGAACTACGGACCTTCATCGGGGGGTGATGGTAGCGGGGGTATCGCGATCGGGAGCCCCACACGGTGAAGAATGGGCTAAGAACGGCTCCGGTACGTGTCGCCTGCGCGTGACCGCGCGCTTCCTGACCGATTTGCTCGGCGGCGGCATCGGGCGCGAGTCACCCGAGGGCGACACGCACCTTCGCAGCTGGGGCGAGCCACGCTCAGGCAGCTTCGCGCGTCACCGCGAGCAGTACGTCGGCGGCCTTCACGACGGCCGGGAAGCGCTTGGCCGGATCCTCGGGGACCCGCACCGAAAGCTGCGACTTGCCCGATTCGTATAGCGCTTCTGGGATCTCCTGGCGGATCCGCTTGGCGCGGACCGAATCGAGCTCGATCGGCGTCACCGCGAGGCGGCCGTTGCGGAACGTGACCGCCCGGGCGCCGGCCTGGCCGAGCTTGATCCGCGCCTGCTGGAGCGCGATCAGGTTGCGCAGCGGCTCGGGCAGCTCGCCGAACCGATCCTCGAGCTCGTCGCGCAGCGCCATCAGGTCCGCGACCTCGCGGGCGGCCGCGATCCGGCGGTGCACGTCGACCTTGGCCTGCTCGTACGGGATGTAGTCGGCCGGTACGTAAGCGTCGACGTTCACGTCCAGCCGCACCGGCTCCCACTCGTCCTCGGCCCAGGCCCCGTCGGCCGCGGCCGCCACGGCCTCGTCGAGCATCTGCATGTACAGCTCGAACCCGAGCGCCGCGACGTGCCCGGACTGCTCGTCGCCGAGCAGATTGCCAGCGCCCCGGATCTCGAGGTCGCGCATCGCGATTTTGAAGCCGGCGCCGAGCTCGGTGTAGTCGGACAGCGCACTCAGACGCTGCGCGGCGTCGGGCGTGAGCGCGGCCGCGCTCGGGTACAGCAGGTAGGCGTAGGCACGCTCGCGGCTGCGCCCGACCCGGCCGCGAATCTGGTACAGCTGCGCCAGCCCGAACGTGTCGGCGCGCTCGACGATCAGCGTGTTGGCCTGAGGGATGTCGATCCCCGACTCGATGATGCTGGTCGACACCAGCACGTCGGCGTCGCCACGCAGGAACGCCAGCATCCGCGCCTCGAGTTCGCGCTCGTCCATCTGCCCGTGGGCGACCTCGAACCTCATGCCCGGGCACAGCGCGCGCAGCCGCTCGGCGGTCTCGTCGATCGACTCGATCCGGTTGTGCAGGAAGAACGCCTGGCCCCTTCGCTCGTGTTCGCGCAGCAGGGCTCCCTTCACCAGCTCCTCGTCGTACTCGCCGACGTAAGTCTTGATCGGGCGCCGACCCTCGGGAGGCGTCTCGATCACGCTGATGTCGCGGATTCCGGCCATCGACATCTGAAGCGTGCGCGGGATCGGCGTGGCGCTCATCGAGATCACGTCGACCTTCAGCTTAAGCTGGCGGAGCAGCTCCTTCTGCTTGACGCCGAAGCGCTGCTCCTCGTCGACGATCAGCAGGCCGAGCTCTTTGGGGCGGATATCGCGGCTTAGTAAGCGGTGCGTGCCGATGAGGATGTCGACCTTGCCCTCGGCAAACCGCTTGACGGCCTCGCGCTGCTCGGCCTGTGGACGGAAGCGCGACACATGCTCGATCGAGATCGGATAGTCCTTGAGCCGCTCGGTGAACGTGCCGTAGTGCTGCTGGGCGAGGATCGTGGTGGGCACGAGCAGCATCACCTGCTTGCCGTCCTGCACCGCTTTGAACGCCGCGCGCAGCGCGACCTCGGTCTTGCCGTAGCCGACATCGCCGCAGATCAGGCGGTCCATCGGGCGCGGGGCCTCCATGTCCGCCTTGACCATCTCGATCGCGTCGCGCTGGTCGGGCGTCTCGGTGAACGGGAACGCGTCCTCGAAGTCGCGCTGCCAGTCGCTGTCGGTGGGGAACGCGTGACCCTCGCGGCGCTTGCGCTCGGCGTACAGGTTGAGCAGCTCCCCGGCGAGCTCCTGGGCGGCGCGGCGGGCCCGCGCCTTGATCGTGTCCCAGCGGGTGCCGCCGAGCTTGGACAGCGGCGGGTGCACGCCGGCGGCGCCGACGTAGCGGCTTATCTTGGCGAGCTGGTCGACCGGCACGAACACCCGGTCCGAGCCGGCGTACTCGAGGTAGAGGTAGTCGCGCGTGACGTTCGCGACGGTCTTCGTGTCGAAGCCGGCGAACCGCGCGATCCCGTGGTCCTCGTGCACGACGATGTCGCCGGTCCGCAGATCGGCGAAGCTGCGGAGCACGCCGCGGCGTCGCTGGCGCGTCGGCTCCTCGGTCGCGCGCCGGCGGTGGAACAGGCGGTGCTCGGGGATAACCGCGAGGTGCAGCTGTGGCGCGATGAAGCCTTGCTGCAACCGGGCGTGGGCGAACGTGATCAGGCCGGGCGGCCCCGGGGTGCCATCCAGCCAGTGCACCTTCAACCGGCCGAGGTTGTATGCGGTCCGCTCGCCCTCGCCGCGCCGCGCGAACGTCACCACGGTCCGGTAGCCGGACCGCTGGAGCTTCTCGAGCTCCGGCTCGGCCTCTTTGAGACTCCGGGCCTGCAGATCGGCCGACTGGGCGCGGAACTCGAACGGCTGGTCCTGGTCGATGCTCGACAGCCGGATCTGGGCGCGCGCGTTGAGGGTCTCCGCGATCGTGTCCGCGTCGACGTACAGGTGGCGGGCGTCGCGGTCGTGGAAGGCGGCGGTCACGTCCTGCCAGTGGTCGGCGAGCGCCGGCGCGACGTCCTCCTCACCGGCGATCACGATGCTGGCGTGTTGCGGCGCCAGCTCCAGGAACGGGTGGAAGTTGTCGACCGGAAGCAGCTCCGCGATGTCCGGACGGTCGGCCTCGTTCTCGAGCGCGGCGATCTCGGCGAGCTCCCGATGCTCCTCGGCCAGCTCCGCCGCCGGCTCGATCTCCACGAGCTCGGCGTCCCCGAGCGAGCGCTGGGTGAACGTCGAGAACCAGCGCAGCGACTCGATCTCGTCGCCGAACAGATCGACGCGCACCGCCCGGTCTTCGGTGGCGGGGAACAGGTCGAGCAGGCCGCCACGAATCGCGAACTGGCCACGGTCCTCGACCTGGTCGACGCGCTCGTAGCCGGCGGCAACCAGATCACGGGCGGTCTCGTCGAGGTCGAGCAGGTCGCCGTGCCTGAGCGTGAACCCGTGGGGGCGCAGCGTCGGGTCGGGAACCTTCTCGGACAGCGCCACCGCGCTGACGACGACGACCGGCGCCGTGTCGCCGCCACCCCCACTCCCGCCCGCGTCCCCCTCGCTCTCCAGGAGCGCGTCGAGGGCCGCGATCCGGAGACCGACGAGGTGCGGGGGCGGCGCCAGATGTGACTCATAGGTGACGCCGCGGCTCGGGTAGTAGCGGACCGTCCGGGGCTCGAGCCAGGTCTTCAGGCCCGCCGCGAGGTCGCGCGCGGCGCGGTCGTCGCCGGCGACGACGATCGCCGGGGTGGCCGGATCACGGTCGAGAAGCGCACCGAGGAGGTACGGCCGCAGCGACTGCGACACGAACGCGCGGCCACCCTGCTCGGCGAGCTTTGCAACCTGAGGCTCGTCGTCGGCGTGGGTCAGGAGCGTGCGCAGCATCTCCCTACCGAGTCTAGGTCGTCGCCGGCTCGCTCAGCACCGTTCGCTCCGCGACGTCGGCGGCCTCCTCGATCAGTGCTTTCACGTCCTCTTTGGGCTCGCGGAAGCGGCCGAGCACGTAGGCCGCGACGCGGTCGGGATCGGTCGTCGGCGGTCGCCCCACGCCGATCCTGATGCGGGTGAAGTCGGGCGAGCCCAGTCGCGCTCTGAGCGACTTGAGTCCGTTATGGCCGGCGAGGCCGCCACCGGTGCGGACCCGTATCTCGCCGAACGGGAGATCGATCTCGTCGTGGATCACGAGCACGCGGTCGAGGTCGACCTTGAGCGCGCCCCGCGCCGGCCCGACCGAGTCGCCGGCCTCGTTCATGTACGTCATCGGCCGCAGGATCGCGATCCGCGGCCCGCCCGGGCCGGTCCGGCCTTCGGTCAGCACGCCGCGATACTTCGACTTGGCCTTTGGGAGATCCCAGCGTTTTGAGAGCACACTGGCGACCTCGAACCCGATGTTGTGACGGGTGCCGTCGTACTCGCCGCCCGGATTCCCGAGGCCGACGATCAGCCAATCGACAGGTGCTTCGCCCGGCAACTCGGCTCGGGCGGGCTACTCGCCCTCGTCCCCGCCTTCGCTCTCGCCGGCGCCCTCTTCGCCGGCTCCCTCCCCGGCCTCCGCGGCGGCCTCGCCCTCGGCCACGAGCTCGGTCTCCTCCTCGATCCCGGGCTCCACCTCGAGCTGCAGGCGCGGGGCGCTGAGCGTCGCGATGACCGTCTCGGGATCGTCGAGCAGGGTGACGCCGCGGGGCGGCGTGACCGCCTCGAGCGTGAGTGTGTCGCCGATTTGCAGAGTCGAGACGTCGTGGGGGATCACGTCCGGGATGTCCGTCGGGAGGGCCTCGATCGTGAGCTCGCGCGTCACCTGCTCGAGCACGCCGCCCTCCTTGACCCCTGGCGAGTCCTCGGACCCGACGAGGTCGAGCACGACCGTCGCGCTGATCGCGACGTCGAGCCGCACGCGCAGCATGTCGATGTGAACGGTGTGGCCGGTCACCGGGTGGCGCGAGATCTCCTTGACCACGACCGGCGTGGCCGCATCGCCACCGATGCTCAACTCGAGCACCGCACCGGCATGCGCGAGCGCGGTGCGCAGCAGCCGGGCGTCGACCTGGAACGCCACCGGGTCTTCGCCGCCGCCGTAGAGCACGCCGGGAACGCTGCCGTCGCGACGCAGCCGTCGCGCCGCTCGCGATCCGGCGGGCTCGCGGCGCTCAACTGCAAGCGCTGTCGTCTGTGCCGTCGCCATGACCGGCGAGTGATGGTAGCGGGCGGGCAGTCGTGAGGGTCCGACACCGGTGCTGCCCCGCTTGCATGGCTCGCCGGGGCCCGCGCCACCGCCGCCAACCGACCTCCAGACACCCCTTCACCGACGAACAACAGCGCGCTAAGCTTGACTCTATGTCGGGCGACACTCAGCTGATGCTGATGATCGCCGGGATGCACCTCCTGGGACTCGTTTGCGCGGCGGTGCTGATCATTCCCGCGCTGCGCGACAGCCCTGAGATCCCGCCGAGCCGTCCGGATTCGGGGTCAGACGGTGGCTGGGGTCGCGGTCCCGACCTCCCGCCAAAGCCGGCGCCCGACGCTCCGCGCGGCGGCATCCCGCTCCCCGACGCCGAGCCGGCGCTGATTCGACTGCGCGACCATCGCCGGTTCTCCGAGCAGCTCCCCGAGCGCGGGCGCCGGCCCGCCCGCGAGCCTGACCGCAGGCCGGTCAGATCGCACTGAGCCGGCGTAGGAGCCATCTCAGTAGTGCGCCGGGCAGGCGGCATCGCTGGCGATCCGCCGGCTGACCTCGAGCAGCTCGACGCGTAGCCCGCTGATCGGGTTGCCGGCGCGACGAACCTTGACGCATTGCACGATCGGCAGCGAGGAGCCGACGTCCCACGCCACCCGCGCCGTCCCCTCGGTGCCGCCGAGCGAGAAGCTCGTGGACGGCTGTATCTGGATGATCGAAACCGCGCCGGCGTGCTTGAGCGCCGCCGCGTTCACGACAGCCCGCTGCCCGCAGGACGGATCGGTCCGGCATCCAAGGATCTCGCCGAGGATCGCGTTCGGATCGCCCTTGGCCTCCGACTGCACCAGCGACGTGATCGCGGACTGCTCGGCGCTGTTCGCGCTGAACACCCTCGCCAGCAGGGCGCTGATCACGAGGAACAGCAGGATCCCGGCGACGATCGCGACGATGTACACGCGGCGCACGGCTCGAAGCTAAGCGCACCCGCGCGCCTCGCGGAGGCCTACTCACTCCGCGGGCGCTATTCGCTCAATTCGAGGAACCGCTCGACCGACGCCTCCTGGTGATCCAGCCGCTGCGCCAGCGTGCGCGCGTGCTCGGCCGCCGCCTCGAGGAAGTCCTCGACGCACCGCTCGGGGTCGTCGGCCAGCGGATAGATGCGGATCACGTCCTGCTGGGCGCAGGCGATGCCCATCGGTGGCTTGCCTTCGGCGAGCGTCCGAGCGCCGCACACCGGCGTCACCAGCAGGTGCGACTCGGGCGCGATCAACGCCGTTGGGAGCAGCCGATGGGCGGGCAGGCGGACCGACAGCTCGATCGAGTGGTCGACGTTGACATCGCTGCCGAGCAACTCGCCCAGCGGTTCGCGCCACACGTCGAGCACGACGTCGGCTCCCACGAGCGCGTCGCGAAATGCGGTGGCCTGCTCGATGTAGAGCCGCTCCGCATCCGCGCGATCGTCGGCGTCGGCAAGGTCGAGATCGCAGGGCACGCGCAGCATCTCGCTCGCCGCCACAGTCGTCCCGGCCGCCCGGCTTCCACGCGCCACGTAAGTCTGAAGCGTTCCGAGATCCCGGCGGCCGTGAAAGATGACCGTCACCGAATCGCTGAGCGGCAGCCCCCCCACCTTCAGCGATACGGCAATCGACGAGGACTCATCCAAGAGCGCCCGCCGCAGCAACTCCTCTGCCGAGCCTTCCCCTCCGGGCCTTGAATCCTCTTCGAGCATCTCGGGTGTGCCTCCTCCCGATCCCTTGCAGTTACAGCAGGTTAACTTCTACTCCATCCCGCCGCTATGTCCCGATGGATAGGAGGGTAGGCTCCCAGCACCATGAAGATCCTTTACAAGCCGTTCGGGATCATCGCCGGCCTGATCGGCGCGAAGATCGCGAACACCGTCTTCAAGTCGCTGTGGACCCGGATCGACGAGGAAGACCCGCCCACGCCGACGACGGCGGAGGCGAGCTTCCCGAAGGTCGTGGGCGCGGCGGCCCTCGAGGCCGCCACGATGGCCGCGATCGGAGCGGCGGTCGACCGTGCCAGTGCCCGGACGTTCCACCATCTGACGGGAATCTGGCCTGGCGAGCGCCGCCAGCCCGAGCGCCGCGAGCTCGAGCGGCCCGAGCAATAACGGGCGATTACGGCGCAACCGCATCCGCGGCGGCGCCGCGGCCGAACTTCACCGGCGTCGCCTCCATCGTGAAGACCGTCTCGTGCTCGAATGCCATCGATCTCCCTTGCAGTTTTATCCGTGCACCCGCCGGCTATCCGGACGAGTCCGCCAGCACACACCACGGCTCGAGCCCCTCCCGAGCCCACGCGGGGATCGGCGCCTTCTCGAGCGTCTTGAGGTCGACCAGCACGTGGCGCAGGTCGCCCTCGGCCACCACCTCGCCGCCACAGCGGGCGGCATGGCTGGTCAGGATGCTCGTGTTGCCCGATGTGCGTGACCGCGACCGACAGGGCCAGCTCGTCGTCAAATCGCGCCGGCTTGCGGAACCGCAGGTGGACCTCGGCGAGGACGATGTCGATCCCGTGGTCGAGCATCGCCTGGTAGCTCCCGTACGCGGCGCGCCAGAGCTCGGTCATGCTCGTGTCGAAGTAGGTGAGGTAGTGCGCGTTGAACGCGATCCCCTGGAGGTCGCATTCGCCGTAGCGGACCCGGAGCATGTGGACGAGCGGCTGACTCACCGCCCTCCATCAGCCACCGCGTCTGAGCACGAACCCGCGCTCGGCGAGATCGCCGAGCGCGCCCTCGAACGCGCCAAAGTCGCGGCCCAGGAGCGCGTCGATCGGCCTTCCGGACGGCCCCGCCGCCCGCACCCAGCGCTCGAGCACCGCCGGCCCTGCGTGCTCGGCGGCCTCGTCGAGCAGGTCGAGCAGGATCGGCAGCTCGCCTCGGTGGTCGAGCTGGCCGGACAGAAGCGTCAGCGGGTCAACGTCGAGCACCTGACAGAGCTCCTCCTCGGTCAGCCCGAGCAGCTCCATCAGGCGGACGGCGCGGCCGCTCTGGGCACGCCAGCCGAGCTGCGGATCATCGCGCTCTCCCATCTCGCCGGCAGATGATTCCAGGCCGCAGCGCGCGGCTCCCCCCGGACTGCGGAGCGCGTCAGAACAGCTGGTTCTCGCCGCCGAACACGTCGCTCACCGATCCGTCCGTGAAGATCTGGCGGATCGAGCTCGTGAGCAGGTCCGCGCAGGACAGCACGCGCACGTTGTCGGGCGCCCCGGCGGGCAGCGGAATCGTGTCGGTGACGACGATCTCCTCGAGCCGCGCCGCGGCGAGCTGATCCCACGGATGGCCTGAGAAGACACCGTGCGTGGCGGCGGCGTAGACGCGCTTGGCGCCCGCCTCGTACACGGCCTCGGCGGCCGCCCGCAACGTCCCGGCGGTGTCGATGATGTCGTCGACGAGGACGGCGTTCTTGCCGGCGACGTCGCCGATCACGTACCCGATCTCGGCGACCTGCTGGTTGGGGCGCTCCTTGTTGAGGATCGCCAGGTCCGCGCCGATCTTCGATGCGAACTGCTTGTTCAGCTTGACGCGGCCGGCGTCGGGCGCGACGACCACAAGGTCGTCGAGTCCGAGGTCCTGGAAGTACTGCGTGAGCATGAACAGCGCGGTCATGTGGTCGCAGGGCTTCTGGAAGAACCCCTGGATCTGGCCCTGGTGCAGGTCCATGGTCAGGATCCGGTCGATCCCGGCCGACTCGAGCATCCGCGCGACCATCCGGGCGCTGATCGGCTCGCGCGGGGCCGACTTCTTGTCCTGGCGCGAGTACCCGTACCAGGGGGTCACGGCGATCACGCGGTGCGCGGAGCCCCCGACGGCCGCGTCGACCATCACCATCAGCTCCATCAGCGCGTCGTTGGCGCTGAGGCCTGTGTCGGCGTTACCGCAGGTGGGCTGGACGATGAACACGTCCGCGCCCCGGACCGACTCCTCGTAGCGGCAGTAGACCTCGCCGTTGGTGAACGTCCTGAGCGTGATCCCAGCGAGCCCGACGCCCAGTTTGGAGGCGATCTTCGCCGCCAGATTTGGGTTCGCGCGGCCCGAAACCAGCATGAGCCGCTTGCTGTAGTCCAGCACCAGCTCGCTCCGTGGGAGAGGCGTCTCGAGCAGGCTCATTGTGGAATCGAGTGTAGGGTCGAAAGGAGACGGATCGTCGTCTCGGAGCTACTAGGTCGAGGGGGTTGATTCTCTCGTATCGCTGCTATCCGAAGCCGTTGTCCTGCAGCACATTCTTATCGTTGCCGACCGCCGGCCGCGACTCCAAATCTCGCTGCTTGCGACGTTCGCCGTAGCCGTCGACGTTGGTCTGGCGCGCGCGGGCGATACCGAGCTCGCCCGGCGGCACATCGTCGGTGATCACCGAGCCGGCGCCCGTGTAGGCGCCGTCGCCGAGGCTGACCGGCGCCACGAACATCGTGTCGACGCTGACGAACGCACCGGCGCCGATCGACGTGCGGTGCTTGTTCTGGCCGTCGTAGTTGGCGGTGATCGTCCCAGCGCCGATGTTGGCCCGCTCGCCGATGTCGGCATCCCCGATGTAGGACAGATGCGGGACCTTCGCGCCGGCCCCGATGTCCGAGTTCTTGATCTCGACGAACGTACCCGCCTTCGACCCCTCGCGCAGGACGGCGCCCGGCCGCAGATAGGCGAACGGCCCGACGCTGACCCGGTCGCCCACGTCGGCTCCGTTGAGGTAGGAGTGGACCACGGTCGCCTGTGCGCCGATCCGGGTGTCGATCACCGTCGACAGCGGGCCGACGGTGGCGCCGGCGCCGATCTCGGTGGAGCCGTGGAGGCTCGAGAAGGGCGCGATCGTGGTGTCCGGCCCGATCCGCACATCGACGTCGATCACCGTCGTCACCGGGTCGACGATCGTGACGCCGGCGAGCATGTGGCGCTCGTGGATCCGGCGCTGCGCGACCGCCCTGACCGCCGCCAGCCCGACCCGGTCGTTGACGCCGAGTTCGCTGGCGTCGTGGATCTCGTGCGCGAGCACGCTCCGCTCGCGCGACCGCATGATCGGCACCACGTCGGGTAGGTACAGCTCGCCCTGCGCGTTGTCGCTACGGACCTCGTCGAGCGCAGCGAGCAGCGCCGCGCCCTCGAACGCGTAGATGCCGGTGCTGATCTCGCGGATCCGCAACTCGAGCTCGGTGGCGTCGCCCGGGGCCTTGGTCTCGACGACGCGCTCGACCGTGCCGTCGGGCGCCCGCACCACCCGCCCGTAGCCGCTCGGATCGTCGAGCACCGCGGTGGCGAGCGTCGCCGCCGCACCCGACCGGGCATGCGCCTGCGCCAGGCCGGCCAGCGTCTCCGCCGTGATCAGCGGGTGATCGCCGTTCAGCACGATGACGGTGTCGCTCGGGCCGATGTGCGCCGCCGCCGCCTTGACCGCATCGGCCGTGCCGCGCGGCTCCTGCTGCACGGCCACCGTCACCTCGCCGTCCAGCAAGGCCTGCAGCGGCCGGTCCGGACCCTCGACCACGACCACCTTGGCGGCGCCGGCGGCGCGCGCAGCCGCCACCGGCCAGGCGATCATCGCCCGACCACACACCTCGTGGAGCAGCTTGGGCGTCGCGGAACGCATCCGCGTGCCCTGCCCGGCGGCAAGGATCACGACGACAGGCGCGGCCACGCCCAGGATCGTAGGGGATCGGCGGCGGCGGGTGGACGCCGGCTCGTCGTGGATTCAAGCCGCGTCTCGCCTCGCTCGGGCATCCTCGCGTCTCCACGCCTCTATTTCGCGCTGGTACTCGTACCAGCGAATCCACTTGCGCACGGCGTTGTCCGAGACCCCATACTTGCGCCCGATCGCCGCGAAGCTCATCGCCGCTACGTCGGCCATCAGCTGTTCGTAGGAGGGCCGCTCGACCTTGCGGCGTTCCGGTCGCGGTTCGCGAGGTCCCTTGCTGCTGTTCACCGCAGCCCGGCGAGCAATAGCGGTGGCTCGTGTACTTGGGGATGAACGTCGCCCCGCACCACAGGCAGCTTCGCGGGTTGCGATCGCGCCGGTTCTTGCGACCGCAATGCGTATCGAGCGTCGCGGCGCAGTTTGGACAGACGATCTGGAGGTTCTCGAACCGGTTGTCGTTGGGGACGCCATTGATGTGGTCGAGGATCAAAGCCATCGAACGACCGCGCCACTCCTCACCCTGCCCGCACAGCTCGCACTCTCGTGCCTTCAGGCCTGCGTCGTAAAGGCGGCGCTTGAGATGGTTGCGGTGATACGTCGAGTGCTCGACGAGGATCAGTTCGAGCGGAATGGCTGGGCTGGGCGCCCGCCGGGAACGCAGCGCCCAATATGGATCGAAATGCTCGGTCGAGAGGTCGCACCGCTCGATCAGCTTCTTCAACGTCCCGTGGTTGCCTCCGGCGGGTCGGAGTCCGAGCAGTCGCAGCGCCTGGGCCATGCTGTGGGCGCATGCGACCGCCTCTCGAACCTGCTTCTCGGTGTACCGCGGCGTCCGCGCCATGCCCCGAACATTAGTTCGTGCACCGGACGGAAAACAACCGGTTTAGCAGGTCTTTAGTTGAGTGGCCTGGAGGCTGGGGAGCCAGGACTTGAACCTGAACTTGAACATCCAAAGTGTTCTGTGCTGCCGATTACACCACTCCCCAATGCATGCATCCGAGCGGCCCGGTTGACGTTATCTCATCCTCGCCGACCCGCAGACAGCCGCGTCCGCCGGCCCGCGCTTCTGGCAGGTGGTAGTCGTGTCGGTGCCGGGTGGCGTGCAGAGCGTCTCCCGCGAGATGTGCCGGCCCGAGTCGGAGATGTCGAACAGATACGGCGGGGTGGGTCGATTGCGCGGCTACCGCCCGCGGCGGAGGATCGTCGCGATGTCTTCCGGGAGCAGCGGATCGGCGAGCGCCGCGCGCACGTCCGCCGGCCGGTGCAGCGCGCGCTCGGCGCGCAGGATCCCGACCTCGTAGCCGACGTCGCGGATCGCGGTCAGGGCCACCCCCATCACGTCGTTACGCCACGTCTGCTCGGGCAGCGCGAACAGGTCGGGGAGCGGGCGGGCGATCCCGACCAGGTACAGGCCGCCGTCGATCGCCGGACCGAGCACCACATCGCATCCGGCGCTCAGGTCGTCGAGCGCCCCCTTGGCGTGGGCCGTGCGAAACCGCGGCAGGTCGGGCCACACGATCAGCAGCGGGCCGCCGGCCCGGGCCAGCACGCGCGCGGACGCATCCCCGAGCCGGCCGGCGATCCCATCCCCGTTCTGGGGAAACAACACCGCGCCCGAGCCGACCAGGCGCCGCAATTCCGTCCCCGCGTCGGGAGGGTCGTGGGCGACGTGAACCGGAGTCGGTGAGATCTCGCGGGCCCACGCGGCCGCGTGCGCGATCAGCGCGGATTGCAGCTCGAGGCATCCCTCGCGGCCGAGCAACGGCTCGAGCGCTCGGCGGACCTCGCCGGCTCGCGGCGCGCGGGCCATGATGAGGACAGCCGGGCCTAGTCCGTTCACCGCCGGGACCCTACCGCCGCCGGTCCATCTCAAGGCCCCTACCGGGGCACCCGTCCGCCCTCTGCCCCCCGCTCGTGGGCGGGCCCGCGCGGCGGGGCGATGCCGAGCACGCGCATCGCCTTGAGCCCGAGCGACAGCTTCTCGCGGCCGTCGGTCGACGAGACGTCGAGGCCGGTCAGCTCGCGCACGCGCTCGAACCGGTAGCGGACCGTGTGGCGATGGGTGATCAGCCGCTGTGCGGTCGCGTTGACGTTCGCATCGCACTCGAGGAACGTCGACAGCGTGCCGAGCAGATCGGTCTCGTACTGCTCGTCGTAGGCGACCAGCGGCCGGACCGTCTCGTCGTAGAAGCGCCGCAGCTCGGCCGGATCGCTCATGTAGGGCAGCAACAGCTGGTACGTGCCGGTCTCCTCGTACCCGAGCTCGGTGCGCTCGGGCTCCCCCTCGACGACGTTGGCGGCGAGCAGCGCCTCGTTGCGCGCACGATGGAGCTCGAGCGGTTCCTCCGTGCGCCGGCTGCGGCCGACCGCGTACGCGAACCCCGGGAGCCCCGACTCGAGCTCGCGCAGGATCGCGGAAACCGCCCGCCGTCCCGCCTCCCCGTCGCCGTCGGGAACCAGCACCGCGATCTCGGCAGCCTCGTCGGCGGTCGGCGCCGCGATTGCTCCCGACGCGATCGACCGCGCCCCGCGCGCCGCGAGCGCGAGCAGGCGCCGGCGCCAGTCCTCCTCGCTCGGGTTACGAGCATGGGCACGGATGATCACCACGCTGGCGCCGCCACCAAGATCGGTCCCGAGCTCCTTGCCGCGCGCGATCAGGTCCTCGCGAGCCTCGATCCGGCCGTCGAGCACTGCCCGCATGAAACCCGTCGCCGCCTCCTCAGAGGCGCGCTCGGGCGCGCGAACCCGCTCGACCTCGGACGCGATCAGGGTCGTGACCAGTCGCAGCAGCGAGGCGTCGGTCGGGCGCTCGGAGGCCCGCATCCGCAGCCGCCCGACCGTCGCCTCGGCCACCTTCAGCTCGATCGTGGTGACGTCGTCGGCGTCCCGCATCAGCGAGCGCTCATCCGCCGGCGAACGCGCCGCGACCGCGAGTACCGTGGCCGAGCGGTCGATCAGGATCAGGCTCGTGTCGAGCGCCCGCGCCGCCGCGCGCAGGATCGCAGGGAGGCCCGCCCCGTCCTCGACGGCGTCTGTGATTGCAGCCAGCGCAGCCAGGTCGGGCGCGGCCGCCCCGGTCTGCTGCTGGGCGCGGTCAGCCAATCGGTGCAGTCCCGGTCCGGGTCAGAACACCCTGGGCCACTCGACCACGACCACGGCGCCGAGCAGCACGCCGGCGCCCACGAACGCGGCCAGAACGTAGGCCGACAGCATCACGGCGATCAGCCGCTCGTGCACGCGCCTGTACGCGGTGACCGCGGGGACCGCCACGAGCAGGAGGAACGCCAGCAGGCCGAGCACGCCGAGACTCACGGCGACCAGGTAGGTGATCTGCGTGTTGCTCATCGATGTCCGTGGAATTGTGCCCGATGGGGGCGATGACCGAGTAGCAGGCTACGGATTCGACCACGGCCGCCGCCGCACCTTCAGACGAACAGCGGAAAACCGAAATCGCGCGGCACCGGCACCGCGCAGCACGCGCCAGGGTACCGGGGCGCGAGCGCAGCCGCGGCCGCCTCGGCCCGCGCGCGGCCCTCCCCCTCGGGCGGGTCCCAATATAGCCCGGCGACCGTCGGCCCGGACCCGCACACGAACGCGCGGTCGGCCCCCGTGTCCCGCACCGCCGACAGGGCAGGCTCGATGTCCGGGCACAGCGACAGTGCCGCCGGCTCGAGGTCGTTGACCAGCAACCGCTCGGGGAGGCGCTGACCGGGATTGAGCGAGGACCACAGGTCGGGGACCCTGGCCACGAACTCAAGCTCGTTGTCCCGGAGCCCGAGGCGATCGGCTTCCGCGTACACGGCGGCCGTCGACAGCCGCTCGGGCAGCGGCAGGATCACAAACGCGTGGGCGGCCAGCGGCGCCCTCGGCTCGACGTTGTCCCCCGCCCCGGTGCCGAGCGCCAGGCCGGGCGTGAGCTGGCTCGGGATGTCGGAGCCCAGCTCGGCCGCAAGCTCGCCAAGCGCCCCCTCCTCGATCGTTGCCAGCCGAGCCGCCATCCGCAGCACGGCCGCCGCGTCGGCCGACCCGCCGCCCATGCCGGCGGCGATCGGGATGTTCTTGCGGATCGTGACCTGGACCCTGGGCGCGTCCCACCCACGGGCCCGTAACCCCGCCAACGCGCGGGACACGATGTTCGGCTCCTCGACGCCCGGACACACGACCTCGTCGTCGAGGGCCACGCGAGTCACGAGCTCGAGCTCGTCCGCGAGCGATACCGATTCGATCAGCGTGATGATCTCGTGGCGCCCATCCTCACGGCGCGAGCCGACGAACAGGCTCAGGTTGACCTTGCCCGGCGCCCGAGCGAACAGCTTCACCGGCCCAGCCTCGCCGCGAGCGCCCGGAACTCGGAGGGCGACAGCCGCTCGGCGCGCTCGTCGGGCGGGTGGCCGAGCTCGACCAGCGCCGACCGCGCCTGCTCGCGCACACCCGGCGGCGCGCCCGGCGCCAGCGCCAGCGACCCCGCCAGCGCCTTGCGGCGGTGGGCGAAGGCTTCATGAACGAGCCCACGCACCGCAGGATCGACCCCGCCGGACCCGGGCCGCCGCCGCAGCCCGACGAGCACCGAATCCACCCGCGGCACCGGCCGGAACACCGTGCGCGCCACCGGCCGCAGCACCTTGACCTCGCACGCGAGCTGGGCCAGCACCGACGGCGCCCCGTACGCCGCCGTTCCGGGGGCCGCCGCGAGCCGCTCGCCGACCTCGCGCTGGACCATCACGAGCCACCGCTCCACCGAGGGCAGCTCGTCGATCGTCCGCAGGATCACGGTCGCCGCGATCCCGTACGGCAGGTTCGCGACCACCGCCGTCGGCTCCGGATCGAGCGACGCGAGATTCAGATCGAGCGCGTCAACCAAATGCACGGTCACGTTGCCGAACCCCGCGACCGCATCCCGGAGCTGCGCCTCCAAACGGCGATCGACTTCGACCACGTGAACGTGCGAAACCTCGCCCGCCAGCCGCTCGGACAGGACGCCCTGACCGCCACCGATCTCGAGCACGACGTCATCCGCCGACAGCCCCGCGAGCCGCTCGATCACATCCAGGATGTTGCGGTCGATCAGGAAGTTCTGACCGAGGCGCGTCACCACCCGAACACCTCGGCGGCGCTCGCCTCGATCGCCGCGTCGAGATCCTCGTACGGGACCCGCCGCTCGACCGCGAGCGCCGCCGCCGTCAACGCCACCTGCGCCGGTTGGTTGGGCTTTCCCCGCACGACCTGCGGCGACAGGTACGGGGCGTCGGTCTCGACCAGCAACCGGTCGGGCGGCACTCGCACGGCCGCCAGTCGCAAGCCGACCGCCTTCGGGTACGTGACGTTGCCCGCGAACGAGATCCACCAGCCCTTATGCGCCAGGCATTCGTCGAGCCGGTCGGGCATCGAGAAGCAGTGGAGGATCACCCGCACCCCGCCGGCAAGCTCGTCGAGCATCGACAGCGTGTCGTCCTCGGCCGCACGCGTATGAATGACCAGGGGCTTACCGACCGAGCGCGCCAGCCCGATCTGAGCCAGGAACGCGCGCGCCTGGTCCTCTCGCGGCGCGTAGTCGCGGTAGTAGTCGAGCCCCGTCTCGCCGATCGCCACGCATTTCGGATGCGCCGCGAGCGCCTCGAGCTCGGCAAGGTCGGCGTCGTCGAAACCGGTGGCGCTGTTCGGGTGGCGCCCGATCGCGGCGTACACCTGCGGGAAGTCCTCGGCCGCCGCCAGCGCCGCGCGGCACGAGGCGCCGTCGGTCCCGACGGTGACGATCCGTGAAACGCCGGCGTCCGCCGCCGCGGCGACCAACTCCGCGTCCGGCGGCTCGCACAACTCGAGGTGGGTGTGGCTGTCAATCACCCGCGTTTCGGGAACAGCGGCTCGAGCGCGCTCACCGACCCGCCGGAAACGTGCGGTGCAAACGACGCGCCCTCGTAGCCGAATCTCGGAGACCCGATCGCCTCGAGCAGCCGCGCCGTGCTCGCCGGTATGTACGGGTGCAGTAGCACGGACACGACCCGCACTCCCTCGGCCAGCGACGCGAGCGTCTCATCGAGCGCGCCGGCCGCCTCGGGATCGCGCGCGAGCTGCCAGGGCGCGCGCTCTTCCACGTAGCGGTTCAGCCGCCGGACGCGCTGCCAGATCAGCTCGAGCGCCTGGGTGACCTCGAGGCGGTCGAGCAACGTGGCCACGTCGGCCGAGAGGCCCTCAAACGCACCCACCAACTCCGGATCGGTCGCCACCGCGGGAATCGAACCATCGCGATACCGCAGCAGCATCGCGATCGTTCGGCTCGCCAGGTTTCCGTACTCGTTGGCCAGCTCGCTCTCATACCGTGCGCGGACCGCGTCGATCCCCACGCTCCCGTCGCCACCGAACGACACGTCGCGCATCAGGTAGAAGCGCAGCGCGTCGGTTCCGTACCCCTCCATCGCCTCGAACGGGTCGAGCACGTTCCCCAGCGACTTGCTCATCTTGCGGCCATCGGCGCCGAGCAGGAAGCCGTGGACGAACACGTGCTGGGGGACAGGGAGGTCGGCGGCCATCAGCATCGCCGGCCAGAACACCGTGTGGAACTTGAGAATGTCCTTGCCGATCACGTGGAAGTTCGCGGGCCAGTAGCGGCCGGTCAGGTCCTCCCCCGGACGCGCGTAACCGAGCGCGGTGTAGTAGTTCAGGAGCGCGTCGAACCACACGTAGAACACGTGGCTCGGATCCCAGGGCACGGTCACGCCCCATGTCAGCCGGGCGCGGCTCAGCGAGACGTCCTGAAGGCCCGAGGCGATGAACGAACGCGCCTCGTTGTAGTGGTGGGGCGGCATCACGAACGTCGGGTGCTCGGCGAACAGGCGCTCGAGCGGCTCCTGAAAGGTCGAGAGCCGGAAGAAGTAGTTCTCCTCGCGCTCGCGCGTGAGCGGAATCTCGTGGATCGGGCAGCGGTTGCCCTCGAGAATCTCGTTCTCGACCTTGAAGTCCGCGCACCGCGGGCAGTACCAGCCCTCGTAGATCCCCTTGTACACGTGGCCGTTGTCGTACACGCGCTGGAGCACCTCCTGCACGCGCACCATGTGCTCCTCGTCGGTGGTGCGGATGAAGAAGTCGTTGGAGATCCCGAGCTGCGGCATCAGCGCCTCGAATCGCTCGGCGTTGCGGTCGGCGAGCTCGCGGGGCTCGAGCCCCTGCGCGTGCGCCGCGTCGGCCACCGGCTCGCCGTGCTCGTCGGTCCCGGTGAGGAAGAACACGTCCTCCCCGCGCTGGCGCATGTGGCGGGCGATGACGTCGGTGGCGATCGCCTCGTAGGCGTGGCCAAGGTGCGGCACGCCGTTGACATACGAGATCGCGGTGGTGATGTAGAAGGACATCGGTGCGTCTGACTTTATTGGGCCTCGCTAGGGAATCCGGCGCCACGCGGAGCGTAGCTTCGACGCGCGAATGGGCCGGATTCTCCTAGCTCGGCGTCCTCCGGATGATGTCGCGGCCGGCGCATTAGGCGAGGCACGGACGCCGAGCGCGCCGCAGCCGCGACGCCGTTCCGCCGGGCATCCATGCCGGGCGGCGTGGTCGCGACCACCGGCCGGACGGGCCCTCGTGGCGGTCGCGGCAACGGCCCCGTTCGGCATCCATGCCTCGCAGGCGGGGCCTGCCGCGCCACATCCGACGGACGCCGCCGAAGGCGGCCCCTCCCCCCACAGGGAGCTTGGGAAGAAACTCGGACTATTTCCGAGTTTCTTCCCGAGCCCCAGCTGTCAGCGCCCGGTACAGCCGGTTTGCGCTCACGCCCGTGAGCTCGGACACGACGGACGCGGCGGGGCGCGGCTTGGCGCCGGCATCGACAAGGCGGCGCAGCGCGTCGAGCGCCGGCCCGATCTCGTCCTGCGCGGACGGCGCGCCGCCGACCACGAGCGCCACTTCGCCCTTCGGCGGCGCGGCCGCGTAGCGCGCCGCGAGCTCGGCGGCGGTCCCGCGCACGATCTCCTCGTGGATCTTGGTCAGCTCGCGGCACACGGCCACGGGCCGCTCCGGGTCGAGCTCGGCGAGAACCTGCAACGACGCCGCGACTCGCTTGGGCGACTCGAACGCGACCAGCGTCTCGGGCGAGGAGAACGCCTGCTCGAGCGCGGCACGCTTGCGCGGCAGAAAGCCGGTGAAGCGCCACCGGTCGGCGGGGAGCGCACTCGCCACCAACGCCGCGAGCGCCGCCGAGGGCCCGGGCAGCACCTCGACCGCCAGCCCGGTGGCGACGCACGCCTGCACGAGCACGAACCCGGGATCGGACACGAGCGGCGTGCCGGCGTCGGACACGAGCGCGACCACGGCGCCGTCGCGCATCTTCGCCACGAGCTCCCCCGCGCGCTGGCGCTCGTTGTGCTCGTGATAGCTCACGAGGCTCCCGCGCACGCCGTAGCGGTCGAGCAGCACGCGGGTGCGCCGCGTGTCCTCGCAGGCCACGATGTCGGCCTCGCGGAGCGCCGCCAGCACCCGCAGGGTGACGTCCTCGAGGTTGCCGATCGGCGTCGGGCAGATGACCAGGCGTCCGGTGCTCATCCCGCCTGTGCCCGTTGCCGCAGCCCGTCGAACGCGAGTGCCGCCGCCCCGATCATCCCTGCCTCGACGCCGAACGCCGCCGGCACGATCTCGACGAGGTCGCGTGAGGGCGGCAGCGCCCGCGCGGCCACCTCCGCCCTTACGGGGCCGAGCAGCAGCTCGCCGGCGCCCATCACGCCGCCGCCGATCACCACGACCTCGGGATTGAACGTATTCACGAGGCTGGTGACGGCAACGCCGAGATTGTGTGCGATCGTCGCGATCGTCTCGATCGCCGCCTCGTCGCCGTCGTGGGCGAGCTCGGTGACGAGCGGACCGGCCAGCTGGCGCCCCTCCGCGAGTGCCTGGCCGAGGCCCGAGCTTGGCCGCGCGCGGGCCATCCGCACCGCCTCGCGCGCGAGCGCGGTGCCGGATGCCATCGCCTCGACGCACCCGTGGTTCGGGCAGTTGCCCTGGCACCGCGGACCGTTCCGGTCGATCACGATGTGCCCTAGCTCGCCGGCCGCCCCGACCGCGCCGCGGTAGAGCTCGCCCCGCAGGATCAGCCCGCCGCCGATGCCGGTGCCGATCGTGAGCACCACGGCCTCGTTGCAACCGCGGGCCGCGCCGGCGCGATGCTCGGCCAGCGCCGCGAGGTTGGCGTCGTTGTCGACGAACACCGGCAGGTCGAGCCGCTCGGCCATCACGTCGGCGAACATGATGTTCTTGAGCGGGAGGTTCACGGCGACCACCGCGGTGCCGGTCCGCTGATCGATTAAGCTGGGGATGCCGAAGCCGACCGCGGCGACCTCCCCGCCGGCGTCGGCGCGCGTCTCCTCGACCGCGTCGACGACGACGTCGAGGAGGTAGGAGACGTCGAGGCGGATGAAGCTGCGCTGCACGCGGTGGTGGACCGACAGACCGGAATCAACCGCACCGGCAAGCAGCTTCGTACCGCCCATGTCGACGCCGATGGTGCGCCGGCCCGGCATGCCGTCACTATATGCGTACCCATGCCCAGCGATCTCGAACAGCGCCCGTACAAGCTCTACCGCTCCGGCCCTAAGGGCCTGAGAGCCCGCCTGCGCGGGGAGGACGACGAGCTTCAGGGTCCGGCCGAGTACCGGAAATACAAGGGCGGACCCGAGCGCGAGACCGGACGCCGGATCACGCCCAAGCGGGTCATCGTCGGCCTGCTGATCGCGCTGGCGGCCTGGCTGTTGCTGTCGCTGGTGGTCTTCATCATCAGCGCCTCATCTCAGTCAGGCGGCGTCCCCTCCGACGCGCAGGCCGCGCTGACGTCGGGCGGGAACATGCTGACCTCGACCGACACCGTGCTGGTGATCGGCACCGACCAGCGACCCAAGGGGACGCATGAGGCCGGCGCGAATACCTCCGACGCCGGCAGCCGCTCGGACACGCTGATGCTGTGGCGGATCGGCGGCGGCGCCTCGCGCCGGCTGTCGATCCCGCGCGACACGCTCGTCCAGATCCCCGGCCATGGCACGAACAAGATCAACGCCGCGTACGCGTTCGGCGGACCGGCGCTGACGATCAAGACCGTCGACGCGTTCACCGGGCTGAAGATCAACCACGTGATCATCATCAACTTCGCGAACTTCCCGAAGTTCATCGACGCGATCGGCGGCGTTAACGTCAAGACCGGCCGGATCTGCTCGGAGATCAGCGGCGGCGCCCAGAACGGCGGCTTCACGCTGAACCTCTCGCCCGGCACTCACCACCTCAGCGGCATCCAGGCTCTGACGCTCGCCCGCACCCGGGAGAACAGCTGCGATCCCTCCAGCAGCGACCTCACGCGCGAGGGCTATCAGCAGCAGATCCTGAACGCGATCAAGAGCCAGCTGATGACGCCCTACACGTTCTTCCACCTCCCGTGGGCGTCGTGGTACGCCCCGCAGTCGGTCCGCACGGACATGGGCGGGTTCACGCTGCTCAGCCTGTTCGCGGCCTCCGAGATGGGCGGCTCGGCGCCGGTGCAGATCCTCAAGCCGACGGGAGGGGAGACGATCCCGGGCGTCGGCGATTCGTTGACGGTGACGCCGCACGCGGTCCAGCAGGCCGTCTCGAAGCTCGTCAACGGGTAGCGCAGCTCGGCGCGTGCTGGATTTGGGCGCATGTCGCGCCCTTTTTCAGCAAGCGCCCCGAAATCTCAAGGATTTCGGATCGCCGCCGATATGGAGAGGGTGATCTCCACGCTGGTTCGGGACGTCTGGAGTCGGATTTCCTCGAACCGGCGTCCAGTCTCGGTCGTGATCGGACTCGCGCTCGGGCTCGTGCTGGCCGGGGCCCCGGTGGCCGTCGCCGACGCCGGCGACCCTCTTTCCTACTACGGCGGTCCGGTCGTTCATGCGAGCACGGGCGTCGTGGTCGACTGGGGTCCGAACGTCAACCCGATCTTCACCGACCCGACCGCCGGTGACCCGGGGCTGATCGAGAACTTCGCGTCGTCGAGCGGCGGGACCGGCGACATCGGCGGGGTGCTCGCGCAGTACATGGACCAGCGCGGCGACGCCGCCCCGAACGTGACCTTCGGCGGGGAGTACCCGATCACGCCGAGCGTCACCTCGAGCACGATCGACGACCAGCAGATCCAGAACGAGCTCGTGCAGCAGATCGAGTCACGCAACCTGCCGGAGCCTGTCGGCCGCGACGGGCTCGGGAGCGTCTACCTCGTGCTGTTCCCGGCGGGCGACACCGAGTGCCTCGACAGCGGCGATACGGAGTGTTCGGGTACGTCGTTCTGCGCGTATCACGGGAATGCGACCCTGCCCGACGGAACCGCGGTCCTGTACGCCGTGCTCCCCGACGACACCACCGGGCCGATGAGCCAGGACTGCGGCCCGGCGAGCTCTCCGCTCGCCAACGAGACCTCGTACCTCAGCCACGAGTGGTCGGAGTCGATCACCGATCCACTTGTCGGCGAGGCGGCGTCCGGAAGCTCCTACCCGCTCGCCTGGTACGACAACAACTGCTCGATGGTGGACGCGATCTGCGGCGAGATCGGCGACAAGTGCAACCAGCTACAGGGCGCGAACGGCGGCTGGACCGTCCAGCTCGAGTGGAGCAACCTCGACGCTACGTGCGAGAGCGGCGAGCCGCGCTACGGCGCCCCGACCGCGAGCTTCACCTCCGGCGCGAGCATCTACGCCGGGCTGCCGCTCGCGTTCGACGCCACCGAATCGAGCGATCCGACCGCGGACGAGACGTCGATGACCTTCGACGCTACGCCGTACTCGATCCCATCGGGAATCGCCAGCTACGGCTGGAACTGGGGCGACGGGACCGGCACCGACTCGGGTCAGACCGCCAATCACACGTTCGCCAATCCCGGCGTGTATCCGGTCTCGCTGACCGTTACCGACAACCTCGGCTTCACCAGCACGGTCACCCAGCCCGTCGTGGTCTGGAGCACCTCGCCGCCGGTGGCGCCAGACGTGATCACCGCCCCGGCGACCGGGATCGACGATCAGGACGAGACCCTGAACGGGTCGATCGACCCGCAGAACCAGCCGGTGATCTACAGCTTCGCGTACGGGACTTCGCCCGGCAGCCTCGACCAGGCCACCCCATCGGCCGATCTGGCGCCCGGCCCGAACGCGGTGCCGGTGAGCGCGACGCTGTCCGGCCTCAGTCCCGCGACCACCTACTACTACCAGCTCAACGTCGACCTGGCCGGCCAGACGTCCTCGGGCGACATCGAGAGCTTTACGACCGGCGCCGCCCCGCAGAACCAGAGCCGCGGCGGCGGTTCCTCGCCGGGCGGCGGGGGAACGACGACCAGCCCCACCCCGCCGTCGGCCCCCGGAGGGCAGACCCCGCCGGCGTCCGCCCCCGCCGCGACACGGCTTCCTAGCGCCGCGACCGGCGGCGCCATCGCCCGCACCAGCTCGTCAGCCACAATCGCCGGCGGCGTCGACCCCGACGGCCTCCAGACGAGCTACCTGGTCGAGTTCGGCGGGACCACGGCGTACGGCCACAGCTCGGCCCGCACCTCCGCCGGCGCGGGCACGTCGAACGCCGCGGTGCGCGCGACGCTCACCGGCTTGCGGGCCCGAACGTTCTACCACTACCGCCTGGTGGCGATCAACGCCGCCGGCACCGCCGTCGGCGCCGACCGGACGTTCACGACGCGCGCCGCGCCGCCGCCCCCGCCGCGGTTCTCGTTCCTCGCCCCCGCCCGAATCACGCTCGCGCAGGCGCTGGCCGGAAAGCTGCGCGTCTCGTTCCGCTCCAGTGCCGCCTGCACCGCCCGGTTCGCGGTGACGCTCGTGTTGCCCGGGATCACGCGCCTACAGGCGATTCCGGTCACGCTGGCCCGCGGGTCCGGGCGCACCTTCGGCGTGGATCGCGGGCAGGTAACGCTGCGGTTCACCGCCGCGTTGCGCTCCGCACTCCGGAACGCCCGCTCGTTGAAGCTCGAGATCTCGGGCTACGCGGTCCGGGGGTCGAGTGCGCCGAGCTCGCCGCGGATCGCACGGCTGACGGTGATCAGGTAGCCGTCAGTCGGAGGATTTCGAGGCGGTCGAGGCCGCCTTCGACTCGGACTTCGAGTCCGAGCTCTTCGAGCCGGACGACCCGGAGTCCGACGAACTCGAGCTCGACGAGCTCTCGCTCTTGTCGCTCTTGTCCCTCTTGTCGCTCTTCTCGCCCTTTTCGCCCTTTTCGCTGCTGTTCTCGCGGGCGCGCTTGCGCGTGCCGTAGTCGGTGTTGTAGAAGCCCGACCCCTTGAAGTGCACCGCGATCGGGTGGAACACGCGCGACACCGGCGCTTCGCAGGTCTCGCAGATCTCGACCGGATCGTCGCTCATGCGCTGCATGACCTCGAACGTGTGCCCGTGCTCGCACCTGTACTCATAGATCGGCATCGCTTCACTAAGTATAGGCGCCCGTTTTGGCACTCTCAAGCGGAGAGTGCCAAGCCCGTTTTCAGCCGCTCGGGCTGGCCGGCGTCTGCTCGGTGATCGTCTGGCCGGCGCTGGATGCGAGGCCCTTGATCGACGAGATCGAGCTGTCGAGCCCGTCGACGTCGGCGGCGCTCGCGCCGCCCGATTTGACGCTGCCGGCGAGCCCGTGAAGCTTGTTCTGGAGGGCCGTAACCGGGGCGACGAGCTTCGATAGCGTCGGATCGGCCTGGGCGTCGGCGAGCGCGAGCTTGAGCTCGTGGTAGACGAATCCGGCCGCCAGCGCCGCCTTCAGCGTGGTGAGCTTGTGCTGCAGCGGATGGGCGAGGTCTCCGGCCTTCGCCGGCTTGTAGATCCAGCGGTGGAACGCGCCGAACGCGAGCCCGGCGTGGAGCACGAACTTCGTCTTGGCGAGTTTCGTCGTCGACGTGGTCGATGCGCTCGTCGCCGTCGAGTTCGCCGAGGCCGCCGCCGAGCTCGAGGATGACGAGCTCGAGCTGCCGCAGCCGGCAACGGCGAGTGCGAGCACGCTCAAGACGGCGACGAGGCTGACCGGATACCTCATCGCCGTCCACGCTACTCCGATCCCGCCGCGCTGGCAATCGTGCCGACCAGTCTCTTTGGCGTGCGGCTAGCATGCTCCGCGCGATGCCGACCGACGTGGTCACGATGGACAAGATCGTCTCGCTGTGCAAGCGGCGCGGCTTCGTGTTCCCGAGCAGCGAGATCTACGGCGGCCTCGGATCGAGCTACGACTACGGCCACTACGGAGTCCTGCTCAAGAACAACGTCAAGAACCAGTGGTGGAAGGCGATGCTCCAGGAGCGCGACGACGTGGTCGCGCTCGACTCGGCGATCATCCAGCACCCGCGGACATGGGAGGCAAGCGGACACCTGGCCGGCTTCACCGACCCGCTGGTCGACTGCCGGACGTGCAAGCTGCGCTTCCGCGCCGATCACATCGACCAGTCGGCCTGCGGACGCAAGCCGTCCAAGCACCCGGGCGAGACCCCCGACTGCGACCTGACCGAGGCCCGCGACTTCAACCTGATGTTCGAGACGACCGTGGGCCCGGTCAAAGAGGAGGGGGCGACGGTCTACCTGCGCCCGGAGACCGCCCAGGGCATCTTCCTGAACTTCAAGAACTACATGCAGTTCGCGCGCAAGAAGCCGCCCTTCGGGATCGCCCAGATCGGCAAGAGCTTCCGCAACGAGATCACCACCGGCAACTTCATCTTCCGCACCCGCGAGTTCGAGCAGATGGAGATGGAGTTCTTCGTGCCCCCGGACGAGGCCCAGAGCTGGCACCAGCACTGGCTCGCCGCGAGGATGAGCTGGTGGACCTCGCTCGGCCTGCGCCCCGACCACTTGCAGCTCCGGCCCCACAGCGCCGATGAGCTCTCGCACTACTCGAGCGGCACCAGCGACGTCGAGTACCTGTTCCCGATCGGCTGGTCCGAGCTCGAGGGAATCGCCAACCGGGGCGACTTCGACCTCACCCAGCACGCCAAGTTCTCGGGGCAAAAGCTCGAGTACGTCGACACCGCGACCGGCGAGCGCTACGTCCCGCACGTGATCGAGCCCGCGGCCGGCGTCGACCGGGGGATGCTCGCGTTCCTCGTCGACGCCTACGACGAGGACGAGATCGAGGGCGAGCGGCGGACCGTGCTGCGCCTGCATCCGCTCATCGCGCCGGTCAAGGTGGCGGTGCTGCCACTCGTGCGCAAGGACGGCCAGCCCGAGCTGGCCACCGATGTCTATCGCGAGCTTCGTGACCACCTCCAGGCCGAGTACGACGAGGGCGGCGCGATCGGACGCCGGTACCGTCGCCAGGACGAGATCGGCACGCCGTGGGCGGTGACGATCGATCACCAGTCGCTCGAGGACCGGACGGTGACGCTGCGCGACCGCGACAGCCTCGCGCAGGTGCGGGTTGCGATCGGCGAGCTGGTCGACGTGATCCGGGGGCGGCTGAGCGAGCCCTGGCGCTCGCCGAAGCTGGACGCTTAGCCCGCCCGCGCCCCGAAGCCGTTCGGCTAACCGGGGTTGAGCACCAACGGGGCGGACGTCGCCGCCGCGTACCGCGTGCTCGCCGGCGTCTGGGCGATCACGACGTAGCGGCCGGGACCCTTGGTTCTGCAGGTGGGCGTGGAACTGACCGCCGGGCGCCAGGACGCGCTTGCTCGTGACCAGGCGCCGGCGCCCGTGCGCAACCTTGTAGAGGTCGATCGTCACCTGGGGTCCCGGCGGCGACACGCTGCCGCTGACAACGAGCGGCGCCGGCGAGCCGAGCGTGAGCGTCACGGTCGGCGCGACCGCGATCGCGACGACGTCCGAGACCGCCGCCGGCGCCGGCCGGTGGAGCGCTCGCAGGAGGACGTTCGCGGCGGGTGCGAGCGTGAAGCTCCAGCTCCCGCCGGCGTCGGTGGTGAGCGTGGCGATCGTCTGCTCGGCGTGGGGGGTTATCTGCTGGAGCTCGATCGGGACGCCGGCGAGCGGGCCGCCGCTCCCGACGTCGGTCAGCCGCCCGGCCACGACGACCGCCGTGCCCGCCTGCACCGGCACCGCCGGCGCGGTGATTGTGGCGCGCGCCGGCGAGCCCACGAGCTGGGCGACCTGTGGTCGCATCGAGGGAAGCCGGGCGTAGAAGGCATTGCCGGGGCAGCTCGTCAGATCGCCGTCGCGGTGGCCGGCGATGCGCGGCAGCGAGACGTGCGCGCCCGGCGCGAACGGCGTGTAGAAGGCGTCGTACGCGGCCACCTCGACGGTAGCGCGACCGAGAACGGGGACGCCGTGAAGCGAGAGCTTCCAGGCCAGCAGCCGCGTCAGCGCGCCGATCGCCGCCGGCGAGGGCACGACGTCCATGAACGAGCCGAGCACCACCATGCCGGCCGACTCCTCGTTGTAGCCGCCGGCGTGCGCGCCGACGATCGGCAGGTCGATGCCGCCGGCTCGCGCCTCCCAGATCCGGCCGAACGCGTCGACCGCGAAGTTGTAGCCGATGTCGAAATAACCCCGGACGTAGCGGTGGAAGTCGAAGATCGACAGGAGGATCGAGGGAACGTCGCCGGGGCCGTAGCCGTTCGGCGTCACGCTGTGATGGACGAACGCGAGCTTGACCGTGCCGTACAGCGGGACGTGGCTGGGCGGCGCATGTCCCTCGGCCCACGCCGAACGAGCGATGATCGGCGGCTGGCCAGGGCCCGCGTCGAGCACCGGCTGGGCCAGTGGGAACGCCTGCGCCGCATGTGCCGGCGGCGGGGAGGGACGCGCGGCCACGAAATGCAGGCGCACGCCCCACACCGTTCGAGAGCTGCGCAGCTGGACGTAGTCGGCCGGTCCGCTCCAGATCGGTTCGCCGAAGTGAGCGGCGCGGGCGCGGAGCGCGGTCGGGGCCATGCCCGAGGACTGAGGCGACCGCCCACGGACCCCAGGCACCGTCGCGCACGCGGGTCCGAAGCTCGATCGTCACGTGCGCCGGCTCCGCCCACTCGACGCCGACCAGCGCAAACCGTCCGGGAGCGGCGATCTGCGACTCGCCCGCGACCGTCCCGACCCAGCGGCTGAACACGCCGCCGGGCCCGCGGGAGGCCAGCGCAGCGATACCGGCACCTGGTCGTGCAAGCGAGGCGGCACCGGCGGCGGCCGCACCGCGCAGCACCGCCCGGCGCGTGAGCATCGAATGGTCGGCGGCGCCTGACGGCGGCGCCTCAGCGCTCGCTCCGTCCTCGCGGGTCATCGCCGCGGCATCGGCCTCCTCGGCGGGCGGCTAGGCGTCGGCAGCCTCGACCGCGGAGGTCGGGCACGTCGTCTGCGCAGGGCCGCGACCACAAGGCTGGCGCCGCAGGCGAGCACGACGACGACCGCCACGATCGCGACCACGGCCACACCCGGCACGACGATGAGCACGAGGATCGTCAACGCCACGGCTATCGCCACGTCGACCAGGAGTGGGTTACGTCTCACAACGGCATCCTCCGGTACACCGCGCGTGGCAGATGGCGAAGCACGGCGAACACATAGCGTAGGACCCCCGGCACCCAAATGGTGTGGTCGCCCTGATTCAGACCCCGCCTCGTCGCAACCGCCACCAGCTCGGGAGTGGTCGCAAACGGCGGTGGCTTGAGTCCGGCGGTCATCCGCGTCTTGACGAAACCCGGGCGCACGACCAGCACCCGGACGCCGCTGCCGGCCAGTCCGTCGGCCAGCCCCTGCGCGAGCGCGTCGAGGCCCGCCTTCGCCGACCCGTAGATCGCGTTTGAGGCGCGCGGCCGCTCGACGGCGACGCTCGAGAGGACGACGAGCGTGCCGTGGCCCTGCTCGCGCAGCCGGCGCAAGGACGCCAGCAGCAGCGACCCGGAGCCGAGGAAGCCGACGCTCATCACCTCGAGCGCCTCGTCGCGGCGGGCGTCCAGCCCGGCCTGAGCGCCGAGCACGCCGATCGCGAGCACGACGACATCGAAGCCGCCGGCGCGGTCAAACGCTCGCGCGATTGCGTCCTCGTGGGACGCGAGGTCGCCGGCTTCGACGACATCGTGCTCGACGCTTCCCGACACGCCGGCTTGTTCGAGCGCTGTCGCAGAGCGAACGAGGCCTTCGCGGTCGCGCCCGAGCAGGAACGGCCGTACCGGACCGTCGGAGGCGAGCGCGCGCACGATCGCGTAGCCGATCTCGGAGGTACCTCCGATCAGCAGTAGGCGACGCTCGGCGGTGGCGCTCATCGTCGGATCACCGCGCCGCTGTGACGAGGCCGGTGCGGAGCGCGAGGTCCGAGCGCCACATGAACTCGGGGTCGGAGAGGTCGCGTACCGCGCGCCACTCTTCGAGCCGGGGGTACATCGCGCGCAGCGCCTCCGGACGTAGGCGCACGTCCTTGGTCAGATATACCCGACCGCCGGCCTGCGCGGCCAGCGCATCGCAGCGGTCGAGCGCCGGCGACGAGTCCGGGCGCGCTCCGCGGAAGGTCGAGCGCGAGGGTCCAGCCGGCGAGCGGGAACGAGAGGGGCGCGCGGTTGGCGGCGCCGAAGTCCTTGAGGATCGCGAGGTAGCACGGGATCCGGGCGCGCCGCAGCTCGGCGATCACGGCGTCGAGCACGCCCTCTGATCCCGACGGGACCACCAGCTGGTACTGGAGCAGGCCGTGAGGTCCGTACAGCCGCGGCCACGCGTCGAGTCCGTCGAGCGGGAACATGTGCCTGCCGATCGCCTCGATCCGTCCGCGCTCGCTCGCAGGCGCTCGGCGGAGGCGAAGTTCGTTGAAGGCCCGGACGGTGCTCGGCCGGAGCACGCCCTGCGGCCAGCGCGCCGGCACGGCCGTTCTCGCCCTGATCGTCGGGCCGCCGCGCGCCTCGAGCGGGGATTCGGCCCCAGGCAGGTGCGCCGCGCGGGTCACGATTCCGCGCCCGGGCCGGGGGCCGAGCAGGTCGAGCCACGCCACGCGATACGGACCCCCGGGTTGCCCGAGCGCCGACAGCGCGTGGTCGAGATCGCGAACGCGGTCGGTGTCCACCGACAGGAACGGGCTGCTCACCGGCGCCAGCCGGATGCGCGCCCACAGGATCGCGCCCGTGAGTCCCATGCCGCCGAGCGTCGCCTCGAACAGCCCGTCGTCCGCTCCCGGAGAGAGCTCGACGACCTCGCCGCTCGACGTGAGCAGCGCGATCGAGGCGACGTGGCTGCCGAACGTGCCCGCGGTGCCGTGGTTCTTCCCGTGGATATCGCTCGCGATCGCGCCGCCGACCGACACGTGCTGCGTCCCGGGAACGACCGGGACCATCCATCCCGACGGCACGAGACGCCCGAGCAGCTCGCCGATCGTGACGCCGGCGCCGGCCGTGACCGTTCCCTCGTCGGGCTCGAGTTCGAACCCCTTGAGCTCCGCCGTCTCGATCGCAAGACCGCCCTCGAGCTGGGCGGCGTCGCCGTAGCTGCGACCCATACCCCGGGCGATCACGCCCGACCACGCGTCCGGTCGACCGGCGCGCGCCCGGAACAGCTCGAGCGCCGCGCCGACGTGTTCGGCGCGGTCGGGGCGGAGCACCCAACCCGTGCTGCCGGCACCGCCGCCCCACCCCCGGAGCGTGGCACGGCGTGGCGCTGGCGCGCCCACGTCGGCCGGACGGAGTGCGAGGTCAGGAGGAGGCATGGACGCTCAGCGCGAACAGCACGAGCCAGACGAGTCCCGCGACTTGAAGCCACCGGTCGGTCAGCAGCATCTCCTCGGGCGCTTCTCCCCCGCCGGACCTGACCAACGAGCCGTAGCGCAGCACGCAGACCGTGAACGGGATGATCGTGAGTGGACGCCACAGGACGTCATTGGTGCCGCTCAGGTTGAACGCCCACACCGAGTAGGCGAAGGTCGCCATGCCGGCGCTGCCCGCGATGATCAGGCGCAGACGAGCGGCGCTGTAATGGGTCAGCACGCGCCGGCCGCGCAGTGCCGAGCTCCTCAGTTCGCCTCAGCTCGGCGTGGCGCTTGCCCGCCGCCACCAGCACGGCGGCCGACGTCACGACCAGCACGAACCAGCGAGACAGAGTCACGGGCGCCGCGACCCCGCCGGCGACCGCGCGCAGCACGAACCCGCCGGCGATCGCGGCGATGTCGAGGATCGCGATGTGGCGCAGCGCGAGGGTGTAGCTGACCGTGAGCACCACGTAGCCGAGGGCGACGAGGCCGAGCAGCGGACGCACCAGCGCGCACATGACGAGCCCGACGAGCAAGAGCGTTACGCCGAACGCGGTCGCGAGACGCGGATCGAGCTCGCCGGCCGCGACGGGCCGGTGGCGCTTGCGCGGGTGCAGGCGGTCCTCCGGCGCGTCGCGCACGTCGTTGACCGCGTAGATGCCGGATGCGAGCAGGCAGAAAGCCACGCACGCGAGCCCGACGCGCACCGGGACGTCGTCGTGTCCGAGCGCGCCGGCGGCACCGGCAGCGGCCACCACCAGCGCGTTCTTGATCCACTGCTTCGGGCGCATCGTCACCAGCGCCGCTCGCAGCGCGCCGCGGTGGGTGGATGTGCCGCCGGGATCTCTCGGCGCAGCGGCTACGAGTGGCTCGCCGCGCACGGGTTCGGGCAGCCACGTGCCTCCTCGGGCAGCGGGCATCAGGCGTGACCGTAAGCGCGTTTCGTCAACGCAACGTAGGTTCTACATGAGGAGCTGTTCACCCTGGCTCGTGCGTCGATGAGAACCCTTTCACCTGTCGTGCCATTGATGAGGGCCCTCTCACCCTTCGTTTAACCGCACCCGGGATTGCGTATACAACCTTGGCACCGATGCTGGCCCCACCGAGATCACCGATGCCTTCCCAGCCCGTGTCAGCCCCGCAGTGGGCGCGGCCGCAGGCGTCCCGGCGTTCTCGAGCGTCACGAGTACGCCGGGTGGCACTGCATCGCGGCGGCGCTGTGCCTGGTTCCGGCTGTCGTGTCCTACGTCGGCACGATGGCGCAGAGATCAGACTCGAGCCTCGGCATCCGCACGGTCGAATGGATGCGCGACAACGGCGCCCGCGGCCTGATCAACACCGTCGAGAATTGGTACTACTCGCTGAACGCGCCGGCCAAAGGCGGTCCGGCGCTGCGGTCGCTGCCCGTGCAGGTGGGAATCGTCTCGGGTGGCTCCGCCGCCGGCCGCATCCGCGCCACCGCGCCACCGGTCCATCATTACCGCCCGCCGCGGGTCCAGCCGGTCATCCACCCCGCGCTGCCCGGCGAGGGCGTGTGGCACGCGACCTTCGCCGCCGGCGGCTCCCGTCCACCCGTCCTGATCACGAGCTACCGACCCGACCCGTCCTACCCGCGGATCGTCGCGGGGCTGGCGTGGATCGACCACACGCGTACCTCGGTGATGCTGTATCCGGGGCTCGCCGAGCCCGCGGTGACGATGCCGGCGCGCGGACCGATGGAGGTTCCGCTCGCCACGCGCGGAGGGCTGGTGGCGACATTCAACAGCGCGTTCAAGCTCGCCGACTCGGGCGGCGGATTCGCGTACGGTGGCCACACGTACGCGCCGATGCACGACGGCGTGGCGACGATCGTGCGCTACCGCAGCGGCCAGGTCGACATCGTCGACTGGGCCGGCGGTCCGTCGGTCGGGCCGGACGTAGCTGTATGCGCGGCAGGACCTGCCGCTGATCATCGACCACGGGCGCCCCAACTCCAACCTTTCGGGCGGCCCGGAGTGGGGCGCCACGCTCGGCAACGCCGTGTTCGTGTGGCGCTCGGCCGTCGGGATCGACCGCCACGGGAACCTGATCTACGCGGCGGCTCCCGACCAGACGGTGACCTCGCTCGCCCAGATCCTCATCCACGCCGGCGCCGTCCGCGCGATGGAGCTCGACATCAACTCCTACTGGCCGAGCTTCATCACCTACCGCTTCCCGGGCGCCAAGCAGCCTTCGAACGTGCTGGCTGACATGGTGCGCTCACCATTCCGTTACCTGACACCGGACGACCGCGACTTCTTCGCCGTGTACGTGCGCTGAGCCGCATGCGGACGCTGCCGGCGGCCACCGCGATCCTCGTGACCGCGCTTTACGGATGCGCCGCCGTCACCGTGCCCCGCGCGGCGAGCGAGCGCACGCCGGCGGGGCCGCCGTTCGCCGTCGGCGAGCGAACGCTCACGTTCGTCGACGCGAGCCGAACGGTTCGCTTTCCGGGGAAGCCACCCGAGCCGCGGACGCTCGTGACTGTGATCCGTTACCCCGCGCTGGGACCGAGCTCCCGCGTCGACCTGCCGAACGCGCCGCCGGCGCGTTTCGAAGGCCGGTTTCCGCTCGTGATCTTCGGCCACGGCTTCGCGGTGACCCCGGCGCCGTATGCGCGGCTGCTCCAGGCGTGGGCGCGGGCCGGGTACGTCGTGGCCGCGCCGATCTTCCCGCTCGGCAACGCCAACGCGCCCGGCGGCCCCAACGAGTCGGACATCGTCAATCAGCCACGCGATATGAGCTTCGTGATCACCCAGATGCTCGAGCTCGACGGCACGCCGCACAGCTTCTTCCAGGGGCTGATCGCACCACACGAGGTCGCGGTGGCCGGTCAGTCAGACGGCGGCGAGACCGCGCTCGCGGTCGCCTACGACCGCCACTTCCTCGACCGCCGGGTGCGGGCCTCGGTGATCATGTCCGGCGCCGAGCTCCCCGGCGTCGGCGGCTTCGATTTTCCGGCGCCGAGCCCACCGCTGCTCGCGACCCAGGGGACGGCCGACACCACCAACCAGCCGAGGTTCACGTACGCGTTCTTCGACGCCGCACCGCGACCGAAGTTCCTGCTGTCGATGCTTGGCGCGTCGCACCTGCCTCCGTACACGACCGAGGAGCCCCAGCTCGGGATCGTCGAGCGTGTGACCACGGACTTCTTGAATAAGTATCTGAGGAACGGCAAGCTGGCGCTGACGCGGATGATCGCGGCGGGCAATGTGCCTGGGGTCGCCGCTGTCACCGCCGACCCGTGACGGCGCTCAGGGTGCGTAGGGAGATAAGTGGCAGCCACTTGTCATTCCCGCCACTTATTTCCGTACGGACCCTAACCTAACCCTAACCCACCGTGCCGTGCGCGGACACCCTGAACCCACCCGGCACGCTGCTCGCGCTCACGGACTGCACCTTCACGTTCGGATTGGCGAACAGCGTCAGCGTCGCGATCCCCCCGAGCGGGACGTCGGGCGCGACGACGAGGTCACCGTTCTGCGCGGCCACGGTCGCGTCGACGGCTGCGTGTAGCCCGAGGAAGCTCGCGGTCCCGCGGAGCGTCAGCCGTCCGTTTCCAGACGCGATGGGCTCGACGTGGTCGAGGAAGAACACCGCCGAGCGCAGATCCGACTCGGTCACGGTGGCGGACCCCGTGAGCTCGCTGCCTCGCTTGCGGAGCGTCGCGTTGCGGAGCGTCAGCGGCCCCACCGCGAGCTCCTGGGCCGAGGCGTCGAGCGAGCCGGCGTCCACCGCTCGCCCCAACGTGTCGCCGAGGTGGCTTGCCCCCGACTTGTACCGCCCCATCCGCACGACGACGCTGTCGGCCTTGTGCCAAAGGAGCTCGATCGCCGGGAACGCCGTGACTTTGACTTCGAGCACTGTTCCCGACTGCGCGAGGTCGTTGCGGAGCTCCTGTGCAGCGATCCCGGGGAGGAGGAGCTGTGCGACGACCAGAACCAGCAACACCAGGCCCGCCGCGGTCAGAACCGCTATCCGACGCACCGCGCGCGCTCAGCCCAGCATCCGCGCTCAGCTCAGCTCAGCACGGCGCGCGTGGCGGCGATCGCCTGCTCGGTGAGAGGCGCGATGTCGAGCTCCGGCTCGCTGAGACACCGGGCCATCACGCCGTCGGCCAGCGCGAACAGGAACATCGCCGCCAGCTCGGGCTCGACCCTCAGCGACAGCACGCCGGACTGTTGCTTGCGCTCGAGCGCGTCGGCCAGGTGAGAGCGGGTGCGCCGGCCCAGCTCCGCCAGCTCGGCGGCGATTTCGTCGTTGCGCTGCGCCAGCGTGAGCATCTCGTAGGTCATCACCGGGGCGGGCTGGTCGCCGAGCCATTCATGGAAGCTCCGCACGAGCGCGTTGAGGACGTACTCGGCATCGGCGGCACCGCCGATCGCCTCCTCGAGGCGCTCGATCCGGACGTCGGACTCGCGCCGCACGACCTCGATCAGCAGCCTCTCCTTGGTGCCGAAGTGATAGTGCAGCAGCCCCCGCGAGACGCCGGCCTCGTGGGCGACGTGGTCGAACGTCGAGCCGGCGATCCCGCGCGCGGCGACGCTCGCGCGCATCGCCTCGACGATTCGGGCCGCCTTGTCGCCCGACAGCTCGCGCGCCGTCGAAGCGCGTCGTTGGGTTGCCGCCTCCAAGACGCGCGATTCTAGTCGAGGCCCCGGTGGCGCCCGTCGGCCCTCCCCGTGAGGAACCGACTCCTTAACGCGCCGGAGGCGCCGATGGCGCCCCCGATCCAGGTGGTCGATATCGACTCACGTCTGGCTATGTGGCTCCGACCGGCGAGCTCGGCGGCGTCGACGGCGTACTTGGCGGCGGCGTGTACTGGAACTCCTCTTCCTTGCCGAAGATCGTGTCCAGCACCTTCGTGCGGAGCTTCTCGCTGCCGGCGAGCGCCAGGCCGAAGCCAAGCGTCACGATCATGACCTTGCGACCGAACCCGCGACTCTTCTTCACCTGCTTCTTGGGGGCTTCGGTCAGAGCCGTGGTCGCGTCGCGGAACGCCTCGACCGCAACCTGCAGGTCGCGCTGGAGCTTCTTGTCCTCGATCAGAACCTTGGTCGCCGGCTTGCCGTTGGAGAGCCGCGCGTATGCGCTCCTGCTCGAGTCGAAGGCCGTACGTACGCTCTGCCTCAGCTGGGCGTCCTGAATGAGGCGCTGGATGTAGGGCGTCGCCTTCCTGATCGTCTCGATATCCACGGCATTGAATGGAGCTGCCATGGACTTCTTGCTTCTGGTTGACATTGGTCTCCCTCTTTGCGTGGGGTCGTGACAGGTCAGGATACGCGAATAGGACCCACCGTCGGACGTTTCTGCCCGCGACTGAGTTGCATCAGGCAGCCTGCTCGCCGGAGTGCCGCTTATGCGGCGCGGAGGGCCTTCGGGCGCCTGCGCGCGGCTCGCCGCTGCAGCGCCGTCTCGAGCGCTTCCTCGACCGTCGAGACGAAGTGGAACTCGAGGTCCTCGCGAAGGTGTTCAGGGATCTCGTCTACGTCCTGCTCGTTCAGCCGCGGCGCGATCACGCAGCGGATCCCGTTTCGCTGAGCGGCAAGGGCCTTCTCCTTGAGGCCGCCGATCGGGAGCACCTGACCGGTCAGCGTGATCTCCCCCGTCATCGCCACATCGGAGCGGACGGGCCGCCGTGACAGCAGCGAGACGAGCGCCGTCACAATCGCGACTCCCGCGCTCGGGCCGTCCTTGGGAGTCGCGCCGGCCGGGACGTGGATGTGGATGTCGTGGGTTGCGAACCAATCGTCGGCGAGCCCGGGGACCAGGTCGGAGGCGTTGCTGCGCACGTACGAGAGCGCCGCCTGCGCGGACTCCCGCATGACGTCGCCGAGCTGGCCGGTGATCGTGAGACGGCCGCCGCCCGGCATCGCCGTCGCCTCGATGAACAGCACCTCCCCGCCGGCCGGCGTCCACGCCAGACCGGTGGCGACGCCCGGCCGCGAGGTTCGCCTTCGGGTCTCGGAGAAGAACCTGCGCTTTCCAAGGAGCTCCCGGACCCGCGGCTCGGTGATCGTGACCTTGCGCTTGGCGTTCCCCTCCGCGACCTGCCTGGCCACCTTCCGGCAGATCGTGCCGATCTCGCGCTCGAGCTGACGGACCCCGGCCTCCCGCGTGTAGTCGGCGACGATCACCCGCAGCGCCGGGTCGGTAAACGCGATCCGGCTGGCGCTGAGGCCGTTGCGCTCGATCTGGCGCGGGACCAGGTAGCGGCGCGCGATCTGGAGCTTCTCCTCCTCGCTGTACCCGGCGAGCTGGATCACCTCCATCCGGTCGCGCAGCGGCCCCGGGATCGTGTCGAGCGTGTTCGCGGTGCACACGAACATCACGTTCGACAGATCGAACGGGAGGTCGAGGTAGTAGTCGCGAAAGGTGTGGTTCTGCTCGGGATCCAGCACCTCGAGCATCGCGCTCGACGGGTCACCGCGGAAGTCCGAGCCCATCTTGTCGATCTCGTCGATCATCAACAGGGGGTTGCGGACGGCGGCATCGCGCAGCGCGCGGATGATCGCGCCCGGCATCGCGCCGATGTACGTCCGGCGGTGGCCGCGGATCTCGGCCTCGTCGCGGAGGCCGCCCACGCTGATGCGCTCGAACTTCCGCCCAAGCGCCCGCGCCATCGAGCGGCCGAGCGACGTCTTGCCGACGCCGGGAGGGCCGACGAAGCACAGAATCGACCCACGCGCGTCCGGCTTCAACTTCCTTACGGCGAGGAACTCGAGGATCCGGTCTTTGACCTGCTCGATGTCGTAGTGGTCCTCGTCGAGCACCGTGCGTGCGTGCTCGAGGTCGAGGTTGTCCTCGGTCTCCTTATCCCACGGCAGCGCCGCGATCCACTCGAGGTACGCGCGGACCACCCCGTACTCGGCCATCGCCGGCTGGAGGCGCTCGAGCCGGGCCAGCTCGCGATCGACCTGCTTGCGGACGACCTCGGGCAGCTCGAGCGACTCCAGCTGCGTGCGCAGCTCGTTGACCTCGGCCTGGACCTCGTCCGCCTCGCCGAGCTCCTCCTGGATCGCCTTGAGCTGCTGGCGCAGGAAGTACTCGCGCTGGCCCTTGTCGAGCTCGGACTGGACCTGCGACTGGATCTTCGAGCCGATCGCCACCACCTCGAGCTCGCGCGCGAGGATCTCCGACAGGCGCCGGAGCCGTTTGGTGACGTCGACCTCCTCGAGCAGCTGCTCCTTCTCGTCGGCCTTGATTCGCAGGGCGCCGGCAATCAGGTGCGTCAGGACGCTGGGGTCGTCGACGTTGGCGACCATGATCTGGAGCTCCTCGGGCAGGTACGGCACCTGCTCGATGATGTCCGTGAACGTGTGCTGGACGTTGCGCATCAGCGCGGTCAGCTCGGGGGTGTGATCGACGACGTCGGGCGCCTCGGCGATCTCCGCTACCAGGTAGGGCTCGGTCCGCACCCAGCGCACGATCCGGATGCGCGGGCCACCCTGGATCAGGACGCGCAGCGTGCCGTCGGGAACGCGGATCATTCGCGCCACGGCACCGAGCACGCCGATGTCGTACAGATCGTCGGGCGCAGGGGTCTCCGCGTCGGTGTTGCGGCTCGCCACCATCGCGATCGAGCGATCGCCCCGAAGCACGTCGTTGATCAGCTCGACGCTCCGGGGCTGGCCGACGTTGAGCGGGATCAGCATGTCCGGGAACGTCACCGTGTCCCGCAGCGGCAGTACGCCGACCTCCTGGGGCAGCTCGCGCGTGGCGCCGATCGTCACATCCTGCGCGGAGCGCTCAGCGGTGCCGACCTCGATCATGTGCCGGCGTCCCGCTCGGTCAGCGGCACCGCCCGAGCCCCGGCCTCGGGCCGGGCCAGCGGCAGCTCGACCCGCAGCATGCCGTCCTCGTACACGGCCCTGGCGTCCTGCGCGCGCACGTCGGCGCCGATCTCGATCACCCGCTGGAACTGCCCGCGCTCGATCTCGACCTGCTGGTAGACGTCGGTCTGGGCGCCAGCCGGCCGCCTGACCCCCGTGAGGATCAGTTTGCGCCCCTCGATCTCGAGGCCGATCTCGCTCGGGTCGATCCCGGCCAGCTCGGCGGTCACGATCGCACGCGGCGGATCCAGCGCGTACGCGACGTCGACCGCCGGCAGGAAGCCGACGCGGCGGCGCGCCATGCCGGCGCGCTCGAACACGTCGCCGAACAGCTGATCCATCTCGCGGCGCATCCGCTCGAAGTTTGCGAACAGGTCACGCTCGGACATGTCTGCGGAGCTTAATAGCCCGGTGCGCGTCGGATCCCGCCCACTTACTCAGTCGCGGACCCTTAGCCCCTCGGCGGCGCGCATTGGGCTCGAACGGCCCGAGCCACCGCCTCATCACGACAACGCTGTCTGGTCACGGGCTGACGGCGAGCCCGCAGGAAGTGGTCAACGCCGGGCCGGCGTTGCGGAGGATGCGGGAGACCTGCATCTGAGACACCCCGACGCGCCGGGCGATATCGACCTGGGCTAGTTCGCAGACCAGCCGCAACAGCACTACCTTCTGATCCCGCGGCCCGAGTCCGCGAAGCGCACGCCGGACACCGACAGACACTTCGACCCGCTCGTACCCCAGCTCCTGGCCGCCGATGACCTCGCGAAGCGAGAGCTCATCGCCATCCCGGGACGCATGGGTCGCGTCGAGCGATCGGGGGAAATACCCCTCCAGGGCACGTCGTGCCTCGGCCACCTCCTCGGGGGCGATACCTAGGTACGCCGCGATCGCGTCCGGCTCGCTCGGCGTCCCCGGGGTCGCGCTGAGTGCCCCGTCGGCGCGAAGGACGCGGACGGCGCGTTCCTTCATCGGACGCGATACATGCAGCCGCCACGTCGTGTCACGGAAGTGCCGCCGGATCGCCCCGAGGATCATCGCCCTCGCGTAGGCGGCGAATGCATCGCCCCGGTCCGGCGAGTATCGATCCACTGCCCTGATCAGCCCGACGCTGGCCGCCTGGCACAGGTCCTCGATCGGCTCGCCGCGACCCTCGTAAACTCGCGCGAGCCGTCGCGCGAGCGGCAGGTACCGCACGATGATCGTCTCCCGCGCGCGGGCGTCCCCGGCCGCGCAACGGCTGAACAGCGTCCTCAGGTCGCAGGCGGGCCGGTCCCGTGGCGCGACGGCATAGGCATGCCGATCCAGCGTCATATGTTCTCCCTTGCGGTCGCGCCTACGGGGTTAGCTGACGGGCTCGCGATCGGGATTGACGACCGCTACAGCCGGAGCACCGGCTGATTCGCCCCAACGACTTGGGCTCCCCGTCCGCCGCGTCTGGTGGCGCGGCGGTTCGGCTATGTCGGCGCGACTATAAACACGCGCGACGGCGGCAGCAAGGCCGGACGCGCAGCCGTCACATCATTTGCAACAGGCCCGCCACACGGAGCCCGCCCGCGCCTACGCCCAACCGCGCGCTCAGGCGCCGGCCTGCCGGTCCGCGAGCGGTTCGAGCACCGGCCGGCGGATGTGCTCGTACACGCCGACCGCTCTCACCCGCCGGCCGGCAGCGTGTACACGGCGCCGTCGTACGCCAGCTCGACCGGGCAACCGTATGCGGTGTCAGCCTCGGCCCGCACCCACTCCGGGTCGAGCTCATCCGAGAAGTGCGTGATCACGAGCCGTCTGGCGCCGGCGCGCCGGCCGTGGTCGCCGGCCTCTCTCGGCGTGAGGTGGCCGCGCATGCCGATCCGCTCGGGCCGCGGCAGGGTCGCCTCGATCAGCAGCAGGTCGGTTCCCCGAGCGAACCGCACGAGCTGCTCGTTGGGGCTGCAGTCGGCGCTGTAGGTCAGCCGGCCGCTCGGGCCCTGGACCTCGACCGCGAACGTCCGCGTGTAGTGAGGAACCTCACAGAAGCGCACGTTGATCGGGCCGAGCGCGAGCTCGTCTGCGCCGTCGTACTCGCTCAGTTCGAACGCGCGCTCGATCAGATGTTCGTCGCCCCACGTGGACACGAGCCGACGGAACCGCTCACCCGCGCCCATCGGGGCGTACAGCTGCGGCCGCGCCGGCCTGTCGGTTCCCGGCCTGTCGGTTCCCGGCCAGCCGGCGACGGCGACGGGCTGCTGCCGCGGCGCGTATGACAGCGCGTAGCTGTACGGGACCAGATCGAGGAAATGGTCGGCGTGCATGTGGCTGATCAGCACGGCATCGACGTCGACGTAATCGCGGTGGTGACGGAGCTTGGAGAACACCCCGTTGCCACAGTCGAGCAACAACGTGTATCCGTCCTCCTCGACCAGGTATCCGCTGCATGCCCCGTCGGCGTCCTGCCACGCCGGCGACTTGCCCAGCACGGTGATACGCACACCTCTCCTCTCTCGGTCAACGGGCCACTCTAGTGACTCCCACCCGAGGCTCGCGTCGGTTGGCGAGGACCCGGCGCGTCGGTTGGCGAGGACCCGGCGCGTCGGTTCGCGAGGACCCGGCGCGTCGGTTCGCGAGGACCCGGCGCGTCGGTTGGCGAGGACCGGTGCGCCCGCTCGCGAGGCCCGGGCGCGTCCAGCTATGCGGTTCGGCTCACCGGTACTCGAACGGCAGCGAGTCCGCGATCGCGGCCAGCGCCGGGGCGCCCGAGTCGCGCGCGGACGCCGTCAGCGCCACGTCCTCCGGCCACTCGATCCCGACGGCAGGGTCGTTGTAGGCGAACCCACTCTCGAGCGCCGGGTCGTAATAGCCGGAGGTCATGTACACGACGTCGGCGACCTCGCTGAGCACGCAGAAGCCGTGGGCGAAGCCGTCCGGGCAGTACAGCTGGTGATGAGCGGAGTCGTCGAGCTCGACACCCTCCCAGTGACCGAACGTCGGGGAGCCACGACGGAGGTCGACGACGACGTCGTAGATCGACCCCCGGGCGCAGCGGACGAGCTTGGCCATCCCGGGCTGGAAGTGCATACCGCGCACGACTCCGCGGCGCGAGCGCGAGTGATTGTCCTGGACGAACTCGTCGGCGATGCCGAGCTCGCCCAGGGAGCTCTGCCTGTACGTCTCCAGGAAGAAGCCACGATCGTCTCCGTGCACGACGGGCTTGAGCAGCACTGGACCGGACAGCTTGGTGGGCAGGCGCTCCATCAGTGAAGTCAACGGAGGACGCGGAACGGGGCTCTCACGGACAGGAAGGCGGTCAGTGCCGGTCCGTGCCGCGCCGGCGTGGCGCGTCGACTATCCAGCCGATCAGGATCGTGATAAGCACGAAACACACGAACCCGATGATGAGCGGCCAGTACACGGCCGCGAACACTACACGCCGGCGACCCCGCGAGCCCCGGCGTGCGTGCGGCGTCGGCGCTACACGCCGGCGTGCATCGCGACCTGCTCGCTCGGCGACGGGAACGCCCACGCAACCTGGAGCCGGCGGTCCTGCCGGAACACGAACCGCAACTGGCTCGGCGGCCGCAGACCGTCGGGATGGTTGGGGCGATACGTCGCGCACGGGCCTGCATCCGACACCGCACAGAGGCGGTTCTGATGGAAGAAACAGTCCTCGCAGCTCACCTTCAGCGCCCGCGTCCGCACGTCCGTCACCCGGTCCTCCTTACGAAAAAGCTCGACCTCGTCGGCGACCATCAAATCGGACTTCTCCCCCCTTCTGCAACGTCGATTTCCGGAAATCGCAAGAAGTTCACACTGGGGTAAATCCCTGCAAACAGCGGGATGTTTCGAGACCGCGCGGAAACGTGGCGCAATTTCCGTAGCTTTCGTCGGCGGATGGCGCCCCGGCTCGAAACGACCGCGCACACGTCAAGATGAACGTCCTTGTAACCGGCATTACCGGCTTCGTCGGCTCACGGCTGGCTCCCCGGCTCCAGCGCGACGGCCACGCCGTTCGTGGGTTCAGCCGGCACCCGCCCGCCGCGCAGTCGCGCATCCCGATCGTCGCCGGCGATGCCGTGTCGGGCGAGGGGCTCGCCGACGCCCTGCACGAGATCGACGTCGCCTACTTCCTGATCCACTCGATGGAGCCGGTCGCCGACCCCGCGTCGCGCGAGGGGGACGCCGGCGACCTCGCGTTCGGCGCCCGCGAGCGGACCGCGGCCGAGAACTTCGCGCGCGATGCGCGTGCGGCCGGCGTCCAGCGGATCATTTACCTCGGCGGACTCGTACCGGAAGGCGGTCCGGGGTCAGCCCATCTCACAAGCCGCCTCGCCGTGGAGGAGATCCTCCTGGCGGCGAGTCCGTGCTCGGTGGCGTTCCGCGCCTCGATCGTCATCGGCGCCCAGTCCCGATCGTTCCGGTTCCTGGTGAGGCTGGTCGAGCGGCTGCCCGTCCTGGCGGTGCCCGCCTGGCGAACGCACGCGACGCGCCCGATCGACGAGCGCGACGTGATCGAGATGCTCGCGCGCGCGGCCACCAGCGACGAGGTGTGCGGGCAGTCGCTCGACATCGGAGGCCTGGACACGGTGACCTACGGCGAGCTGATCGACAGGATCAGGGATCACATGCTGGTGGCACGTCCGACGATCAGCTTCAAGCGGCTCACGCTGACACCGATCGCGAGCCGGGTGTCGGCTGTGATCGCCGGCGAACGGCATGAGCTGATCGGGCCGTTGATGGAGAGCCTCGACCAGGATCTGCTTCCTCGCGACAACCGTGCTGTCGAGTTGTTCGATGTCAGACTCCACTCACTCGACTCCGCGATCGAGCATGCGCTGGGCGAGTGGGAGGCAACCGAGCGGCTGGCCGCACGGTAGTACCTACCGGGACGACCACTTGCCGCGCTCGTTAGTGTCTGCGCCGTCATGAGCACCGTCCACGCGACGATCGAGATCGATGCGCCGATACAACGGGTGTGGGACACCGTCATGGATCCCGATCACCTCAAGGACTGGGTCACGATTCACCGCTCGGTCAGGAACATCTCAGACGAGCCGATGCGCAGGGGATCGACGATGGAGCAGGTACTCCACATACGCGGCGTCTCGTTCCACGTTCACTGGACGCTGACCGACGTCAGGTCTCCTGAGCGTGCCGAGTGGGAAGGCCAGGGCCCTGCACATTCTCTTGCACGCATCCGGTACGAGCTCTCGGCCGATGGCGACGGGCCGACGAGGTTCGCCTACACGAACGAGTTCGCGCCCCCTGGCGGGCGACTGGGAAACGTGGCCAGCCGGTTCATTGTCGGGGCCACATCCGAGCGTGAAGCGCACAATTCACTGGCTCGTCTGAAGGCACTGCTCGAGCGGCCTTGACACGCCGTCAGTAACTATCTGTATCTTGTTTGGTGCTTTTATCGTTCATCCCTCGGGAGGAGAGCCAATTTGGCTGGCTTTGTCGACAGCACCGTGAAGGAGATCGATGATCGTCTCCGCGAGCTGAAGGAAGAGGTCTCGAAGCTGGAGGCAGCACGCTCAGCGCTCGTCGGTACCCGGCGTGGTCCGGGTCGCCCGCGCGCGGCACGTTCTGCCGCCGCGACAACGACAACCACCCGGCGCCGCACGGGCCGCCGTCCCGGTCGACCGCGTGGTCGCAGCCGCGGCGGCACGCGTGCCAACCAGGCGCTGGAGCTCGTGCGCAGCCAGCCCGGCATCACGATTCCGCAGATCGCGGAGAAGATGGGTATCGAACCGAACTATCTGTACCGGGTCATGCCGCGGCTGCTCACCGACGGTCAGGTCAAGCGCGACGGCCAGGGCTGGCACCCAGCCGGCTAACCTCGGGTCAAGAGTCAGGACCGGGAGCGCCGCCTCGCATCGCCGACGGCGGGCAGCGCGAGGCGGCTCCCGCCCCTTGCGAGGCAGCTCCCAGGTTCTTTGGACAGCCTCTCAGATCAGGTCAGGTCGAGCTGCTTCACCGTCTCGCGCTCGTCCGTCAGTTCCTTGACAGTCACGTCGAGCCGCGCCTTGGAGAAGTCGTTCAGGTCGAGTCCCTGGACGATTTGGTATGAGCCGCCCGAGCAGGTGACGGGGAAGCCGAAGATCAGGCCCTCGTCGATGCCGTAAGAGCCGTCGGACGGGATTCCCATCGAGACCCAGTCTTCCTCGGGCGTGCCGAGTACCCAATCGCGCACGTGACCGACCGCCGCGTTGGCGGCCGACGCGGCACTGGAGGCGCCGCGCGCATCGATCACAGCGGCCCCGCGCTTCTGGACCGTGGGAATGAAGTCGTTCTCGAGCCACTCCTGGTCGTTGGCCGCTTCGGCAGCGTTCTGACCCTTGACCTTCGCATGAAAGATGTCGGGGTACTGGGTTGGGGAGTGGTTTCCCCACACGGTCATGTTGGTGACGTCGCGCACGGTGGCGCCCACCTTGGCCGCGAGCTGAGCGATCGCGCGATTGTGATCGAGCCGCATCATCGAGGTGAAGCGCTCGGCCGGGATGTCGGGCGCGTGGCTCTTCGCGATCAGGCAGTTCGTGTTGGCCGGGTTCCCCACGACGAGCACCTTGACGTCCGATGCCGCGTGATCGTTGAGCGCCTTGCCCTGAGGCTTGAAGATGCCGCCGTTCGCCTCCAGCAGGTCACTGCGCTCCATGCCCTTGGTCCGCGGCCGCGCGCCGATCAGAAGCGCGACGCTCGCGCCGTCGAACGCTTTGTTCGGGTCATCGGTGATGTCGACCCCAGCGACCAACGGAAACGCGCAGTCGTCGATCTCCATCGCGGTGCCCTCGACCGCCTTCAGTGCCGCTGGAATCTCGAGCAGCGACAGGTGAACGGGCGTGTCGGGACCCAGCAGCTGGCCACTGGCGATGCGAAACAGGATCGCGTAACCGATCTGGCCAGCGGCCCCGGTCACGGCTACTCGTACGGGCGAATCAGTCACTTCGGCTCATCTCCTTTTCGGTTTCCTCGCGCCAAGTTATCGTGCCGCTCGCCGCGGAGCGGCCGCCGCGGTGCCGGCTGTCGCAAGCGGCAGTCAGCGAAGCTCCAACTCGTACACCTGACTGAGCTTCGCCTTCAGGTAGTCGACGAACGGACCCACCGCGATCGGACCGCCGACCAGCCGGTCGAGCAGTTCGCGGCTCGAGAACTTCGCGCCGTGGCGGTGGACATGCTCGCGCAGCCACTCGCGCAGGCCGTGCAGCTCGCCCGCGGCGAGCTGGGCCTCGAGGTCTGGCAAGTCCGCGTGTGCGCGCTCGAACATCTGTCCCGCGATCAGGTTGCCGAGTGCGTACGTCGGGAAGTAACCGATCAGCCCGGCCGCCCAGTGCACATCCTGGAGCACGCCGTGGGCGTCGTCAGGCACCTCAATCCCGAGGTACTCCTTGTAGCGGGCATTCCACGCCTCGGGCAGGTCGCGGATCGCGAGCCGCCCATCGATCAACTCCTGTTCGAGCTCGAACCGGACGATGATGTGGAGACCGTATGTGACCTCGTCGGCCTCCACACGGATCAACGAGGGCGCGACGCGGTTGACAGCGCGGTAAAGGCTGTCGCCGTCGAGCGCGGACAGCCGTTCCCCGAACAGGTCCACGATCCACGGCGCGAGCACCCCGCAGAACCCCCGGCCACGGCCCACCATGTTCTCCCACAGCCGGCTCTGAGACTCGTGCAGGGCCAGCGACTCCGCGTGGCCGAGCGGTGTGCGCTGCAGCGACTGCGCGACGCCCTCCTCGTACAGACCGTGACCGCACTCGTGCATCGCGCCGTACATCGACGTCGGGAGGAAGCTCTCGTCCCAACGCGTGGTGATCCGAACGTCGCGATTGCTGAAGCCGGTGGCGAACGGATGGACCGCGTCGTCGATCCGCCAGGTGGAGCGGTCGAAGCCCATCTGCTCGAGCAGCCACGCGACCAGTTGCCGCTGTCGATCGACGGGGAAGTAACCGTACAACAGCGAGTCGTCAACGCGGTCGCGGTGTTGTTCCACCTCCGCGATCATCGGTCGCAGCTCTCCCTTCAGCTGGTCGAACAGCCGGGCGACCTCGCTCGTGCGCCCTCCTGGCTCGTAGTCGTCGAGTAGCACGTCGTACGCACAGTCGAAACTGTCGAAGCAGTCGACGTACCGGCGGGCCAGTTCGAAGTTCCGCTCCAGATACGGGACGAACGCGGCGAAGTCCGAGGCCTCCCGCGCCAGGACCCAGGCCTGGTGACCGATCGAGCCGGCGCGCGCGAGGTCGGCGGCGAGGTGCGCCGGCACGCGGCGCGCCTTGTCCCATTGGCGACTGGTCACCCGGACCAGCGATGCTTCGTCGGAATCGGACGGGGCACCATCGAGATCGGCTGCCGCGGCTTCGATCAACCGGCCGGTTTCGTCGGAGACGAACATCTCGTGGCTGATCTTCTGGACGGTGGCGACCGTCTCGGCGCGAGCCGGCGCCCCGCCCGGCGGGCATCATCGTCTGCTGGTCCCAGTCGAGTAGCTGGGCGACGTTTCTGAGGTCCGCGAGCGCGGCCATCCGCTCGCGTAGTTGTTCAAATGGGTCTGACATCTGTCTAGTGAAATTCAATCCAAGCAAAGCCAACTTGGCCCCTGTGCGACCATTGCAGCATGTGGAGGCGGCCGTCGTCGATAAAGCTAATGGACCTCTTCGGTTTTCGGATCGGGGTCGATCGCAGCTGGTTCCTGATCCTATTCCTGATGATCTTCCTGTTGTCCGGGGAGTTCCGGCAGGCGCTGCACAGCTCAGACGGGATCGCCTACCTGACCACGGTGGTCACGGTCCTGGTCCTGTTCGCGTCGCTGATCGTGCACGAGCTCGGCCACGCCCTCGTGGCCCGCAGGGAAGGAATCGCCGTCCGCCGGATCGATCTGTTCCTGTTCGGCGGGCTGACCGAGATGAGCCGCGACGCGGCGAACCCGGGCGAGGACTTCAAGATCGCCGCGGCGGGTCCGCTGGCCACGTTCGGATTCGTGATCCTGTGCCTGGCCGTCGACCTCGCGATCGTCGGCCCCCACCGGTTGATCCATGCCGCCGAGCTCGACAGCACGGTCAAGATCACGCCGGTGCTGCTGTCGCTCAGCTGGCTGTTGTTCTGGAACGTGCTCCTGCTGCTGTTCAACCTGGTGCCGGCGTTCCCGCTCGACGGCGGCCGGATGACCCGGGCGATCGTCTGGCGGGTGACCGGCGAGAAGCAGCGCGGCACGCGGGTGGCGGCAAAGATGGGGCAGGGCTTCGGGCTGCTCGTCGCCGGCATCGGCGTGTGGCTGCTGCTCGGCTATCGCAGCTTCACCGGGCTGTGGCTGATCGCGATCGCGTTCCTGCTCTACCAGTCGGCCAAGGCGGCGCTCGTACAGACCGCGCTGAGCGCCCGGATCGAAGGGGTCCGGGTCGCGGACATCATGGACCGCCAGCCGGTGGCGATTCCGTCGCGGACCGCGGTCGCCCAGGCGCTCGACGAGTTCTTCCTGCGCTACGGGTGGTCGTGGTTCCCGGTCGTCGACGACGGCCGGCGCTTCCTCGGGATCGCACGTCAGGAGCGGCTGACCGCCGCCCAGGATCGGGGCGAGGACTGGCTGACCATGGAGGCCGTGCTCGAGCCCGAGCAGGACGGCGGCTGGCAGGTCAACGAGGACCGTCCGATCACCGAGGTCCTGTCCTCGGAGAACCTCGGCCGGCTCGGCGCGCTGATGGCCGTCGACGGCGACGGAATCCTGCGGGGCGTGGTCACCGTCGAGCAGGTCCGCCGCGCGCTCCAGGCCGCATTCGGAACGCCCGGGCGCATGGCGTAGGTCGCATGTGAGCGGAGCGCGCGAGCGCCGCGCAAACAACTACATTCAGGCCGTGCCCACTCTTGCTGATACGTCGTTGACCGAGGATGAGCGACGTGTCGTGGAGCGCTTGATCGTTCTCATGCGCGAGCGCTTCAGCGGTCGCTTGCGCTGTGTGTGGCTTTATGGTTCGCGTGCGCGAGGCGAGCGGCCCCACCCGGAGTCGGACATCGACCTGCTGGCCATCGCCGACGCGGACGAGGAGGACGATGTCCTTACGGCGATCGGGCTCGTCGACCAGGCGGTCGACGAGCTGGAGCTGCCCCGACCGATCGTCTCGATCAAGGTCTACGACCCGAACTGGCTCGAGGGCCGGCGCCGCATCGACTCGTTCTTCATCCGCGAGGTCGATCGCGACAAGATCGTGCTGTACGGGGGATCGTGAGCCCGCGCTCGCAGGAGTTCTACGACCGGGCGCGGGAGCGCCTGGAGGGGGCGAGGAGGAGCGTCGACCAGGGCGACTACGCGATCGCCGTGGGCGCCGCGTACTACGCGATGCTCTACGGGGCCCGCGCCGCCCTGAGCGAGCGGGACCTTTACGCGAAGACGCATCGCGGGACATGGATCCTGCTGCGGCAGACCCTCGGCGCCGAGGAGTCATTTCCGCTCGAACTCGTCAAGGAGGCGGAACGACTCGCCGAGCTGCGAGAGGCGGCCGACTACGATGCGCTCGTGGTCGAAGAAGACCAGGCGAAGCGCGCGGTCGACTCCGCGGAGCGCTTCCTATCGGCGCTCGATGAGCTTCTCACGTGACGCAGGACTGGCCGATCCCCGAGGTCGGTCGCGGTCACCCGATGCGGACACACACTGAAGCTACGCCGCGGTCAGCTGTGACGCCTTGCGCTCGATCGCGTCGAGCAGGTCCTGGTAGGACTTCGCGAACGACGCGACGCCCTCGTCGACGAGCTGGTGCAGGACGATGTCCTCGACGTCGACGCCGGCCGCCTCGATCTCCTTCATCGTCTCGACCGCCTGGTCGACATCGACGTCTACCGTCCGTTCGGCGGTCCCGTGGTCGCGGGTCGCATCGATCGTCTGATTGGGCATCGTGTTGACGGTGTCCGGACCGATCAGGTCGTCGACGTACAGGGTGTCCGAGTAGTCGGGGTTCTTGGTCGAGGTCGAGGCCCACAGCGGCCGCTGAACGCGCGCGCCCTTGGCCGCCAGCGCCTCCCAGCGCGGCCCGCTGAAGATCTGCTGGAACGAGCGGTAGGCGATCTTCGCGTTGGCCACCGCGGCCTTGCCGCGCAAGTCCTCGCGTCCGCTGCCCTCGAGCGCCGCGTCGACCTTGGTGTCCACGCGAGAGACGAAGAAGCTCGCCACCGACGCGGCCGATTCGAGCGACTCCCCGCGCTCGGCGCGACGCTCGAGCCCGCGGATGTAAGCCTCCGCGATCGCCTCGTAGCGCGACACCGCGAACAGCAGCGTGACGTTGACGTTCAGGCCGATCGCGGTCAGCTCCTCGAACGCGCGCACGCCCGGGTCGGTGCCCGGCACCTTGATCAGCACGTTGGCGCGATCGAGCGCGGGCGCGATGGTGCTGGGCGGCCTCGATCGTTCCGTCGGCGTCGAACGCCAGCGACGCCGCCACCTCGAAGGACACGTAGCCGTCGGCGCCGGCGGTGCGGTCGAACGTCGGCCGCAGCAGGTCGGCTGCGTCACGAATGTCCTTGTAGGCGAGCTGGTTGAAGATCTCCTCGACGTCGCTGGTCTCGCCAAGCTGCTCGCGGAACTCGTCGTCGTAGCGGTCGGAGTGCGCCATGGCCTTCTCGAAGATGGTGGGGTTGGACGTCACCCCGCTCAGCCCGTCCTCTTCGATCAGGCGCCGCAGGACCCCATCGTCGAGCACCTGGCGGCTGATGTTGTCCAGCCAGATCGACTGACCGAGTGCCTCGATGTCGCGCAATGGGTTGCTCATCTTCTCGCTCCGTTCGTGGGGTACCTCTCAGAGAGTAGTTACCCGCGTTGGCCACCGGTGATTTATCCGTTATCGGCCCGCCACGCCATGATCAGCGTGCTGCGCAGCCGTCCGTCGCGGCGGCGGTAATGATCGCGCCGCAGGCCCTCGACCTCGAATCCGGCCGCCGCGTACAGCGCGATCGCGCGGGCGTTGTCGGTCCACACCTCGAGCGAGATCTTGTGGGCGCCGCACGACCGAGCGTGCTGCTTCGCCGCGTCCAGCAGGGCGCGTCCGCCACCCCGGCCGCGCGCCGGCGCGAGAATCGCCATCCCGAGCGACAGCACGCCGGCCACGCTCTCCTGCACGGCCGCGTGGCCGACCACCTGGCCGTCGTCGTCTTCCAGCACCCACAGCGTGGCCGGATCCCCTCGCTCGATCAGCTCGCGGAAGCGGCCGACGCGGTCGCCGATGTCGACCGGTGGCTGGGCACCGAGAAAGTCCTCCTCGGCGACCGCGGCGATCGTGCGAGCCGCCGCTTCGAGGTCGTCGTGCCGTGCCCTGCGGACGTTCACAGCCGCAAAGGTAACGTTGGGTGGGATGCCGCCCACCGATCAGGGCGCGGCCAGCCAGGCCGTCGAGGAGGCGTTTCGCGAGCACCGCGCCCGCGTGCTCGCCGCGCTCGTCGGCGGGCTGCGTGACTTCGAACTGGCCGAGGACGCGCTCCAGGAGGCGTTCGCGCTGGCCATTGAGACCTGGTCTCGTAACGGCACGCCGAGGACACCGGCCGCGTGGCTGTACACGGTGGCACGCAACCGCGCGATCGACCGGCTGCGCCACCGGCGGACCGCCGAGGAGAAGCTCGAGCAACTCGGCGCGCCGAACGAGTCCGGAGACGTGGATCTCCTCCCCGACAGCCTCGCCGAGGTCGGCGACGAGCGCCTGTCCCTTCTGTTCACGTGCTGCCACCCGGCGCTCGCGCCCGAGGCGCGGGTGGCGCTGACGCTCCAGGCGGTCGGCGGCCTCACCGGCGCGGAGATCGCGCGCGCGTTCCTTGTCTCCGACGTCACGATGTCGCAGCGCCTGGTGCGGGCCAAGCGCAAGATTCGCGACGCCGGGATCTCGTTCGAGCTGCCGGGCGACGCGGCGCTGCCTGACCGCCTCGACGCCGTGCTCGCGGTCATCTACCTGATCTTCAACGAGGGCTACGCCGCCACCGCGGGCGCGGATCTGCTGCGGACTGAGCTGTGCGCCGAGGCGCTCCGCCTGGGCAAGCTGCTGGCGACGCTGATGCCCGACCAGCCGGAGGTGCTGGGGCTGCTCGCGCTGATGCTGTTCCACGACTCGCGCCGGGGCACCCGGACCGGCCCCGCGGGTGAGCTGATCCTGCTCTCCGATCAGGACCGCTCGCGGTGGGACGGAGCCGAGATCGAAGAAGGGGTCCGGATATTGAACCGCGCGCTCCGGCTACGGCGTCCCGGCCGCTACCAGCTCGAGGCGTCGATCGCCGCGCTGCACGCCGCGTCGGCGTCGGCGGAGGAGGTCGACTGGCCGCAGATCGCGGCGCTGTACGAGCAGCTGCTGGTGTTCGTCCCCTCGCCGGTGGTCGCTTTGAATCGGGCGGTGGCGGTGGCCGAGGCGGGACGCCCGGAAGACGGCCTCGAGCTGGTCGACCGGATCGAGGGGCTCGAGCGCTACCACCTCCTGCACGCCGTCCGGGCGGACTTCCTGCGCCGGCTCGACCGTCCGTCCGAGGCGAGCGACGCCTATCGCCGGGCGCTCGAGCTGACGCGCAATCCGGCCGAGCGGGAGTTCATCGCCCGCCGGCTCGACGAGCTCGCCACCGGCTGAGCCCGCCCGCCCTGCATAGACTGCGCGCCCATGGAGGCGAGCATCCACCCTGGCGCTGAGGTTGCCGAGGACGTCGCGGTCGCGCCCGGCGCTGTCATCCACGACGGCGCCCGGATCGGCGCGGAGTCGGCGATCGGCTCGGGCGCGGTGGTCCACGCCGGCACCGAGGTCGGCGAGCGCTGCATTATCGAGGACGGCGCGGTGCTCGGGAAGCGACCTCGCCTCCGCCCCGGGTCGAGCGCCGCCCGGGGCAAGCTCGCCCCACTCGTACTCGAGTCGGACGTGACGGTCTGCTGCGGAGCAGTCGTGTACGCCGGCGCGCACGTGGCCGCGGGGGCGATCATCGGCGACCAGGCGCAGGTCCGCGAACGCGCCCGGATCGGAGCCGGATCGGTCGTGGGCCGCGCCTCCTCGGTCGACTTCGACGCGCAGGTCGGCGCCCGAGTCCTGATTCAGACCGGCGTATACGTCACCGGGGGCTCCGTCGTTGAGGACGACGTGTTCCTCGGTCCGGGCGTGCTCACGACCAACGATCACACGATGGGGCGCCACCCGCGCGGAGCGCCGCTCGAGGGCCCCACGTTTCGCCGCGCATGCCGGGTCGGCGGCGGCGCGGTGCTCGTGCCGGGCGTGGTGATCGGCGAGGAGGCGTTCGTCGCCGCCGGCGCGCTCGTCACGAAGGACGTCGGCGCGCGCGAGGTCGTGATGGGCGTGCCGGCGCGTGCCGTCCGGCGCGTTCCCGACGAGGACCTGATCGAGCGCTGGCGCTGAGCGCGCCGGGTCGGCCGCCGAGAGCCGCGGCGAGCTCAGTCGCCAAGGACCGCCGCTGGCTCAGTCGCCGAGGACCGCGGCGAACTCAGTCGCCGAGGACCGCGGCGAGCGCGGCCACGACCTCGCCGGCGCGCTCAGGGTCGAGCGCGGCGCTCATCGGCAAGGCCAAGTTCGTCCGGGACAGCTCATCGGTCGCCGGCAGCGAGCCGGCGGGCGGCGCCCAGCGCGCCATCGGGCGCTGCTGATGCAGCGGCGTGCGGTAGTAGGCGCGAGCCTGGACGCCATGGTCGGCCAGGCCCGCGATCAGCTCATCGGCGCGGGGGTGAGTGACCACGTACAGATGCCAGGCCGGCTGGACGCCGTCAGGAACCGCGGGCGGGGTCACGTACCGGTCGATGCCCGCGTCGGCGTACGCCTGCGCCCCCGCGCGCCGGCGATCGGACCAGCCGTCGAGCTCGGGCAGCATCACGCGCAGGATCGCGGCCTGGAGCTCGTCGAGGCGCGAGTTGTAGCCGATGTACTCGAACGTCTGCTTGTCACGGGAGCCGTGGAAGCGGAGCGCGCGCACGAGCTCGGCGACCTCGTCGTCGTCGGTCGTGATCGCGCCGCCGTCGCCGAAGCAGGCGAGGTTCTTCGACGGATAGAACGAGAACGTGGCGACGTTACCGAGCGAGCCCGCGCGGCGGCCGTCGAGGCTCGCGCCCGCCGCCTGGGCGGCGTCCTCGAGGACGGGGACGCCCAGCTCGCGGAGCTCGGGCAGCGGGGCCGGGCAACCGAACAGGTCAACCGCGACGATCGCCTTCGTGCGGGGCCTCAGCACCGCTCGAACCGTGTCGGCGGTGACGTTGCGGGTCGCCGGGTCGACGTCGCAGAAGACCGGGCGCGCCCCGGCGGTGACGATCGCCTCCGCCGACGCATAGAATGTGAACGACGGCACCACGACCTCGTCGTCACGACCAACGCCGAGTGCCTTCAGCGCGATCGTTATCGCGTCGGTGCCGTTCGCGACGCCGATCGCGTGGCGAACGCCGAGATAGTCGGCGAACTCCTGCTCGAACGCCTTGACCTCCGGCCCGAGTATGTAGACGCCGCGCTCGACGACCGCCGCCAGGCGCTCGATGATCCGCTCGCGGAGGGCGAGCAGGGGGTCTCGGTATCGAACAGGCCGATGGGCATACCCGCCTCAGACCTTACCCGTACCTCCAACGCGTCAAGGCCGGGGAGGACCTACTTGTGACAGAGCGCGGCGAAGTGGTCGCCCGGCTGGTACCGGCGGCGACCGGCGTCTACGCAGATCTCGCCACCCGGTACGGTGCGCCCGACGCACCCGCGGTTCTGCGTGAACTCTCGGGCTTCGAACACCGCGTCGCGAGCCGGCTCCTACGGGTCGAACTGAGGCGGCTGGCGTTGCGCGAGGGCCTGCTCGCAGGCGCGGATCAGCTTCTGCTCGGTGTTGCTCTGCTGCCCGTCGATGACGAGCTGCTCACCGCCGCGGAATCGGTTGCGCCGAGCACAGTCGGGACGCTCGACGCCATTCACCTGGTCACGGCATTGCGACTCGTGGCCGCCGAACGACTCGACGCCGTGATGACCTATCACGCACAATTCGCCGAAGGCGCCCGCCAGCATGGGATGACGGTTGTCGCTCCCGCGTAGCCGGCAACCGTGCTAGGCGGCTCGAGCCGTGGGCGCGCAGTCGAGGTCGGCTAGCTCGCGCCTGAGCGTGAGCCGACCGCGGTGGTGCAGCCCGTGGATCGAGGACTCCGTCCGCCCCATCCGCGTGGCGATCTCGCCCGGCGAGAGACCCACGAGATGCCGGAGCACGACGACGTTGCGCTGTTCCTCAGGGAGCGCCTCGAGCGCCGACTGGAGCCCCCAGCGGCACTCGCGGCTTGATTCGTCGGTCTCGCGGGTCGGCCCGAAGACCTCCTCCCGCGGCACCGCGCGTCGCTGACGAAGATGATCGATCGCGATGTTCCGCGCCACCCTGAGGATCCACGCGGTGAACGGCACCGTTCGCGGTTCGTACTTCTGGATGGCCGAGATCAGCTTCATGAAAACCTGCTGCGTGCAATCCTCGGCCCCATGCTGCTCGCGAACGATGCTCAGCACGTATCCGTAGATGTTGTCCTTGTAGCGGAGGTACAGGAAGCGAATGGCCTCCATGTCACCCGTCTTAGCCGCCACCACCGCCCGGTCGATCGCTTCGTCCCGGTTGTTGTGCTCGAGTGCCTTGACACGGAAAGTTGTATTCATGACTGATTTCAGCCGGTCGGGTGCAACTTCTTGCGCCCCGTGGACCCGATCGGCTGGCCCCCTTCTCTCGAAGTCCGTTCTGCTGAATTTGGTGCCCCGCATCAACGTTTGTCCAAGTTGTGCGGTGCTCACTAAACCTAGCTTCAGAGGGCGCTTGGCACCAGCGAATCGCCCTAGCCCTTAGTGCGGTCTCGGTGGGAAATTGGGCTAGGTACCGCCTGTCCTCGTCTCGGTCGAGCCCCCGTCCACCCCCCCACCCCGAACGTCCCTCCCCCCCCCCCCCCAACCCGCGGAGCGCGCGGTCATACGGCCGCGAGCTCTCGACGCGGGGTCAGCTGAGTTCCGATGTCGCCGTGGTCGAGCGACACTTCCCGGCCCCGCCTCGGAGCGACTCGTCCGCCGCCTCGACGATCCGGACGACGCTGCGCGCCATCGCGGTATGGAACTCCATCTGATCGGCGTTCTGGATCGCCTTGACGAAGTCGGCGAGTTCAAGCCCGAGCGGCTCGTGCGACTCGATCATCGGGGAGATGACGTCGCCGCTGCGGTAGGACAGGTGGTACTCGCCGAACGTCTCGGGATCCCGGTAGACGACGCCGCGGTCGAACAGCCGGACCGGCTCGGGGGCGCCGTCGTCGTAGATGACCATCCGTTCGCTGCCGACGAGAACCGTCCGCCGCAGCTTGCTCGGCGCCAGCCAGCTGAGCTCGACGTTGACGACGATTCCCGATGCGAACGTCATGGTGACGAACGCGACGTCGGCGATGCCCTTGACGATCGAGTCGCGACCCACCGCCCGCACGCTGGTCGGGAGCTCGCTCAGCCAGTAGAGCAGGATCGAGAAGTCGTGCGGCCCGAGGTCCCAGATCACGCTCACGTCGCGCTGATGCAGGCCAAGGTTCACGCGGCTCGAGGAGATGAAGAAGATGTCGCCGAGCGTCCCGGCCTCGATCATCCGCTTCACCGCGCGCACCGGCGGGCTGTAGAGGAACGTGTGACCGCACATCAGGATCCGGCCGCGCTCGCGCGCCAGCGCGGCGAGGTCGTCGGCCAGCTCGCGTCGACGGCGCGAGCGGCTTCTCGACGAACACGTGCTTGCCCGCCGCGGAGCGCCTGCGCGGCAAGCGTCGTAGTGCGTGTGCACGGGCGTGGCGATGATCACCGCGTCGACGTCCGGATCGGCGAGCACGCGCTCGAGCCGGGTCGTGACCCGCGCCTCGGGATGCCGGCGCCGGTACTTGGCCAGCCGTCTCGGTGTCGAGGTCGCAGATCCAGCGCACCTCGGCGTCGAGGTTGTCGCCGAGGACGCGCAGCAGGTTCGGCCCCCAGTAGCCAAGCCCGACGACCGCGATCCCGATCGGCGCGCCTTGGAGGCGCCGGTCTCGTCGGCCGTGAATCATCGTCAGGCGGAGTTCAGCATCGGTTCTCTCCTGATCGTGCGTTCGGAACATCGACGGCCGCGTGAACCGCCTCGGCGACGCGTTCGATCTCGTCCGGCGTGAGATCTGGATGCATCGGCAGAGACAGCTCCTCAGCTGCCCATGCCTCCGCGAACGGGAACCGCGCCGTGGCGGAGCGGGGAGCTCGCCCCAAGCCGGGTGCTGGTGGACCGCGGGCGTGTAGTGAACGCCGGTCTCGATCCCGTACTCGCCGAGCGTCCTCGCGACCGCGTCGCGGCTCTCGAACCGCGCCGGGAACAGGTGGTGAACGGACGGGCTCTCCGGCCGCTCCTCGACCAGCTGCACGGTCGGCTCGAGCAGCTCCCGATACTGCGCCGCATGCGCCCGCCGCGCCTCGTTCCAGCTGTCGAGATGGGCGAGCTTGACCCGCAGCAGCGCTGCTTGGAGCCCGTCAAGCCGCTCGTTGTAGCCGAGCTCGACGTGCTCGCCCTTGGTCCGCTGCCCGAGGTTGCGCAGCCGGCGCAGCCGGGCCGCCAGCACGTCATCGTCGGTGCAGACCGCGCCGCCGTCGCCCAGAGCGCCCAGGTTCTTGCTCGGATAGAACGAGAACGCCGCGGCGTTGCCCAGCGAGCCAGCGCGGCGGCCGCGATAGGTCGCCCCGTGCGCCTGCGCCGCGTCCTCGAGAACAAGCAGGCCGCGCGGCCCGGCGAACGCGTGGATCGCGTCCATGTCGCACGGCTGCCCGTAAAGATGGACGGCGAGGATCGCCGCGGTGCGCGGGCCGACAGCGGCCCGGGCCGCGTGCGGGATCGATCAAGCCCGGTGCCCTCGAGCACATCGCAAATCACGGGCGTCGCGCCGACGTGCTGGACGGCTAGCGCGGACGCAATGAACGTGTGCGCAGGGACGATGACCTCGTCGCCAGGGCCGATGCCGTACGCCTCTAGCATCAGCGAGAGCGCGGCAGTGCCCGAGGCGACACCGACGCAGTGCCGGGCGTGCGAGTACTCGGCGAACTCGGCCTCGAATCGCTCCACCTCGGCGCCGAGCGTGAACGCGCTCGAGCCAAGGAGGCGAGCAAACGCCTCTTTCAGCTCATCTTCGATCGGTGAGTGCTGTAGGTGTAGGGCGACGAAGCGCACTTTGCCTCCGCGCTGCGCCGCGACTGCTGCCTCCATTTTCCACCCTTACCGGTTTCCGGGACGAGACGATTTATCGCATCCAGAGGCCGCAACCCGAAATAGGTCGTCATGCCCATGCGTCGTTCAACGGGATGAACAGCATTCGCGAGGTATAATTTCCGACGGGGCGTTTGAGCGGGCGGCAAGCGTCTTGGGCGGGTAGAGACCCGCAA
>CAWIKH010000002.1:0-744474 GCA_963836715.1 uncultured Solirubrobacterales bacterium
GCCCACGAGCAGTCACGCCTCTCGAGCCGTCGCCGTGGTCGCTATTGGTGCGTTGCGGGAGTCTCAACAGGCCTGCGATCGGTGAGCCGGACTGCCCGTTGGAACGGGAGCAGAAGCCCGGCGGACGCCGGGCAGCCGCGGCCCGCTAACTGCCGGAATCGTTCCAAACCAGCAGCCTCGACGGCTCAAATCTTGCCACTCAACGCTGCTGGAGCTAGCCCCATGCAGCAGTCTCAATCGATCGTTCCGGACCGGTCGACACTGCCGGTAGTTCGTGGAAGCGGCAGCGAGCTCATGATCGACGGTTCGCTCACTTTTCGCGCAGTGTGTGTGCAGCTCACCGGGCGTGCGCGGTACGCAGACCCCGATCCGTAGCAATTGCCCGGTGGCCCTGGTCTGGCGAGTAGGAAGTGGGTTTGACGCTCCACTGAAGTCCTGGTTTCGGGTTTCGGTGGGTGTTCAGCCCGCACGATCAGGCAGCCCGTTGGTCCGACTGGGATCGCCTGATCGCGAGCGAGCGTCCTGTGAACATCGCGCTCTCGGATTTCAGCCCTACGTGGGCAATCCGCCGTCGCGACGCCGAGTCAGGCGGTACACCGTCGGCCCGGCGCGGCCCACGAATCGTGGCATTCGCTCGTCCCTGACAGAGAGCGCGTCCGCGAGGTCCCACCCGCGACCGAGAAGTCCGACGACATCCCCTTGATCCATCCCGCGAGGGAGAAGTATGTGCCGACCCGCTTTGAACGCGAACATCAACAGGGAAGCCCCTGGCGCGGCGAGCCGCGTGAGGCCATTCGCGGCGCCCTGCCTCGCGGCGTCCGGAAGACCCTGGATGCAGCCGAAGTCATACAGAAGCGTGTAGCCCGGCTCCAGCCCGAGCTGGTCCAGTCGGCCAACATCCCCCTGGATCCACTCGACTTGCACCTCTTCATCGGCTGCACGCTGCTTAGCCTTCGCCAGTGCGTCCTCGGCGAAATCGAGCCCGGTCACCCGCCATCCGTGCTTGGTCAGATACACCGCGTCCCGCCCGGTACCGCAGCCGACGTCGAGCGCGCGACCAGGTTCCAGGGCGGTTTGCCCCTCGAGGATCGGCCGCCAGGTCCCGGCAATGTCGCGCCACTCCCATGGAGCGATTCCGAACCTGTACATCAATCTATAAGGCGGCATAGCTACTCCTCTCGCCTCTTTGAGCCAGAACGCGTTGCCGCAATGTTGGCGCCGGCTGCGAGGCTGTCAAGGTGGTTGCGGTCCGTTGACCTCTCTGCCAACACGGCTCGGTGAGGAGGCACTCGATCTCCGCCCTCGAGCACGTGACGCGGCGGTTCCAGGTTCCAAGCGTGGGCTCGCCGAGTGTTGTCATGAGACCCTCTTCTGTGCGCGCGTCACTGCACCGCCGCGGGGGCAGACACGAGGCCGAGCTGCTCGAGCATCAACAGCCGGTCGAACACCAGGTTGAAAGAGACGTGCAATCCGTCGCGGTAGCGCAGCACGTGGATGTAGGGCACGCCGATAGCGCGCCCGGTCGGCGGCACGTCCTCGCTCGGCGTGTGCAGAACGCCATCGTGGGTCCCTGAAACGTGCCTTCCTCGACCGCGATGTGGCGGGGAATAGGGCGTCGAGCGAGATCGGGTGCAGGCGACCTCGTAGGTCCCCTTGCTAAGCCGCTTCCCGTCGACGCGCAGGTTCCACGGGATCCGGAAGGTGCCAATCGGGTAATGGTCGAGCGCGACCAGCCCGGTGATCACCTGACGGTGACGGCGGGTGTCCTGGACGAGCAGCACCGGCGTTCGCGGCTTGCGCAGCACCGCGATCACCGTTGCGCCATGCGCCCGGTGCCTGAGGCGGTGAGCGCGACGTGGTGTGGCGCGCCCGGAAGGGGCGGCCGGCAGGGCGGGTGCTGGCAGCCCGACGGCACGCTGTAGAAGTACTGCTCCGCGAACGGCACGACGTTGCCAGCGCTGTCTTGATAGTCGCCGACGGCTTCGCAGTAGTTGATCTGCGCGCAGGCGGCGCCGTTCAGCACCGGGTGGGTCCCGGACGGGCTGGGCACACTTGCGAGCGCCCAGCTCGGGCCGTTAAGCGTGTCCGCGAGCGGCTGCTGACCGCTTGCGGGTTCGTAGTAGCCGACCGCCCAGCATTCGTTCGGGCACGTGAGGTCATCACCGGATCCGAAGCCGGCATCGCCGTTGGCCGGCGGTACGGACTCGAGTTTCCAGCCGCTGCCCATCTTTGTTGCCGCCTCAGGGATCGAGAGCGTCGCGGTGTCGCCTGATCAGATCAGCAGCAGCGCGAGGCTGTAGCCCCCGTCGTCGCTAGTGGTCTCGCCGGCGAACAGGAGCATCGTGCCCTCCGGCCGGCTCACCGTCTTGACGTGCTGGAGCGCGAATGTCGGGGTCTGCGCGGTCCCGTCGGGCAGCGTCCAGTTACCCGATCCGGTGCCGCTGGACAGATCGATTGTGAGTTCGACCGGGAACTCGGTCGGGGCACCTCCGCCGGAAGACAGCATCCAGCCATTTGATTGTTGGCTTCGGATGCTGCCACGATGGCCGGAGGGGGTGAACAGCGAGATGTCGCCGCCGGCGAGAAACGAGTCGGTGAACAAGTCGTCGGTCAGCCGGCTTAGCGAGAACGAGATTCCCTCGTTGGTGCCCGGGCTGATGTAGTCGTACACCTGGGTGAGCGCTTGCTCGGTGTCTCGGTGCTCTGTGCGTTCGCTGGGCATTTGTTCCTCCTTTATCGCTCAGACGATCCCGGCCGGGATCGTGGTCGTGACGTTGCAGCGCGCGCGCGTGATCCTGGATTGACTTGCTGCGCTCACGCGCCTCGAACGCGATACGGCGAATTTCGCGCTTCGGTTCGCGGCAAACCCAAGTTCCGGCGATCGCGCCGCCGCACCCGAGCGCGGGGCGCCACCAACGCCCCCCCTTGCGCATCACCACAGCGTGGCGGCCCCCCGGGCTACTTGCCATCGCGACGATCCGGACGATGCTCGCCTCGCCAACGCTGCACTCAGGCGCAACGGTCGCTCAACGCCGGGCCGTTCTGCATCGACCGAAGGGCATGAACCCATAAGCGGGCGACAATCAGGTCCGACTCGCACCACAAGCACAAGTGCGCCGCTGCCGGCTTGCCGCTTCCGGGGTCCTGCCGCCCCGCGCGGTGCGGCAGAAGTAACTGTGGCTCGTAGGTAGCTCTAAGCCGATCGCAGCAAATACGCCGCGGAGATCGACGCGATGTACGCCGCCCAAACGCCCACACGGGGAGCCACAAGCCGCCGTGGGCGACGCGAACCATCCGCGGTCCACGACCGTATACGTCGCTGAACGGCACATCAGCCGAGGCCAACGAGAGCAGGAGAAGCCACCCTATGCTCGGCACACCAGTCACCACAACAGACCAGCGCAGCGCCTCGGCGGACCGCTGCTCAGCCGCTGCCACGCCACCGGTCTACACGATCGGAAGCGACGCCGCCGAACGCGACCGCCTGCGCCGCCAGACCGACGAACTGCACGAGCACACCGTCGCACTGCTCGAGCGCGTAGACATTCAGCAGGGCTGGAGGGTACTGGAGCTCGCGTGTGGACCCCGCGGTGTCCTCGAGCTGCTCGCCCAGCACGTCGGCCCAACCGGCGCGGTGACCGGGTTGGACATCAACCCGGTGCACGTCGCGCAGGCGCGCCAGCACGTCACCTCACTGGACCTTGGCAACGTGAACGTGATAGAGGCCGACGCCCGCCAGACGGCCCTGCCAACAGGATCATTTGATCTCGTTTACGCACGCCTCATCCTCATCAACATCCCCGACCCCGAGCGCGTTATCGCGGAAATGGTCCGCCTCGTCAAGCCCGGCGGCTGGATCGCCTGCGAAGAGGCCGACGGCGGCGCGATGCTCTGCCAACCACCGCACCCCGCATACACCCGCCTGACGGACACGCTCAAGATGCTCTACCGCCACGACGGCGCAGACATTCTCGTAGGCCGACGCCTGCCTCAACTGCTCGATGCCGCTGGCGTCCTGGAAGTTGGTGTGGAAGCCCGCGCTGACGTACCCCCAGCCGGCCACCCGCGACGCACCGTCATCCTCGACATCCTCCAAGCAATGCGCAGCAAGATCATCGAGCAAGGACTCCTCAGCACCGGCGAACTTGATCGGCTGGACCGCGACGCTCGCGAGCACCTCGCCAACCCCCACACCATGATCATGCCCCACCTCTCCTTCATGGCCTGGGGACGAAAAGCCGATCGCGCACAGTGAAAGCAAGCCGAGTCACTCCGATCCAGAGAGACCACCCAGCACCCCTCGGGCGCCCCGAGGCATTGTGAGCGAGTCAGAATCGCGGTCGCGGCACCCGGGCGCGAACGGTGGCTGCTCCGCTTCATTGCGCGGAACCGGCCCCAGCGCGAAACGCGCTACTGGTGCCGACGACGACCCGGGTGGCGGGCTCCAGGCGACATCTAGACGCTGCAGCCTCCTAGTCCATCGTTGAGCCAGATCGCGCCGCTGCCACTTCGCGACAATGAGGGCGGGCCAGGGAGCAGACCAGGACGGAAGTCCGTCTCGCTCCGGACCACCACCGGGAGCCTCACAGCGACGAGGCGACTTGCGATGCATGCCCCTTCCGCTGATCAAGTTCACGCGGATGCTCGAGGATCACTCCCTCGAGCAGCCCGTTGGAGACGCGGCTGTGATGCCAGCGCATCACCCCAAGCCAGATGATCTACCTCGTCGCCGGGAAACTCAATCCCGGACCCGCACCCGTGTAACCCCACACGAAACGTGGAGGAGCCAAGTTGTGCCGCCAGCTCGGCCGTGCGGGAGGCGAGCGCGTCATCGTCGACCACCTCGGTCACCACCCCCAGCTCAGCGGCCTCGGCAGCTGACAGCCGTCGGTTGGTCAGCATCAGCTCCTTGGCCCGCCGGTGACCGACCAGCCGTGGCAGCCAGTAGGACGACCCGCCGTCGGGTGAGAACCCGACTCCCGTGTATGCCATCGTGAAGCTCGCGGACCGAGCTGCGATCGCCAGGTCGGCGGCAAGCACCAGGCTCATCCCCGCTCCCGCCGCCACCCCCTGCACGCTGGCCACCAGCGGCGCGTCGAGCTCGGACAGCACGAGCATCCCGTCGTGCAGGTCGTCGGCGAGCGCGTGCAGCGCCGCGTAGGGATCGTCGACCGAGGCGAAGTAGCGCACATCGCCCCCCACGCAAAAGGCGCTTCCCTGCGCCGAGAGCAGGACGACGCGCAGGTCGTCGCGGTCGTGCAGGCCGTGAGCGGCGTCGCGGAACTGGCGAGCCCACTCGGGATCGATCGCGTTGCCGCAGTCCGGCGCGACGAGCGTGATCCGAGCCAGTCCGTCGGTGAGTTCACACCTCAGTCGTTCCATCGTCCGTGCTCTGTTTTGAATCGTTCTTGACCAACTCGAGGTTCCTGGGGTCTTGGCGCACTGGCCGGTGGCTTCCACCCCGGGTGCTGGCCGCCGCTGTCGTCAGCGTGGAGCGCCGGGAGCGCGAAGGGTGGGAGGAGGGTCGAGACAGTGCTCATGGGACTGCTCCGTGCTGCGGTTCTCACCGCAGTCTTGTAGAGTCCTAATCTAGAGCAACACTCTACCACCTCCATGTATCAATGCCCGCAGGAGTCCCCAGCCTGAGCTTGGACACCCGGAGCCGCATCCTCGACGCCGCCCTGGCCTGCTTCCTGGAGGCCGGCTACGAGCAGACGACGATCGCGCGCATCCGCGCGCGCAGCGGCGTGTCCAACGGCACGCTGTTTCACCGCTTCCCGACCAAGGAGGCGATCGCCGACGCGCTGTACGTCGAGTCGATCGCAGACTTCCAAGAGGGGCTCTGGCGCCTGCTCGCGCAGCGACCGCGCTCCCTACGAGCGGCGGTTCGCGGGACGATCGCCCACCAGATCGAGTGGATCGAAGCGAACGTCGAACGTGCCCGGTTCGTGTACACGCGCGGGACCCTCGAAGGGGAATCGCCCGGCAGCGGGGCGCTCGAGGAGATCAACCGCAAGCTCGCGTCGGCCTACCAGGCCTGGCTCCAGCCGCTCATCGAGCGTGGAGCGGTTCGCCCAATGCCGATGCTCGTCCTGAACGCGGTCGTCACGGGGCCGACGCACGCGATCGCGCGCCGGTGGCTCGCCGGCCAGGTCGCCTCCCCCTTGCACCACTACCTCGACGAGCTGACCGACGCGGCGTGCGCCGCGCTCTCCGGGACGCCGGCGACGGTGCGACGCACACAAGCTCCGGTCGCGCGACAAGGACGGCTGCGGCTCGAGCTCGTCTCCGAGGAAGGAAGCGTCATTGGACAAGGCGAGGCCACCGCTGAGATCCTCGTGCCCCCGGCGCTGCAGTCGGTCGGTCCGCGGACATGACGGCGGCCAGGCCGGCGATTGGCAGCCCGGGCCGGTTCGTCGGCTACGACGCCGAGCAGGCGGCGCGGTTCGCGGCGGTGTGGCTACCGGCCTGGACCGGCAACGATCCGCAGCGTCTAGCGTCCTTCGAAACGGAGGACACCTTCTACAGCGACCCGCACGTCCCCGCGGGAATCCGTGCGCGCGAGGACGGCGCCGCCCCGCCAGCTGCCCTGCGGACGTCGGAGGCTTGATGGACGGCACCCCGAGGACCGGACAGCGTCCCGGCGACCTGCAGCCCGCGGCCCGCTTGCTGCACATCGCCTACCCGACCCCGGGGAGACGGCGGGCGGGTCACCCGATACCTGTGCGGCGAGCCCGTCAGGCTACTGATCGGCCGGGCCCCGCCGGGGCGGGGCCCGCGGGGCGGCGGAGTCTGTCCCGTGTGCGCGCGGGTGGACGAGCTCGCCCGGTTCCGGGACCGGGTGCGCGATTCGGCACGTCGAGCTCTGGCTGAGAGTGATCTCACGACGCGCCAGCCCCCACCGTTGTAGTGGCATGCGCTTCGTCGTCGAGTCTGTGGAAGTTCACGAGCGCGAGCTCGTTCGCACGCATGTCGACCGTCGAGCTCCGGCAGGCGATTCTGTGGTGATCCGCGGACTGCAGTCGTGTGACCGGGAGCTCCTGCCGCTCGTCCTCGAGCGTCTCAGTCCGCAGTCTCGGATTCAGCGGTTCCTCGCTCCGAGGCCGCTCTACTCGGAACGCGATCTCTCGGTCATTAGTCGCGTCGACGGCGTAAATCACGCTGGCGTGATTGCATTCGCCGGTTCACAGCGTTCGCCGATCGGAGCTGCGCATTGGGTCAGAAGCGGCAATACTGAGGTGGCCGAGACCGCGATAGAGGTGATCGACGACTGGCAGCGGCGCGGGGTCGGGAGGCTGCTGATCCGAGAGCTGTGTGTGCACGCAACGCAAGCCGGAATCAAGCGTTTCGAATGGTTCGCGTTTGAGTCGAACCGGGCGGTCGCGGCGTTCGCGCGCGACCTTCGCGATTGCAGCTGCCGCCGCATCGGCGATGGCGTGATGAAATGGTCTGCCGCAATCGGCTGACACACGCGCGGTCCGACGTCCTCAGACCCGTCCCGCCGGGCGACGCCGAGCACGCTCGCGGCCGGGCGCGCCACGTCCTCCTTTGCTCTGACGCGCTACCAATAGCGAATCCCTTGGACGCTCGCATAATGCGCGTCGCGAGCAGGGACGGTCCGGGCCGCTTTTACTCCGGAGTCTCGGACCGGGAATTGCTTCGAGGCCACAGAGGGTCCCGGTCACGACGAACCGATTCACCCGACGAGCGCGCAGGCGGGACTGCCATCATCGCCGATGCGGGCTCTCCGGAGCGGATCGAGCCCGAGCGGTGCGTCCTGCGCTGCTGGCGGGAGGAGGACCGGCCGAGTTTGAGCAAATCTGGCGGGACGTGTGGGCTTTGCTGCGTCCGGATGCTGAGTTCGAGCCGTCGTAGGCGCGGTCCGGTTCGAGCACCATCTCCGCCGCTGGGAGGAGCACAGCTTCGGGCTACTGGCGCTCCAGGAGAACGCCACCTGGCCAGGCGATGGGCTGGGTCGACCCAGCGCATCCGACCTACGCGCACGAGGCGGCAGACGAGGTCGAGATCGCGTGGCGCCTGCACAAGCCGTTCTGGGGCAAGGCAGTCGCGAACGAGGGCGACAGCGGACGCGGCGCTCGCGCATCCCGGGATCGACTACGTGATCAGCCTGATCGATCCTCGCAATCGACGCTCCCTACGAGTCGCCGACAAGCTCGGCGTGCGAAGCACCGGGCGCCCCGTGGCGGACCTCGACGGCAACAAGACGCTCGGCGCGACGTGCTCGTGGCAGCGGGGAAATGATGCGACCCGCTTGTCAGAGCGGCGGTCGGACAATGGAATGGCCGATGTTGGCCTACGTCTTCTGGCATCGCCCGCGCGCTGACGTCTCGACCACCGAGTACGAGGTGCGCCTGCGGGCCTTCCACGACTCGCTGGACGTTCCTTCCGCGAGCTTTCGGCTCGGAGAGCTGCCGTTTGCGCCGGACAGCGGGTACGAGGATTGGTACATAGTCGACGCCTGGTCTGAGCTTGGGGAGCTCAACGCCAATGCGGTTGCAAGGGAGCACCGACAGCGGCACGCTGCCATCGCCGAGCTGGCGGGAGAGGGTTGGGGCGGCGTGTATGCGCTAGTGCGCGGCGAGGCGCAGCCGCCGCCCGCGGCACGCTGGGTTAGCAAGCCAGCCGGGATGGACTACGAGGCGTTCGTGGGCTCGCTTACCGCGCCTACCGTCTGGCAGCGCCAGCTCGTGCTTGGGCCTGGCGCGGAATTCTGCCTCGTCGAAGGCGAGCAGGCGGAGCGGACACGCGTATAGAAAAGGCCCCGAGTCCCGCTCCAGTACGCCCGCTGACGATCGGTTCGGCCGGCCGCTCCAAAGCTGACGACAACCCCGCTTTCGCGACGCGGCGGGAATGTCCACGATGCGGGGTCGCGACCTGTCTTGCGCCGGAATCCGCAACTCGCGTCGCCGCCGCCCTAGCAAGCTCGGATGGCCAATCCGCCCCCAGACCGCTGGGCTTCACTCCTGCATCGTCGCCGGACCGGCCGCGAGATCGCCGCTACTGCTTCGGCACTCCGGGGGCCCAGAGCGGAAGCGCCGGTGGGCGTTGCCGTCTACATCGAGACGGCCGGAGCTTCGTGGATGGGGCTGTCTCGGTGTCCGACCAGCGCGCCCGGTGGCCCTGCCGCCCCTTATAGCCGCCGGGGTCCCGCTGGTCTCAGCCGTGGAGCGGGATGGTAAATCTAGTCGCGCTCGACCGCCAAATCAGGCGCACCGGTGGCAGTGTCCGTCCGAAGCACCACCACCCCGCGGCGAGCCGTCACCCAACAACGTCAACCGGAGGCCTCACGGCTTCCGTGAACGCTCCGGCGGAAGAACCGGCGGGCCACTGTCGCTTCGGCTGGTACCTGGACAAATGTTCGACTTATCACCCCGTGACCTCAAGCCGATACAGGCTATGGGGCTAGGGCGTAATGGGGGCCAAGGACGTAATGGGGGCTCGGGCGGCACCAGCGGACGAGGGGCATTTGCTGGTGCCGCCAGCTTTGGGACAGCCTGTTCCTCGGGCAAGGTCGGATGTGAAGTTCTTCTCCACTCATGAAGGGCGCTCGCTTCGCTCGCGCCGCCCTCACCGCTCCGGTGTTCCGCGCCTCCGCCGCATGTCCTGAACAACAACAGGCGCGGTGCCTCGAATCGGCGCATTACGATTGCGCCGGCGCCAGCCGTGTCAACCCGCTTCGGGTTTCGGTCGCTGCGCTCGGTCACAGCCCTGGCGCCCGGCACGGTGGTCGCGCCTCCGTCCGCGTGCAAAGGCCTCCGCTCACCACCCAGCCCCCGGCGTGGTGGAAACGCGAACGACCGTGAGGCCGCCCCGAAGGAGGGCATGCAAGCCGACGCCCGCGTCGGGCGGGTTCGGCCCGCTACGTTGCGCTCATCATGGGACCGGTCCGATATGTGGTGTTCGGGGTGCTACTGGTGGCGGGGGTGCTGGCGGGCGCGAAGCTGGCCGCGTTCCTGGGCGTCAGCTCGTTCCTGGCGGCGGTGCTCGGCGGCTGCGTGTGCGCGCTGGTCGTGGTCGTGAGCGCGGGTAACGCGGAGACCTCCAACCGGGGGCGCTAGGACGCGCCGCGTTCCAGGGCCCGATGGCTGGGCGGTTGGGGCTTGGGCAGTGCTCTAGCTGACCCGCGCTCGGTCTCTAACGATCCGAAGGTTGCTCGTCCGCGCCTGAAGACGATCGATTGCCAAGGCGACGGCGTCCGCGGACGGTTCGGTCGACCAACGGTCGCCCACACGATGGACCTCGCCGTGTCGCTCGAGGTCTTGCAGCCGAGCGAGCGCCTTGTCTTTGTTCAGGCCTGCGGCTCGCGCGACCATCGCCGTCGAGAACGAGCCGGGCATCTCGCGCAACGCCGCTCGCAGGCGATCCCGACCCGGCTCGGTCCGGCCCTTCTCAGCCTGCGGCTCCGGCGGCAGGACAGCCGAGGCATCGGAGGGAGCGGGCTCGGGTGCGGGCTTACGTCCCACCGGCGGGTCCTCACCGAAGCGAGCTCGGCAGCTGCCGCACAACACCACCGGCTTTCGTCCGGGCGGGCGGACCACCTCAAACCGACGCCACCCGCGCCCCGAGCGACAGACGCCGCAGCGACGCCCGGCGCGCTCAATCTCGATCAAGTCCGCATCATCCATCGGCTCTAGACGGTCATCATAGGAAACCGCCCGGGCACCGACCGGGGGTCGCAGAGCTTCGGCGGGTTTCGTCGCGCGCCGCTCGCCCCGTCCGTCCGCGCCTCTGGCGCCAAGCTGGGCGACATCGCTGACCACTGAGTGCGTCCGGGCGATCCGCGTCCGGCTCGGCCGGATCGCGCCCAGGCGTCCTTCGACCATCTGGTCGACCGCGAACGCCTCCGCGGCGAGCGCCGCTACCAGTGAAACCCGACCCCGGCTCACCGACCCGAAGCGACCGGCCCCCGGGGTGGTCAGGTCTCGGCTGATCCCACGGCATCGCCCGGCCAGACTGGACGCGACGTTCCAGCTGGCGGGCCTGTCCTGGGCTAGGCCGGGCCGTGTCCAGCGACGGCTCCGCACCGTGTATCTGGGGCTTGCAATCGCCTCCGATCAGAGTGCGACGATAGCTATGACGACAGCCGGCGCCACTGCCCGCTTTGTCGCCTCTGCGGCCACCGGCCCGCGACTTCCGCTTCGTCTGCTCGCAGACCTGGACCAGGAGTCACGACCCCGTGTCCTGCAGCCGTCGACGCCACCGGTCGTTCGTGGAAGAGGCAGTCTGCGTCCGTTCTAGCACGGTGCTGGTCTTCGCCGTCGCAGGCTCCATCTGCCACGCTTCCTCTTGGGCGACATCCGATCGCGCGCGAGCCGACGCGGAGCTGACATCGGTGACCCGAACCGAAGCGGACTGAAAGAAGAGGAGAGCGCCGTTATGAAGTTTGGTGTCTTCGATCACATGGACCGGAGCGGTCCCGATTTGGGTCAGCTGTATCAGAACCGGCTTGCGCTCGTCGATTCCTACGACCGCGCGGGTTTTTACGCGTATCACGTCGCCGAGCACCACGGCACGCCGCTGGGGCTGTCCCCGTCGCCGAGCGTCTTCCTATCGGCGGTAGCGCAGTGCACCGAACGCCTCCGACTTGGCCCGATGGTCTACGTCCTGAGCACCTACCATCCGCTCCGGATCTTGGAGGAGATCTGCATGCTGGACCAGCTGAGCGGCGGCCGCCTAGAAGTCGGAATTGGTCGCGGCATCTCCCCGATCGAGCTGGGGTTCTATGGCATCAAGGATGAAAGCGAGGCAAAGCAGCGCTACGAGGAAACCCTTTCTCTGCTCCTTCAGAGTGGCAACGGCGGGCCCATTACTCATACTGGCGGGTACTTCAGCGTCGAGGGCTTCCCAATGGAGCTCCATCCGGTACAGAGGCCGTTCCCGCCGCTGTGGTACGGCGTCGCTCGTCCCGCTACCGCGGATTGGGCTGCGGAGCGTGGCATCAATTGCGTAGGAAATGGCCCGGCCGATGTTGTCCGCAGGATCACGGACCAGTATCGGGCTGCCTGGCAGCGGCTCGGCCGTGATCCTCAGGAGTTGCCGTTGCTAGGAATGAGCCGCCACATCGTCGTGGCCGACTCCGACACGGAAGTCTACGAAGAGGCCAGGGCCGCATATGACCAGTGGTTCGCGAATCTCAACCTGCTTTGGTGGGCAAAGGGGCGTGCCGATCCCGTTGAACTTCCCGTCTGATTTCGACGATGCCGTGAACGCCGGATTTTGCGTCGTCGGCTCGCCCTCCACCGTCCGGGACCGCCTCCTTCCGCAGATCCAAGAGTCTGGCATCAACTATCTTCTCGGGCGACTCGCATTCGGCAATCTCGCGCTCGAGCGGTCGCTGCGGTCGGTGGAACTCCTCGAGGCGGATGTGCTCCCCGCCCTAGACGGCGTGGGGGCTTTGCGAAGCGGTTAGGTGAGCGATCGCACCGGGGACCATTCTCGGCGACGCCCGGGAAGCGCGCTTGCCCAGATGGACACTCGGACACCGGCCGCCGCCGATGAGATCCGCCTGTCTCATCGCTCCTGTGGTCGAGCGTTGCACTTCGCTGGTGAGCGACGTCAGCCGATCTCTCGCACGGCTGCAAACACACGAACACTTACGCTTTGTCGCCGACGGGGGGTGTGCGGGCACGGGCTGCCGTTTCGAGTATCCAGCCAGCTAAAGCAGACGTCCTGTGTCAACCCCCTGGGGATATGTGGACCGGGGGCACATCCCCCGGACCCCCCTGGCGACCCCCTCACGCAGATGGCGCGCGGCGCAAACGGCAAGAGTGAGAGCCCGCCCGGCGGCTCGGCCAGCGCAAAACTGCACGCGCCGGCCGCCCCAGCGCCTCCGTGCGGCTGAGACGGCGAATGGCAACGGCAGAAGAGTGAGATATTCGACGCCGATGGTCGGCGCTGCTTGTGGCTGCAAGCAAGCGCCAGGTGTAAGAAGTTACGGTGCGGCAGTCACCTTGTTGCTGTCAGGCAGGGGTTGGTAGCGAACGCGCCGGCGGCCATGCGCTCGGTGGCGGCTTGGTCGACGACAGGCCCCGACACGGTCGGGATGGTGACGGTGATGTGCTGTTGCAGGGCGCGGTGGCGGGCGGGATCGTAGGGCACGCCGTCCTGCCAGCAGCGCCACACGACCCGGCACCACGCCCGCCCGACGGTGCGCAGCGCGCGGGGGTGGTCATGGCCGCGGGCGATCGCGGCGGCATACAGCGCCTGCGCCCAGGGGTGCCAGTGGCGGGTGCTGTCTGCCAGCGTGCAGAATGCCGAGCGCAGCCGCTTGTTGCACCCCCAGCGAAAGGATGCCGTCTTGCGTTTGCCCGACTGGATCGCGACGGCCGCCTGGCCGGCGTCGCCGGCGAGCGCGTCGCGGGTGGGATAGCGCGCGCGACAATCGCCGATCTCGGCCAGCAGCTCAGCCGCCGTGATCACGCTGCTGGGGCCTTTGAACAGCGAGCAGAAGACCTGGCCGTCGGGATGCTCGCGGATCGCGGTCGCGATCTGGCGCTCGAGCTCCTTGATCTGCGCGTTCAGCGTTTTGAGCGTGGCGACGAACGCCAGCACGAGCTGGCGGCGGGTAGCGAGCTCGAGCTCGCCGACGCGACCGTCGGGCGCGCGCCGGAGCTTGGCGAGCAGCTGGTCGGGCTTCTGGCGCCCGGAGTAACGCTCCCGCGCCAGAAACGCCTGCAGGCGCGCCTCGCCGAGCCCGCGCGCGTCGGCCGGACTCGGATACCGCTCCAAGAACGCCAGCGAGATCCGGCTGTGCAGAACGCTAAACAGCCCCAGCGGGCCGGGCCAGAACCGCTCAAGCTCGGCTCGCAGCTGGTTCGTCAGCGCCGTCCGCGTGCCGACAAGGTCCTCCCGCGCGCGAGTCAATGCTCGCAGCGCCTTGGTCTGATCGCTATCGGGCTCTAACACCCGGAAACGGTGATGGTCGGTGCGCGCCAGCTCGCACAGCACGAACGCGTCAAACCGATCCGACTTGCCGCCCGAGACCCGAAACCGATCACGCGTCGCCGCGACCTGGTTGGGATGCAGCGCCAGCACCCGCAGCCCCGCGTCCAGCAGCCGCTCGACCAACAGACCGTCAGGCCGCTCGATCGCCACCAGCTCGACCTCCAGTCGCACCAGCGCCCGGCACAACGACCGCAGCCCCTTCTCGTCATGCGCGAACGTGGCCACCAACAACTCCTCGCCCGCCGCATCAGCGACGAGCACGTCGTGCTTCTCCGACGCCCAATCAACGCCGGCGTAATTCGCCATCTGTACTTCCCTTTCATCGGTCAGGACTACACAGCGCCCCGACCAGGAGGTACCGTTGCGGAACCTCATAGACAGGCCCTCAACCGGGGCTACGTCCTGTTGCCGCTTGCGGCACCTCACCACCGCCGGGACGGGCTGGTCTGCTTTAGGCCCTGCACCGGGCAAGAAGCGCTGGCCCTCTCCCGGCGGCGGTCGAGGCACACAACGAGCCTAGGATGCCCTATGAGAAGCGCGACGCGGGTCTCGATTATCCGACGGGATCGTCTACTGCGGTCAATCGCCGTTTGGGGCCTGTGGGGCGGGCGGGATGGGCAGTCCGGCTGCGCTGAGGGCGTGTTGCATGGCTGGGAACGCGCCAGCGCCAGCCGGAGCCTGATCGTGGCCGTGTTGACCGAGCAGCCGGCGGGTCAACGTCGAGCGTTCCTCGAGCAGCTCGTCCAGGACGCGGCGGAGATCCTCGGCGGTGGGTGTCTGGCTTCGTTCCAGGCCGGCGCGCAGCCAGGCCTGGCGGGCGAGCTCTTTGATGAACGCTCCGCTGACCCCTTCGGAGCGCTCGACGAGGTCGCGTTGACTGGCGGGATCGATGTCGATGCCCTCGCCGTAGAGCGCCAGCAGACGCCGCCGTCCCTCGGGGTCTGGCAGCGGGATCTCCAGCGCGAGGTCGATGCGTCCCGGCCGGGCGGCCAGCGCGGGCTCGATGAGGTCGGGCCGGTTGGTTGTCAACAAGAACAGCAGGTCCTCGTCCTCGGCGAGTCCCTCCATCTGGTTGAGCAGTTCAAACAGCACCCCTTGGCTGCCGAACTCCATCGTGCGCTCGGCGGCGACCAGGTCGATGTCCTCAAACACAAACGTGGCCGGCGCGAGGTCCCGCCCGATCGCCAGCGCCTGCTCGATCAACCCCAGGCCGCGGCCGGTCAAAAGAATCGTTGTGCGCCCGGGCATCGCGTGCAGCAGATACATCACCGACAGGGTCTTACCGGTGCCCGGCGGCCCGTGCAGGAGCACGCCGCGCTTGAGGTGTTGCCCGGCGGATCTGAGCCAGTCCGCGCGCTCAGCCGCGCCGATCGAGTGGCGCTCCAGCCGCTCCAGCGTCCCCGGCGGCAGGATCACCCCGCCGCGCTCGACCGCTGGCACGGCATGAAACTGCACGCTGACCGCCTGGTCATGCGGGCCGCTTTGGTGCAGCGAGATGATCTGGCCGCGGAACACGTTGTGCTCGCGCATCGCCGCCCGCAGCGCACGGAGCAGCCCCGAAACCGCGCCGCAGACCGGCGAGACGCCCTCCAGCTTCAGCGACGACGGCTGCATCGGGTGATCGCCTGCACGGGACAGCACCAGAGCGACAGGTGCCGCGTCGCGGACGGCCAAGAACACGCCGCTGACTACGCACTGAATTACGCGGCCGTCACCGACCTCGACATCGGCGTACTGCACCGGCCCAAACGAGATCGGGCCAGTCATCCCACGCCCGGCGAGAATCTCAGACAGCCCGATCGACCCAAAACCCATGTGACGGACCGTGAACCCCAGGACCTCCGCGTCACCCAAGACCGCATCCACGGCGAGCTGCAGGTTGGCCTGCTCAGCCAACGAGAACTCAGCCCCCGTGGTCGGCAACTCCTTGGGGTCGCTGCGGAGGTGCTCGCGCAACCGCACTGCCACCTCTGACTCCCCATGCACCGCCCCCAGCGTCATCGCATGCATGAACTCCTCAAACACCGCCCCGAAGGCGCCCACGTCAGGCAGATCAGCCACGGCCACAGACCGTAAGCCACCCAGGGCCACCTTGGCAAGGGCTGAAGCCGAACCAGGCGGCGGCCGACTCAGGCGTGCGAGCCGGGGTACGGAGGGGCCCACGGCCTCTTGACAGCGACAGGCTGGGGCAGCGGCGTGCTCACACGCAGCTGCTCGCTGCTGGTATGTCGCCCGAGCAGCCGCGAGGTCGCCGCTCCCGCTCTCGATCGCTCACCGACCGACAGCAGAAGTCCGACCGGCGCGCTGTCGTCCGGCAGGCTATCCGCCGGGGAAGAGGATCGGGCGCTCGCGACCTCGGGCGGTTCGGTCTCGCGTATGGGCGATCTGGATTCGCAGATGCGGCTCCCCGGCTGACCGGTCTCGGGTTCAGCTCGCCGACGGAGGCTTATCGATGAACTGATGGTCACTGACGAGACGCCCGTCGGCACCGACGATCGCGACGTGGGTCCCGATCGAGTCGGGTTCGCCGCCGCCGGCGGGAACCATCTCCCACCTGTAGCGAATTGCGTCGTGATTGGCATCCACTTTCGCGAGTGTGAAGACGAAACCGTTGGCGGTGAAGGCGTCATGCGCCGCCGTGACAGCTCGAGCGATGCCGTCATATCCTTCGAACTCGGCCGTCGCGTGGCGGTAGATCCCCTCGGGGGACCACGTCTTCTCGATGGTCAGGCCCCGCTTGGCCGGATCGCTTTCGTTCCAGCTCGCCACGTAACCGCGGATCATCTCGTCGATCGATGCCATCTCTGCTCCTTCTGGTTGGTCGATTTCTCGAGACGCAGGTTCGCCAGTACGGTCGATCGTGTCCATTACCTGCCAGGTAGTGAACGTGGTCGAGGACGCGGTTACCGCTAGCGGTACCCGCGTCGGACTCCCGTTGCCCGGGTGGTCGAGACGGCCGACGGCAGTCAATCTGTTGGCTCGTGCAGTGATCGCGTAAGCCGGGAGCGAGCACGATGACCGAGCCCCGGACCCAGGCGGCCGGCGCGCTGTGGCGCTTACCGGTCAATGCCAGATCCCACACTTCCCCTTTGTCGCTCATATGGAGGAACGTTTGTCAAGGGGTACGGGTTGATGGCCATGGGTTGGTTGGGGTTGCGGGGTGTGTGGTTGCGGCTGGCGGGGCGGTCCGAGCGTCCGCGGGTTCGCGGCGGTGGTCATGCTCATATTCGGGGGCTGGGTACCCCAAGACCTTTGTTCGTCGCACGTCCGCTGTCTATTGTCGAGCGCGGCGCCCGGTTGGGACGTTGCTCAGGCGACTAATCGCGGAGTTGGTGTGCGCGAGCCGGGAGGCTCGGGCCGCCTCGCTAACCGCAACGGGGATGTGGATTAGGGAATTAACGTGAGTTGGTGAGTCTGCGGCGAGTGGTGGGGGTCTTGTTGCTGCTTCCGGGGTTGGAGGCTGGCTGTGTGAGGGGTCGCCCGCCGGCACGGATGCCGGCGGAACGCGGTCGGGATGAGGTGTCCAGGTGGCGATCTCCCAGCAGTAGGCGGCGAGCTCGCGGGCGATCGCGACCGCGACGATCCCGCTTGGTTTGCGGCGGGTGTCTTTGAGCTGGCGCCAGCGGGGGTGCAGTCGGCGCTGCGTGCGCGAGGAGATGTGGATGATCTCGGGTGCTTGCCCGCGCTGGCGGCGCTCGAGCGCTTCACCGACCGCGGGGCCACGGCGGTAGTGATAGGCGGCCTCGACCAGCAGCCGCCGGGCGTGGGTGGAGCCGGCCTTGGTGATCGACCCCAGCCTGCGCTGCTGACCGCTGGTGTGCTCCGAGGGGACGATCCCGAGGTAGGAGGCGAGCTGGTCGGGATGATCGAAGCGCTCCCACTCGCCGATCTCGGCGCACAACCCGAGCGCGGTGAGCGTGTCGATCCCGCGCAGGCACCGCAGCCGCGCGACCGTGTCCGCACACGGCGCGCTGAGCGCGAGCTTGGCGAGGTCGGCCTCGACCTGGTCACGGCGTGCGATCAGCACGTCATGCGCGTGCAGGTAGTCCGCCAGCGTCGCCTGCGAGGCGTGGTCGGCGAACCGCACCGAGGTCAACCAGGAGCGGTGCTTGCGCGACCACGCCTCACCGCGCCCCTCCCAGTAGATCTCGCGGCGCAACAGGAACTTCCCGATCCGGTGCCGCGCGCGCATCAGATCCAAGCGAATGTCTTCGCGGCAGCGGACCAGATCGCGCAGCTGCTCACGCTCCACCGTCGGGATCGTGACCAGCGTCAACTCGCCGGCCGCCAACAACCTGGCCAGGCGGATCGCGTCGCGCTTGTCGGTCTTGACCCGATCCGCCGGCGGACGCTCGGTCTTGCCCGGCGCGCACACCGAGACCTCGATCGCCTCGGCACGCGCGCGGCGCGCCAACCCATAGCCAGTCGGCCCCGCCTCGTACACCATCCGCGCCGGACGCTCGACCCCGCGAAGCCACGGCAGCAGCTCGTGCGGGCGGCCGACCATCCGCCTGGTCACGACCTCGCCCGTCGCCTGATCGCAGAGCGCGAGCGTCGATTCGCGCGCGTGCACGTCCAGACCGACCCAACGGATACCGTCAGGCATGTCGGTACCTCCTCGTAGATGTGGCCCGCGTCGAAGCTCGAACCTTCGACGCGAACTTCAACCCCGCTACGCGGGGGTGCCGACTACGTTCGACTACCAGCCAGCCGGTCCTCCATAGTGTCTAAGCCGGCAGCACCAGCACGACTTCCGGATCGGGCTAAACGGAGCAGTCTCGCGGCAGCTCCAGCGCGACCGCGAGACTTCTCCAATGGAACGAAGGCAGCCACGCCCACCGACACGGCCACAGCTGCCTTGCGCCCTGGCGATGCAGCACTCCGGCGGCGCCGACCCGACGGCCGCCCTCCCCCGCTAGCCACAAACCCCTGAATAGCACGCACATGAGCAGCCTCGCCGACACCGCCCGGACTGCCGCATCAGGCGTGGAGGAGCAGTCCCGCCGGTCGGCTCGGGCTGGCCAGGTTGGGACGTCGGCAGCGGGCTACCGCGAGCGGACCGCGACAGCCAGCGGCGCCGACGCGATCGTCACCGGTGATCTCGACTTCCTGGCGGTCGACCCAAAAGCAGCTCTCGTTCGAGAGCATCACGCCCCGCCAGCTCGTCGATCGGCTCGGCTGACCCGGCCACGTCCGCCGTTCGTTCGTATTCGGGCGGACCCGGAGGCCAGCCCCCGCCGGCCCGGCGGGACCCGTGTCAGCCCTGGAGATTCGGAAGCCGAACGGGGGAGTGGAGCGTGTCCACTCCGCGTCCACTAGATCCACAACGACCGTATTTCGGCCGTCACACACGTACACCCCATATTTGTGGGTGTTTGCAGGAATTTCGTACCCGTCCGAGAGCGTCCGTGAACACCCGTAGAACCCTGAACCTTCCATGGTAAGGAAGGGGTCGTCGGTTCGAGTCCGACAGAGGGCTTTCCGCCTTTGAGCGCAGGTCTCGCGGCCGGGGGTCCTTGGGGGCGCATCCGGGGCATGGAGGGGTCGGCTTCTTGCGGTCCCGGCGGGGCCGCTCGGGCTCGCCCTGCCAGACGCGCTTGCGCCAGTTGCGCCAGTCGTCCTGCTGCCAAAAGCCCTCGTCGTGGGCCGGGAAGACCGGGCGTGTGCCGGTCGGCCTGCCGGAGGCGAGGAACCATTCGCTGAGGTCGTCGGCCAGCGGCCTCAGCAGCGGTGTGTGTCGGACGCGGTGGCGCTTGGTGTCCTGGTAGCGGATCGCGTGCTCGCCGACGTCGCTCCAGGCGAGGCGGCAGACGACCGCCTCGGGCCGAGGACCGGAGTACGCGAGGACCGAGACGAGGGTGCGGTCGGGGAGGTTCAGTTGTGCGCGGATCGCCTCGACCTCGGGTGGCAGCAAGATGTGCGGGTCGCGGGCGCGCTCGTAGCGGGGCTTCGTCACGCTGGCGGCGGCGTTGTACTCGACGAGCTCCTCGCTGACGGCGAAGCTGAGGATCGACTGGACGATCGTCATGGCGTTGACCACGGTCGCGGTGCCGACGCCGGCGCGCTGGAGTTCGGCACGGAACCGGGTGAGTCGCTTTGGGGTGAGCTCGCGCGCGCCGTAGTCGCCGAGGCGAGGAGCGATGTGGAGCGACCACACGCGGTTGTAGAGATCGCGAGTAGCCGGGCTGAGGTTCGGCGCCACGTGCAGTCGCCAGTAGGTCTCGATGAATCCGCGCAGCGGCACGTCGTCGGGGACCCCGGCGCCGGCGTCGGTGCGGGGCTGCCGGGGCGAACGGGTCGACGCAGCCAGCGTTCGTACTCGACGACCTCGATTCGGTAGTGGCCGGCCACGGGCTCGAAAGCTTGGAGATCCCCACGCCGGATGGCGCGGAGGATGGCGTGATAGGAGAAGCCGGCGCGGTCCGCGACCTCGCGAGGGGAGAGGACGTCGCGGTTAGCCTCCGTCATCGGCATGGCTCGCCGGCAGTGCTGTTCGGCCGTGTCAGGTGCCTCGGCGAGGATCGTACCGGCCTGAGTCGGGCTTCAGACCCTCGCGCGACTATCCGAGGACTGATGTACCCGTTCACCGCCCCGGCCGCGCGTCCGCGAGCGCGCGCGAGCCCGCCTGGCCGCCGAGCGCCCGCAGCCGGCGGGCCCTCTCCGGCGCTCACGGTTGGAGGTCGCGCACTACCGAGACGAGAACCGGGATCGCACGATCGTCAAGTTCGATGGGGCCTGCCAACGCGAGGTCAAACGGCGGCGAGAACGACTAGACGCTCGGCCGCCTCATAGCCCGCGCGAAGGGCAACGACGACTCGACCGTCATGCCGCCGACCTCAGGCACTAACGGAGGCCACGTCGCCCGCCTGCGGCTGGGCGCGAAAGCGCCAGCACACGGCGGCATTTGCCATCTTCGTACGCCGGCCGACGGTCACGCGATCACGGGATCACGCAACGGTCTCGGTTGATTCAACTCCGTCGGAGTGCTTACGATCGCCGGTGCTGCGACGAGTGCGACAACCATGTCACCGCCGGACCGGGGTGTGATGGACTCGATCACATCATCGATGACTCGCGAGGAGATTGCCGCGCTGCTGGGCAGCGACAGGCTGTACTCCCCGGGCCGCGACCGTCTGTACACGGTCGACGAGCTCATGGCGGGCTACGAGTCGGACGCGCCAATGCAGAGTCTGGACGCGCGGCTCGCCGCTCACGTCAAGGCTTGCGGCATTCCACCCGCAGATGTCGAAGAAGCGATCGCCCAGGTCGTTCACGACCAGGGCGTCGACCAGGCTATGCGCGCCTACGTCGGCGCCTCTGTCGCCGAGGGAAGGCACATCGTCGGTGTCATGGGTGGGGCGTCGACGCCCAGAGATGGGTCCACCTATCGACTAGCGGCCGCAACGGCGAAGGCACTCAGCGAGGCTGGCCTCCTCGTGGCTACCGGCGGAGGCCTGGGAATCATGGAAGCGGGGAATCTGGGCGCCTATTTCGCCGGGCGTCCAGACGACGAGCTGCACGCCGCGATCGACGAGCTGAAGCGTTGCCCGATCTACCGTGGACATGAAGCCGAGTACATCGACACCGCACGCCTGATCACCACCGGCCAGCGAGCCGGCGCGCCGAGCCTTGCCGTCGCCACCTGGCGCTACGACGAGGAGCCGATCAGCCAGTTCGCCACCCACATCGCCAAGCTCTTCGAGAACTCCGTCCGCGAGGACGGCCTGCTGAGCATCGCCGACGCCGGGGTGGCCTACTTCGAGGGCGGCTTCGGGACGCTCCGCGAAATCTTCCAGGACCTCGCCCAAAACAGCGCCGCCGACCCGTCGCATCAGATGGCCATGGTCTTCGTCGACACCGCGTATGGCGAGCCCGGATCACCTTTCCACCTTGCCCGTTCCCGCGCCCGCCGGGCAGGGCAGCCATTCGACGACCTAATCACCCTCGCTGACTCAGCCGACTCGGTCGTGGCGGCAATGACGGCCGCCTGGGGCCGGCGACACCCCGACGGGATGACTCATGCCGCGACGGCCGGCGACACCACAACGGGATGACTCATGCCGCGACGGGCGGCGAACACGGGGCAGAACCCCGGAGTCGACTAGGGCACACCCGGGCGCGACAGCACTCGCCGCGACGCAAGCTATATGCCACCAGCACCGCGAGACGGAAGGCGATCCATGAACCCTCAAGACAGCAGCGTCGCAGCAGTTCTCGGCCAGTCGGGTCATTTCCGGCCCGAGGTTGATGGCTCCGCCCGGGTACCGGATATCGACGAACTGCTCGCCGCGCGCCTCGCGACGGCTCCCGGGCTGGTCCGAGCCGGCGCGAGCTGTTGGGATCACGCCCGAACTCCGATCCACGCACTCTCGATGGAGAGCGCCTACGCCGATCCGCAGCTGCTGTGGGATCTCGGGGCGCGCGGCGGACGGTTGGTCCCGGAGATCGGCGTCGAGGTCGTTGTTGGCGCCGAGACCGCCGGTGTGCCGCTGGCCACGTCGATTTCGCTGACCGCCGAGCTGCCGTTCGCGTTTGTCCGCAAGCCGGGGTATCGCGGTCACGAGCTCAACGAACCACCGGTCCGCGGGGCAGATGTAGCGGGGCGTCGGGTGCTGCTCGTAGACGACGCGATCTCCAGTGGCGCGTCCGTCGAACGCTTCGCCGCATCCCTGGCCGGGCTGGGCGCCGAGGTGGTCGGAGTGTTCGTTCTCGTCGACATGCGTGACGTCGCGGACACCGTCTCCCCGGTCGCAGCCGCGCTCCCGACCGCTTCGGTGAGCACCTATCTGCAGGTGCTCGACCTCGCCACGGCCAACGGGCTGCTCGATCCTGCCCTCAAGAAACTCACCGTCGACGCGATCGTGAACCGATGGACCGACGACGATCCGCGCTGGGATCTCCTCCCCGTGACGGCAGACGGTGCAGTGGCGGTCCCGTTACGAGAGGCTTGCCCGTTTACCGGGCCGACGGCGCTCGAGGAGATCGGTGACCCGAGCGGATGACCTTGCCCGTTGGGTCGAATCACCGCTCGTAGCTGCTTTATCCGGGTCCGGCGGTTCTCCGCGCGAACCACGACCGCGGGGTAACCGAGACCGTTGAGCGTGGGCTCGACGCTGTGCACGACACCGGGCAGGTGTTGGGTCATGGCGCCAGCGTTTATCCGAACGTGAATGCCCAGGCCTCGGCGCCGACCTCCAAAGGGTGATCGTCAGCGTCCGCCGCGGACGGGGTCGTGCCGGGGAACGAGCTGGTAGAGGCGGTCGTCCCGGAAATCCTCGTCCCGTGGCATCGCCGCCGCCTTGTCGGTGTGGCCGAACCCAGTCGGCTGACTGCGATCGAGCAACCGTACTTCTCCGCGGGGGACAGCGGCAGATTGCGGTTGGGTGCTGTGCAGCGGCAGCCCAAACTGCCCCTCGGGCGATGCCATGCCCTACGGCGCTGACACCCTCCACGCAGCTGAATCCCGCACGGTAGCGAGCGCCGGTGCCGCGCGTGTGGATCAAGGGAGTGTGTATCTCACGAACGAGGTGTTTCTGTACCGAGTCGTTGACCGAGTTGTCACCGCAGCGGGTGAGATGGTCGACGTGGAGGACTGCTACTGGCTCGACGTCGTGCGCGTCGCCGCGAGCGACCTGGCGTTGCGCCACCTTCGAGTCGTGACGCCCTCCTGAATCAGCCGTCGGAAAGCGACTCGGCCACGCGCCGGCCGAGCGACGGTTCGAAGTCACCGTCCGTTTAGCGCGACGGTGGCCTCGGCTACCGCGATCTACGCTCAGGTGCGTCCATGGCTAGGACCACGTTGCCGAGACCCCCGGGCTCGGGAAACGCGCGGTGTCGATGCTTCTGATCACGATCTCCGCAGGGTCTGGATTGGCCGCCCCGGAGACCCCAGGAGGAGAGGGCCTGGGATCTCCAGGGCAGCGAGGGGCCGGGTCAGGCGGGCGGGACGACGATGTGTTTGACCTCGGCCATGTAGCGTCCGGCCGCGGCGGCGGCTTCCTCCTGGGTGGTCCCACTCTGGCGAGCGTTGGCGTACGCGGCGTACCAGTCCCACCAGTTGTGCGGTGGCGCTACCGCCTCGAACTCTCCGTGATGCACGGACGTCTCGTGAAGCAGGTCGGCCAGAGAGGCAACGTCGATGGAGTCGTCCCATTCGCGGCCCGGGAGCCGGGGTCTTGATCTCCTGGAGTAGCCATCCGTTGCCATCCGGGTCGCTGAACGACGCGTAGGTCTGGTATGAGCGTCCCTCCGGATCTGGCCCCGGTACGGGTCCCCCATCGAGGTGGAATACCCCGCTGACGTCAGCGCCGCGGTGGACGAGGTCCTCACGCGCCGCATCGATGTCGTCGACGGCGAGGATCAGACGCCGAGCGGAGCCGGGGTCGGCCGTGGTGACGCCCTTCCCGAAGGCGACCGAGCAGGCCGAGTGCGGAGGCGTCAGCTGGACCACCCGGAAATTCCCGCCCACGACGATGTCCGCGTCAAGTCGCCATCCGAGGCTCTGGTAGAAGCGCTTGGCCCGATCGACGTCGGAGACCGGCAAGGTCACGACCTCGAGCTTCATGTCGTAGCCGAGAGCGGTCTGCGCCTCTCCCACGGGTTCATTGGTTACGGCTGTGCTCGCCACGTTGGACCTCCATCGATTGCTGTGGGCCGCACGCTGGCGTGTTACCGCCGCCCTCGCGCCCGTGTGGTCCCTAGTCAGAATCCTGGGCGCGGGCCTTGCGCTGTGAGAGGCTTCGCCTGATGCCGTGGTTCCCGGAGCTGTTCTCGGCCTCTGTGCTGGAGCGCATTCGCCGCGACGCCGCCGACTCTCGAGCGGCAGAGCCGGTGCCGTACTTCGATGGCGTTCGGTCCGGCGAGATCGACGCGCTGGTCGGGTCGTTCGCCGGCGAGCCGGAGCTCCATCATCCGGTGCGCGGCCGGGTCAAGGGACGTCGTGCCTTCGAGCGGTTTGTGCCCGAGATCAATGCTTGGCTGAGCGAGCGCAACGCTGTCTTCAGCCCGGTGGAGCGGGTCCTCACGCCGCGGCGCGGGATCGAAGAGACAGTGATGACACTCGACGGCGACACAGGTCGCGTGGAGGTGCCGGTGGCGGTCGCGGCCGACCGCAACGATGACGGGCGCATCATCGAGCTGCGAATCTACTGGAGCATGTGGCCGCTCACCGGCGAGCACCACCACCGCGCGCCGCTGCTGGAGCCAGACCCCGGCCTGGGCGAGCCCGACATCGTCGGCGAATACCAGCGCGCCCTCGCGGCCGGCGACGCCGAAGCCGCCGCGGCGACATTTGAGCCCGGTGCCTACGTCCGCGAGCCCGCCGGCAGCGCGTACATCCACCGTGGCCACGACGAGCTGCTCGCGCTTTACCAGCGATTCTTCTCGAACGGCGGCGGGATCCGGCTCGAGCACTGCGTCCTCACCGACAACGGGCGCGCGTGCGCGCTTGAATACAACATCCTCCGGTGGGGCCGGACGGAGCTGTCGCCGGAGGCCGGGATCGCCGTCTACGTCCGTGGCGCCACCGGCAGGCTCGCCAGCGCTCGCATCTATGACGACCTCGAGCCACCCCTCGGCGACCTGCCGTAGCCCGCGGACCAGGGCGTTGACCAGGGGCGACACGGGCGCGGCAGGTAAGCCGGGGATGGGAGGTTGCAATCGGCGGCCCCGAGGCTGCGATGAGGCTTCTATGTCAAGAGCAATTGCTGGGCGTCGGTGAGATCGGCGATGAGGAGGGGGTGGATGCCGCGCGCGATGTGGCGCATGAGACAACGCCGGATCTCTTTCGTGCTCTTGCCTTCGGTGGTGCGCCGGGCGACGTAGTCGCGGGTTGGGGGGTGGTGGATCATGCGATTGTTGGCGATCAGCCAGAGCGCGCTGTTGGCTTGTCGGTCGCCGCCGCGGTTGAGGCGGTGGCGGCTGGTCTTGCCGCTTGAGGCCTCGACCGGTGACGCGCCGCAGAGAGCGGCGAGGGCGGAGTCGTTGCGGATGCGGGTCGGGTTTTCGCCGGCGACGAGCAGCAGGCGGGCGGCGATCTCGGGGCCGATGCCGGGTTCGCGCAGGAGCCGCGGCGCGGCGCGGGCAGACAGTTCAGCGAGTGTGGCGTCCAGCTCGGTGATCTCCTCGTCGAGGATCTGGTGGCGCCGAGCGAGGGTGCGTAGCGCGGCGCGGGTCGCGCTGAGGGCGTCGAGGCGGTGGCTGCGGCGCATTCGTGCGCAGCGGGTCACGAGCTGCTTGGTGGTCAAGCCGCTGAGCGATTCGCGCAGCTCGTCGGGAGCGGTGACGACGAGGTTCTTGAGGTGGATGATCGCCTGGGTGCGGGCCTTGACCGCGCTGGCTCGTGCGTTGCGCAGCACGCGGATCGATTCCACGATCCCGTCACGGGCCTTGGGAACCGCGGTCGCCTGGCCCGACAGGACGCTCCGTGCGGCGGCCTCGGCATCGCGGGTGTCGTTCTTGCCAAGGTGACGTCGCCCGATCCTCGCTGCTCGGGTGACCTCGATGACTTCGATGTTCTCGAGCCTCAGCGCGCGGTTCAGGCCGGCGCCATAGCTGCCGGTGCCCTCCACCCCAGCCCGCCGGACGGTGCCCAGCTGCTGCGCCCACCGGATCAGCAGGCGCAGGCCACGGCGGGTGGTCGGGAACGACTGGGCGGCGACGAACCGGCCGAGCGTGTCGATGAGCGCTGCGGCGTGCGTGTCGCGGTGGGTATCGACGCCGAGGATGACTTCGGCGGGCAGGCATGGCATCGTTGACAACTGCGACTCCCTTCTCCAGCGTTTGACGGGGGGGGTCGCGCAGCCATCGGCCGGGACGGCGGACAGGACACTCACGGTGCTTGGCAAGGCTCCTATTAGGTCACGATCCGCCCGACCGGTCGGTGCGCTGCCCGGACCGACCAGACCGCTCGACAGCTCAACGCCAGTGCACCCCGCGGGGAGGGCGAAGTCATAAGCAAGGGTCAGAGCGAGCCAGTCGATTCGGACAGCAGCAATTTTGATTGAGTGTCACAAGCACGCGACGGAGGTAACGATGAGCTCGACCTACGACTACGACGTGATCGTTCTCGGCGGTGGGGCGCCGGGCGATTATTGGGCGGCGCCATTGACCGCGCGCGGCCTGCGCGTCGCCGTGGTCGAGCGGGAGCTGGTGGGGATGAGTGCTCGTATTGGGCCTGCATTCCGTCGAAGTCGCTGCTGCCTCCCGGCGAAGCGATGCACCAGGCCGAGGGCGCCGACCGGTTGCTCCCGCGCGAGCCGGCGCCGCTCGGCCAAGCGCTCAACGAGGCGGTACGCCGGGACGGAGTCGAGCTCAGACTCGGGATGCATGCCAGCGGTGATCACGCTCCGGATGGAGATCATGTCCAGGCCGCGGCCCGTCCGACCAATCGATTCACAAATTGCAAGCCTCTCAGGGTGAGGAGCAGAGATGACCACTACGACCACTCCGGTCCCGACCCAGCACAAACCGCAGCTGCTCGGACAGACCGTCGTGTTGATTGGCGGCAGCGCCGGCATCGGCCTCGAAACCGCCCGCCTCGCCCGCGCCGAGGGCGCCGACGTCATCCTCGTCGCCCGTGATTCGGACCGGCTTGAACGAGCCGCCCGCGAGGTAGACGCGCGGACCACGGCCGCCTTCGACGCGACCGATGCTGCCGCGCTGGCGCGGTTCTTCGACGGCCTGCCGGAACCGATCGACCACGTCCTGGTCACCGGCCCCGGCCCGAGCTACGTTCCCCTGCTCGAGATGCACGGCGATCAGGTGCGCGACGAGCTCGCCGGCCACGTGGTTCTGGCGCTCGAGGTCGCACGCCACGCTGCACCCAGGATGCGGCTCGGCGGCACGCTCGTGTTCATGGGCGGCACGGGTGGCCGGAGGATCAGCCGCGAGCTCGGGCTCGCCTCCGCGGCGACCGCCGTGCTGCCTCCGTTCACAGCGGCGCTCGCGCTCGAGCTCGCGCCGATCCGGGTCAACCTCATCGCCGCTGGCTTTGTGGACACCCCGCTGTCGGCGTCGCTGCTCGGCGACAACCTCGAGGCACGCCGCGAGGAGCTTCGGACGACGCTGCCGATCGGACGCGTGGTCGGGCCGGCCGACGTCGCAGCGCTGGCCGTCCACATCATGACCAACACGGCGCTGACCGGCGCAACATACGACATCGACGGCGGCCAGCAGTTTGTTACGTGAGGTCGCACGCGCGCGGGTACCCACCCCAGCGACGGGCGTTGCCGATCTGAGTCGTCCCGCCGTGCACCCGCGTGTCGACTAGGGATCTGCCGGGGGCGACGGGCGCGGCGCAATGCCAAGGTGAGATCGTCAATCCCAAAGGAGCATCGCGATGTCCACCATCCGTTACAACCAGGCGACCAGTGCGACGCCAGAGCAGTTCATCGCGGGGCTTACCGACTTCGGCCCCGGACGCGAGAAGATCTTCGGCAAGAGCGCGGACAGCTACCTCAAGGTGCACTCCCAAGGCCCACAAGAGGCGGACGTGACGGAGGGCTCCGGTGGCGTCTGGGAGCGCCTGCACTACGACTGGTCCGACCCCAACCGCGTCGTTCTCACGGTGACTGACTCCAACACGTGGGGCGGCCACTCGGGCTACACCTACACGTTCGGGCGCCAGCCGGACGGAACGACCGAGGTGCGCGTCGTCAACGTGCGCGAGGGCAAGAACCTCAAGGGTCGAGTGCTCGCGTTGGTCCTCGGCACCGTCGGCAAGGGCGTGTTGGTCAAGGAGTTCGCGAAGACCGCCAAGGCCATCGAACGCCGCAGCTACGCGAAAGCCGGCTCAGATACTCCGACGACGGCTGGGGCGTCGTGAGCGAGCCGGACACGCTTCGACACCGGATCGGCGCGCGATCGTGCTCAGACGGCCGCTCCCGCGGCGGCCGCTGCCTCGGTGTCGGCCGGGTCCATGATGCGGCCGCCGAGCGCGAGCGCGAGGACGGTGCCCAGGACCGCCCAGGCCACCAGCACGAGGATCGGGCCCGCGATCCGCGCGCCGTCGAAGAACAGCGCCGACCGTGTGAGGTCCACGCTAGCGCCGGGCGGCAACACGCCGCCGATCGTCCTCCACACGCCGGGGAGCAGTGGCCGGGCGAACGGGCCGCCTGACGCCGAGTTGCCGAGGATCACGAAAACGAGAATGACGAGCCCCGTCCCTGCCGGGCCGGCCGCGGCCTGAATGCCCGCCGTGGCGGCGCCGCTGGCGAAAATCGTCAGCGCCGCGATCGCGCACAGCGCGACAACGTGGCCGGGGAACACCCCGAAGCACGCGCGTAGCATGACCACGCTGAGGATCCCGCCGACGATGGCAAACTCCGCGAGCGCTCCGATCCGCGCTGCCGCGCGATGCCTGCTGGTGCTGCGCGGGCTTCCAATCAACCCGATCAGCGTCGCGCCGATGTAACCGCCGAACATCCACGCGACCACCGCATAAAACGCCGCGGTCCCGTTGGGATCGTTGACCGGCAGCGGCTTGACGTCGGTGACATGGACGGCCGGCCGGTCCTGCACAGCCGCGACGAGGTTGAACGTCTGTTCCAGCGCGACGGCAGTCGCGCGGTTCGCGGCCGAGGCGACGAACAGGCGGTGGTGGCGGGCTCGTAGGCGCCGTAGATGTCGCGATTGTCGATCTGCGATAGCGCATCAGCGCGGGAGGAGACGTGGCGCGCATCGAGCGGGTCACCGGGCAGCCGGTTGAGCTGCACGGCAGCCGCGGGCGGCCCGACGACGGCCACCGGCACGTGGTGCGGTGTGGGATCGTGGGGGGCGCCGACGTAGAAGAACGCGAACGCAAGCATTAGCACCAGCGCGGGCACGAGTACCAGCGTCACCGCCTTCGGGGTGGGGGCGGTGTTCGCCATTACACGCTGAGCAGCGCCTTTGGGGGGCGCGTCTCGATGTGGGGTGTCTCCGACTCTCACGCCCTCGGAGGGCGGCGCGGTTCCCATCTCGATCAGACCCGGGTTTGAACGTCGCCGTCGACCTCCTCCACCTCGTACACGTGCAGCGCCTCGGTCGCTGGGCCGTTGATCACGGCTCCGGTGATGATGTCGAACCGGGAGCCGTGGCATTGGCACATGAGCGTCGTCCCTGTCAGCAGTCCTCCAGACAGCGGGCATGACCGGTCGGCGCAGGTACAGAGATCATCGAACGCGTAGAGGCGGTCCGCGACTCGCGCGACTGAGATCCGTCGCTTGAGGTCGTCGAGGTAGTAGGGAACGACAAAGTCGTTCGGAACCGCGTCACCGCGCCCAACGGTGCGGAACGCAGCGGCTGCGAGCTCGGTTGTCATCGTCCTCTCCTTTGTCCGGCTGACTCAGTAGGGATATGCGGGAATGACTTCTTCCTTGGTGGCGTCGAGTCGCAGCTCGCCTGGAGCGCCTGCCGGCACGAACGCCCGGTGCGGCCGGACCGGGTCGATGCGCTCGTAGCCGGAGCCCAGGGGTGGCCGAGTGTCCTCGTCGCCCTTGTTCGGCCAGAGCGAGATCGCGCGTTCGACGAGGGCCGTGATCGAGAGCGACGGGTTCACTCCAGGATTGGCCGGGATCACGCTCCCGTCCATGACATGGAGGCCCGGCTGACCGAACATCCGCAGGTAGGGGTCGACAGCGCCGGTCTCACTGCTCTCGCCGATCGGAATCCCGCCGACGAAATGGGCGGAGGCGTTGCGGTTGATGACCTCGGTCGCGAGCGCCGCCTCGTGGGCTCCCAGCTGCGTCGCCACACGGTCGACGAAGTCCTCGATCGCCGGGACGTGCACCGACGGCGGCGTTCCGGATGGCTTGCTGTGGAGCAGGCCGTCGTCCCAGTTGCCTCAGAATCTCGGCGCCGGCGGGATCCACCGCTCGGTGGCGGGCATGCCGTCGGGATGCTCACGAAGGATCTGTTCGATCGCATTGGCGAGCATCTCGACGGCGCCTCGCGTGCGCGTCCTGGTCGATGGGACCAGGATCAATCCGGCGTGAGATTCCCCCCGGGCAAGGCGTTCCGCGGTAAGAGGCCGAAAGTCCTTCACGTTGTTCGTGATCACGGCCCGGTCCTCGGCCGTGGCGATCTCGAGGATCACTCGGTCGGTCCGTCCGGCTAGGTCGCGCCGGTCCACGACCGCCTGGACATCGTGGCCGCGGTCCCGGAGCAGCTGCGCGATCCGTGGGGAGAGCTGCTCATCGAGAAGAGCCTTCACTCGCGGAGTGCGCGCTCGCCGGCGGCGGCCGCCTCAAGACCGCGTTGGTACTCGGCCTCGTTCAGCTCGATCTCCTTGTCGATCTCGTTGCGGTACTCGCCGTAGTACGCGACCGCGGCTTGCACGAGTCCGAGCGGAATCTGAAGATAGGTGGCGGCTTCCTCGGCCGACCCGTCGTTGTCGCGGACGGTGGCAATCACCTCCCACACGTCGAGGCCCGATCCGACCATGCTCGCGCGGCGGCCGCTTGGTCCATCGAGGAACTGGATCAGTGGGTGTGAGTCGTGCCGGAGCCCCTCCTCGAGATATCGCTGGGCGAGGGCCCGCTCAGGCAACCCGGTGCGACGCGCGTTCTGCGTGAGTCGTGCTCGTGTCCCTGGCGGGAGGCGGAGAGTGTAATGGTCGGACACGGAATGAGCGTACCACGATGTGCCACATTGTGCCACGAACAGCGACGAGACGGATGGTTTAGGTCGTGGCTGATCGGATGCCCCAAGCGGTGTAGTCGATCCAGGCACCTTGGTCGGCCCGAGTCGAGAAGGCGTGATCGATCACACGCAGGATGAGCACGAACTTGGCGTGGTCGATGCCGACGATCAGTAGGCAGCCGGCGTGCGACTTTCCGGCTGCTGCCCATTCGGTGGTGATCCGGGCGAAGTCCTTGACGTTGAAGGTGACCATGATGCGTCCCTGCTCGCGGGCGAGAGCGAGGAGGCGTTCGTCGTCCCACCCGTCGAGTTCGCGCTCCTCGTCAGCGGCGCTGACATCGTGTTGCTCCCGCAGGGCGGTCGCGATGCGGCGCGCGGAGACTTGCGCGTCGAGGAACAGCTTCACGGTTTGCTAGTCACCGACGGCGATCGTGTCGATCGTCGGGTACTGGCGCTGGAACTCCAGGGACGGCGGTTCCAGTCGCTGCCGCGGAATGCGATCCCGGGAAACCGGCGGGTCCGGAGCGCCTCCTCGGCAGTGTCGCCCGTCGGATGGTGGTCGACGTCGAGCTGGAGCTATCGTCTACCGCCGCCGAAGGGGCGGCTTGAGGATCTCGTCGCCGTAGCTGGTGTCGGCGGGGTTGAGGGTGACGCCGGGCTGGACGACCTCGTCAACGCGATCGAGCAGTGGGGCTTCGAGCGTGACGTCGGCGGCGGAGAGCTGGCTGTCGAGTTGCTCCATCGTGCGTGGTCCGATGATCGCTGCGGTCACGGCGGGGTGGTTGACGACGAAGGCGATAGCGAGCTCGATGAGCGACACGCCGGCGTCGTCGGCGACCCTTGCGAGTTGCTCGACGGCTTGGAGCTTGCGCTGGTTGTCCGGCAGCGACATGTCGAAGCGCGCGGCTAGCCGCTGCCGTGCCGGGGAGGTCGGTGAACTGTCGGCGCTCCAGCTTCCCGACAGCCAGCCGCCGGCGAGCGGGCTGTAGGTGAGTATGCCCATGTCGTGCCGCCGGGCCGTGGGGAGTACGTCGAGCTCGATGCCGCGGACGAGCAGCGAGTACGGCGGCTGCTCGGTGCGGAAGCGCTCGAGGCGCCGTTCACGTGCGGCCCACTGTGCCTCGACGATCTCGCCGGCGGAGAATGAGGAGGACCCGATGTACCGGACCTTGCCCTGCTGGACGAGGTCGGTGAGAGCGCCGAGCGTTTCGTCGATGTCGGTTTCGGGGTCGGGGCGGTGCATCTGGTAGAGGTCGATCCGGTCAGTGCCGAGGCGCCGGAGTGAGTTCTCGACCTCGGCGATGACCCAGCGGCGCGAGACGCCGCGGCGGTTTGGGTCCTCGCCCATCGGTCCCCAGAACTTGGTGGCCAGCACGACGTCGTCGCGGCGGTCCTTGAGGGCCTTGCCGACGATCTCCTCTGACTCGCCGCCCGAATAGACGTCGGCGGTGTCGACGAAGTTGATGCCGGCGTCCAAGGCGCGGTGGATGATGCGGATCGAGACGTCGTGGTCGGCGTTGCCCCAGGCGCCGAACATCATCGTGCCGAGGCAAAGCTTTGAGACTTGGACGCCGGTGCGTCCGAGTGGGCGGTATTCCATGGTGTCTCCTAGGAGTTGTCGACGACTTTCGGTGGGTGTCGCGGTTGAGTGGCCCGCGGTCCGACCCGTCGCGCGCGCTGGTGTGAGCGCGTCGATCGCGCCAGCGCTGCGCGAGGCGGCGGCTCTCAGGCCTCGGAAATCTCGCGGCCGAAGGCCTCCAGGGTGATTGCGTCGGGCTCGGGGCCGCCGCGACGGCCGGTGTCCAGCCCGTCGATCGCGGCCATATCCCCGGCGGACAGCTTGAAGTCGAACACGTTGATGTTTTCTGCGATGCGACTGGGCTTGGTCGACTTGGGAATGACCGAGCGGCCGTGCTGCAGTCCCCATTGCAGCATCACTTGGGCCGGGGTCTTGCCGTGGGCGGTGGCGATGTCTGCGATGACTGGGTCATCGAGCGTGCTGCCGTGGCTGCCGTCGCGGTAGAAGGTGATGCCGCCGATCGGTGACCAAGCCTGCGTGAGGATGCCGTGCTCGGCGCCGAAGTCCTGCACGTCTCGCTGCTGGAAGTAGGGGTGGAGCTCGATCTGGTTGACCGCCGGCACCACGCTGGCGCGGTCGAGGAGCGTGGTGAGGTGCTCGACCATGAAGTTGCTGACCCCGATCGCGCGGACCTTGCCGTCAGCGAGCAGCGTCTCCAGGGCGCGGTAGGCCTCGAGGGTCCGGTCGAATGCCGACGGTAGCGCCTGGTGCAGGATCAGCAGGTCGATCTGCTCGACGCCGAGCTTCCGGGCGCTCTTGTCGAACGCGTGCAAGGTCTCGTCGTATCCGTAGTCGCTGATCCAGATCTTGGTCTCCAGGAAGACCTCCGGCCGGGCCACCTCGGAGCTGTGCACCGCCTCGCCGACCTGGCGCTCGTTGCCGTAGGCCGCCGCGGTGTCGATGTGCCGGTACCCGGCGGCGAGTGCGGCGCGGACGGCATCGCGGGTCTCGTCGGGGGGCGTCTGGAAGACCCCGAGCCCGAGGGCGGGGATCGTTACGCCGTTGTTCAGTTCCAGGGTCGGGGTCATGGTCGCGTTTGTCCCTTTCGCATCGGGTTGTGGGATTTCGGTCCTCATCCCGCCTGGCCGGTCGGGCGGACGAGGATCTCGTTGAGTGACACGCTGCGCGGACGCGAGACGGCGAAGGCGATGATCTCGGCGATGTCCTCGGCCCTGATCGACGTCGCCTCATACATCTGCTCGACGGCCGCCTTGGTCTCGCGGTGGGTGATGTGGTCGGGGAGCTCGGTGGCGACCGCGCCGGGCTCGATCACGATCACGCGCACGTCGGGCTGAAGCTGCTGGCGCAGCGATTCCGACCAGCCGTTCATCCCCCATTTGGTCGCGGCGTAGACCGCGTTGCCGGGCCGCGCGGTACGGCCGGCCACAGAGGAGAGATTGATCAGGTCACCGCCGCCCTCGGCGGTGAGCTGATCGAGGAATACCTCGGTCGTGGTGATCGCGCCCAGCAGGTTGGTCTCGATCATCCGGCGGTAGTCGTCGGAGAGCTCAGCGGAGAAAGGCCCGAGCAGCATGACGCCGGCGTTGTTGACCAGGATTTCGGCGCCGCCGAGATCGTCCTGGACGCGCTGGGAGGCGGCCACGATCGAGCCGCGGTCGGTCACGTCAGCCCGGATCGCGACGGCGCCGTCGCCGAGCTCGTCGGCCAGCGCCTGGATGCGATCAACGCGCCGGGCGAGCAACGCGACGCGATGGCCGTCAGTCACCAGCGCGCGAGCGGTCGCCTCGCCGATGCCCGACGAGGCGCCGGTGATGACGGCGACGCGGTCGGTGCGGTTGTCTGCGCTCACGATTCGTTCTCCTTGTTCACCGTGGTTTCGGGTCGGGGAACCAGCCTCAGCGTCGTGGATCGCGCCTCGGCACTGTTGATGCGGTCGATGATCGAGGCGGCGTAGCGACGGTATTTCGTGCGGTAGTGAGCGTCGATCTGGTCATCGAGCGCGTCGTCGGCTTGCTCGAAGCAGACGGCCTTCTCCACGCTGCCGGCCCAGACGCGGCCCTGATGCCGTGTGCGCGTGCCGCGGAACCAGGCGGAGGTGGGGCCGTTGACCGACCGCACATAAATGTCGGCGCCGTCGCGGACCACCCAGATCGTCACCGGGTCGCGCAGGCTGCCGTCGCGTCTGAGCGACGCGAGGCGCAGTTCCTCGGCGGGGCCGACACGGTCGAGTTCATCGAGCGCCCAGCTGGTGGGATTCCGGTTTGGTTGATTCATGGCATGACTCACTGTGGCAGCGATCGACCAGAGGTGAGAGGCCTTGTGAGAGGGGTACTGGCAGGGCCTCCCAGCCGTGGCGAATGGGTTCTACGCTGCTGTCGATGAGCACCTCGAACGACATTGCCGAGTTCCTGGCTTCGCGGCGGGCGCGGATCACCCCCGAGCAGGCAGGGTTGCCCTCCTACGGGCAGCGGCGCGTTCCCGGCCTTCGCCGCGAGGAAGTCGCCGCGCTCGCCGGGATGGGCATCGACTATTACCGCCGGCTCGAGCGCGGGAACGTCAGCGGCGTCTCCGACAGCGTGCGCGAGGCGCTCGCCCGAGCGCTGCAACTCGACGACGCCGAGCGAGCCCATCTGTTCCACCTGGCCCGGGCCGCAAATCCGGTGCTGCCCAGGCGACGCCGCCCGGTGCAGCAGCGGGTCCGTCCGGTGGTGCAGAGCATCCTCGACGCCATGGGAGCCCCGGCGCTAGCCTGGACTCCCACGCGCGGCGGTTGACGTAACGCAAGGGGGATCCGTTTCCAGCGCGTTGATTGGCAGGCGGAGCAAGCGCGTTAGCGGGTGCTCTGAACCTCTGAGCCTTGACCCACCTCGTCAGAGAGGGCATGTCCTGCCGGCCGTCTCGGGCGGAGGCGGGAATTCTGAGGCTTTGGGTCCTGTTGGGTCGCGGTCCATCGTTTCCGCCGCTCAGGCTGACATAGTGACAATGTGTTCAGCGGTGAAGATGGAAGGCTAATGCCGCTGGAGCGGGTGTTCCTCGAGCCGGCAAACGCCACCCACCGCCAGTACGAGGCGCTGCGGGCGTTCTTCGTGGACAAGGTGCCCTCTAAGGAGGTGGCTGTGCGCTTCGGGTACACGCCGGGGAGCTTCCGGGTGCTGTGCCACCACTTCCGTGCTGACCCGGCCCGGGAGTTCTTTCTGCCCGAGCGCACCCGGGCGAGGACGCAGGAGAAACCGCCGACGAAGTCCAGTCGGCTGCGCGAGCGGGTCGTGGCGATGCGCAAGCAGAACCTGTCGGTCTACGAGATCGCCGCCGCGCTGGCCGCCGAGGGCGAGACGCTCTCGCCACCGGCGATCTGGGCGATCCTGTCGGCGGAGGGGTTCGCGCGGCTGCCGCGACGCGCGGATGAGGAGCGAGCGTCGCACGTCGGGGTGACGCCTGCCGCCACGGCCGACGTGCGCGCGTTTGATCTGCGCCCGCGGGAGTTCCGCACCGAGTTCGGCGGGCTGTTCTTGTTCGTGGCGCTGCTCGCGCGGGCCCGGTTCGACCAGATCATGGAGGGCGCCGGGTTGCCGGGCAGCCGGATGGTGCCGGCGGGGGCGGCGATGCGCTCGCTGCTGGCGCTGAAGCTGACCGGGGCGGCGCGCACCAGTCACGCGATGGCGTCGGTGTTCGACGAGGGCCTGGCGCTGTTCGCCGGGCTCAACGTGATCCCCAAGCGGTCGTTCTTGACCGAGTATTCCTGCCGCATCGCGTCGGTCAGCTATCCGAAGCTGATGAGCGGCTGGTTTGACGCGATGGACGCGCTCGGGCTCGAGCGAGGGGTGAGCTTTCACCTGGACTTCCACACGATCCCGTTCCACGGTGAGGACGCGCTGATCGAGAAGCACTACGTGTCCAAGCGCAGCCGCCGCCAGAAAGGGGTGCTGGCGTTCTTGGCCCAAGACGCTGAGCGGCGCGTGTTCTGCTACGCCAACGCGGGCGTGCGCAAGGCCGACCAGGCCGATGAGGTGCTGCGCTTCGCCGAGTTCTGGAAACAGCGCACCGGCCGGCTGCCGACCGAGCTCGTGTTCGACTCCAAGCTCACGACCTACGCCAACCTGCAGGCGCTCAACCAGATGGGGATCGCGTTCATCACCCTGCGCCGCCGCTCGCCGGGCCTGGTCGCCGAGCTCGACGCCGCGCCGGTCTCGGCGTGGCGACGGATCGAGCTCAAAGGAGTCCACCGCGCCTACCGCCACCCCCGCATCCTGGACCGCCGGATCACCCTCACCGACTACACCGGCCCGATCCGCCAGATCGCAGTCGCCGACCTCGGCCACGAACAACCCACGCTGATGCTCACCAACCAGCTGCGGCGCGGAGCGCCCGGGCTGGTCGAGACCTACGCCAAGCGGATGCTGATCGAGAACTCGATCTCCGACGGCGTCGACTTCTTCCACATGGACGCGCTGTCCTCAACAGTCGCGATGAAGGTCAACTGCGACCTACAGCTCACGCTCATCGGCTCAAGCCTCTACCGCCTCCTCGGCGCCCAGATCGGCGGCGCCTACGCAACCGCCGAATCACGCCACATCTGGCGCGACTTCATCGATGCCTCAGCCCGGGTCACCATCACCGACGACACCGTCGAGGTGCGCCTCGGCAAACGCGCCCACAACCCCTTCCTACTCGACGCCGGCTTCGCCGAAACCGACATCCCCGTCCCGTGGTGGGACGGACGCAGACTCAAGCTCGCCTTCGGCTAACTCACCACACCCGCGTGGTGTTAACCCCCGAACCTAACGTGGGAGTCCAGGCTAGTCCTAAAACAAGCGCATGGGGCTGAGCTGTGGGCGAGAATCGTGGCTTGCGGTGTGAGGGGGTGGGGCGCGGGCTTGTCGGTGGCTGGTAGAGGAGTGTTTTGGCGGCGGGTTGACGTGAGTGGAGTGTCACTGGTGTCGGCGGGGCGGGTTTTTGGGGTGGCTGACGCGGAGCCGGTGGGCCGGCTCTGCGCAGCGCGTGTCGGTTGGGTGTGAGCCTTGCCCCCCGGTCGATGATCGGTGTCAGAGGGTGTCGAGGAGGCGGAAGAGGATGCCGAGCCAGGGGTTGTAGGCTTGGATGCGCCAGCGTATGGAGCGGGCTGTTTTGACGATCTGGCAGGGAATGTCGATGAGAGCGGCGCGGAAGGTGTGGAACTCCATGGTGAGCAGTCGGTGTCGTTGCTGTTCGTGCTGTGTTTGCCAGCGGGGTGAGATGGGCAGCATTAGCGCGCACCAGGCTTTGAGGGTCCAGGCCAGTGATGCGATGGTCATGTAGGCCCAGTTGGCGCACAGGGTGTTCACGGGGGCGTGCAGCGCGCGCACGCCGCCTTTGAGGTTGCCGATCAGGTTCTCTTGGTTGCAGCGCTGGCGGGCTTCGGCGATCACCTCGTCGGCGGTGAGCTCCCAGTCGTTGGTGATGTAGAAGAAGTAGCGGTACTCGTCGAACAGGACGTTGTCACCCCGCTCGATCGAGAGGTTCTTGCGCAGCGCGACGACGCGGTAGTCCTGCTTGCAGGCGCGCGGGCGGTAGGAGAACTCGACGACGTCTTGCGTCTTGGGTCGGATCGTCTTGTAGCCGCGCTGGCGAACGATGGCGTCTTTGACGTTTGTGGGGCGGGCGCGGGCCTGTGTCTTGATCTGGCGCTCGGCTTTGGCCGCGAGCTCGTGGTAGAGATCCTCCGGTTGGTCTTCGGCGGCTTTCACGAGGTTGGCCTTGGCGTCGTAGCCGAACACGAACCGCACCCCGTCGGCGTCCCAGCGGTCGAACTCGGTGGTGAGCGAGAAGTCGGTGTCGCCTCTGAGCAGGATGTCGCTGAACCCGGCCTGCCGGCACAGCTCGATCGATCGGTCATAGAGGGGAATGACCCCCTCATAGGACGGGCGGTTGGCGCCCAACAGCCCCTGATACAAGGGTTCTTGGGTGTTCGCGAGCGACACCACCAGCGCCGAGTAGCCCCAGGTGCCGTTGTAGGAGATGTCGATCCCCTGTTTGGTCTGCCCGTCGGTGCTCACGATCGACGCGTCGGCGTCGATCCGGGCGGTCTGGGAGAGGAACGCGGCCGGCTGCTGGGACCAGACCTTCAGCCGGGTCCGGTTGATCGCCTCCTGCAGCGCCATGATCGCGTCCTCGTCGAAGCGGCGGCAGAAGTCCCCGGCGGTGGTGGGGTCGGGCAGCGACGGTGTCCCCAGGCCGTCCAAGAGGACCGCGTCTCCTCGGCGGGTCTCGATGTCCTCCAAGCGCCTGCCGCCGCACAGCAGGTTGTAGGCGATGTTCAACACGTGGTCGGACTCGTGGTAGGGGCGGTGGACCTTCAGCAGTGTGACCGAGGCGTCGATCTCGCCCGCCAGGCCGAGCGCATCGACCAGGCGGGCGATCATCCCGATCCCACCATGCGCGACCCCCCGGTCGCGCTCGGCCCACTCATAGCGGATCGGGGCTCCCTCAAGCAACGGGCCGGCCGGGTTCGGGGCCACCGCGTCGTTCAGGCGCCGCTCGATCGCCGCCTGTTCGCGCTCAAGCCTGCGTTGCGTTCGTCGCTTCGCGTTGGTCATCTCACCCTCCCTTGTCATCTCACCAAACCATAGCCGGTACCAGCTATGGTTTGTGACATTACCATAGTGTCACCCAGCACTCAAGGAGAACGACGATGGCGACCGAGGCCGAACTGACCGACACGATCCAACGCGTCAAAGCCGCTCTGCTCGCGCTCGGCGACCTGCGGCCAGGAGCGCTCTCCGAGCAGTACAACACCTGCCGCACCCCGGGTTGTCGCTGCAAAGCCGACCCGCCCCAGCGCCACGGCCCATACCACCAGCTCAGCTACAGCCACCGCGGACGCAGCCGCACCGAGAACATCCGCCCCGAACACATCGACGCGGTCACCTCCCAGATCGCCAACTACCGCACACTGCGCGACCTCATCGACCAGTGGATCGACGCCGCCATCGAACTGGACCGCCTCCGACGCAACCCACCCCAATAGCGCTCACGGCCGCACGCCCAACGCCGGCGCCCCTTCACTCCGAACCCACACGAGCCATCCACCCCAACACTCAGAACCCCCGAAATACCGGGCCTTCCGGGCCATCGAGGCCCATCTACCACGGTCTTACGCTTGGTTTAGGGCTAGTGCGCAACGCGCACGCCGACTACATTGCCGCCAATCCCCTTGGGCGCGCGCTCTACGCCGCGATGTTCGAGAGCCCCGAACAGCCGGCCAACAGCGCCCGGTTTACGTTTCTGGACCCAGCCGCCGTCGACTTCTACCCTGACTGGGAGAAAGTGGCCGACGAGCTCGTGGCGAACCTCCGCTCCGAAGCCGGCCGCAACCCACACGACCGCGACCTGTCCGACCTCGTCGGCCAGCTATCGATGCGCAGCGCCGAATTCCGCACCCGCTGGGCGCAGCACAACGTGCGTTTTCACCGGACGGGCAGCAAGCGTCTGCATCACCCCATTGTCGGCGATCTGACGCTCAGCTACGAGACGATGGCGCTCACGGCCGACCCGGGCTTGTCTCTGGCCGTCTACACCGCCGAGGTGGGTTCGGCATCGCAGGCCGCGCTCGACATCCTCGCGAGTTGGAGCGCGCCGTTCGAACAGTCGAGCAGCGCCGCCATGTCCGACGAGCCCCAGAGCGGCTAGACGCCAGTCGCCCCGGACCCCGCGTCCGACGACTAGATGGCCGGGGGCTAGCTCTCGGCGAGTTGGCGTAGCAGTTCGACCGCGCTCTCGAGGGTGTCCCGGTCCTCGTCTGTGGCCCGAGCCGCGATGACGGCCTTCCCGTCGAGCCGCAGCCGGCACATCGTGGTCGAACTCCATCCGTGTCACAGAAAACTCCTCGAAGCGCTTTGTCTGCGCGCCGACCGACGATCACCACGCGCCGATCTGCTGTCGTTTCGACGCGAGCTCGTACCGCCCCGGTCGCAGCCGCGCCTGGTGCGTGTGGGAAGTCTCACGTCCCGAGGGTGTGCGGCATGAATCGCCCGGAAAGGCCTTGCAGGTCGGGCACGCTCGTGCCCACCACGATCGCAGCGCGGGTTCGGTCCCTGGTTGCGGTCCAACGCGCGAACAACTGCTAGCCAGGGGCGTCGCCCGCAAGCCGCAGTATTTGCCGCCGCGAGAGCGCTTCTCCTCGGGGTGCGGAGCGGCCGCGACCCCGGCGTGACCGCCCGAGGCGTAACCGGGTCGCGCGTGCTCTCATGACACGGGCGCCGCGGCCACGACAACATCCGCGCCGACGATCTCGTACGTCGCGCGGGCTCGGTTGTCGCGGGTAGCCAACGCGGCGCCGTTCTCGACCGCGGCGAGGCCCACGAGGGCGTCGTAGACCGCGCTGCCGGCTATCCCGAGTTGGCTGAATACCGCTGGCAGCCGCCGGCATGTCCGTCTCCCGAGGAGGAGCGGAGCGGCGAACCGGTCGTAGATAAGGCGAGCCGCATCCGTGGGGGTCAGCCGGAGGTCCCCTGGAAGACGCGTGAGCACCGAATACGTCTCGGCCAGTGCGTGGCCGCTGAGGGCGACCTCGCGACCGTCCCACCAGGCAGCGACCTCCGCGTGGGACAGGTGGGTTCGGACGAGCAACGGGACGGCAACGCTTGTATCAAGCCCAAGCTTGGTCAACGGCGACCACTGTCGATCAACCCGAACACGTCTTCATCGTTGATCGTGGTCTCGCCGGTGGCCACCAGCACTCCGTTCTCCTCAACCAGACGCGCGACCCTCCCGGCCGGACTGACCTGGAGGCCGGATCCATAGCGGCTGACATCCACAATCGAGCCCGGCGTGAGCCCGACCGCCTCCCTCAGCGGCTTTGGCACGACGATCCGTCCAACGGAATCAACCTTAGCCTTTATTGGGAAAATGCTACCAGCACCTTCCCAATCACGGTCGGACGCGGATGGCTGGCTGACCGCGACAACTGCGATACCGGCGCCCTCGACCGCAAGGCAGATTGACGCCACCGCGGTCGATTCGTGACTGGAGCATCGGAAAATCGAGCGCGACCGATCGCCACGCGGACGGGTCTCGACGTGCCTGCCTCGCACCGACATCGCCCGATTCGGGTGAAGGCAGAGCGAGCTTGTCCGGCGAGCATTCGCAACATCCGGATGGCCAACGACCACACACAGAACTCCCTGTCACCGAGTCCCAGACCGCGGCCAGAGATCACTAGTCGCCCGACGCGCGGCGTGCTGGGGCCCGCCGATGACGTAGCGTCCACCCAGGCGGGATTCAGTCTGGAGCGCCGCGCGGTAGTCGACCGCTCGTGCGAGGTCGGCCGCCGGGTCGAGCGCACCATTCATCACCTGGTACGTCGCGGCCCCAGCACAGTCCCAACAGCTCACGACCCGACGCGACGAACGTGATCAGGCCGCCGGATTCTCATAACGGCAATGGGCGGGTCCGGGCCACGGTAGTCGAGAATGTGCGTCATCCCGGTCGCGTAACGCGCGTGGCCTATTGGTGGTGGATGTGGCGATCCCCAAGCTGATCCCCGATCGCGTGGCCACACGCTTCAGACAACGCTTGCGCTGGGCTGATGAGCGGCTCGAGCGAACGGCTCATCGGCTCACGCGTCACCGCTCCGACGCAGCCCGGACAAGGCCCGGCAGGGACGCGCGATGAGCAACCCATCCGAGTCGCCGGGGAGCGACACCGTCCTCCAGACCACGCTCGAGGAGGATCTGCCGTACGTCGGGCTAGTCACACGCGTGATCTCCTGGGGGGTGGACGTGCTGCTTATCAACTTGGTGGCGATCATCACAGGGCTTGGCATTGAGCTCGTCGCCTCGATCTTTCCGATCACGAAGAATTTGAAGCCATTGTTCCTGGCGATCGCGGCTGCCGTCTACGTTGTCTGGACGGCGGCCTACTTCGTCGTGTTCTGGTCGATATCGGGTCAGACGCCGGGTTCCCGCCTGATGCAGGTCCGGTTGGTGACTCCCGGCGGGGGGAGGGTCAAGCCCGTCCGGGCGCTGGTGCGCTGGATCGGGATGAACGTCGCGATGCTGCCGTTGCCCTGGGGTTACGTGCCGATCCCGTTCAAGCGCCTGGGATTCCCGGACTGGCTCGCCCACACGCGTGTGATCGAGGCCCCACAGCTATCCATCGCCGAAGCGCGTCGGGAGAAGATGCGAAAGACACGCAGCACCTCCCGGCTACCCTCTCCACCCGCTGAGAAGGAGATAACCGGTGACCGGTGAATCTGACCTGCCGCCCGACCTCGCGACCCGTGCCGACGACCTTCTACATTCGAGACCGAACGCGGACCAGCTCGCGGGCATGACCGTCGAAGCGTTCAAGGCCTCAGGCCTTGATCACGATACGCTGGTGCTTGTCTGGCTGGCCGCCCTCGTGGCGCTCGATGCGCCGACCGAGTCGTACGTGATGAACCTCGGCGCCGCCAGCCAGACCGCGGTTAGCGTGGAGCGAGTTCACCAGGTCCTTACGGCACTGGCACCGATCGTCGGGACCGCCCGCGTCTTCTCTGCGAGCACCAAAATCATCGACGTGCTCGGGACCGGCGCTTAAATTAACCCGAAAGCGATCGTCCCCACGACGCCGGCGGGCCGGATCGGCGCGACTTCTCCGGCGCGCTAACGCGATTGCCAGTTCTGCGCTAGCGAAAACAAAATGACATCGCGCGGGTCGTACAGCACGAGCAGGCGGTGTATTCGACGAACGGTTGGGTGTGGGCCGAGCGTGCGAGCCAGCCGGCGCGTCCCGGGTCGTGCTGCCAGCCCGTTTGGATCGCGTCGTAGGTCAGATGCATCCCGTCGTCGTTTTCCATGTGTTCGCCGAGCACGAGCGCGAGTCGGTCGCGCCCGCCCGCATCACCGTCGACCGCCACCTCGCCGGCCTTCTCCCGGAGCCATCCATTCGTGTCGCGCCTCAGTGCCCCACAACGGGGCTCCGGGTTCCAAATAATTCTTGCTAAAGGTTCTCAACGAAATGCCGATAGAGCCCAAGGGCGGAAGCGAAGTAGTTGGGGGCGCATCATCTGGTGCGTTCACGGGCAAGAATGGCCCGTGGGCGCACCTTTTGATTTACCGACGAGTCTCGATCCAGGCTCCCCTTGGTCTGGGAGCAGCCAGCCGCCCGCCGCGAGTGCAGCACCCGGCAGGACCGCCGCGTGGTCGCCGGAGTGGCCGTGAGCAGGCGAAAACAAGCGAGGAAGACGACGAGGTCATCCCGCCGCCGTCGCGATGCTCAGCACGGACGACAGGAGCAGCGAAAAGAACTGAGAGGAAGCCGGAGTAGGCCACGTGGACGCCGAGCCCCACGGCATCGTCATCGACGAACTTCGTGATAAAGCGATCCCGGTGACGAATCTTCGGTGCGGCCAGGGGGCGACGGTTCGCGTAGGGCGAAGCCTGAACCGAACCCGGATTGCTTCCGGACTCGGACACGCGGCGCCTTCCGACTCGGGGCCTCAGGTGACGGCGTGCCCGCGGCGTTCCGCGGCTCGTTCCTCACCGAGGCTGTCGGCGAGTCGGTTTGCGAAGCTGCGTGCCGCCTCGAGGTCGTTCGGCTGGAGGTTGGTGGGGGGGATCTTCACGCCGAGGTACCGGTCGCGGGGCTCGCCCTTGCCAAGGTAGCTCAGCAGCGAGAGGAGCGATTTGACCTGGCCGCCGGCGAACGCCCAATGCGTGCCGTCGACGTAATCTCCGCCCTGCGCGGTCCCGAGCTTTCTGACCTTGTTGAGATTGAAGCTCCAGTACCGCCGGCAGACGACGAACGCGGTGAACTTCTTGCCGTTCAGCACCCCGGCCGCCGAGTCTGATTGCAGGTAGGAGCGGATGGGCACGGAGGTCTTCATCCACCACGTCGGGGAGCCGATGCAGATGAGGTCGTAGTCGCCTGCGCGGGCCGCGTCCGGGATGCGGATCTCGCCCGTCGCACCGCGAAGCTGCGCGGGGATCATCCCGAACAGGTCACGGTAGGCATGGCGAAGCGGAAACTCTAGGAAGCGCTTCGCATACCGCGAGTCGATGAAATCGATCGGGGCCTCGTGCACGTCGCACCCCCGCTCACGGAATGCCTCTGCCATCGCATCCACCACTTTGCGGGTCTGCTGCGTATAGGTGTAGTAGACGAACAGCACGCGAGCCCGCGCGGGACCCGCACGAGCTTGGTCAGGCGGCTGCATGGCGGGCCTCCGCGTGCGCGGTCGGGCCGATGACCGCTCCGATGATCCACAGCACCGGGGAGATGATCCCGATCCGGAACAGCAGGTAGTGGCCCATGCGGAGCGTCGTTAAGGCGAGCGTTACGGGCAGCATGATGTAGACGACTGCGACGGCAGCAAAAGAAGTGTTGACACTGTCTCGGTACCTTCGGGGTGAAATTCGGGGGTACGGGGCTCGACATCGTCTCAGAGCAGGGTGATCACGCCCCTGACAAGGAGGTACCCGCCGATTACGGTGGCGCCGATCACGACGGCAGTACGGCCTTAGCGACCTATCCACGATTTGAATCGGGTTACCTTGTCCTGCGTGGCATCCGGGGCGAACACGTAGCCGAGCAGAGGTATCTCGAGCAGGATCTGCTGCATCAGGCAGAAGCCGAGGACCAGGAGCACCGTCGGCACGGTCCCTGGGTTGAGCTTCGCCATGTCGTGCAGCGCGGCGAGATACGAAACGCCCGGGAAGCTGAGGATCATTCCGACGACGAACGTGATCCGAGGATCGCCCTTGCCCAGCAGCCTGATAGGGAGCGACTCGGTCGGCTTTCCGGGCCTCCCGCATGGCTGTCACCTTGGCGGCCTTCTTGACTTGCCTACGCTCTTGGAACGGCTGGTCGCGTCCCGTTCTGAGTGCGAACGCGATCAACAGCACCAGCACGCCGACGACGATGTCCTCAATCGGGCTGATCGTGTGCTTGGCGGTACTCGTCGCACCGGAGTTGGGAAGGGTGAAGACGATCACGAGGCCGAGTGTGATGCTGGTCGTGTAGGCGCCGAGGAGGTAGCCGGCCATCAGCCGCTTGGGGTTCGGAAGCAACAGCATCACCGTCACTGCGGCGAGCAGCGAAGGGTTGAACATCGCAAGCAGCGACAGCAGAAATATGTGGAGTAGCTCGTTGGTCATGGCGTGACTCGGCCGGCGTTTGAGCTCGACGCCCGGAGGGGCGGGTTCAGCCGCCCATTCCCGCCTGCGCCTGTGCGAGCCCGGCTTTCAAGTCCTTGGCGCTGTTGCCGTCGATCTGCGCCACGGATTTCTTGACGGCGTTCGCGAGTGCCTTGTCCACCGCCTCGGCTCCGTCCGCGTCATAGACCGCGATCACCCCTCCCGAGCCATTCGGCAGCGCGTCGTCCATCTTCTCCTCGATGCCGCTCTCGACTCGGTGCTTGGCGAACTTGGCCATCACGCCGCCGGCCGCCGCTCCGACCACGGTCGCAGCCAGCAGCGGCGGCGCGAAGAGACCGACGACCAGCCCAGCGCCTCCCCCGATCTTCATGCCCTTGCGACCGAGATGATCGCCGGTCTCGCTCACGTGAATCTCGCCGTCGGCGTCCTTCTGCACGAGGACGACGCCCTCAACCGTGATCGTCTTCTCCTCGGCGAGCCTCACGACCTCGTCGAAGTCCCTCTTCGCAAGATCCTCGAACAGGTACGCCGCGATCATCACGTCCTTCTGGTTATCGCTCATGGTCGCTCCTTCCTACGCGTTGATCGCGTGCCCGGCGAGGGCCTGTTGGGCGTGCTCATGCAACCCTTGCTCATCCTCTTTGCTGAGATGCGGGTTGATGTCGAAGACGACCTTCTTCACCGTGCCAGTGAACGGGAACGGCGAGCGGTCGGCATAACTTCGGTCGACCGGCATGCCGTTGTCCCTGCCGATGTCCATACCGGCGTAGCCGGTGAACCGGACCGGGACAGTGTGTTCGATGCGGCCGCCGCCGGCCCGCTCGTCATTGACGTACAGCGTCACCTCGCCGCCCGTAGCGGGCTTGGGCGCGTCGGCGGCGAACTCCATTCGCACGTTGACGCTCCCCGTCGGCAGCGGGCGCTCGGACTCCTGCTTGAACTCAAGCACCCCCACGAATGAGTAGGTGTGCTTGAGCTTGCCGTCCTGTACAAACAGCGAGAAACCGCCTAGGTGGTCGGCTTCGGCAACGATCACCCCTTCGGCGCCGGCCTCCGGGATCTCGAGCTCGGCGCTGATCGTGTAGGAGTGGTTGAAGATGTGCGGGATCGTCCCCGACGCCACGTTCTGAACGTCGCCGTAGAAGGTGAACTGCGACTGCTTGGGCATCGGCGGTGCCATCCCAAAGAAACCGGTGAGCCCGCCGAGGAGCGGCAGCACGTGATTCTTCTCCGCGGCCCGCCAGAACAGCTCCTGGAGCTCGTTGACCTTCTCCGGGTGCTGGTCGGCCACATTTCTGGCCTGAGGGAAGTCGTCCGGCAGGTAATAGAGCTCCACTGGGTCGCTGTCAGGATCCCACACCCCCGGCGCGAACCGCTTGAGCGTTTCCGGGTCGACCTTCCACGGGATCCGCGGCATCATCGTCGACAGCCACCATCCATCCTTATACATGGCTCGGTTGCCGAGGATCTCGAAATACTGCTCCGTGTGCCGCTCAGCAGCAGCGGCGTCATCGAACGAGAACGTGAAGCTCGTGCCGTCCATCGGCTTCTGCTCGACACCATCGATGGTTGCCGGCTGCGGCACGCCGGCCGCCTCGAGGATCGTCGGTCCGACGTCAGTGATATGCGTGAACTGCGACCGGACGCCGCCCTGGTCCCGGATTCTGTTCGGCCAATGCACGACCACCGGGTCGCGCGTGCCCCCGAGGTGCGAGGCGACCTGCTTGCCCCATTGAAACGGGCAGTTGCCCGCCCACGCCCACGCCGCAGAATAGTGCGGGGCCATCATCTCGGTCCCCCACGCCTCCAGCCCACCCCACTTGAGCACCAGTTGAAGCTGCTGCTCCCCTGTCAACGGGAGCCCGTTAATCATCGTCCACTCGTTGAACGAGCCCGTGAGGGTGCCTTCCATGCTCGCCCCGTTATCGCCCCAGATGTAGATCACGAGCGTGTTGTCGAGCTCGCCCATCTCCCCGATTGCGTCGATCACACGACCGACGTTCCAATCGGCGTTCTCGGAATAGCCGGCGTAGACCTCCATCTGACGCGCATACACCCGCTTCTGGTTCTCATTCAGCGAGTCCCACGCGGGCATCGCGTCCGGTCGGGGCGTCAGTTCCGCGTCGGCGGGGACGACTCCAAGCTCCTTCTGGCGCGCGAAAGTCTCCTCGCGCAGCTTGTCCCAGCCCTGGTCAAACTTGCCCTTGTACTTATCGGCCCAGTGCTTCGTGACCTGGTGCGGAGCATGGCTGCATCCAGTCGAAAAGTACGCGAACCACGGCTTAGCCGCGTCGTGGGCCCGCACGCCGTGCAACCACTCGATAGCTTTGGCGGCCATCGCGTCCGGGAGGTAGAAATCCTCCTCGTCTGGGACGCCGATCGACGTGTTGTTCTCGATCAGCACCGGGTCGAACTGACCGCTCTCGCCGCCAAGGAAGCCCCAGAAATAGTCAAAGCCAAGCGCATTCGGCCAGCGGTCGAACGGGCCCGCGGGTCCTTGCATGTGGTCGGGCGTCAGGTGCCACTTACCGAAGCATGCAGTCGAGTAGCCGTTGCCCTGCAGGGTCTTCGGAAACGGAACGCAGTCCTTCGGCAGCATCGCCGAATAGCCTGGGAACGGCCCGGCGAACTCGCTGACCATGCCAAACCCAACCGAATGATGGTTCCGACCTGTCATCAGCGCCGCGCGTGTCGGCGAGCACATCGCGGTCACATGAAAACGGTTGTAGCTCAGCCCACCGTCGGCCAGTCGCTCGAGCGTTGGAGTGCTGATCGGCCCGGCGAAGCCGCTCGGGTTTCCGAACCCAGCGTCGTCGGTCATCACCAGCAGCACGTTCGGGGCTCCGTCCGGGGCAGGGATCGGCGCGACCGAATTCCAATCGGGCCGGGAACCGTCGAGCGTTTTCTTCGCCACCCCCCGGAACGGCGCACGGCGAATCGGCAGACTGGTTCGGTCTATCGATGGGTCGCTCATATACGGTCACCTTTTCCTTGCCTGGTTGCTGACATTTCTGCGCCCTCAGCCTCGACGAGAAGGGAGAAGGCCACGACTGTTGCTTCGGCTGCGCCGGGTCCACCCCTCGGACGCACGGGACGGATCGATCGGGCGACAGTCAGCGTCCGGCGAGATCGCAGCACGCCGTCCCCGTCGAACGACGGCTGATACTCGGTCGACGGCCCGCGGGCCTCTCCAGTCCTGGCACGCACACGGCGGTATCGCACTCAGCAGCCACCCTATCTTCGCGCCGACACATGACAAGGGTGCAGGCCGGTCTACCCCAGTCGCTCAACACCACTCTCTGCCAGCCGCACGTCGAGCACCGGTGACCGGATCGGCGACCAGTCCGCGTGACGGCTCCCATCGTCGAGCCGCTGCACGCGAACCGATCGCAGAGTTAGAGTTGAGACGAGGCTCGCCGCTGGGGAGCAAAGCGGCTTGGTGGGAAGCGTATGGTTTTCGATCCCGTCTCAGCTCGGTGGCCCGGGGAGACCGAGGAGTTGCACCGCCGATACAACGAGCAGCACGGAGGCAATTCCGATCAGGCCGTAGCGTGCTGCACGGGCAGGGAAGTGGCTGGCGATCCCGACCAGGAAGAGCACGGCAGCCAAGAAGACCGTGAGGCGCACGTACTTGTCTGCCGTCCCCGATGCCGACTGGCCTTCCGTGAACTGGGCTTGGGCCTGCGTGTTAAGTACGACCGCCTACGTCTGCTGCGGGATTTTGTACTGCGGCATGTAAGACGGGTCAGGCGGTGCGTGGGCGTTCTTCAGGGGGTGGGTGGCGATCCATGCATCCACGGCAGCGAGGTACCCCGGGCGCAGCCGATTGAGCATGAGCCGGAAGAGCTTGGGATTGTGCGTGTCATAGGCCGCAAACAGCCCGTTGAACGACACTGAATCCAGCGTGCGGATCTGCGACGCCTGAATACGGTCCAGATTCGCGTCGTTCTGCGCCGACGAGGACCGCGCGAGCGATAGCGACGCGTCGCTGCCCCACTTGGCCGCTGAGTACCCTGACCAAGCAGCCATCAACGTCACGATCGGCAGCAGCACCGCTTCGGCGATGGAGATCAAGCGGTCACGCCGAGCGTGGTGCGCGGGAGGATGCTCCGCGTGCTCGACCTGCTCGGCGTGCTCAGCGATTCCTCTGCCGATTTCCGTCGTGGAAAGGCCCTCAGGCATTCAAATGCTCCGTTCAATGGTGAGTGTGGACATTACAATCGACGCCAACCGACAGTGAACAGAGCGGAGTCTCGTGGGACGGTGCGACCGGGGTTGCCCACCCGCCAGACATCACGCCGCACGAATCTCGAACTGTGACTGCGACGAGGTGACGAGGCCACGACGGACAGCCTCGCGATGCGGGGTGGCAGTGCGCGACAGATACGGCGAGGTCAGAGGCCCGTTTGAGCGATGATCCTGCCGGAGTCGACAGCTTGGACCAGTGCTTTGAAGTCGCGGGCGTTTTGCTCAGCGTAGGCGTCTGAGAACTCGAGGATTGCGCGGTCGAAGCTGTCGCCGGCGCCAAGGTAGGAGGCGATCGCGATCCGGTCGCCGCTGCGGGCGTGCGCACGAGCGAGCGTCCAGCCGCACAGACCGCCGTAGGTGGCCATCCCCTGCGGGACCATCTGCTCGATCTCCGCAGAGCCTTTCCAGTCCTTCAGCTGACGCCCATAGAAGTCACGAGCCTGGTTGTCGAGTCCGGAGTCGACGTGCAGCCAGCCGAGGAAGATGTCGCTGGTGGCCTGCATCAGCCGCTGTCCGACCACGACTCGCTCCCCGTGGTTTGAGAACCGGCTCCGGCCCAGGAACTCCTCTAGCACCGAAGCCTCGGCCTCCTTGATCTGCAGGAACAGCGGGTCCTGGCCATCGCGGCCCAGCAGCAACGCGATCCACGCGCGAGTGCCGACGCTCCCGACCCCGACCACCTTGCGCGCGAAGTCGGTCAGCTGGAACTCCTCGAGCAATACCCGCCGGTCGAACTCGAGCGTCCGGCGGTAGCCGCGCAGCAGCTGATGCAGCGCCTCGAACATCTCGTCGCGCTCATGCCCCGGGGCGAGCTGCTCGACCGGCACGATCAACGGCGACTGGTCAACGATCCGGACATGGCCATCGACCGATTCCGTCAGCTTGGCGAACGCGGCCATGCTGTCCTTGGTGCGAGCCTTCGCGAGGGCCGTCTCGCTTCGCTTGACGATCTTCTCCTTGAACTGCGGGGCGAGCTCGTGGATCACGCTCTAGCATTCGGCCGTAGCGGATCGGCACCAGCTCCGGCACCCGCGTCTGCGCCTGGCGCTCGAGCAGCTCGATCGGGTCGGCTCGGTCGGAGGCCGGCTCGAACATCGCGTGAATCGAACGAGGAACCTCCGCCCGGGCCGCCTTACCCCGCGCGACCCGCTCGGCCGCCGACAGGTGCGGCACCGGTCGCGTCGCCGTCTTGCGGGGGGCCACGCTTGGGTTGGACCCGCCCGCGGGGCGGGTTCTCGAAGTCGTCGTTGTCATGAGCCCTCCTCGATTTGAAATGTTGCCTGCGAGACGAAGCGCCTAGGCCCTGGCGGCTGCAGCCGGCGTGGGGGCGATGAGGCCACCGATGATCCACAGAAACGGGAAGACAAACCCGATCCAGAACATCCAGTAGTGCCCTTTGCGGAACGTCGCCAGACCCAGGAAGATCCAGCACATCACGTACACGATGCCCAGCACGATCCAGAGAAAAGTCATGCCTTCATGGTCCCTTCGAATTCGTGCCGGGGTTGCCTTCGTTGACCCCGGCCGGTTGTGTGTCCAGCTGCGCGTCAGCCTCGGCGTTCCCCGATTCGAGCGGGGTGAGGCTGCGCAGCGTGAGGCCGAGGCTGGCAATTCGGTCGAGTAGGCCCCGGAGATGCGATTGGTCGATGATCGGCCCGGTGATGTCGGTCTCACCATCATGGGCGTGCAACCTCATCTCGTCGAACGCGGATGCGTAGCGCGGTCCTAGTTCTCCGGCGACGACGAGGCGGTAGCGAGGTGGCATTCAAGGCTCAGCATGCCTGAGGGTGCCGGCCGTGTGGGCTGCGGCGGCGCAGGATCACCCGGGTGATTGAGTGAGATCGACCGGGCCCGTTCGCGCTCCCTGGAAGCCCGCGCTGCCGCTTACCTTGCCCCAGGGTGGGCGCGAATTGGGCGGCGTGGGTGGAGGGTCAACCGGGTGATTGAGTGGGCTCGAGGAGCCCGAGCGCTTCCGCGCGCGCAACCGCGTCTGCCCGCGATGTTGCACCGAGCTTGCGGTACAGCTCGCGGGTGTGGGTCTTGACGGTGTTCAGGGAGATGTAGAGCTTCGCCCCGATCTCGCGTCGGGAGAGACCGGTGGCGAGGCTCTGGAGCACAGCGAGCTCGGCCGCGCTGGGCTCCTCGACGACGCGACGGGTTCCCGCGTTCGCCCTGGCGGTAATGAGGTCGCGCTCGACGGTGGCCGCGATCGCGGGTAGGCGCCCCGGATCGGGAAACCCGGCGATTGCCCTTTGCGCGCGTTCGAGGTCGCGGGCTGCGCGCTCCAGTCGCGATCGCGCGACGCGGACATGCGCGAGCACGAGTAGGGCATGCGCGTGACCGATGGTGGGGTGCGGCGAGCGTCGGAGTCGCTCGCCTCGGAGTGCCTCGCGCTCGGCCTCGTCCAGGCGCCCTGTCCCGGCACGGGCTAGGGCAAGTCCGAGGTGTGCCAGTGACGCCGTCCAGGCGTCGGCTTGGAAGTGTTGGCGCGCGAAGCTGAGCGCGTGACGGGCCCATGCCTCCGCGCTCTCGATTCGCCCTTGCTCGGCGTCGAGGAGGGCGAGCAGGCCGAGCGCTCCGACGTAGCCGTCGGGGACGTCCGGCGCGTCGGGTCGCTCGACCGCCTGTACCGCGATCCGCCGGGTCTCGTCGAGCTCGCCGGCGAAGAACAGCGCCTGTGACAAGCTCGCGAGGACACCGACGCTGAGGACGTCCGCGCCGGCGCGAGCTGCCGCGACCGCGCGACGGGCGTGCTCGACGGCCGCCCCGACGTCACCGCGCTGGATGACCATTGCGCGGGTGACCCCGGTGACTGCCTCGAGGTATGAGGACCATCGGTGCGGCTGCTCCTGGCGGGCACGCTCCGCGACGGCCAGCATCTGCTGCGTCTCGACCTCGGGGCGCGACAGCAGCGCCGCCGAGGTGGCTCCGGCTGCCGGCAGCAACGGGTGCTCGAGCAACCGTTCGGCGGGAAGCCAGTGCACCCAGCCAAGGAACTGTTCGATCCGGCCGCCTCGGATGAACTCGAGATGGTTCTCGACGAGCAGCGCGGCCACCGTCTCGGAATCCCCAGCGGCGGCGGCGTACTCGATCGCGTCCTCGACGCGTCCGTGAGTCCGGCACCAGGCCGCCGCGCGGCGGCGCAGCTTGTTCGCGTGCTCGCGTCCGAGCTCGAGTTGCAGAAGCTCGCCGAACAGATGGTGATAGCGGTACCACTCGCCGGGTGCGTCCAGGGCGACCAGGAACATGTTCGAGCGCGCGAGCTCTCCGAGCACTGCGGCCGAGTCCTCGCGGTCGAGGACCGCGTCGCAAAGATCGGGCGTGAACCGTCCGAGCACCGAGGTGCGCAGCAGAAAGTCTCTCGTCTGGGGAGCGAGCGCCGTCAAGACTTCATCGGTCAGGTAGTCCGCGACGTGCCGAGCGCTGCCGACGAACGACCGTACTCCCTGATCGGGGTCCTCGAGGTCACGAAGCCACAGCGCCGCCAGATATAGCCCGGCGGGCCACCCCTCGGTACGCTCGACGAGCAACTCGACGCTCTCGCCGGCCAGCTCGATCCCCTCGCGCAGGAGCAGCTCGCGAGTGTCCTCAACGGTGAACGCCAGCTCGCGTGCGCGGATCTCGGCCAGCGCTCCTCGCGCCCGCAGGCGCGCGAGGCTGATCGCGGGGTCAGATCGCGTCGACGCGAGCACGCGCACATTAGGAGGCAACCGTTCGATCGCGTGCGCGATCGATCTCAGCGAACGCTCGCTCCCGACCGTGTGGAGGTCATCGAGCACGATCGTTACCGGACGACCGTGCCTGACCAGACCGTTCATCAGCTCGTCCACGGCCGTCTCGACCGGCGCTCCGCGAACGCCTAGGCTCGCCAGCGCCCTCTCCCCGAGGCCGTGACCGAGTCGCTCGACGGCCGTCGCCAGGTGCGTCCACAACCGCACCGGATCATCGTCAGCCGCATCGAGCGTCATCCACATAACGGCCTCCGGACGCTCGGCACACCAGGAGCGCAGCAGCGTCGTCTTACCGTAGCCGACGGCCGCGTCGAGCACCGTCAGTGTGGTCCCGGGGTCGCGATCGAGCAGCTCAAGCAGGCGTGCCCGGCGCAGCACTCCGGCGTGAACCCGAGGCAGCAGCAGCTTCGGTTCGATTACCCCGAGATGCCGGGCAGCCGACGATGCCCGCTGAGAACTCATTCCTGTTGACCCCGATCCGTTCCCCGGGTGAGAATCAATCACCCGGGTGAACATCGCTTGCAACTTGCCACACGCGCAGCAGCCAGAGTGATGATGTCCGGGTCAATGAGCTCGAGCATCCCTGGAAATCCGCATATCCGCGAGGCGGAGTGGGACGGCTGTCCAACCCCGAGACCGGCCGTTGATTCGACAGATAGCCGAGCCGTCGCCTCAGGTGCCCGGACCCCAACAATCGCTGATGCGCGTCAACGACGTGACCAAGTCGGCCGGGTCGCGCGACCCGACCGGACACCCCGCGAGGATCTCGTCGAGGCACTGACCCGTTTGAGCGGTCGATGCGTTGCGCTCGAGGCCCCGAAACCGGGAACTCGCGGCCGAGGTCAAACAGCTATGTGCGGAGCGCCCACAGCTGCGGTCACGGTCCGCCGCTCCAAGCAACTCGCAGCCGGTGCGGGCGTCACTCCCCATCCCAGCCCGGGGCTTCCTCGCCGGTGAGGACGAGCGCCGGCGCCTGGAGCGCGACCTGCACGACGGCGTCCAGAACGAGCTCGTGGCGCTGATCGTCAAGCTCACGCTGGCCGAACAGGATGCCAACACCCCGCCCGCGCTCGCCGGCACGCCATCCGAACTGGCTGCCCGTGCCGAGGGGGCGCTGCACTCCGTGCGCGAGATCGCCATGGGATCTACCCCTCGCCGCTCGCCGCGTTCGGCGTCCTAGAAGCGCTCCGCGCGCAGGCCATGCGGACATCGCTCGCCGTGAGCTTGGAAGGGACCGCCCCCCGCAGCACCGAGGAAGCCGAGGTGGCGGTCTACTTCTCCTGCCTTGAGGCAATTCAGAACGTCGCAAAACACGCTGGCCGCGAAGCACGCGTGACGCTCCGATGCCAGCACCACCACGGGACGCTCGCCGTGCGCATCGCAGACGACGGCGACGGGTTCGACCCCGCGCAGGCCGCGACCGGCGGGGGCCTCAGAAACATCGGTGAACGCATCCAAACGCTCGGCGGTACCGTCGAGCTCGCCTCCAAGCCCGGAAGCGGAACAGTTCTGGCTATTGCGCTGCCATGGCCACCGCGAGAGCCGAACACCGCCCCCGGTTAGATCTGCGAGTCCGCGTCGCGACACCCTCGTAGATCCCTGGCGCCACCAGCTAGCTGCCCTGAGCGCCGTAGCGCGCCGGCCGCTCCTCCAGGATCACCGTCTTGGTCTCGAGAAATGGGTGAAGCCCCTCGGTGCCGCCTTCGCGGCCGATCCCCGACTGCTTGAAGCCGCCGAACGCGATCCCAAAGTCGGTCCTGAAGGCGTTGTGGCCGACCGTGCCCGAGCGCAGTTCTCCCGCGACCGCCCTCGCTCGCTCCACGTCGTTGGTGAACACTGAGGCATTCAGTCCATAGATCGTGTCGTTGGCAACGCGTACAGCGTCGCGTTCGTCGTCGACCGGAATCACGCTCAGGACCGGTCCGAAGATCTCCTCGCGCGCGATAGTGGAGCCGTTGTCGACATTGCCAAAGACCGTCGGTTCGACAAACCAGCCCCGCTCGAGGTGGGCGGGACGCTGGCCCCCGGTCCCGAGGGTCGCGCCTTCGCGCACGCCCTTGTCGATGTAGCCCAACACCCGGTCCCGCTGACGTTCGGAGGCCAGCGGTCCCATCTGGGTCTCGGGGTCAAACGGATCGCCGACCCGCACCTTCGAGAACGTGGACGTGAGCGCATCGAGCAGCTCGTCATGGCGGTGACGCGGGACGACGATTCGCGTCAGCGACGAACAGACCTGGCCCGAGAGGAAACACTCGGCTCCCGAGATCGTTTGGGCGACCGTATCGAGGTCGATGTCGTCCAGGATGACTGCCGCCGACTTGCCGCCCAGTTCCAGCGTGCAGCGAGCGATCCGCTCACCGCAGATCGCGCCGATCCGTCGACCGGCCGCCGTTGAGCCGGTGAACGTGATCTTGTCAACGCGTGGATCGCGCACCAGTAGTTCCGACACGTCACGGTCGGCGGTCACGACGTTGAGCACACCGGGCGGCAGCCCAACCTCCTCGGCGATCTCGGCAAGGACATAGCCTTCACCGGGCGCCTCGGGCGACGATTTCAAGACCTCGGTACAGCCCGCCAGCAGCGCCGGAGCCACCTTGTTAGAGATCAGGGTCATCGGGACGTTCCAAGGGACGATCGCGCCGACGACGCCCACCGGTTCACGCACGATCAATCCGAACTCGCCACCGGCCGTCGGCCGGGCTTCCTCCTCGAAGGGGAACGTGTCCGCCAGCGAGGCGTAGTACTCAAACCTGCGCGCCGCACCCGAGGCTGCGTTCTTGGCGATGCCGTACAGGACCCCAGATTCCCGTGGCCAGATGTCGCCGACCTCGTCACCGCGCTTACGCAGCGCGGCTGCTATCGCGCGAAGATATTCGGCCCGCTCGGCATGGCTCATCCGCGGCCACGGGCCCGCATCGAACGCTCGGCGCGCGGACTCGACAGCACGGGCAATGTCAGCCGCCTGGGCCTCGGCGACCGAGAAGAAACGCTGCTCGGTTGCGGAATCGGTCACCGTGATCGTCGCTTCGCTGGACGGCGCGACCCACTCGCCGCCGATGAAGAAACGATCGAGATGGCGCAACTGCACCACCGGGTGTTCGGTCAAGCTCATCCATCAGCCTCCTTGTGATCGTTGGATCGGGCGACGAGCGCTAACCACAAGCGGAGGCCTCGTCGCTGCTGCAGCCGCACATCGCTCACGCTCCAGGAACGGAATCCGACCTGCCGCACTTGTGCCTGGCGCTCCTTGAGGGTCGACGGCGATCGACGACGGCTCCGCGGGCGCTGTTCCGGAGGTCGTGTGCGATCCGCTGCCGCTGCCGTCCGTCAGCGAGTACCACCCGTCGGGGAGCGAGACCGGCCGGCGGTTGGCGGGTAGCGGGGCAATATCCGGGCCGAGAGCGGTCGCGAATCCGTAGCAACCGCCGATGCGGTCTCGATAGAGGGAATCGATAGTGGGCGGTCGTGAGTGAGTCTCCGGCGAGCGAGCTGAGGTATCCGCGCGAGCGGGAGGCGGACATCGCCTTGCGAGATGGAACGACGGTGCATGTACGTCCGATTCGCGTGGAGGACCGCGAGGCGGTGCGGGCGTTTTTTGAGGGGTTGTCCCCTGACTCGATCGGCTTTCGGTTCTTTGGCTCCCCGAGCCTCGAGTGGGCGACCAGGTGGTCGCTCGACGTGGACTACGCGGACCGGTTCGGCCTCGTGGCGGTCACCGGGGATCCTCCGGTGATGGTGGCCCACGCCACGTATGTGCGTATGAATGAGCACAAGGCGGAGATCGCGTTCGTGGTCGCCGACGAATGGCAAGAGCGAGGAATATCGACGATCCTCCTCGCGCACCTGGCCGAGGTCGCCGACCGTCACGGGGTTGCCACGTTCTTGGCGGAGGTGCTGCCACACAACCATCGCATGATCGGGGTGTTTCGGGCGAGCGGGTTCCCGGTGGATATGCGCTCGACGCCGGACGCGATCGAAATCGAGCTGCCAACCTCATTGACCGCGGAGGGGGTAACGCGTTTTCAGGAGCGCGATCGAATCGCCGCGATCGCCGCGGCTCGCGCCTTCCTCGCGCCGCGGTCGGTGGCTGTCATCGGGGCATCCAGGCATCGCGGGACCGTGGGCGGGGAGATCGTGCACAACCTGCTGGCGGCGGAATTCCAGGGCGTCGTGTACGCGGTGAACCGCGATGCCGAGGTCGTCCAGTCACTGCCGAGCTATCGCTCGATCGGCGAGATCGGGACGACCGTCGATCTTGCCGTGGTCGTGGTGGCGGCCGAAAGTGTCGTTTCCGTCGCGCACGAGTGCGCACTCGCTGGGGTCCGCGCGCTACTGGTCATCTCGGCCGGGTTCGGAGAGGCCGGAGAGGAAGGAGAGCACCGGCAGCGGGAGCTGGTCGAGCTGTGCCGCGAGAGCGGAATGCGTCTCGTGGGACCAAACTGCCTCGGCGTTATCAACACCGCGCCGGACGTGCGCTTGAATGCCACGTTCGCACCGCGCCAGCCCGCTCGCGGCCGAATCGCGTTCATGTCGCAGAGCGGCAGTTTTGGCATCGCGATCATCGAGGCAGCGGAGCGCCTCGGCGTGGGTCTGTCTTCGTTTGTGTCGGTCGGAAACAAGGTGGATCTGACCGGCAACGAGTTCTTGCAGTACTGGGAGGAGGATCCTCTGACCGACGGCGCGATGCTGTACCTGGAGTCGGTGGCGAACCCGCGGAAGTTCTCGCGCCTGGCGCGCCGGGTCGCTCGGAGGAAGCCGATTCTGGTGGTGAAGAGCGGGCGCTCCGCGGCAGGCGCGCGAGCGACGAGCTCGCATACGGGGGCCCGCATCTCGGCCTCGGACGTCACGGTCGACGCGTTGTTCGAGCAGGCCGGCGTGATTCGAGCCGACACGCTCCACGAGCTGTTCGACGTCGCTACGCTCGTGACCAAGCAGCCCATACCGCGCGGTGAGCGAGTCGTGATCGTCACCAACGGCGGAGGACCCGGGATCATGTGTGCCGACGCGTGCCAGGCGAACGGCGTGGCGGTGCCAGAGCTCCCGGACGACTTGAAGGCCGAGCTCGAGATGTTTCTGCCAGCGGCGGCGTCCGTCGGCAATCCCGTCGACATGCTCGCGACAGCGTCAGCCGACGACTACCGACGCACGTTGCGCGTGCTCCTCGCCGCAGATGCCGCCGACGCGATTATCGCGATCTTCGTTCCGCCGCTGGTGACGCAGGGAACCGACGTAGCCGCGGCGATCCGCGAGGTCGCCGAAGACACCGACGATGTCCTCATCTCCACCGTGTTCATGACCAGCGCAGGGCCGCCGGCGGATCTGTGCTCCGAGCGGGTTGAGGTGCCGGCGTTCGAGTTCCCCGAGGATGCCGCGCGAGCGGTCGCGCTCGCCGCCCGTCACGGTCGGTGGCGCGCACGGGGAGAGGGGGTGATGTGGAAGCCCACCCACGCACGGCCGGACCGGGCCGCAGCGATCATCAGTGACGAGCTCGGGCGCGGTGGCGGCTGGCTGTCCCCGGCGAGCGCGATCGCCCTGCTCGACTGTTACGAGCTGCCGCTCCTCGAGACGCGTGTCGTCGCCGGCGCCGAGGAGGCCGTCGAAGCGGCCGTCGAGCTGGGGACTCCGGTGGCGCTCAAGGCGAACGCCCGAGGACTCGTCGGCAAGAGCGCCGCCGGAGCAGTCAAGCTCGGGCTGCCCGATGCCCCGGCGATACTGGCGGCCGCGGCGGAGATCCAGGCGAACGTCGGTCGGGCGGGTTATCCGCCGGACGGACTGATCGTTCAGAAGATGTCGACCGGCGGGATCGAACTGATCGTCGGTATGGTGCACGACTCCAGCTTCGGGCCCGTTCTGGCCTGTGGCCCGGGCGCCGAGACCACTGGTGTGATGAAGGACATCGCCGTTCGGATCACCCCTGTCACCGACCTCGATGTTCGCGAGATGCTGCGCTCGCTGCAGTCGTTCTCGATCCTCGAGGGGGGCGCCGACGGGCCGCATCACGACCTCGCGGCGGTCGAGCGGCTGCTCATGGGCATCAGTGCACTGGTCGAAGCCCATCCCGAGATTGCCGAGCTCGACCTAAATCCAGTCGTAGCCGACCCTCATGGCGCATTGATAGTGGACGCTCAGGTACGCGTTGAGGCGGTGTCACCGTCATCGCCGATGCCATCTCTGGACGCGTGAGTCGCGGGCCGGATCAGGCTCGCGCTACCCGCGCCCGGCAACGTTCAGGGCAGCAGATTGGGGGCGTGATTGAATCGCGGTCAAAGCCACGGTATAGATGATGTCGTTGACCAGCGCGCCCCGGCTGAGGTCGTTAACGGGTTTGGCGAGGCCCTGGAGCATCGGGCCAACGCTAACTACGTGGGCACTGCGCTGAACGGCCTTGTACGTGGTGTTGCCGACGTCGAGGTCCGGGAAAATGAAGACGTTGGCACGTCCTGCCACAGGGCTGCCGGGCCGCTTGGTCTTCGCCACCGAATCGACCGCGGCCGCATCGTATTGCAGTGGCCCATCCACGGCGAGCTCGGGAGCGCGTTCCCGCACGAGTCGTGTCGCCTCGGCGACCTTCTCGACGTCGCTACCCGCGCCTGAAGTGCCGGTGCTGAAGCTGATCATCGCGACACGGGGTTCGATGCCGAAGCTTCGTGCCGAGGCGGCGCTCTGGATCGCGATGTCGGCGAGGTCCTCTGCGCTCGGCTGCGGGTTGATCGCACAATCGCCGTAGACGACCACTTCATCGGGCAGGCACATGAAGAACACCGACGACACGAGGCGAGTACCCGGCCTGGTACCCAGGATCTGGAGCGCGGGGCGAACGGTGGCCGCGGTGGTATGGATGGCTCCGGCAACGAGGCCGTCAACCTCCCCCTGCTGAAGCATCATCGTGCCAACCCAGATCGCGTCAGTCAGGCGATCGCGCGCGATCTGTTCGCTCCAGCCGCGATGGCGCCGGAGCTCGACCAGCGGAGCCACATAGCGGTCGGCTACCCCCTCGGGGTCGATGACCGCTACACCGTCGGGCAGCTCAAGTCCCAGGCTGCGTGCCGTGTTGATCACTTCGTCCGGCCGCCCCAACAGCACGCTACGCGCGATCCCACGCTCGGCGCACGCGACCGCCGCCTGCAACGTCCGGGGCTCGGTGCCCTCGGGGAGGACGATCGATGCGTTCGCCGCGCGGGCGAGCTCACGCAGCTGATAGCGAAACGCGGCAGGGCTGAGCCGGCGCGGACGGGAGGAGGCAGCCAACGACTCGAGCCAGGACGGGTCGAGCACGTCTGCGATCGCGTCGGTCACCGCCACCAGCCGTTCGCGATCGTCGACAGGCAACCCCGGATCGAGGTGATCCACTCTCGTGGCGGTCTCATAGCTGTTGTCCTGCATGAGCAGGATCGGCAGGTCGGTTGCGCTCGTGCCGTTCGCGAGCGCCCACACGCGGGGGTCTGGCTCGACCCCGGCGCTGAGCACCAGCGCAGCCAGCCGCGTGCCGTTGACGGCCGCGAGACAAGCGGCCATGATCACGTCGTGGCGGTCACCGGGCACGACCACGAGCGCGCCGTGGGAGAGGACGTGCAGGCCGCCCGGGACAGCTTGGGCGAACACCGCGACACTCTTGATGCGGCGAGACAGGTCGCCTTCGTTGATGATCCGGGGCTTGAGTTCGTGGACGAGGTCGAGGACTCGTAGGCGTGTCAACTCGGGGCGGTGTACTGCCGCGCCAATTGGACGCAGTCCCCTCTTGACGAGCGCCTCGCGCAGGTGTGTGGCCGCGTGCGGGTCGCTCGCCGGCAAGCCGTGGACCACACAGCCGATCGGGCGCGCGTGCTCGTCGTCCCGGTACCCAGTGGCGGTGACGGCGAGCACGTCAGCCACGTGCTCCACGTCCGCCACGAGGCCATCCGCGAGGTCGTCCGGTGTGGAACCGGCCCACTCGTCGGTGCGCTCTTCGCCGGCCGGCCACCGGCCGACCAGCAGCACATCGGCATCCAGGGCGGCGCCCAGCGCCTCGTTCAGCTCGCTGATGTACACCTTTGTCGGCCACGGACTGACGCCCTCAACGACGACGACGTCAGCGTGGTCCTGTACCGGCCGCCAGACCGCGACGATCTCCTCGAGCACGGCATCGAGTCCTCCCTCTCCAAGCTGATGCTCGACCGCCTCCGAGGACAACGGCTCGGGAGGATCGAGCGCAGTCACAGCAGTAACCAGTGCCCTCGAGCGGTCGGGGCCGCCGTCAGGCCGGGTCTGAGCCACCGGCTTGACGTATCCGGTTCTGACCCCTCGCCGATCGAGCGCTCTCAGCACCGCGATCGACGTCCTGGCCACGCCAACCCCCGCCGCGCATGGCACCACGAGCAACGTTCGCGCCATCACGCCACCGCGACCGTTGGCCTCACGGAAGCCTCGGCGATAACGCGAGCGGTATCGCGGGCGATCAGGAGTTCCTCGTCGGTCGGCACGACCAGCGCGAGAACGGGTCCAGCAACGCTGATCCGCCCGGCCGTGTCTCGCCCGTGCCGGGCATTTGCCTGGGGATCCTCGGTCAGGCCAAGAAATCCGAGCCGGCTGAGCACCATGCTCCGAACGACCGCGCTGTTTTCTCCGATGCCGCCGGTGAAGACCAAGGCGTCGAGCCGGCCAAGCCCCACCACCAGCCCGGCGATCGCCTTCGACAACCGGTGCGTGAATACGTCCAGCGCGAGCCTGGCCCGCTCATTCCCGTCGGCCGCCGCGGCGACGACGGTGCGCATGTCATTGCTCACACCCGACAGGCCGCGAAGCCCGCTTTCGGTGTTCAGCGCCTGGGTCAGCCGATCCAGGCCCATCCCGGTCCTCTCCGCGAGGTACGCAACCAGGCCGGGATCGACATCGCCGGAGCGGGTGCCCATCACGAGCCCGTCGAGGGGCGTCAGCCCCATCGTCGTGTCGATCGAGACGCCGCCGCGCACCGCGGTCGCGCTGCAGCCGTTACCGAGGTGAGCGGTGACGAGCCGGAGCTCGCTCACCGGCCGGCCGAGCAGCGTGGCCGCCTGCTCGCTTACGAACCGATGACTGGTGCCGTGAAACCCGTAACGCCGAACCCCGTGCTGCGTGTACCACTCCTCCGGAACCGCATACCGGAAGGCATGGGGCGGCATCGTCTGGTGGAAGGCGGTGTCGAACACCGCGACCTGGGGCAAGTCGGGCAGGACCGCACTGACCGACTCGATCCCGGCGAGATTCGCCGGATTATGGAGAGGCGCAAGGTGGCTGAATGAGCGCACCGCCGAGATCACTGCGTCGTCGACCAACACCGACGCAGCAAACCGCTCACCACCGTGCACCACGCGATGACCCGCACCGAGTAGACGCATCCCATCCTGCTCGGCCGTACCGACGAGCGCGAGCACACGGGCGACGACCGTCTGATGCGTGCCTCCCGGGATCCTTTCCTCCACATCGCCGCCCCCCAGACCGCCGAACCGCAGCACCGCGTCCTCGGACCCCAAGCGCTCAGCAATGCCTGCGAGTAGGCGGTCTCCACTTACGGGCTCGACCAGCGCGAACTTGAGCGACGAGCTGCCTGAGTTGAGCACCAGCACGCAGCGATCATTCTGTTCGCCCGGTGATGAGGGGCCAGAGGAAACCATCAGCTTCGGCGTGGGGGGCGAAGCTTGCCCTGCGTCTCGGAAACGATTGACGAGCGACCTCTGGGCGATCGATAACTCGACCTGCTGTGATCCGCATAGCGCTTTATTCAACCGGCAGATGTGGGGGACTGATTCCACCGAGCCGACAGACACACGGCATCCGCATTAGTCCGCAGTCGTCGTCCGTATGTGATGCCGGACTCGGGGGAATCCGTCCGCCGGCATTGCAGCGTCGGTGCCGCCGGACGCGACCGCGCCATCGTCCCGAGCGTCCTGCTCAATCGGCGAAGGCGACCACCGCCACGAGCTCGGACATGAACTCGCGGACCTCGTTGGCGGTGAAGGTGACGGCAAGAGGCCCGTCCTGTAGGCCAAGCGTGACCGTGATGCCGCCGGGTCCCGCCTCCCGGAGCGGCGACGAGTCGACATCGACGGTGACGCCTCGGGTCGAAAGCGTGGTCAGCGTGACGGTCAAAGTGAACCTCCCGTAGGGATATATATGCGGTCGACGTACCCGCCCAGCATTCGCCGGGCGCTGAACGCCGGCGCGAGTGTGCGCATGGAGGCACGGATCAGGGCGAGCCGGGCGCGCGGGATCCCATCGGCGTCGCGGTCGTAGAAGGCGGGCACGACCGCATGCTCGACGAGGCGGTAAAGGGCGTCGGCGTCGCGCGCGTCCTGCCCCTTGGCCTCCCACTCGCTGCGCTCGAGCAGTTCGTCGAAGTTGCCGGGCGGCTGATGCAGGTTCAGCACGAGCCCAAAGTCGATCGCATCCATCTTGCGGCTCCTCCGTTCAGAGATCGTGCGTAACGATTTCGGTCGTGCGTCGGGCGAGTTCCGCGCCGTAATCGGTCCACACTCCCTGACCCCAGTAGCGGTAGCAGCTCGTCTCCGCGGTCAACAGGTGAAGCAATGCGTTGCGGTAGGCGTGTTCGGTCGTCGGGACGTTGCGTCCTAGCAAGTGCTGCTCGAACGCCGCGCTCGCGCGCTCCATCGGAATCAGCAGCGAGTCGTAACCCTCCACCCAGGAGATGTTGTTGGTCCAGCTTCCCCCGTCCATGTGAAACCGCCCGTCCTCGTGGCGCAACTCCTCGACGGCCGCCGCGAGCCGCTCCGGCCCGTCGCCGGGGCTCATCCTGCTCCAGATCCGATGCTGGAAGAGCGGCTGGATCACGGGGAGATCATCGTCACTCACCCCCACGGCCTCGAGCCGTTCGAGATACTCGGTCCCGTTGAGCATCGGCGTGGCGGACCACGAGCTTTCGCGTACCGCCTCGAAGTACTTGCGCGGAAATTCGTTCATCATCACGCCGCCGTTCTCACCGTCCGCGATCTGCGTGACAAGCGGCGGGACGCTGCGGCCGGCGAGCTCGGCGCGCCCGAGTCCGCGCGCTTCGTAGTACGGCTGCATCTGTCCGACCAGCTTGGTGTCGCTGCCCTGCGTCTTGACCAGCGCGACGATGCTCGCGCTCTCCCCGCGCGAATTGGTGCAGACCAGGCGGTTGGGCAGATGCACGTGCCGCACGCCGCCGCCGTCGGGCTCCTCGACCGAATGCTCCTGGACCAGCACCCAGCGGTATCCACAGCCTTTCAGCGTCCTGACGAACTGAATCGAAAATAGCCGTCGGGGTGCGATAGCGCTTGGGGTTCGGCAGCCTCCTTTCGCCGTTCGGGGGCGGCGGCGTGGTGGGTTAGGAGGCTTCGGGTAGGGGTTGGAGAGTGACTTGGTGGCCGAGGCGTTCGAGTTGTTTGATGAGCCTGCGGCGGTAGCGTTCGGTGTTCTCGGTGTCGCGGCGGTAGAAGAACTCTTCGCCGAGTTCGTTGTAGGGGACGCCGCGCTGGAGTACGTGGTAGGCGGCCGTGAGGATCTTGTGGGCGGTCGCGATCGTGGCTTTCGCGTGTCCGCGGCGGCTTTTGATCCGGTGGTAGCGGGCGGACAGGTAGGTGCCCTTGGTACGCACGACCGCTTTGGCGGATTCGGTCAGCGTGCCGCGCAGCCATTTCGAGCCCTTTCTCGTCTTGCCCGAGCCCTTCTTGCCGCCGGACTCGCGCTGGCCGGGGCAGAGCCCGGCCCAGGACGCGAGCTGATGCTCGGTCGGGAACTGGCTCATGTCGGGGCCGATCTCGGCCAGCAGCATCTCAGCGGCGCGCCGGTCAACACCGGGGATCGTGTCCAGCAGCTCCAGCTCGCGGGAGAAAGGGGCGGTCAGCTCCTCGATCCGCGCAGACAACGTCGCGATCGCCTCATCGAGGAAGTCGATCTGCCCGAGCATCTGGCCGACGAGCAGCGCGTGGTGGTCGGTGAAGCGCCCCTGAAGCGCTTCTCGGAGAGCGGGGATCTTCTTGCGCAAGCTGCCCTTCGCGAGCTCGGCCAGGAGCTCGGGGTCATGCGTGCCGGAGATCAGCGCGTCGAGCATCCGCCGGGCGGACACGCCGAGCACCTCAGACGCGACCGAGGACAGCTTGATCCCGGCGTCCTGGAGGGTCTTCTCGACCCGCTGCACCTCGCGCGTGCGCTCCTGGATCTTCGCCTTGCGGTAGCGGACCAGGTCACGCAGTTCCCGCAGCGGCCGGTCCGGCACGAAGCTCGCGCGCACGAGCCCATGCTCGACCAGCTGGCATCCCCACTCGGCATCCTGCACATCGCTTTTGCGGCCGGGGACGTGGCGCAAGTGGCGAGCGTTGTAGAGCCGGCACTCGAACTCGCCCTCGAGCAGGTAGTAGACAGCCCGCCAGTACACGCCGGTGGACTCCATCCCGACCACGGTCACGGCCCAGCTGCGCAGCCAGTCGGCGAGCAACAGAAGCCCGGACGTCGTGCTCTGAAACTCGCGGATCTCTTGCCGGCGCCCGCCGTCATCGTCGGGAACACGGACGCACGCCGTGATCTGGGACTTGTGGATGTCGAGCATCGCGCACCGCTCGATCAAACGATTCACAGAAACCCCTCCTGAGGGTCGGATGACAGGACGACCGCCCGGGAGAGCCTCATGCTGTGGAGTCTGAATCACGTGCTCAAGGCAACAGTTCGGGGTGCCCGAGACTCTCGCGTCACACTCATAATCGGGCTGCTGGCACCAAGGTAGACCGACGTCGACCGGCGCGGCCGTCGCGCATTTCAGCCCGCCCAAGCCGACCGGACCAGCGGTGCACAGACATTTTCATCCGCTCCGGGCGGGCCCGCCAGGGCGCATGATCACTCATATGCGACATCCGGGTGATTGGGGAGCGCCATCTCCGCGGGCGAGAAGCCACGCACCCGCCCCAGCGCCTCGAGCCCGAACAGCGCGGCGAAGTGCTGCTGCCAAGCCATCACGTGCAACCGGTAGTCCTGGATTGGAGTCGAGGGCGCGACCGCGTGACCCCACGGACACCCCAACCACTCCACGGCGTCGCGATAGCGTGGCTCGACGGTGATCGCACGCAGCGCCTCGAGCACGTCGTCGGCACCCATCTCACGCAGGCCGTACAGAAGCGTGCCCGAGTAGTCCAGCATCACGCGCGGCCGGAGTCCCTCGTCGACCAGCTGCGGGATGAACTCCCCCATCCTCTCGTAGCACCGGCGGAACACAGGTGCGTTGTGGTTGTCCCCGAGATCCGGGTGCTCGGCCATGTACCGGAGATTGCTGATCAACGCCGCGGTCCGCAGATCGTCGCCGCCGGCCGGAATGAGCGGCTGGTGCATGTGCAGCGCAACCGCGAACGCGCTGTTGATCCCGGCGAACGGATCCCCCGACTCCGGCATCGGGTACACGCGTCGCGTCGCCGCCCCCGCGATGGTCGCCGCTATCAGCTCCTCCTCGCCGGACAGGTTGGGCAACCCGTCGACGAACTCCGCCACCTCGCGTTGGCTCAGTGTGTGGCGCATTTGTGCCTGATGTGGTCGTAGATGTTGAGATAGTCCTGACCCGACCGCGCCCATGAACGATCGGCCCGCATGGGCGTTAGCATCGGGTACCGGAGGTCCCGAGGGTAGCGGTGCCAGAGGCCGATCGCGCGGGCCATCGCGGACTCGAGCGCCGGGTTGTCGCCGTGGTGAAACACGTACCCGTTGCGCTGCCCGCTCGGGTGCCCAGCATGGTCGCGGTCCACCACCGTATCGCCGAGCCCACCGCGCGCGCACGATCGGAACTTGCCGTCGATGGAGTCCGGCCCGTAGCGGTGCGGAATCAAGGGGTCGCCCGAGTTGCCCGTATCGCATCGGGCACCCACGCACGACTGGCAACCGCCGACACCACCGCGCCGGCCGCGGCCGATCAGCAGACAGTGCAAAGAATTCGGACTCTCGGTTTACTTACGCTCGACTGAGCCCACCAACACCGGGGCCAGCCGGACCAGGCTCCACGCCCTCGCGATGTCGGTGAAAGCGCGGCCGCCACACACCGCGACGCCGCACCGAGGCGGCCCGCGCTGTTGGATGATAACTTCGACTCGCTGGCGGTCAATCCGTAGTCCCTAGGCGATGGGCTCGAGCGCGCGGACACGGCCGAGCGAAACGCTGCGTCAATCGGGACTTTTTACTGAATCCGGAGGGAGGCCGGTCGGGCAGCGTCGGACGTCAGCCCGTGGGTTGTGAGATCAGCTCCTGCTCGGCGGCGAACCAGTGCGCCTCCGCGTCGCCGGGGGACCCATCCACGTATAACGCGTACGCACGGGCGGCGATCTCCTCACGCGAGGGCGCCGAAGAGTTGCCGTTCACGCGGGCCTGCCAGGCATCAACGCCGCCCGAGGTGCGCATCGCATCCCACAGGCCGCGTAACCCGCGCGCGACGAGCTCCGAGCGCGTCGGGAAATGCCCGAGCTCAGCGGTCTGAGCCCGCAACTCGCTCTCGATAACCGCGTCCGTCCAGCGACGACGCGTGACTCCATCAGATGATGTCACCATGCCTGGCCACCTTCGATAGGGGAACAATCGCCGAGAGCTTCCCGGCGGCGAGCGCAAGGATAACCGCGCCCACGCCGGACAACAATCGTCGATCGCCTCCGGCCCGGCAACGCCCGGAGGAATTGTGTGCGGGGAGTCAACCGAATCGCGAGGGCGGGAATGGTGAGCGCCGCAGCGACGGTACCCATAGGCCCGCTGGACGAGAAATACCGTAGTTCTGTGCAGCCGCCTCGTCGAGCAGGTTCATGAATCGGACCCCCCGTTCGCATAAGGTAGGTCCGAGAGCACCTCGGCCCAAAGGATGGATCATGCCTGATACGCAGTCGGCCTCCGCCGGGACGAAGCTGACGTATAACACCGTAGTTCCCTCTACCTCGATTGCGCCGGCAAGCCTTCCGACGGTTGCTGAGTACCTGCTCTGGCTGATGTTCCGAAACGTCGCGTCGGACGGGTTCGTGTTTGTGGATCCGATCCGCGCTGGTCGTGATGGCAGCGATCTATGGCGCCGTTGCCGTCACCGACACGATGCTGCTGTCAACCGCCGCCCTGCTGCGCAGTCAGTGGGACGACGCGGCATCCACTTACTACTACCCGATCAACGGCGCCGACCAGCTGCGCAAGATCGGACCGATGCTGGGCCGCTATCCCGGGGACGTGTACGACGGCGACGACGATCAGTCAGGGGACGATCATCCCTGGGCCATCTGCACGTGCAACTTCGCCGAGCTCTACTACCGGCTCGCGGGCGAGATCACGCTCCGCCGACGCGGTCCCGCTCGATGCGAACTCAGCCGAATTCTTCAACCAGGTGGGAATCACATCGGCGACGACGCCGGCTGCGGCCGCCACGGCGCTCCAAGCGGGCGGCGACCAGATGCTGCAAGCGGTCATGTTTCACAGCGATCGGTTTGAGCTCAGCGAGCAGTTCGACGCCTACACCGGCTATGAGAAGAGCGTGAGCAACCTGTCCTGGAGCTACGCGTCATTTCTCTCAGCGGTCCGCGCCAGGTGACGCTCCCGCTCAGTCGCCGGAGGGGCGCGGTACGAGCCAGATGACGGCCAGCGGGGGAAGCGTTATCTCGGCCGAGGTGTTCTGCCCGTGCCACGGGACCGGCTCCGCCTCGACGCCATGTGGGTTGCCGAGGTCGGAGCCGCCGTAGCGCGCGGAGTCGGTGTTGAGGGCCTCGATCCAATGGCCGGCGAGGGGAAGCCCGAGGCGGTAGTGCTGGCGCGGGATAGGTGACAGGTTGGCAGCGCACGCGAGCAGTCGGCTGCCGTCGCGCGAAGCGCGTGCGAAGGCGAACACGTTCGACGCCGCGTCGTTTGCCTCAAGCCACCAGAAGCCAGCCGGCTCGAAGTCTTGCTCGTAGAGAGCCGGTTCCTCGCGCAGTCGATGGTTGAGGTCGCGTACAAGTCGTTGCACTCCGGCGTGCTCTGGGCGCTCGAGCAGGTGCCAGTCGACTGACCGCTGATAGTTCCACTCCTCCTCCTGCGCCAGTTCGCCGCCCATGAACAGCAGCTTCTTGCCGGGGTGCGCCCACATGTAGCCGTACAGCGCACGCAGGTTCGCCAGTTTCTGCCAGCGGTCTCCTGCCATCTGCTCGTAGAGCGAGCGCTTGCCGTGCACGACCTCGTCGTGGGAGAGCGGAAGGATGAAGTTCTCCGTGTAGGCATAGAGCATGCTGAACGTGAGCTCGTGGTGATGGTAGGTCCGGTACACGGGGTCGTGTTGGAAGTAGCCGAGGGTGTCGTGCATCCAGCCCATGTTCCACTTGAAGCCAAACCCCAGGCCGCCGGCGAACGTCGGGCGGGACACCCCCGCCCAGGCGGTGGACTCCTCGGCGACGGAGATGACTCCCGGCTCGCGCCGGTGGAGGACCTCGTTCGTCTCCTGGATGAAGGCGATCGCCTCGAGATCCTCTCGCCCGCCCTGCACGTTGGGGACCCACTCGCCCTCGGCGCGCGAGTAGTCCAGGTAGAGCATCGAAGCGACCCCGTCTACGCGAATCCCGTCGGCGTGATATTCGCGCGCCCAAAAGAACGCGCTCGCCTCGAGAAAGTTGCGTACCTCGTGACGTCCGTAGTTGAAGATCAGTGTGCCCCAGTCCGGGTGTGATCCGCGGAGATGGTCGTGCTCGTAGAGCGCTGTCCCGTCGAAGCGAGCCAGCGCCCAGTCGTCGCGCGGGAAATGCGCAGGGACCCAATCAAGGATCACGCCGATTCCCCTGCCGTGCAGCTGATCGACGAACTGCTTGAAGTCGTCGGGCGGGCCAAATCGCGCGGTCGGCGCGAAGTAGCTAGTCACCTGATATCCCCACGAGCCCGAGAACGGGTACTCCATCACCGGCATCAGCTGCACGTGCGTGAAGCCAAGATCGGTGACGTAGTCGGCCAGTTCGTCGGCGAGCTCCAGGTAGCTCAGCGACCGGTTGCCCTGTTCGGGGTTGAGTCGCCAAGACCCCAGGTGGACCTCGTAGATCGACATCGGCCCCTGGTGCGGCTGCGTCGCCCGCCGGCGCTCCATCCACGCTCCGTCGTGCCAGACGTGGCGGGAGCGGTGCACGATCGAGTCGGTGTGCGGCATCAGCACGGTGCGGAAGGCGAAGGGGTCCGCCTTCATCCGAATCTGACCGCCCTCGGTGAGGATCTCGAACTTGTACGCAGCGTCCTCCGACACCCCCGGAATGAAGATCTCCCAGACCCCTGATCCCCCCAGCACTCGCATCGCGTGCAATCGGCCGTCCCACGAATTGAAGTCGCCCACCACACTCACTGCCCGGGCCGCGGGCGCCCACACCGCGAACGAGGTACCGAGCGCACCATCGATCTCGCGAACATGAGCGCCCAGCCGCTCGTACAGCTCCTCGTGGCGCCCCTCGGCAATAAGGTGTAGATCGAGGTCCCCGATCGTGGGCGCGAACGCGTAGGGATCGCGCAACGTATAGACGGCTCCGTCCGGGTAGTTCACTTCGAGCTCGTAGCGCAGGGGCAGCCCGACACCGGACACGAACCCCTCGAACAGCCCCGCCGGATGACGCTGGTGGAGAATGACGGACTCCCCGCCCTCCACCCGCGCGAGGACCTGCTGCGCGTCGGGCCGGAAAGCGCGGACTACGACACCATCGTCGAGCGCGTGCGCGCCCAGCACTTGGTGCGGATCCCAGTGCTCCCGTGTGACGACCAGCTCGATCTCATCCTCAGCCATCACCCGGTGCTAGCTCCCCTCGGCCGCGACCGCGAAGTGCGCCGTGCTCGACCCCGCGGCCGTCGTGGTTGGGTGCGGGGTCCCTCGGCTTGCGGAGTTTCCCCGTTGACGAGCCTAACACCGAGTCGCGCGGAGAGGGCGGCGCATCGTGGAGAGCCATCAGTCCTGCCGCGCGCGCTCGCGCCTACGAGTTCGCGGCGCTCGAACTGGGCCAGGTCTCGGGGCGATCGAGCGAAGTGGCGATGGAGGAGGACCCGGCGAGCTTCGAGGCAGACGCCGAGCAGACCCATGTCGCGGGAGCACACTCTGTGACGGGCGCGCCGCCGGGGTCGGACCTAGGCCCCTAACCGTTCGCGATGTCGTCCGCGGGTTGACTGCGCCGAATCCGCGTCTATACGCTGCCCCTGGTTCGGCCCCGTCACCCTCGTCCCGACAGGAGGCACAACATGGCAGACACCGTCTACCGCGTCACCGAGGTCATCGGCGTCAGCGGCGAGTCATGGGAAGCGGCCGCGCGCAATGCCGTGGAAACCGCGGCGAAGAGCGTCCGAGACCTCCGGTTGGCCGAGGTCATCCGTGAGGACGTGACGGTCGAGAACGGCACCGTGGTCAGCTACCGGGTGCGGCTCGGCATCTCGTTCAAGTACGACACGGGCGACTGACCCGCCTCGGCGGCGCTCACCGATACCGGGTGCGCGCCGCTACCGTGCCATCGCGCGTGCGATCACGACGCGCTGGATCTCGTTGGTCCCCTCGTAGATCTGGGTGATCTTCGCGTCGCGCATCATCCGCTCGAGCGGGTAGTCGTTGACATAGCCGTAGCCGCCGAGCACCTGGATCGCCTCGACCGTGACGCGCATCGCGTTGTCCGACGCGAACAGCTTCGCCATCGAGGTGTACTTGCCGACCCCCGGGACGCCGCGATCGACCATCGCGCAGGCCTTGTACAGAAGCTCACGCGCGGCCGCCGTGCCGGTCTCCATGTCCGCGAGCTTGAACTGGATCGCCTGTAGCTGGTTGATCGGCTTGCCGAACGCGATGCGCTCCTTGGCGTAGGCGTTCGCGTAGTCGGTGGCGCCCTGAGCGATCCCGACCGCCTGCGCCGCCGCGCCGAGCCGCGTTCGCTCGAGCGTCGCCAGCGCGACGCCGAGGCCCTTGCCCTCGGTTCCGATCAGATTGCCGTTCGGCACGCGAACGTCCTCGAGCACCGGCGAGCCCGTCGGCGACCCCTTGATGCCGAGCTTGTGCTCGACGTTGCCGATCGAGAAACCCGGACGGTCGGCCTCGACCAGGAACGCCGAACTGCGCCCGGCGTCGCGGTCGGTCTTCGCGAACACGACGTAGGCGTCGGCGATCGTGGCGTTGCTGATCCAGTTCTTCTCGCCGTTGAGGATCCACTCGTCGCCGTCGCGGACCGCCGAGGTCCGCATCGCAGCCGGGTTCGAGCCGGCCTCCGGCTCGCTCAATGCGAACGCCGGCGCGAGCTCGCCGCTGGCGAAGCGCGGGAGCCACTGGGCCTTGAGCTCCGGCGAGCCGAACAGCGAGATCGGCAACGACCCCAGCTCCTGGAGCATGAGGATCAGCGCGCTGCTCGCGCACACCTTGGCGATCTCCTCGACCGCCATCTGCTGCATAAGTGTCCCGGTGCCGGTGCCGCCGTGCTCGGGCTCGAACGGCAGCGCGAGCACGTCGTGCTCGGCGAGCAGTCGGCGGACATCCCACGGGTACTCGGCGGCGCGGTCGATCTCGGCGGCGCGCGGCGCGATCTGCTCCTGGGCCAGCTGGCGCACCAGGTCGCGAAACTCGAGCAGGTCCTGCGGGATCTCGTAGAGATCGGTGTGGCTGGCGGTATGGCTCATCGTCGCAGCCTACCGGCTGTCGGTTCTCGGACACTGCGACCCCGCGGCATGCGCGCAATGTCGACCCGGTGTCGACGGTTGCCAGCCTGGTAGACCTCGTCGCATGACGCTCCTCGCCGACGTTGTCACCGCCTCGAGGCTCGTCGGCGAGACGAGCTCGCGGTCGCGCAAGGTCGCGCTCCTCGCCGAGCTGTTGCGGATGCTCGACGCCAACGAGGTGCCGATCTGCGTCGGCTTCCTGTCCGGGGTTCCCCGTCAGGGCCGCGTCGGCGTGGGCTATTCGACCGTGTACGCGATTGATCCCCAGCCGGCTGGCGAGGGCTCGCTGACCGTGATCGACGTCGACCGGGCGCTCGACGAGATCGAACGCGCCACGGGCCCCGGATCGGTCGGGGCGCGCGGGGCGCTGCTCGAGGAGCTGCTCGGCCGCGCCACCGCGCCGGAGGCCGCGTTCCTGAGGCGGCTGTTTACCGGCGAGCTCAGGCAGGGCGCCCTCGCCGGGGTGATGGCCGATGCGGTCGCCAAGGCCGCCGGCGTGCCCGGCGAGATCGCGCGCCGCGCGCTGATGCTGTCTGGCGATCTCACGCAGATGGCTCGGATCGCGATGGCCGATGGGGAGGAGGGGCTTCGACGGGTCGGCTTCGAGATCTTCCGTCCGATCCTCCCGATGCTCGCCTCCACCGGCGCCGGCGTGGCCGAGGCGATGTCGGGCTTCGAGTACTCGTCGGTGGAGTGGAAGCTCGACGGGATCCGGATCCAGATCCACCGCCGCGACGCCGAGGTGCGCATCTACACCCGCAACCTCAACGAGATCACGGCGACGCTGCCCGGGATCGTCGAGGCGGCGCTCCGCCTCCCAGTCCGGCAAGCGGTCCTCGACGGCGAGGCGCTGTGGATGCGCGACGGCGGCCCGGCCGCGTTCCAGGACACGGTGTCGCAGATCGACAGCGACGCCCCGCCGGAAGGCATCGTGACGTTCCTGTTCGATCTGCTGCACGTGGACGGCGAGGACCTCCTCGACGCGCCGTTGGCCGAGCGCGCCGCCAGGCTCCACGCGATCGCTGCGGAACTCACGATCCCCGGCTTACTGACGGCGGATCCGGACGAGGGACAGCGGGTGCTCGAGGCGTCGCTGAGCGCCGGCCACGAGGGCGCGGTCGTCAAGGACGCCGGGTCGTCGTACGCCGCAGGCCGGCGCGGCGGAGCGTGGCGGAAGGTAAAGCCGGTGCGCACCTACGACCTCGTCGTGCTCGGAGCCGAGTGGGGCCACGGGCGGCGGCAAGGATGGCTCTCGAACCTCCACCTAGGTGCGCGGGAGGCCGACTCGGGCGGGTTCGTGATGGTCGGGAAGTGCTTCAAGGGGCTGACCGACGAGCTCCTGCGCTGGCAGACCGAGGCGCTGCTGGAGCGCGAGACCAGCCGCCGGGGGATCGCCGTGATCGTCCGTCCCGAGCTCGTCGTCGAGATCGCGCTCGACGGCGTCCAGTCCTCCACCCGCTACCCGGGTGGGGTCGCGCTTCGCTTCGCGCGCGTCAAGCGCTACCGGCCGGACAAGGACGCCGGCGAGGCCGACACGATCGCCGACCTGCGGGCGCTGTTGCCGGCGCGGGCATGATTGCGCCGTCTCCGGCGGTTCAGTCCTCGACCAGCGCCCCGACGACGCCGGGGCAGCGTTCGACCGCTGGCAGCGAGCCGATGGCACGCCCGACCTGCTCGGCCTGCTCGACGAGGCCACCGACGCCCTGATCGAAGGGTCAGCGAGTTGCGATCGACAGCGGCTACTTGAGCGACGAGATGTCGATTGCGTTCGCCGGCGGCGTGAGCGACACCGGCTGATCGAAACGATCGAACACGAGCTGTCCGCCCTGGGACCCGGTCTTGGAGATCTCAATCGGGTATGCCTTGCCGGTCGTCGCGACGTACAGCGTCCCGCCGTTCGTCGTGTCGTTGACCGCGACCACCTGCTGGCCCTGGGCGGTGGTGGTCTTGCCCCTGGCGAGTTTGCCGTGGCTCGACAGCAGCTGGCTGAACAGCTTCGACACGTCGGTGAGCGTCCCGAGCGAGGACAGCTGGCCGGTGGCCGGCGCCTTCAACCACTTCCCGCTCAGCAGGTGCGCGGCGGCGGAGCCCGCGAACTTCGTCCAAAACGCCGAGCTGCCGTTGATGTAGACCTCGGGACCGACGGCGACGATCTTGAAGCCGAGGCCGTTCTGGGACATCGAGCCCTTCCCGCCCTTGCCGTTCACGAGGTTCAGATCGAGCGTGACGTTCTGCCTGTCGCTCAGCACCTTGCCCGATACGTGGACGGAATTGACGCTCGCGACGGCGTTCGTCGCGTCCGAGACAATCTGGTCTGGCGACTTCGAGGCGACCCCGTTGGACGACCCGCCACCGCTGCTCCCGCACGCTGCGAGCGCGAGCGCTACGAGCGCGGAGACGGCGGCTGAGCCAAGGCGGCGACGCATGTAAGGTGAGTACCGTACATGGTCGGGGCGGCCCGCCCGCCGCAGTTCGCTCAGGCGGCGTCGAGGCTCGCGGCGATCAGGAGCGCGGCGCGTTCGTGGGCGGCGTAGGTGGCGCGGAGCGCCGGCACCACGTCAGGACCGTCGGCGCCGACCGGCGGAGGGTTGGCTACGAGCAGCGTCCGGATCTCCCGGCCCAGCGGCTCGCCACCGACCGCGTCTGCCAATGCCGCGAGGGCGTCCGCACGCACCCGCGCCCCCTCGACGAACGACGCGATCACGGTTTCCCGCGCCAGCGGCGCGCGTCCGAACACGCGGGCGTGCAGCACCGCCGGGTTCACCGCATGGGGGCGGATCAGCGCACGGCGCTCGCTGAGGGACATGCCGGTGGCGGCGGCGAGGTAGTCGATCGCCTGGGTGACGCCCTGCGCATCCACCGGGAGAGACGCCTGGATGTCCGGAGGTAGCCTGGTCATCAGACTCTCGTGCTCGGCGGCGGCATCGGACAGCAGTGCTTCGACACGGCTACGGTGACCGCCCTCCACGACCGGCCTTCAGGCGTCGTCCCGCCAGCCGAGCGCGAGCCGCCGGGCGCGCGGCAGCTTGCTCACGACCAGGTCGTAGGAGTCCTCGATCATGTCCCCGATCGCCTCCGGCGTCAGCGATCCATCCATAATCACGGTGTTCCAGTGGCGCTTGTTCAGGTGATACCCGGGGATCACGGCCGCGTGCGCCTCGCGCAACTGCTCGGCGAGTGCCGGTTCGCACTTGAGGCTGATTCGCAGCGATGTGGCGTCGAGCCGCGACAGCGCGAACACCTTCCCGGCGACCTTGAACACCGAGTTCTCCGGACCGAACGGAAACGTCTCCTCGGCTCCGGGAAACGACAGACAGCGATCGCGCAGCTCGGCCGGCTTCATCGCCGCACATGGTGCCTGGTCGGCGCGGCGATGAGCCGACCGGATTAGGAGCGCCTACGTCGGGCTCAAGCCGCGACCAGCTCGTGCTCCGCGCGCAGCCAGTTGCCGAGCTCGTCGGCACCGCCCTGCTCGAGCGCGATGAAGTACGCGCGCTCGGAGATCTCGGCATGCGTCGGTTCGCCCCCCTCGGCCACGGCCTTCGGCTTGGTGGCGCGGGTGCGCCGGCGTACGGGCTTGACGGGCTTCTCGGTCATCTACTACCTCCTGGTCCTGTTTGAGAGGGGGCTGGCGTGCCATCCCCCGCGGCATCGCGCAACAAGTTCGACGTCCGCGCGCCCGTACCTCTCACCGCCGGGCGGGGTAGCGGGCTCGCTAATAGCCCATGTCGTTGGTCGTCGAGGTCAGCGCGCCGGAGACGAACACCAGGGTCCAGATGACCGAGGCGATGATGCTGACGGCGATGATCCACCGCCCGTGGCGGGCGGTGGCCTTGGCGGGACGGGTTGCGACCACGATCCCGAGGAACAATCCGAGCAGCGGCAGCGCGAACGCCGTGATGTAGCCGAGCACCACCAGCCGGCCCGGGGTTTCTCTGCGCACGTTGGCGCCGGACCCGTTGCTCGACACGTAGTCGCTGGTCCAGGGCTTGCCGTTCGGCGCGGGCGGTTTCGTGGCGCTCATCGCAGATCCTCCACTCACAGCGTAGAGGCAACGTCGCCTTTGATAGAACCGCCGCGACGCCCTTCCAGCTGAGGAGAAATATGCAAGTGATCGGCGCGGGCCTTCCGCGCACCGCGACGACAACCCAGGCAATCGCGTTCGAGACGCTCGGGTTCGGGCACTGTTACCACATGCGGGACCTGTTGATGGACATGGAGAGCGGCCTGGGGCTGTGGGAGGCGGCTACTCGCGGCGAGCCCGATTGGGAGGGGATCTTCGCCGACGCCCAGTCGACCGTCGACTGGCCCGGAGGCCGCTACTACAAGGAACTGCTGGCGCATTACCCCGATGCGAAGGTGGTGCTGAGCGTGCGTTCGCCGGACGGATGGGTCCGGAGCATGCGCGAGACGATCTGGCCGATCTACTTCGGCGACTCGGTGATGCACCACATGTGCGCGGCGCGGGCGGTGCTCGACCCGCTGTGGCGGCGGTTCATGGACCTGATGATCTGCATGGTCTGGGACGAGCACACCGGCGCGCTTGGCCCGGCCGAGGCGACTTACGACGACGAGGGGCTGGCCGCGGCGATGGATCGCTGGAACGAGCGGGTCAAGCGCGACGTCCCCGCCGATCGGCTGCTCGTGTGGGAGCCGCGCGAGGGGTGGGAGCCGCTGTGCGAGTTCCTCGGGGCGGAAGTGCCCGACGAGCCGCTACCCAACGTCAACGACACGGCCGCGTTCAAGGAGGGGATTCTCGGCGGCGCGCTGGCCGTCGTGAACGAGTGGTGGGACCAGCGCGAGCGGCCGTCTGGCGGGCTGCACGGGGCTCCGGTCGAGTGACGGTTGGCTACGCCGCGTCGGCCCGGCGACGACCGGCGGCGCTCAGCCGCTCGTTGGCTACGTGTCGCGCGGCGGCGAGCGGCGTGATCGAATGCTCCTGCGCGGCGGAGAACACCGCGTCGAGCGAGCGGCTGATCGCGGCGACGCGGGCGAGCGCGTCGTCCCGCGAGCAGCCCTCGAACTCCATCGCACTGCCGTAGATCACGCCGCCGGCGTTGACCACGAAGTCGGGGGCCCAGAGGATGTCGCGGTCGCGGAGGATGTCGGCGACGCCATCGTCCGCAAGCTGGTTGTTCGCGGGACCGGCGATCGCCTCGCACCTGAGCGTGGTCACCGAGGCTGCGGTCAGGATCCCGCCGAGCGCCGCCGGCACCAGGAGGTCGACCTCGGCGCGCAGCGCAGTCTCGGGATCAGCCCAGGTCGCGCCAAGCTCGTCGGCCAGCCGGCGCTTGGAGGCGTCGATGTCGGCGACCAAAAGCTCGGCGCCATCGGCGGCGAGCCGGCGCGCGACGCGTGAGCCGACCTGTCCGAGCCCGATGATGCTGATCCGCCGGCCCGACACGTCTGCGGTCCCGAACGCCCGGCCGAGCGTGACGCCGATTGCGGCGCGGACCCCCTGCGCTGTCGGCTCGGACGGTTCGCCGGCGCCCCCCTGCGACTCCGGGAGGCAGTACGCGTACGGGGTGCGCTCGCGTGCGATCAGCATGTCCTCGGCGGTCGTGCCCACATCCTCGCCCACGCCGTAGCTTCCGCCGAACGCGTCGACCGCGTCGCCGAGGTCGAGCATCGCCGCTCGCCTCCGGTCGATGGTGAGCTCGGAGTCCGGCGCGAGCGCGATCACGCTCTTGCCGCCCCCGAGCGCAAGCCCGGCCAGCGCGCACTTCAGCGTCATCGCCTCCGACAGCGCAAGCGCGTCCTCGAGCGCCTCGCGCCAGTCTCGATAACGCCACAGGCGGCAGCCCCCGACCGCCTGGCCGAGAACCGTCGAATGCACCGCGACGATCACGGGCAGCGCCGAGCGCTCGCCGACCGCTATCGCCACCCGTTCGTGCTCGAGCATCTCCACATCGTATGGATGGACGTCACGCTAGGTTTGCCGTATCGAAATGAACGATCCGTACGGGCTGGAGCGGTTCGTGTCCGCGCAGAACCGCGCGGACACGTTTGTGACGGCGGTCGACGAGCTTCGGGCCGGTCGCAAGCGCAGCCACTGGATGTGGTTCGTGTTCCCGCAGATCGCCGGGCTGGGACACAGCCCGACGTCCCAGGCGTACGCGATCTCGTCGCTGGACGAGGCGCGGGCATATCTCGAGCACCCGATCCTCGGGCCCCGATTGACCGAGGGTGCCCGGATCGTCGCCGAGCTCGACGGACTCACCGCGCGGGACATCTTTGGCGGAATCGACGCGATCAAGCTGCGCTCGTCGATGACGCTGTTCGCCTACGCGGACTCGGCCAATCCGATCTTCGGGCAGGTGCTCGAGGCGTATTTCGGGGGCGTCCCCGATGAGGCCACCGAGCGGCTGCTCGGAGTCGGCCGCTGAGCGGAGTCTGAGCCGCCGAGCCTCCGTCGCAGCAGCGCATAAGCGGCGAGGCCGCTGAGGCTCGGGATCCAGAATGCGATCGCGTGGTAGACAATGACCGCGGCCGTGGCCTGCGTCGCCGGGGCACCGTACGCGATGAGCGTGCCGGCGAGACCCCCTTCGAGCACGCCGAAGCCGCCGGGCACGGGAATCAGGTTCGCGAGGTAGCCGATCAGGTAACCGAGGATGAGCGAGGCGACGGGAACCGAATGGCCGGTGGCGGCGAACGTCGCGCCGAGCGCCGCGATGTCGAAGCCGAGGTAGCCGGCCGCGCCCAGCAGCCGCCAGCTCGGTGCCAGCAACGACCGCCGCGCGCGGGTGATCCCGGCTGCGAGGTCGACGAGCCAGCTCGGCCAGCGCCGGTGCGGCGAGCGGCGAATCACGATCGGGAGCGCAAGGACCGCGGCCGCCGCGGCGAGCCCGCCGATGATCGGGATGCCGGCGCGCAGCAGGTCGTAGGCGCCGTCCGGTTCGCGCACGATCACTAGCGCGCCGCCGCCGACGAGCGCAGCGACGTTGACCGCGCTGGTCAGGAAGAAGAGCGCGCTCGAGCGGTCGATGATGCTGCTCGTCGACATCCCCGCGCGTCGCAGCAGCCAGCCACCGATCGCCAGCGCGCCCACGCCGCCGCCCGGGAGCAGCGCTCCGGATCCCTGCTCGGTGAAGGCCAGCTCGCGCGCCGCCCCGGCCGGCACCTCGTCGAAGTACAACCGGAAGATCACGACGAACCCCAGGCACGAGGCCACCTCGAGCGCGATCGCGGCCACCACCCATACGGGGTGAAGGTGCACGATCTCCCGAGCCACTCCCCGCAGCGGCGGCACCGCGAGCAGCAGTGACCCGATCGCAGCGCTGAGAATCACCGGCGTCAACAGACGGCGCGCGATGCCGGCACTGGTCGCCGGCGCTCGATCGGGGGTGGTGTCGAAGGTCATCGAAGGCTCGGTCGGGTCGCTGGGCCGTTCGGTGCTAAGACACCCGCTCGCGGTGGAATTCATCGTTTGTATGACGCCCCACGGGGGTCATTTGTGACACCGCGCCCCGATCGCGCCCGAGCGGGGTAGGCCGCCGGCGCGGAGGAGGCCCCGGCGCGCCGGCAAACTAAACAGCGTGCTGCTCACTGCGTGCACGTTTGGCCGCGCGTATTGTGCATTTGCGCGGGGGGCCGAGGTGACGCTTGCGAGTTGCGAGCGCCGCGTGGCCGCCGCCGCTATGACGCGTGGCCGCCGCCGCTATGACGCGTGGCCGCCGCCGCTATGACGCGTGGCCGCCGCCGCTATGCCGCGTGGCTGCGCCAGCGAGTCGATCGGCGGTTGCCGGTCCGGCTGACACGGCCCGCCTCCTCGAGCTGCTGGAGACGGTTGCGCACGACGGCGGGCGACACGCCGAACTGCTCGGCGATCGCCGATGCCTGATCCGTTCCGTCGTTGAGGGCGTCGAACACCGCCTCGGTCGATGCCGTGCTGCTGCGACCGGGACGTTGAGCCTTTCGGCCCGCGCCACCGCGGCGCGCGGTGGAGCGACGGCTGCTCGACGCGGTGGCGTTGCTCGCGGACGCGGTTCCGTTGCCCGCGCCGGCGTTGTCGCGACCGCGGAGCGCCGCGAGCGCGCGTTCGTGGGCGTCGATCTCGCCCTTCAGCTCCTTGATCCGAGCCTCGATCTTCGCTGCCAGGGCTTTGGTGTATTCCATGGGTCTCCTTGCCGATTAACTGGGCAGCGGAGAGTACCTATTTGTCTACGCGGCCGAGGCAGCCTCACGGACACCGAGGCTGAACGGCACCGACGGATCGCGCCCGTTACGGGCTAGCCAGGGGTAGCGGTCGGTGTCGATTCCGGCGTAGTCGGGATCGAGGTAGATGAAGCAGCGCTGGATGAGGAAGTCACGGACCTCGAACACGTCGCACCACCGTCCGGCATGGGTGACCCCCGCGCGCCACTCGCCATCCTGGTGCTCCCCGAAGCTCGTTCCCTCGCACGCGAACATGTCGGTTCCGGTCATGATCCAGTTGAAGTTCGCGTAATCGTGCACGATTCGCTCGAGCGTGGCGCCGACGTCGCCGAACATCCGGCCGATCGCGTCCTTGCCGGTGGCGAGCCCCCACTTCGGGAAGTGCACCTGCGCGTCCTCGGCGAACAGATCGAGAATGCTGCCGCCAGTCGATGTCGTTCCCCCGTTGTCGAACGCCTTGAGGTACTCGAGCGCGCCCGACTTGCGCTGTTCGTCGGTCATCGGCTGCTGGGCAATCGCCATCTCATCCTCCTCCACTCGTCTGGCTACGTCGCCGCCCGGTTTGCGACTCGTCATCTCAGAGCAACAACGGGCCGAGGCGGGCGGATACCGTTTCGTCGTGGTTCCCGGGCCGGGGAAGGTCCAGCGACTGTTCGAGATAGCGGGGTTCCCGGGCGGGCACCCGCTGTTCGGCGACGCGCCCATGGAGCCTGCCGGCGGGTGATGTGGTGAGCACGGGGCCTCAGGGGGATCGGTTTGAGCTGCTCGCCGCCGCCGGCGAGGTCGTCGACGGTACGCTGTTGCTCGAGAACACCGTTGCGAGGCTGCTGGATCTGGTCGTGCCGGTTTTCGCCGACGTCGCAACGCTCGACAGCATCTCTCCCGAAGGCGAGCTGCGGCGGCTCGGCTCGCGAGTCGACGCCCCGCGGCGCCGAGAGGAGCTCGAGGCCGCCTTGCTTCGCCGGCGCCCGCTCCCCGATGCGCCGGTCGGACTGCCGCGGGCGATCGTGAGCGCCGAGAGCCAGCTGCTTGCGAACGTGACCGACGAGGAGCTGCGGATGATCGCGAGCAGCGACGAGGACTTCGAGCTACTGCGGGCGCTCGAGCTGCGCTCGGCGCTGTTCGTGCCGCTGCGCGCGCGGGGACGAACGGTCGGCGCGTTGGCGCTCGGCGTCGGCACGTCCGGCCGGAGCTACGACGAGGATGATGTGCGGTACGCCGAGATCCTGTCCGGGCATTTGGCGCTCGCGCTCGACAACGCCACGCTTGCCCAAACCGTGACCGGGCTCGAGCGGCGACTCGAGGCCACGCTCACCAATCTCGCCGAGGCGGTGATCGTCCGGGAGGCGAACGGCCAGATCGTGTTTGCCAACTCGGCGGCGGCGCGGCTGCTGAACCTCGGCTCGGTCCGGGAGGTGACCACCGCCTCGCCGCAGCAGCTGATGGAGCTCTACCACGTGTTTAACGAAGCCGGGGGCAGCCTGACGCTCGCGGACCTTCCGTCCTCGCGCGCCGCTCTCGGCGAGGACCCCGAGCCGTTGCTCGTGCGCAACGTGGCTCGCGCCACCGGTGAGGAGTGCTGGCTGCTGCACAAGGCGACTCCGCTGTTCGATGCCGACGGCTCGCTGTCGCTGATCGTCAGCGTGATCGAGGACCTCACGGAGGTCAAGCGCGCCGAGCTCGCCCAGCGCCTGCTGGCGGAGGCCGGGCAGGAGCTGTCCTCGTCGCTCGACTACGAGCAGACGTCTGCTGCGTGATGCTGCGAGTCGCCGACGGCGGCGCCACCGCCGACCTCGTGCTCGCCGGGCATCCCCCGGCGTACCACGTGCGCCGCGGGTCCTCGCGTCCGATTGGCGTGTTCGCGCCGTTCCTGGGCGCCTACGAGCGCGGGGGGGGTGGGAGGCGACCACGATCAGGCTCGAGCCCGGCGACCAGCTCGTCCTCTACACCGACGGCGTCATCGACACCGTCGGCCTGGCCGACCGGTTCGGCGAGGAGCGCCTGGCGCATACCTTGCGTGACGCCACCGGGGCGGCCGATGCGGTACAGCGGATCGAGCACGCCCTGGTTACGTTCGCCCACGGGTCGCAGGTCGACGACACCGCGGTGATCGCCGTCGAACGGTTGCCCGGCCGGCCGTCCGCGGGCGGTGGCCGCGCTCGTGGCGATGGGGTTAGAGTCGCTCGCAACTAGCGAAAGGAGCATCCCCATGATCGAGCCCTACCAGGTCGTCGGGCTGATCTCGACGATGCGCGGGATCCGCCGGCGCGAGGAGATCAGCTGGAATCTCGAGCACATCTCGCACTTGGTCAAGGCCGCGTCGTGGCTGTCGAGCATGGACCTTCCGGTGAGGCTGATCTGCATCCCGGAGGGAGGGCTCCAGGGGTTCACCGACGAGGTGCTCGACCTCGATCACGAGACCTATGCCCAAGAATGCGCGATCGACATCCCCGGCCCCGAGACTGACTACCTCGGGCGGCTCGCGCAGCAGTGGGACGCTTACGTGATCGCCCAGGCGAAGGCCCGCCACCCCGAGTTTCCCGGACGGTTCTTCAACGTCGGGTTCGTGATCGAGCCCGAGGACGGGACGGTCATCCTGAGGCATCACAAGCTCGTACCGCTGCTCCCGGTCGAGCACTCGGTGACGCCGCACAATGTGTGGGACAGGTGGATCGAGCTCTACGGCCGCGAGCTCGACGCGTTCTACCCGGTTGCCGACACCGACATCGGGCGGATCGGGATCATGATGGCCAACGAGGCGTCCTATCCGGAGAACGCGCGTGGGCTCGCGATGAACGGCTGCGAGGTCGCCTACCGCGGGCCTTATCCCGCGCCAGGCGTGATGAGCGGCATGTTCTCGGTCCAGAACCGCGCCCGCGCGCTCGACAACAACATGTACGTGATCGGGATGAACCTCGGCACTTATTACCTGGACAAGGACTCGACAACGCCGATCGACACGTTCTCTGGCGGGTCACAGATCGTCGACTACCGAGGCCAGGTGGTGACCGAGGTCCCCTACGGCGCCGGCTCGACGTGGATCGCCGGCACGATCGACATCGAGGCACTCCGGAACTTCCGGCAGACGGCTCAGTGGGACAACTGGATGAAGGACCTCACCACCGAGCAGTACCAGCTCGTGTACGAGCAGCCGATCTACCCGAAGAACCTGTATCTCGACCGCGCGCCGTACACGCACGCGGAGTACCGCGAGCAGGTGACGCGCAAGCAGGTGGAGCTGCTCCAGGAGCGCGGGGTGTGGGCTCGTACGGGCCGCTCGGCCCCCTCGACCGTCGGGTGATGCGGGCATGGCCGGCTGGGACGACGTGCGGCGGATCGCGCTCGCGCTTCCCGAGACGAGCGAGCGGACCTCCCACGGCAACGCGTCGTGGCGAGTGCGCGACAAGCTGTTCGTGTGGGAGCGGCCACTACGCCGAGCGGACGTGCTCGCGCTCGGCGACGGCGCGCCGGCCGGCCCGATCCTCGCGGCCAGGGTTGAGCACCTGGGCGCGAAGGATGCGCTGCTCGCCGACGATCCCGGCGTCTACTTCACCACGCCGCACTTCGACGGGTACCGGGCAATCCTCGTCCGTCTCGGCGAGATCGGCCTCGACGAGGTCGAGGAGGTGATCGTCGAGGCGTGGCTGGTACAGGCGCCGAAGCGACTGGCGAGGGAGTACGCCGATGCTCACCTGGGTGGGGGGTGAGGGAGGGCCGGCGGGATAACGGTGCGGGCGGGTGGGCGCGCCGGCGCGGTGGGCAGTGCTGGGCGGGCTCGGTCGCCGGCCGATAAGGCAGGCACCTGGGTGGGGTGCGGCGTCCCTCGGGCTCTCAGCATCCGCGAAGCATGCATGACACGACAATTGGCGCCCGCCAATGGAGCCTTGCCGTGTCGCGCATGCCCCACATGCGTGACACGGCACGGTCTCGCGCGCGCGCATGAAATGTCGTGTCGTGCAGGTCACTTGGGGGGGCGCGCGACGCTCCAGCGAGGGGTGCCGGCGCGGGCTCGCCACTTGGAGTGGCTCGAGGGCGCGGAGGAATGATTCGAGCCCGCGGGACGGGATTGTGAGCCCGGGCGGCGCGGTTGTTATCATGATTGAGACCATTCCTGATTCTGGGAGGATTTGCCGTGTCAGCTTCATCCGCGTCCGTGGCCGAGAGCACCGATTCGGGAGGGCCAGGCGCGCGGCGCCGTGGTAAGCGGCTCGCGATCCTCGCCGGCGCCCTGATCGTCGAGACGATTCCGATCTGGCGACACGGCTACGGGATCGGGGGCAACGTCATCGTCCGCTGCGGCAAGGGCCATCTGTTCACGACGATCTGGCTTCCCGCGGCATCATTGAAGTCGCTGCGGTTCGGATCGCGCCGGGTGCAGTGGTGCCCGGTGGGGCACCACTTGTCGGTCGTGAAGCTGGTCAGGGAATCCGACCTGTCCTCACGCGAGCGCCGTAGGGCCGGCGGACGCAAGGACATTCGGATCCCCTGAGCGACGGCTAGACCTGCGCGGCGGGACCGACGGGCTCACGCTCGGCCACCGGCTGGGTGGCGGGTGCGGCCATGTCCGGCGTGCCGGCGATGCGCGCCTGCTCGGCGTGCGCCATCGGGATCTCGCCGCTGATCGACTCCTTGAAGCCGCGCAGCCCGGCGCCGAGCGAGCGGCCCATCTCCGGGAGGCGCTTGGCTCCGAACACCAGCAGCAGGAGCACGAGCAGGAAGGCGATATGGATTGGATTGTCGAGGCCCATCATGGCTTGCTCCGATCGGTTGGTTTCATTGGTTCTCTACGCGCGCGAAAGCGATTTGGATCAATCAGACCCGCGCCACGATCACGGCCCGGGTCGTGGGCACCCGGGTACCCCCCGAAGGCTCGACGGTCACGAGCACGCGGGCGACCCCGGTGATGTCGCCCGGGACCCCGAGGACGGCGGTGCCCCGCGAGGTGACCGCGAACAGCGTGCTCGGCGCCGGTGTGCGGCTGCCACGCTGCAGCCACAGCTCGTAGACGCGATCCGGCGGCGCCGGCGGCAGATGATCGACGATCAGCTCGCCGTGGCCACCGGCGATTCGCAGTTGTGCTCGGCCGACGCTGGCCGGAATCACGCGCGCCGGCGAGCCGCCGGCGATCACGAGGCCGAGTGTGACCGCGACCGCGAGTGCGGCGGCGGCCGCGGGCCGCCGGAGCGTCCACCGCGGGAGCCGGGGCCGGCGACGCGGCACGCTCGAGGCCTTCGGCTCGGACCTGACCGCACGCATCACGCGCCGGCGCAGCGCAGCGCTGACGTCGGAGCGCGGCGCCGAGTCGTTACCGCAGTCGCGCGGCCGCGCCGTCGGACCCGGGCCGCTCACCGGACCACCCCCGCGGGCTCGCCGAGCGCGATCCGCAGCTTGCCGAGTGCGAGCCGCATGCGCCCCTTCACAGTGCCGGCGGGCAGTCCGAGCGCGTCGGCGATCTGCGCGTGGGAGAAGCCGCCGAAGTACGCGAGCTCGATCACCTGACGCTGGTCCGGGGGCAGACCATCGAGCGCGCGTCGCACCAGCCGGGCGTCGCTGCGGCGCTCCACCTCGTCCTCGGTCCGCTCGCGCGCGGGAAGAGTCTCGCTGATCGAGTCGTCGGCGACGTCGTGCTTCGCGGTCGACAGCTCCCGCCGGAAGGCGTCGATCGCGCGGTTGTGGACCACCCTCAGCACCCACGACCGAACGCTGCCGCGGCTGCGGTCGTAGCGAGCGGCGCTGCGCCACAACGAAATGAACGCCTCCTGGACGATCTCCTCGGCGAGCGCGTGGCGCCCGCACATTCGGTATGCGAGTGAGAACGCCGGGCCGGCGTGGCGGTCGAAGATCACCTCGAACGCGCGGGCGTCGCCGTCGTGGACGAACGCCATCAGCTCCTCGTCGGCGAACGCCCGCAGGTCAGGTGAGAAGAAGCGGCGAGGTTGGCGGAGCACGCCAACGCTTACGGAGCGGGGGGCAATCCGGATCATCGCCGCGCGTGACAAGAAATGATCCGGCTCCGGCGCAGGCGCGTAGAAGGAGCTGAAATGCTGAGCGCGATCCGCACGGCGATCCGATCGGTCGGCAACGAAGACGAGCTCAGCCTCGTCGGGCATCTCGACGAGCTGCGCACGCGGTTGATCGTGTCGCTCGTGGTGATCGGTGTCGCGTTCGGCGTCTGCTTCTGGCAGAACGACCGGCTCCTGCACATCATCAACCGCCCGCTCGCCCATCAGACCCAGGCCCAGGTGCGCGCTGGCCACGGCCCGCTCGGCGCCACGTACACGGTTGCTCAGAGCGCTCGCGACGTCGCGATCCAGCTGCACAGCGTGGTCGGCGTGCTCGACGGGCCGGGCGAGCACCAGCCGCACGCCGCGCAGGCTACGCTTCGCCGCGTCGCCGGAAGCCTCGAGCGCGACGTCGGGCGGCTGTCGGTTCCCCCCGAGGGTGACAAGCCGGTGACGCTCGGGATCGGCGAGCCGTTCACGACCACGGTGACGATCTCGCTCGTGTTCGCGCTGATCCTGGCGTTGCCGTTCGTGCTCTACCAGGCGTACGCGTTTCTGATGCCGGCGCTGCACCCTCACGAGCGCCGGCACATCCGGCCGCTGGTGGTGTCGATTCCGTTCCTGTTCGTCGCCGGCGTGCTGTTCGGGTACTTCGTGGTGCTGCCGGCCGCAGTCCACTTCTTCCAGAACTTCAACAGCGACCAGTTCAACGTGCTCGTGCAGGCGAACCAGTACTACAAGTTCGCGGCGACCACTCTGCTGGCGATGGGGCTCCTGTTCCAGGTGCCGGTCGGGATCGTGGCGATCACGCGCGCCGGGTTCGTCACCCCCCAGCGGCTGCGCAAGAACCGTCGTTACGCGGTCGTGGCCTGCGGCCTGGTCGCGGCAGTGCTGCCGGGCGACGTGGTCACGCTTCTGCTCGAGACCGTACCGCTGTATCTCCTGTTCGAGCTCGGCGTCCTGCTCGCCAGCGTGGCCGACCGGCGTGCGCGCGCCCGGGCGCGCGCGATCGAGTTGAGCCTCGGCGCCGACACAGTCGGCTGATCCTCGGCGCCGACACAGTCGGCTGAGCCGAGCCGAGGGTTTCGGTCACAACAAATTCACACGGCCAGAGTGATCCATTCTGCGCCGTCTTGCGAATTACACGTGACTGACGGTGAGGACGCGGGGCCAGACCGGTTTGCGATCGGCGGGAGCGCAGATCTGTCTCGCCTTCGCGTGCCGCGCCGCCCGGTCCAACCGACCCACGATGGAGGAAGACCATGAGTGAAAGCACCAGGCGTGGCTTCGTCAAGAACTCGGCCACCGCGGCGGCAGGCATGACGGTCGTCGGCGCGCTCGTCGCCGAGGACGCCGACGCAAAGGTCGCGGCCGCATCCGGTCCGGTCGTCGCGTACATCCGTAACCCGCGTACCGGCGAGATCTCGGTGATGGCCGGCGAGCGCGAGGTCAAGCTCCAGGATCGCAAGATCGCGGCGCGGCTCGCCCGCGCGGCCCGCTGAACAAGCCGTACCCAACGACCCGACCCACCGCCCCTCTTCTCTGGGACCTATTCGGAGGTAACCCGTGTCATCACACCGTGAAGCGCCGGCGATCAGCCGTGATCCCGTCGCCGACAACACCGATCTGTACGCGTTCGTCTCACCCGACGACCCCGGCACGGTCACGATCATCTCCAACTACCTGCCACTCGAGGCGCCGTACGGAGGTCCGAACTTCTTCGAGTTCGGCCCCGACGTCCGCTACCGCATCAACATCGACAACGACGGCGACGGAGATGCGGACATCATCTACGAGTTCGCGTTCGAGACTCAGGTCGCCAACCCGAACTCGTTCCTCTACAACAGCGGCCCGATCCTCTCGATTAACAGCGCCAATTGGAACCGCAAGCAGTTCTACTCGGTCACCCGGATCAGCCGCGGGGGGCGCCAGGTGCTCGCCGCCGGCCTGGCCTGCCCGCCGTGCAACATCGGCCCGCTCTCGACTCCGGACTACGACCTGCTGGCCTCGCAAGCGATCCACAGCCTCCCCGGGGGCCGGACCGTGTTCGCGGGACAGCGGGCCGAGGGCTTCTACGTCGACCTCGGCTCGATCTTCGATCTGGGGACCCTGCGTCCGTTCGAGCAGCTGCATGCGACGTTCGGCCTCGGGTCGCTGGCGGCCGCCGCCGGCGTCAACGGGACCGACAACTTCAGCGTGCACTCGATCGCGCTGAAGGTCCCGAAGTCGGACCTGACCCGTCGCGGCACCACGCCGACCGACGCCTCTTCGCAGGGGTCGGTGGTCGGCGTGTGGGCATCGGCGAGCCGGCAGGCGGCGACGGTGCGCGAGCAGGGGTCGGATTACGTTCACGAGGCCGGCGAATGGATGCAGGTGTCCCGCCTCGGCAACCCGCTGTTCAACGAGGTGCTCGTCGGGATGGGATTCAAGGACCTGTGGAACTCCCTCCCGCCGTCGGCCGACAACCGATTCGTCGGCGGCGTGCAGCACCCCGAGCTCGCGACGCTGCTGCCGGTGCTTTACCCGGGTGTGTTCCCGAACCTGGCCAAGCTCACCGCAGCACGCGCCGACCTCGTGGCGATCCTCCTGACCGGGCTCCCGGCGGGAATCGTGCCGGGCTTCCAGAACTTCACCGGAAGCACGCTGGCCGACATGCTGCGGTTGAACCTGGCGATCCCACCGTCGTCGAAGCCCAACATCCTGGGGCTGATCGGCGGCGACCCCGCCGGCTTCCCGAACGGCCGGCGCGTGTTCGACGACGTCGTCACGGTCGAGCTGCGGGCGATCGCGGGCGTCACCTACCCGCTGGTCAACACCAGCTATACGCCTGACGCCGCGGCCGGCGCGATCACGGACGGTCTGACGCCGGCGAGCGTCAACGTGCCGTTCCTGAACTCGTTCCCGTATCTGGGGACGCCGCAGGGCGGGTATCAGACGGCGCCGCTCGGGACGGTGTGAGTCATGGCGACCGCACAGCATGCGGCGCTCGACCACGGGGCGCTCGACCACGGGGCGCTCGACCACGGGGCGCTCGAACACGGGGCGCTCGAACACGGGGCGCTCGAACACGGGGCGCTCGAACACGGGGCGCTCGAACACGGGACGCTCGAGCCTGCGGCGGCGTGCGCGAGCGTGGCGCTCGACATCGGCGCAGGGTCGGGGGCACTGATCCTGTACCCCGGCGAGCGCTTCCGCGGGCGCGAGATCGAGATCAGTCGGCTCGGAGGCCACGGGCACCGTGTCCACACGGGCGTGCACGAGCGCAACACGCGGGCGCGGTCACGGCTGACCGCGATCTTCGGCAGCCTCCCAGTCGGCGACTACGTCGTCTGGGAGGACGCCGCGACCGAAGGACCGGTGGTCACGGTTCGCGAGGGGGCGGTCGCCGAAATCGAGCTGACGTGACCCGCGCGATCACACGACGAGAGTGGCGCACGATTGCCGCGATGGCGGGCGCGGTGATCGGGCTGCACGTGATCGGGTTCTTCATCCTGATCGTGCTCGTCGCCCCGCACCACTATCACCTCGGCCCCTCGGGAGGGTTCAGCATCGGCTTGGGGCTGACCGCGTACACGCTCGGGCTGCGCCACGCATTCGACGCCGACCACATCTCCGCGATCGACAATACGACGCGCAAGCTGATGGCCGAGCGCAAGCGCCCGCTCAGCGTCGGCTTCTGGTTCTCGCTCGGGCACTCGTCGATCGTGTTCGCGCTGTCGTTCCTGTTCGCGATCGGCATTCGCGCGCTCAGCGGGCAGGTGCAACACGATGGCTCGACCCTGTACAACGTCACCAACTGGGTCGGCACGAGCGTGTCGGGCACGTTCCTGTATGTGATCGCCGCGCTCAACGTGGTGATCCTAGTCGGGATCGTGAAGGTGTCGCGCGAGATGCGAAGCGGAAGCTTCGACGAAGCGCAGCTCGAACGGCAGCTGGACTCGCGCGGGCTGATGAACCGGTTGCTCGGCCGGTTCACGAGGACCGTCACGAAGTCGTGGCACATGTATCCGATCGGCCTGCTGTTCGGCCTCGGGTTCGACACCGCCAGCGAGGTCGCGCTGCTGTTCCTGGCCGCCGGCGCCGCCGGCGCCGGGCTGCCGTTCTACGCGATCCTGTGCCTGCCGATCCTGTTCGCCGCCGGGATGAGCCTGCTCGACACGATCGACGGCTCGTTCATGAACTTCGCCTACGGCTGGTCGTTCTCGAAGCCGGTCCGCAAGCTCTACTACAACATCACGATCACGGGGCTGTCGGTGATGATCGCGCTCGTGATCGGGACGGTCGAGCTCGCCGGGCTGTTCTCCCGGGAGCTCGGCGCGCACGGGTCGTTCTGGCGATGGGTGCAGAACGTCAACATCAACGAGCTCGGCCTGGTCATCGTCGGGATGTTCGTCGCCACGTGGGCGATTGCGCTGTCGGTCTGGCACTTCGGCCACATCGAAGAGCGCTGGACCCCGCGCGCCCCGGACCGAGCCATCTGACATTTGTCATCTCGAACTGGTGAGCTTCGGCTCTACCGGGGCCGCCCGCGAGGTGTCACTCTGGCGGCATGACAAAACTTGACACTTCTGGTGGAGCCGTTGTTCTCACTCACCTCTCCAAGTCGTACGGCGATGTCCGTGCCGTGCGGTCGTTCGACCTGACGATCGCCCCGGGCGAGGCCGTGGCCCTGCTGGGGCCGAACGGGGCCGGCAAGACGACTACGATCGACATGGTCCTCGGGCTGACCCGGCCCGACTCAGGCACCGTGTCGCTGTTCGGGATGTCGCCGACCGAGGCGGCCGCCGCGGGAGTCGTCGGCGGGATGCTGCAGACCGGGTCGCTGATCGAGTATCTGAGCGTGCGCGAGCTCGTGACGATGGTCGCCTCGCTGTACCCGCATCCGCTCGAGGTCGACGACTCGCTGGCGCTCAGCGGGTGCTCGGGGTTCGCCGATCGCCGGACCACAAAGCTCTCCGGCGGCCAGGCCCAGCGGGTGCGATTCGCGATCGCGCTGGTCGCCGACCCCGACCTGTTGCTGCTCGACGAGCCGACCGCGGCGCTCGACGTCGAGGCGCGGCACGACTTCTGGGCCTCGATGCGGGCGGTGGCCGCGCGCGGAAAGACCATCGTCTTCGCGACGCACTACCTCGAGGAGGCCGACGCGTTCGCGGACCGGGTCGTGCTGCTCGCGCACGGAAGCGTCGTCGCCGACGGGCCTCCGGGTGAGATCAAGGCCAGGGTTGGCGGCCGGACGATCCGGGCGACGCTGCCCGACGCCGATCTCGAGTCGCTGCGCGCGCTGCCGGGCGTGATCGGGGTCGAGCGGCGCGGCGATGCCGTGATCCTCACCTGCGCCGAGGCGGAGCCCGCGTTGCGCGGCCTGCTCGACGGCTTCCCATCGGCCGCGGACGTCGAAGTGCGAGGCGCGGGGCTCGAGGACGCGTTCCTTGCCCTCACCACCGATGGCCCGGTCGGGTCGACGAACTAACGGAGGTCAACCGATGCACCCCACCTACCTGCGCTACGAGCTGCTCCGGAACGTCCGCAACTGGCGGTTCATCCTGTTCTCACTCGCGTATCCGGTCGTCCTGTATTTCCTGATCACCTCGCCCCAGCGGCACGCCACCTTCGACGGCGTCGCCTTCCCCCTGTACTTCATGGCCGGCATGGCGGCCGTGGGCACGATGATCGCCGTGATCTCGAGCGGGGCGCGGATCGCGGTGGACCGCTCGGCGGGGTGGACGCGCCAGTTGCGGATCACGCCGCTCACGGCCGGCGACTACCTCGGTGCTCGGGTGGCGTGCGGCTTCCTTATGGCGTCGCTCGTAATCGTGCTTGTTTCGCTGTCCGGAACGGCGCTCGGCGTGAGCCTCTCGGCCGGCGAGTGGCTGACGATGATCGGCCTGATGCTGGTCGGCCTGATCCCGCTCTCCGTGCTCGGCATCCTGCTCGGGCATCTGGTCACGCCCGACTCGCTCGCCCCCGCCGCGGGCGGGACGATCATGCTCCTCGCGCTGCTGGGGGGCGCGTACGGGTTCCTGGTCGCGAAGTCAGGCGCGGTGTTCGACATGATCAAGGCGCTGCCCTCGTACTGGCTCGTGCAGGCTGGCAAGACAGCACTCGCCGGCGGTAGCTGGCCGGCGGAAGGGTGGATCGTGATCGCCGCCTGGACCGCCGTTCTCGTCCCGCTCGCGGTGCTCGTGTACAACCGCGACACGAGCCGGGTCTAACCCCCGCGCGGCTCGCTAGATTGGATAGGCGTGGACGCCGAGGTCGAGCCGCGCGATCCGGCTGATGCGGATTGGTTGGACCGCCAGCGCAGGTGGACCCAAGGGCGGCGCCGGTTCGTGGTGCCGACGGTGTTTCTCGTCTACCTGCTGTACGTGGCCGGAGGGGTCGCGCACTACAACGACGGCGCGGCCGTGATCCTCGGCGAGGTGATCCTCGTTGCCTTCGCCGCCTGCTATCTCGTCGTTATCGCCGGGGGTCCGGATGCCGGCGCGAGACGATTCTGGATCCCGTGCAGCATCTGCTTCGCGTTGTTCCTCGTGGAGCTGCCGTTCGCCCAGGCGGGGGCGTTCGTGATGTGCCTCTACCTCACGGCGGTCCTCGTCGCTCGCATTGGTACCCGCGTGGCGCCGATCGTGCTCGCGCTGGCCTTGGCGTCGCTGCTCGTGCCGCTCGCGATTCCCTCCTGGCACGAAAGCCTCAGCAGCACATGGGGGACCGTCACCCCGGTGGCGATCCCGGTCGTCGCGATCGCGTCGCTCGGCGTCCGCCAGGTGTTCGAGAGCAACCGCGAACTTGCGGAGGCGAGGGTTGAGCTCGCCCGTCTGGCGGCCGAGAACGAGCGCTTCCGCATCGCCCGGGACCTGCACGACCTGCTCGGCCATTCGCTGACGACGATCACGGTCAAGGCGGGGCTGGCGCGCCAGCTCGGCGAAGCCGACCCGACCCGGTCCCGGCAAGAGATCGCCGAGGTCGAGGACCTGGCCAGACGATCGCTCGCCGACGTGCGGGCCGCGGTCGCGAACTACCGCGACGTGACGCTCGCCGGCGAACTGGCGACCGGGCGCGAGCTGCTGCGGGCCGCCGGCGTCGACGCCGATCTCCCACGCGCCGTCGATGCCGTCGACCTCTCGCATCAGGAGCTGTTCGGCTGGGTCGTGCGCGAGGGGCTCACGAACGTCGTGCGTCACGCGCATGCCAGCGCGTGTTCGGTCCGGCTGTCACCCTTCTCGGTCGAGATCGTCGACGACGGCGTGGGCCGCGGTAACGGCGTGCCCGGGAGCGGCCTCGCCGGACTGCGGGAGCGGGTCGCCGCGGCTGGAGGCGTGGTCGACGCGGGGCCGATCCAGCCGAAGGGATGGCGGTTACGGGTGTCGCTGACGCCGGAAGCGGTCGCGTGACGATCCGCCTGCTGATCGCCGACGACCAGGAGCTGATCCGGAGCGCGTTTGCGGCGTTGCTCGCGTTGAACGACGACTTCGAGGTGGTGGCCGCGGTCGGGCGCGGCGACGAGGTGGTCGCCGCCGCCAAGGCCCACCGGCCAGACGTCGCGCTCCTCGACATCGAGATGCCCGGGATCGACGGCCTCGCGGCGGCGGGCGTGCTCAACGAGCAGGTGCCTGAGTGCCGGTCGCTGATCCTCACGACGTTCGGACGCCCGGGGTACCTGCGCCGCGCGATGGAGGCGGGCGCGTGGGGGTTCGTCGTCAAGGACTCGCCGCCGGAGCAGCTCGCCGATGCGATCCGCCGGGTGGCCTCCGGCGAGCGCGTCGTCGATCCGGTGCTCGCCGCTGACACGCTTCGCGACGGGGTGTCGCCGCTGACCGCCCGCGAGCGCGACGTGCTGATCGCGGCCCGGCCCGGAAGCACGGTGGCGGAGATCGCAGAGAAGCTGTTCCTGTCCGAGGGGACCGTCCGCAACTACCTGTCTGCGGCGATCGCCAAGACGGGGACGCGCAATCGGGTGGAGGCGGTTCGGACGGCCGACGAACGCGGCTGGCTATAAGCGATGATCGCGGCTGCCGCGATGATTTCCGACCGTCGACCTGATCCTTGAGCGAACGGATCGCCGGCCGGCGGTGACCTGAAGCCGGGATTGCGAGGGCCTACAGCTGAGACCGGACGAGCGCGGCGCCGGCGCTCAGGGCCTTCAGCTTGGCGAAGGCCCGGGCGCGCGGCAGGTACTTCATGCCGCAATCAGGCGCGGGGACGATGCGCTCGGCGGGCACATGAGCGAGCGCGGCGCGGATCCGGTCGGCCACCTGCTCGGGGGTTTCGACCCGATCGTCGCCGAGGTCGATCACGCCGAGCACGATCACCTTTGGGCTCAGCTCGGCCAGCTGGCCCAGGTCGAGGCGGGGCTGCGCCGCCTCGATCGAGATCTGCTGGGCGACGCTGTCGCTCAGCTCTCCGAGGAAGTCGTAGCGGTTGCGGTCCTTGGCGCCGACCAGCGCCGCGTAGCCGAAGCACAGGTGGACGACGGTCGTGACCGCGAGACCGTCGAGCGCGCGGTCGATCGCCGCCACCGCGATCCGCCGCGCAGCGCCGGGATCGTTCCGCAGCCACGGCTCGTCGAGCTGGATCACATCCGCGCCGGCCGCCTCGAGCGCGAGCGCCTCCTGGTTGACCGCCGCGGCGAAGTCCATCACGAGCTCGTCGGGATCGTCGTAGGCCTCGTTGCTCGCCTGTTGGGCCATCGTGAACGGGCCGGGCAGCGTGATCTTGGTTGTTCGCTCGGTGTGCGCCCGCAGGAACTCGATGTCACCGACCTCGACCGGTCCGCGCCACCGGACCGGCCCGACGATCCGGGGGACGGTCCGGCTGTCCCCGCCGCTGGTGTGGATCGTGGCGGGGTTGTCGGAGTCGACGCCGTCCAGCGCGGTCGCGAATCGGTTCGAGTAGCTCTCCCGCCGGATCTCGCCGTCGGTGATCGTGTCGATCCCGGCGCGTTCCATGTCTCGGATCGCGACCACGGTGGCGTCGTCCTGGGCCTCTCGCAGGTAGGGCTCAGGGATCCGCCAGGCCTGACTCACCCGCACGCGCGGCACCGAGTGCGAACCGAGCGCCTCACGGTCGATCAGCCACTCCGGCTGGGGGTAGCTTCCGACGACGGTGCTTGACAGGGGCCGCTGGGACACGCTCGGCGCGACGATAACCGAGAATCCGGCGATGAGCACGCAGCAGCCCGCGCTCGCACCCGTCGTGATCGTCACCGGCGCAGGCTCGGGAATCGGGCGCGCGGTCGCTCGGCGGCTGGCCGGCGCGGGCTATCGCGTCGTGCTCGCGGGGCGTCGGGTCGAGACACTCCAGGCCGCCCTGTCGGAGCTGCCGGCCGACCCGGAAGCGTTCGCCGTGCCCACGGATGTCACCGAGCCCGAGAGCGTCACCGCGCTGTTCAACGCCGTCGCCGAGCGTGCGGGCAGGGTCGACGTGCTGATCAACAACGCGGGCGTATTCGGTCCCGCTGCGCCGGTCGAGGACTATCCGCACGACGGCTGGTCGGCAACGGTGCAGACCAACCTGACCGGCGCGTTCCTGTGTGCGCAGGCGGCGTTCCGCCAGATGATCCGCCAGCGCCCGAGTGGCGGGCGGATCGTCAACAACGGGTCGCTGTCGGCGCATGTCCCCCGCCCGAACGCGGTTGCCTATACCGCGACCAAGCACGGCATTTCGGGGCTGACCAAGGCGCTCGCGCTCGAGGGCAGGCGTCACGGGATCGCCTGCGGTCAGATCGACATCGGCAACGCCGCCACCGACATGACCCGGCAGCTCGAGGTGGGGGCGCTCCAGGCCGACGGATCGATCTTGGCCGAGCCCACGATGTCGGCCGACGCGGTCGCCGAGGCGGTCCTGTACATGGTCACGCTTCCATTGACCGCGAACGTTCTGTCGATGACCGTGATGGCGTCGGGCATGCCCTACGTCGGCCGTGGCTGACCCGTTCCTGAGGAGGGTCGAGCTGCCGCCCGATCGCGACGGGCGGCCGCGACCTACCTTGAGGAACTGAAGGATGACCTGGGACTCGGAGGTGATCCGCTCACTGCCTACGGCGGCCGCTCGCGGTACGAGCTGTCACGGAGAGTCGTTTCATCGTCGCCTACCCCGAGGCGACGATCTACCACTGCGGCGAGGCCGGGCTCGACGCGATCGAGTACGAGGACGCGGACCCCGTGCGCCTCACCCGAAGCTTCCTCGAGGCCCGCGAGCGGTTCGTCCACGAGCTGATGAGGGACTGACCGGACCGGCCTGGCCGCCCTCGTCTGCGGGGCGGCCAGTCCGACCGGACGGCTACGGGCGAGCTTCGAGGACGAGGTTGAACGGCGTCTCGGTGGCGCGCCGGAAACGCGTGAACCCGCCGGCGGTCACGACCTCTCGCAGCCGCGCTTCGCCGGCCTGGGCGCCGAGCGCGAGCCCGACCTCCTGGTCGCGCGAGGCCGGCGTGCAGACCAGCGTCGAGGCGCCGTAGAACACGCGACCGACCGGGTTGAGGTTGTCCTCGAGCCGGTCGCCGGCGTACGGCTCGACGATCAGCCAGGTGCCGTCCGCGGCGAGGGTCTCGAACACGTGCGCGGCGGCACCAGCGGGATCGCCCATATCGTGGAGGCAGTCGAACATCGCCACGAGGTCGTACGGGCCTTCCGGGTACTCCTTGGCCGAGGCGACCTCGAACCGCACCCGGTCTTCCAATCCGGCCTGCCGCGCGGCCAACCGTGCGTGCTCGATCGACGCGTCGTGGTAGTCGAACCCGACGAACCTGACGCGAGGGAACGCCTGCGCCATCAGGATCGTCGACGCCCCGTGGCCGCACCCGACATCGGCGACGCTCCCGCCCGACTCGAGCTTAGCCTGGACGCCGTCGAGCGCCGGGATCCAGGACGAGATCAGGTTCGCGGCGTAACCCGGGCGGAAGAATCGCTCGGTGCCGCTGAACAGATCGTGGTGGTGCTCGTGCCAGCCGACGCCGTGGCGTCCGACGAACGCGTCCGCGATCTTCTCCTCGTCCTTGGTCAGGGCGGTCGCCACCTGGAATGCGCCCGGGACGAACGCCGGGCTGCCCTCCTGGGCGAGCGCCAGCGACTGCTCGGGCGTGAGGAAGAAGACCTCGCCCGCCGGGTCGTAGCCGACGTAGCCGCCCGCGGCCTGGTTCGAGAGCCATTCCCGCACGTACCGCGGGTCGGTCCCGGTGCGCTCCGCGAGTTGCTCGGCGCTCACCGCCTCGCCGTCGGCCATCGCCCGGTACAGCCCGAGCCGGTCGCCGATGACGACCAGCGCCGCGCTCATCGCCGCGCCGAGGTCTCCGACGAACCGGCCCATGAACTCATCGAGCTTGGCCTGGTCAACGCTCTGGGCTGTGGTCGCCATCGATCACGCCTCGTCCCAGACTTGAATCACGGTCTGCGCGGAGATCACGCCGCTGTCGAGCTCGATCACGGTCGCGCACAGCACGTTGGTCCCGTCGGGGTAGAGGCACGCCTGGGTGTAGGCGGCGCCGGTCTCGTCCTCGACCCGGTGCTTGACCGAATGGGTCATGTCGCGGCCATACATGTCCTCGAGCCAGCTCTTGATCTCCTCCTGCGTCCGGAGCACGCGCGGCGAGCCGGGCTGGGAGATCTGGTCCGCGATCGTGACGACGGCCCCCGGGCCGTACATCGAGAGCTGCGTCGATGCGTCGCGCTCCTCGGCGGCGCGGGCGAAGCGGTCCAGATCGAAAGCGGTGGTGGTGCTCATGGCTTCCTCCTTTGTTGGTGATGTGTGCGCCATGTGGATGCAAGGCTCCCGCCGGGCCGTCTCGCCGCCGTCAAACGAGCGTCAAACCACCCAAACGGGCGTCAAACCGCCCGGTAGGCTTGTCGCGTGCTGCGCGCACGCTTGCTTGGCGCGCTCGAGGTCGAGCTCAACGGGGCCGTGATCGACTCGCCGGTATCGCAGCGCCCATGGGCGGTGTTCGCGTACCTGGCCCTCGCGCCGCGCCCGGTAGCGCGGGCCGAGTTGGCGAGCCGGTTCTGGCCAGACGTGCTCGATCAGAGCGCCCGGGCCAGTCTGCGTAGCGCCTTGTGGACGCTGCGCCGGCAGGTCGGCGACGCCCTCGACGTCGACGGCGAGCGGGTCGGCGTGTCCGAGGCGGCGGACTGTTGGATCGACGTGCGCGAGTTCGAGCGGCTGGCTGGGAGCGACCCCGCGAGCGCACTCGAGCTATGCCGCGGCGAGCTGCTCGAGGGCCTCGAGGATGACTGGGCGGTTGGGGCCCGCGACCGGCACCGCGAACGGGTGATCGAGCTGCTCGAGGAACTCGCTCGCGCTGCCGACGAACGCGGGGAGGTCCGCGAGGCGATCGAGCTCACCCGCCGGCAGGTCGAGCAGGACCGGTTCGACGAACAAGCCCACCGCCGGCTGATCGAGCGGTGTGATCAGGCGGGCGATCGCGCCGGCGCGATGCGAACCTACCGAGGGCTGGCGGAGCGTCTGCGTCGGGAGCTCGGCGTCGCGCCATCGCGGCAGACGCGTGAGCTGGTCGAGCGGCTGCGGGCGGCGACCCCGGCGCACCCCATCGCCGGCGTGCCCCCGGCGATGCCCGGGTTGCTCGCGCTCCTCGGCCGCGAGCGGGAGCTCGCCGAGCTCGAGGCAACCTGGGAAGCGGTCGCAGCCGGCTCCGGTGCGGCGGCGGTGATCCGCGGCGAGGCGGGGATCGGCAAGACGCGGCTGGCCGGCGAGTTGCGCTCCCGGGCACGCGCCTCCGGCGGCCTGACAGCCGTGTCCGCGGCGCTCGACCTGGGGGGTGTAGCGCCGCTCAGCCTGTGGGCCGAGCTGATTCGCGAGCTGCTGCCGGCGATCGCGGCGCCGCCCGCCGAGGCGGGCTGGCCGGACGATCTGGCCGTCCTGACGTCCGAGCTGCCCGCGCACTTCGCGCGCAGCGGCGCGCCGAGCGCCGCGATGCCGCCCGAACTGCTGCGTACCCGGCTGTTCGAGGCGGTGGTGGCACTGTTGGACCACGCCGCCCGGCAGGCGCCGGTGCTGCTCGTGCTCGAGGACGTACACACCGCCGACGGGCCGAGCCTCGAGTTGGCCGGCTACGCCGCCCGTCGTGTCGCGGGGCTCCGGGTGATGGTGTTGATCACACGGCGGGACGTCCCATCGAGCGCCGACGCCGACCGTCTCGAGCACGCCCTGCGCGCGCGGGACCTGCTGGCATGCGAGCTCGAGCTCGGGCCGCTGTCGCCGGTGGCGGTGGCGGCATTGGCTCGGAAGGCGGCCCGCCTCAGCGAGGCAGACGTCACCCGGGTGGTGGACCGCTCGGAGGGCAACGCGCTTCTCGCGGTGGAGACTGCGCGAGCGCTCGGCCGAGGGCGGGAGGACGTCGCGCCGAGCCTGCGAGGATCGGTCCGGGCCACGCTTGGTCCTCTGCCGGTCAACGGCCGTGGTCTGGTCGAGATCGCCGCGGTCGCCGCGCGTACGATCGAGGCGGTCGAGCTCGGGCGGTTGCCTTTGGACGATCCCGAGGACGCGGCGACGTCAGCGCTCCACTCCGGGCTGATGGTGGCCGCCGGCGACGGCGTCGGCTTCCGGCACGCGCTGCTGCGGGAAGCGGTGTACGAGGAGATCGCCGAGCCGCGCCGGCGTGGTTTGCATCACCGCTGGGCGCAGGTGCTGCTCGCCTGCGAGCAGGCAGGCGCGATCCCGCGGCCCGCCGAGCTGGCTCGCCAGTTGCGGCTGGCCGGCGCCGACGCCGAGGCGGTGCCACAGCTGGCGCGGGCCGCGGCGAACGCCAGGAGCGTCGGCGCCCTCGAGGAGGCGGTGGCCTATCTCGAGGAGGCGCTGGGGATCGCTCCAGGCCGCGCGGAGCTGTGGGTCGAGCTCGCCGAGCTCGAAGCCTGGCGCCGGCGGCGCGATCAATCGGAGGACGCATTCGAGCGCGCGTTCGCCCTCCTGGACGGTGGCGAGCCGCTGGTTCTCGCGCGCTCATGGCTTCGGCGTGCCCGCGCCAACCACGGCCCGATCTGCTTCCCGCGTGTCGCCCGCGACAGCGCCCGCACTGCACTCGAGCTGATCGAGCGGACCCGGCTTCCGGCGAGTCATGAGCGGAGCGAAGCGCTGGCGGCATGCGCTTGGTCTGAGGCGGTGGCCGGGAGCGTCGAGGAGGCCGAGCGCCTGTTGGAACAGCTGAGCGCCGAACGCAACGCGGGCGGCGACTGGCGCATCTACGACGTCGCCCACGCGCGCGCGCTGGCGCTCATGCGCCGTGGACGCTTCGTCGAGTCCTACGGCCCGTCGATCGCTGCCGGCGAGGCCAGCGATCGAATCGGCCGTCCGGACCTTGCCTACGGCGCGTGGGTCAATGCGGCCGGGGCGGCTACCGCGGCCGGGCAGCACGAGCGCGCGCTCGAGTTTCTCGATCGAGGCATGGCGGCGATCGCTGGGCGCGGGCTGAAGGGCATCGAGGCCGACGTGCTGGCCGCGAAGGCGTTTGTTCTGAGGGGCTTGGGACGGCTCGAGGACGCGCGCCTGGCCGCCGAGGCCGAGCAGGCCGTTGCGGAGCAGCTCGGCCAGGCGGACCTGCTGGCCACGGCGAGCCACGATCGCGGGCTTGTGGCGCTCGAGCAAGGCGAATGGGAGCCGGCGGCCCGTCTGCTCGGTGCGTCGCTGGTCGAGCAAGCGCCGATCAGCCGGCCGCTGACGCGGATCGTGTTGGCCGAGGCGCTGGCCCGCGCGGGACACCCCGAACAGGCGGCCGAGGAGCTCCGAGCCGCGGTGCTCGAGCCGGTCCGTCCGAGCGACTTTCCCGCGACGCTGGTGCCGAGGCTCGCCCGAGTGCAGAGCCTGATTGCGCTCGCCGGTGGCGATTTCGCCACGGCGCGCTCACGCATCGAGGAGTCGGTCGCCGGCTGGGAGCGCCTGCTCGCCGCGAACCTCCGGGCCGAGAGCCTCGCCGGCGTGCTCGCCGACCTCGGCCGTCCCGTGGTCGGTCTGGTCGAGCCCGAGCGCGAGCTCGCGCGGGCCCGCGCCGATCTGCAAGCGATCAGAGAGGGGAGAACCAGTGCCGTCGTTCCATGACGCCACGACCTCGTCCGCGCCGCCCGAAGAGGTGTGGAAGCTCTTGTACGACCCGTCTCGGTTTCCCGACTGGTGGGCGGGGATCGGCACCGTCGACGTGCAGGACGCCGGCAATTACACGATGTACCCCGAGGGGTACCCCGACTTCCCGATGGCCCAACTGCTCGAGACCCGCAACGACCAGCAGCGTGTGACCGTGTCCTGCCTGGTGTCCGACCTACGGTTCGAGTGGCGGCTGGTGCCTGACGGGGAAGGCACCCTGATCACCGTCGACGTCGAGATCCCTGAGGCCGAGGCGGGACGCCTGGAGGCTCAGCGTGAGATCATCAGCGCCTCGATGCGCCGCCTGGCAGAGGTGGCGGTCGACACGTAACCGGACGAGAGGAGACGAGCGATGGAGGCGACCAGCGTGCGGACCCCGCAGGAGGTGTTCCAGCATCACGGCGAGGCGTTGATGGCCGAGGATCTCGAGGGCATCGTGGCCGACTACGCCGACGACGCCGTGTTCATCACGCCCGACGGCGTGCTCCACGGCAAGGACGGCGTACGCCAGGCGTTCACGAAGCTGATCGGCGACCTCCCCGGCGCCAAGTGGGAGCTACCGACGATGCTATTCGAGGACGATGTGCTGCTGCTCGAGTGGAAGGCCGAGTCCGAGAAGGTCAAGGCCGACGACGGCATCGACACGTTCGTGTTCGCGGACGGGATGATCCGCGTCCAGACCGTCCGCTACACGCTGACGCCTAAGGGATGATGTCGATCCTGGCCAGGACCGCGCCGGCCGGGAACGTGTCTCCTTTGCGCACGACGATCTCGGCGATCGTGCCCGCGGCCGGTGCCAGCACCTGAAACGAGGTCTTGATCACGACCGCGTCGGCCACCGGCTGATCGGCGGCCACGCGGTCGTTCTCGTCGACGAGCCACGCCTCGAGCAGCCCCTCCACGCCCTCGTCGACATCCTCGAAGACGTCTTCAGGCGGCCTGATCTCGATCACGAGCCGGTCTTGACCAGGTCCCGCACCGCGGACGCGATGTGGTCGACCTGCGGGATCACGTGCCGCTCGAGTGGCCGGCTGTAGGGGATCGGCACGTCTGGAACCGCCAGGCGCCTGACCGGAGCCTTCATGGTGAGGCTGTCCAGGCGTTCCGCCACGATCGCGCAGATCTCTCCGCTCAGCCCGAAGCTGCGGTAGTCCTCGTCGGCGATCAGCAGCCGCCCCGTGTGCGCGACCGAAGACGCCACGGCCTCGCGATCGAGCGGGACGAGCGTGCGCAGGTCGATGACCTCGACGCTCACGCCGTCGCGCTCGAGCTCCTCGGCGGCGACGAGCGCCTTCTGCACCATCTGGCTGACCGTGACGATCGTGACGTCGTCGCCGCGGCGCGAAACCCGGGCCTGTCCGAACGGGACCGTGTACTCCTCGTCGGGCACGGCGTTGGTCGAGCCCTCGAAATACGACATCCACGGGAGGCCCATGATCCCCTTGTGGAAGAAGAACATCACCGGGTTGTCGTCGCGGATCGCCTCGATCATCAGCCCCTTGGCGTCATAGGCGTTCGAAGGCACGACGACCTTCAGCCCGGGCATGTGCGCAAACGTCCCGTACAGGCACTGCGAGTGCTGCGCCGCGTCGCTGTAGCCGCCGCCGATCGCGGTCGTGATCACCACGGGCAGGCGCACCTTGCCGCCGGACATGTACGTGTTCTTGGCGAGGTGGTTGTAGATCTGATCCATGCAGACGCCGAAGAAGTCCACGAACATCAGCTCGGCGATCGGTCGCAGCCCCTGGGCCGCGGCGCCGATCGCGGCCCCGATGAACCCGGCCTCGGAGATCGGCGTGTCCATGATCCGCTCGGGGCCGAACCGGTCGAGCAGGCCGCTGGTGGCGCTGAATATGCCTCCGTAGCTCCCGATGTCCTCACCCATCACGAACACGCGCTCGTCGCGCTCCATCTCCTGGCCGATCGCCTCGGAGATCGCCTGGGCCATCGTGAGCGTGCGTTCCTTGGTCGCAACCGCCATGTTCTCTCCTCCTCTAGACGAAGACGTGCTCGAGTGCCTCGGCCGGGTCCGGCAGCGGGCTCTCGCGCGCAAACTCGTAGGCCTGGGTTACGCGCTTGGTCGCGCGCGAGCGGATCTTCTCGTCCCGGGCGTCGTCGAGCACGCCCCGCTCCCGCAACGCCTCCGCGAGCTTGCGGATCGGGTCGTGGCCGCGGAGCTCGTCGGCCTCGCCGCCGGGCCGGTAGACCTCCGCATCGCCCTGGAAGTGACCGAGGTAGCGATCGGTCTGCACCTCGATCAGCGTCGGTCCGCCGGCCCGGCGCGCCCGGTCAATCGCCTGGCCGGCGGCGGCGAACACCTCGACAGCGTCGTTGTGGTCGACGGACACGCCGGGCATGCCGTAGGCCGCGGCGCGATCGGCGTTCGAGGCGATCGCCGTCGACTTCTCCTTCGGGACCGAGATCGCCCAGCGGTTGTCCTCGCAGATGAACACCGCCGGCAGGTTCCACAGCCCGGCGAGGTTGAGCGCCTCGTGGAAGGTCCCCTGGTTGGCGGCGCCCTCGCCGAAGAACGCCACCGCGACCGAGTCCTGGCCGAGCTTCTTGTACGCGAGCGCCGCGCCCGTCGCCGGCGGCATGCTCGCCCCTTCGATCCCGCTGCATGAGAAGTTCCTGTCCGGGTCGAACAGGTGCATGTGACCGCCCTTGCCGCGGCTGAGGCCGGTCGCCTTGCCGAATATCTCCGCGGCGAGCTTGTCGAGCGGGACGCCCTTGGCGATCGCGAAGTGATGCGGCCGGTGGGTGCCGACGACAGCGTCGTCGTCACGCAGGTGGGCGCACACCCCGACCGCGACCGGCTCCTGTCCTGCGGCCAGGTGCATCTCGCCCGGCACCGGCCCGCCGGCGATGTCGAACGCGAGTCCGTGCTGGATGTCCGGGGGCAGCTTGCCCTCGAGATAGATGTTCACCATTCGCTCCTCGAAGTCGCGGATGACGAGCATCGTCTCGTACATCCAGAGGAGCTGATCTTCGTGCGGGTCCACGGCGCGATCCTCCTTCCAGGCTGGTAACCGGGCGAGTCTATGCCCGCCGATGGCGCAGGTCCAGACGGGCGCCGATCGCTCGGTGCAGCGCCTACATAAGATCAGGCGCCTGCGGGGATCAGGATTCCTCGCCCCTGGAGCCGGCCGCCGTCGAGGTCGGCCATGGCGTCGTTGATCGCGTCGAGCGGGTAGGTGCTCGTGTGCAGCGTCACCTGGCCCTGCGCGGTCAGCGTCATCAGCTCCTCGAGGTCGGTGTAGGTGCCGACGAGGTTGCCGATGAACGAGATCTCGCGCGAGATCACGTCGATCGTCGGAATGTTGATGTTCTCGCCGTAGCCGATCACGTAATAGAAGCCGCCGTCGCGGACCATCGCGATCCCGTCCTCGATCGCTCCCTTCTCGCCGACGAAGTCGATGATCGCCTCGGCGCCGAGTCCGTCGGTCATCTCCTTGACCGTGTCCACGTGGTTACCGTCGACCTTGACCGTGTGGTCGGCGCCGACTTCGCCGGCCAGGGCGAGGGCCTTTTCGGAAGGGTCGATCACGATGATCTCGGCGGAGGTCATCGCCTTCAGGCACTGGATGCCGATGTGGCCGAGGCCGCCGGCGCCGATCACGACCGCGTACGTGCCGGGGTCGAGTACCGGGACCGCCTTCTTGACGGCGTGGATCGCGGTCAGCCCGGCGTCGGCCAGCGCCGCGATGTCCTTGGGCTCGAGCCCCGGCGCGAGCTTGACCACCGATCGGGCCGAGGTCTGCAGGAACTGGGCGAACCCGCCGTCGCGGTTGATCCCCGGGAACGAGCCGTTCAGGCAGTGCATGTCGTCGCCGCGCCGGCACGGCGAGCAGAGGCCGCAGGCGATGAACGGGTGGACGATAACCGTGTCCCCCACGGCGACGTTCGTGACCCCGGAGCCGATCTCGTGGACCCATCCGGCGTTCTCGTGGCCGGGGGTGTAGGGCAGGACGACCTGAGACTTCTCGGCCCACTGTCCCTCCTGGATGTGCAGGTCGGTCCGGCACAGCCCGGCGGCGCCCATCCGCACGATCACGTCGAGCGGCCCCGTGATCTTGGGCTCGTCGATCTCGCCTAGCTTCAGCGGCTCGTGATAGGCGTGCAGCCTCGCGGCCTTCATCGCAAAACCTCCTCAGGATCCTCGATCGCCACGCCGTGGCGTATTTGCATAAGGGAACGGCACATGCCCCCGTTGACCTCGAGGCTCATCCGCACGAGCCGGGCCGTGCGCAGCCAGCGCTTCAGCTCCGCCGCCGGCACCGGCTCGCCGCTCGGCAGCACGAACGCCGGCGCGCCCGGATCGTCTCGCAGGCCCAACTGGCGGCGCAGCTCCACGCACCGGCGGGCGCCGGGGAGGTCCTCCGGCAGGTCCTCGAGGCGGCGCGCTGCCACCTGCTCGGCGGTGGCTCCGTCGGCCAGGAGCGCCTCGCACAGCCGCGACTCGCGCGCGACCAGTGCCTTGCGGAGGAACAGCTCGCGCAACGCGGCAAGCTCGTCGTCGACGGTCTCGCCGGGGAACGCCCCGGCGAAGCCGTCGCCTCGCCCGATCGCCGCGTTGATCTCCGCGCCCGTGTAGTGGTCCTCGAGCTTGATCGTCACGTCCCGGACGTCGGGCAGCCGGCGCACGACCTGGCGCGCGTCGGCTGCCATCAGGAACGCGAAGTTGGGCGCGCATTGCGGCGTGGGCAGCCGCAGCACGACCTCGACGTCGCCGTCGGTGCTGACCTCGCACGAGGTCACGAACCCGAGCCTGGTGATCGGCTCATCGAGCTCGGGGTCGTAGACCTCGGCGAGCGCGTCGATGACGCGCTCGCGTGTCATGCCGACTCGACCAGCTGCGCGTCCTCCTTCGCCGCCGGGGTGCCTCCGTTCTGGAGCTGCAGCTCGGCCGGCACGTCGATGTCGTACAGCTTCGCCGCGTTGAGCCCCATGATCTTCTTCTTGGTCTCGGTCGTGGGGTGCGGATAGTCCGAGTACTCCTCGGTATCGGGCATGGTCCAGTCGATGAACCCCTCGACCTGCCACTTCGGCTCCCAGATCCCGTAGTCGCTGCCGAACAGCATCTTGTCCTCGCCAACCCAGAACAGCAGCTCGCCGATGACCTTGTTGAAGAACCGCGGGCGGGCGTGCATGAGGCCGCCGATCACCACCGCCAGGCCTGCATAGACGTTCGGCTCCTGGGTGGCCATGAAGCAGAAGTCCTCGATCCGCGGCAGCCCCACGTGCTCGACGATGAAGTTGAGCTCGGGGTTGCTGGTGGCGGCGACGTCGATGTCCTTGACGTCGAACGCGTCCTTATCGAGCGGCCAGATCGTCGGGCCCTTGTGCGCGTGGACGTTCTTGATCCCGAGCTCCTTGCACTTGTCGAGGAAGATCTGCGCCGTGGGATCGGTGAGCGTCCAGCCGCGCGAGCCCTTGTACCACTCGGCGGTGTAGACCTTGACGCCCTTGAGGTTGTAGCGCTTGGCGTCCTCTTCGAGCTGCTTAAGCCCGGCCTCGCCCTCGCGGGGGTCAAACCGGCCGTTGACGATCAACTTGTCCGGGAACTTCTCGACCAATCTCGCGTTGCGCTCGACGGTGTTGAAGCCGTCCGTGTACCACTCCTTCAGGTACGTCGACTGAAGGACGCCGGCGTCGATGTGGCCCTCTTCGAACACATCGTGGACGTAGTCCTGCTCGGAGTACTTCATGAACTTCTCGAGCGGCCAGTGCGTCTCCGGGGGTCCGAGGCCCATGTAGGCGTGGAAGCACTCGATCCAGCCCTTCGCGTACTGCTCCTGCCCCTTCACCCAGTTCGCGGGACTGGCGTCCCAGAAGTGCTGATGGGCGTCGACGACGAAGTAGCTTTCCCCGTCCTTCTGGTACATAGCTCTCCTCTCGAACGGTCGGTTCCGCCACTTTACTGTGCGGCAACCGTCCTCCGCCAGAGGGTTCTCAGGTCAGCCGGAGGCCGGGCCGGCGTCAGCGCTGGTCGGGGTCCTGCGGGGTCGGGAAGTCGCGGTCGATCAACTCGATCCGGTAGCCGTCAGGGTCCGCGACGAAGCAGATCCGGCCGATCTCCTCGCGGCCGCCGGGCGAGTAGGGCGACTTCTCGGGCTCGATCCCCTCGGTGCTGAGCTTCGCGAGCAGCGCGTCGAGATCCTCGACCACGAGCGCCATGTGGTTATAGCCCTCGCCGAGGTCGTAGGGCTGATCCCGGCCGTCGTTGACGGTCAGCTCCAGCGTGTCGCCGTCGCCGGGTAGACCCATGTAGATGTTGTACGCGGTCTGGAAGTTCAGCCGCCCGCGCCGCTCGAAGCCCAGCAAGCCGTAAAAGCGCTCAGATGCCTCGGGGTCGCGGACGCGAACACAGGTGTGAACGAATCGCATGCGCGCCAGCGTATCCGAAGGCTGTCGTCGCTATGAGGGCAGGCCTTCGGTGGCGAGGCGCTTGTTCTTGTAGCGGCGGTCGTCGGTGACCTCGGGTCCCAGCCAGCCGGGCGGGACGAACGCCGTCGCATCGGCGAGGGAGTTGAACTCCACCTCGGCGGTGAGCAGGCCCTCCAGGCGGTCGTGGTACACGTCGAGCTCGATCGTCAGGCCGTGACCGAACGGGATCCGGTAGCGCCGCTTCTGGATCCGGCGGCCGTCGGTCAGCGGCCAGAGCGCCGCGAACCGCCCCTCGTCGATCTCGATCTCCTCCTCGACGCGGGACTCGTTGCCGCTCGACTTGACGGTCAGGAACGACTGGTCCCCGTAGCGCCGGAGCCTCACCTCGACGGCGTCGGTGATCGCCAGATATCCCTGCTCGATCTCGCGGGAAGGGTGCCCGTCGAGACCATCCGGAAGCTGCTCGACCAGGAACTTGCGCTCGATCTCGACGCCGTCAGCCATCGTCGGTACCGATTGTGACGCGGCGGCCGTAAGTAGGCAGGCGCGAGGCCGACGGAGCGCTGATCCATCGTTCCGCCTTCCTCGCGCCTTATCCGACTCGGCCGATCCACGTCGAAGCCCACTCGCTCGCACCGGCGACCAGCGGCGGGGCAGCGCCACCGCGGCCATCCGTCCAGGCCCGGCACCACTGCTTCGCCCGCGCTGCCGGCAACCCCGCACCCCACCGTTGTCGAAGCCCCACAGATAACCCGTCCGCAACGGTCAAGAAGACAAAGCCAAGCGTCTCTTGTCCACCGTTACGGACGCAACACGACATCCCCCAGATTTGACCGGCTGCGCTCGATGGTCTGCGACGGCGAACTGACGATGGCGGCGGCGCGGCAGGAGATCGCCGGCGACTGGGTCAGCGCATACCGCGAGCTGATCCAGTAACGCTTGAGCCGGTGGGGGTCAGCACCATGACCGGGATCGCGCGGTCGGTCTTCGCCTGATATTCAGCGAAATTCGGGGACCGTTCCGCCTGTGCGCGGAACAGCCGGTCGCGCTCCTCGCCGGCGGCCTCGGTGGCGACGACGCCGATCGTGTCGGTCCCGACCTCGATCGTCACGTTCGGGTTCGCCTTGAGGTTGTGGTACCAGTCGGGGTTGGTCGGGGCACCCGCCTTGGACGCGAAGATGACGTAGCGGTCGCCGTCGCGGTCGTACACGAGCGGGTTGACCCGGTTCGTGCCCGTCCTGGCGCCGACGTGATGCAGCAGCAGCAGCGTCGAGCCTTCGAACATGCCTCCGACGCGTCCCTCGTTGGCGCGGAACTCCTCGATGATCTGGGCGTTGAAGTCGTTGGGCGATGCCGACATGGTGCTCCTCGGGTCGTGGTCCGGAACGCGATCATCCCGGAAAGCGCGCCGCCCATGGTTCGAGTGGAACCCTCGCGGCGCCGATCACGAACGAGATCGTGTGGTACCAGCCGGCGGCCACGACCAGCTCGAGGATCTGCGCGGCGGTGAAGTGCCGGTCGAGCTCGCCGTAAGTCCCGTCGGAGACCTCCGCGGTGTCGTGCAGCTCGTCGGCGAGCCTGATGACCGCGCGCTCGCGCTCGGACCAGACGGGATCGTGCGCCGGTGCGGTAACGGTTGCGGCGAGCTGCCGGTCGCTCAGCCCGACGGCCCTGCCGAAGAACGCGGCGTGCACTCCCCATTCGTACTCGGCGCCGCAGCGCGCGCATGTGCGGTGGATCATCAGCTCGCGGTCGCGGGGCTCGAGCAGCCCGTGGCCGAGGATGCCGGCGCCGAGCGGCCGCATCCGCCCGGCCAGCGACTCATGCACGACGAGCGTCCGGAACAGCGCCAGCGGCTCGATGCCGGTGTCGGGCGGCATCCACTTCCGGAGCATCTGCTCGACGTCGTGCGAATACGGCGGCTCGAGCGGCGCGATGCGCGGCGCCTGGGTTTGATCAGTCATGTGGTTACACTCCGCGTTGGATGGTGCTTCGGAAATAGAAGCAGTGTCGGCGGTGCGGAGGGTACCGCTTCGGAAATCAAAGCACAAGTCTCCACCCAAGTCTCCACCCAACTCTTCACCCAACTCGTCTCCCAAGTCACTTGACCAGAATTCCCCGCCCCGGAGAACCGGTCCGCGGCTCGGACACAGGCCGGCCGATCATGGCGCTGCTCGACCTGCTCGGCCGGCGCTGGGCGCTGCGGGTGATATGGGAGCTTCGAGACGGGCCACTGTCGTTCCGCGAGACCCAGGCCCGGTGCGGCGCGATCAGCTCCTCGGTGCTCAACGATCGCCTCACGGAGCTGCGCGCGGCCGGGATCGTCGAGGCCGGCGAGCAGGGCTACCAGCTGACCGCGGAAGGACGGGAGCTGCTGGCGATCTACCCGCCCGTCCAGGCATGGGCCGATCGGTGGGCCGAGCGCGAGCGAGGGGTTACCTGACCGCCAGCCGTGTGTTGCAGCGCGCGTAGCTGCGCCCGTCGATCCCTTTCCGCGTCTCGAGATCGATCAGAAGGAGCGGCGCGCTGGCCATCGTGCCCGGCGGCGGCTTGTACCGGACGGTGGGGACGACGTCGACCGGACGGGTCAGGAGCCCGGGGATCGTGAGTTCAGGCTCCCTACCCGCGTGGGCAGTTTTCATGAAGGTCTTCTCACGTTAGGAAGGCTTTGAGCCTGCGCGGGGTCAGTCCGGGCTGGAGGGCTACTCAACAACAAGGAGGAGAGAGCCATGATCTCGGATAGGCCCCCACGCTCGTATCCACAGGCGGTCGCGGCACTTGCGCGACTCGTAGCCACAGGTAGACGAGCGGTCCTGCCGACGCTCGTGTGCCTGTGCGGGTGGTTCACGCTCGGCGCCGCGGGCGCGCAGTCGAGACCGTTCATCAAAGGGTTCCAACCGAGCACGCTGGCGACCACGGTGCCGACGAACGGCGATCTGAACCCATACGGCATCGTGACCGTGCCACGGAGCGTCGGTTTGTTGCACGAGGGTGACGTGCTCGTCAGCAACTTCAACAACTCGACGAACCCCCCCGGCGGCGAGCAGGGCAGGGGCACCACGATCGTGCAGATACCGCGTCGGGATAGGGATACGAACCCGGGCGATGCCCCGGTGTTCGCCCAGATCGATCCGCAGGCGCTCCCGGGACCATGCCCCGGAGGAGTCGGACTCACAACGGCGCTCGCGGTGACCCGCAGCGGCTTTGTGATCGTGGGCAGTCTCCCGACCTCGGATGGCACGTCGGCGACCGCTCAAGCCGGATGCCTGCTAGTGCTCAACAGCGATGGGAAGGTGATCGAGACGATCGCCGGCGGCCCGATCAACGGTCCGTGGGACATGACCGCGGTCGATCACGGCTTCTTCACGACGCTGTACGTGACCAACGTGCTCAACGGCACGGTGGCGGCGGGCACGGACCCCGTGACCGGTAACGGGAACGTCGTCGACGGCGGCACGGTGGTACGCATCCAGCTTCTGACGATTCCGGGGATCCGGCCGGTCGTGCTCGACGAGGACGTGATCGCCACCGGGTTCGCCGAGCGCACCGATCCGGCCGCCCTTGTGCTCGGGCCTACCGGCGTCGCTGTGGGGCGTGACGGAACCCTGTATGTCGCCGACACGGTGAACAGTCGGATCGCGGCGATCCCCAACGCCACGTTCCGCTTCTTCCCGGCTACGGGCGGAGGGCGGACGGTGTTTAAGGGCATGCCCTTGAACGCCCCGCTCGGGATGACGCTCGCGCCGAACGGCGACATCCTCACCGCCAACGGCAACGACGGCAACGTCGTCGAGACGACGCCGGCCGGGACCTCGGCGGCGACGGTCGCGGCCGATCCAAACGCCGGGGCTCTCTTCGGCCTGACCCTGACGCCGGATCAGTCTGGCGTCTACTACGTCGACGACGGTACGAACACGCTGAACCTGCTCGCGCCGTGAGGTCGATCCGTCGCAGGGGCCGGGCCCGGCGGCCCGGCCCTCCGGCGGGTTACGGCGAGCTGAAGCCGAGAATCAGCTGGGCGGTCTCGAGCGGGACGTCGAGCTGCGGGCAGTGCCCGACGCCGTCGAGCACGACCCAGTCGGCGTGGGGGAGCCAGTCGTCGCGGTAGCGCACCGCACTCGACGGCCACGGCAGCAGCCTGTCCTCGGTGCCCCACAGGATCCGCACGGGGCACGCGATCCGCGCGGCGTCGAGCGGCCAGCCGTGGCGCCGGGCGTGGGCGAGCAGCGGCTCGAGCGCGTTGCAGGCCGCCACCCCGCACAGCTGGTGGGCGAGCAGGTCGGGCGGGATGTGCTCGTAGCGGCAACTGGTGAACGCGGTGGCTTGGCGCCGGCCCTCCGGGGTGCAGACGATCGCGTCGGCGTGCGGGGCGAGGCTCCTGAGCGCTTCATGCATCTCGCTGAAGTGGTCGAGCGTCTGGTGAAAGGAGTCGTCGGCCCGGGCCCAGCCGCCGGCGGGCGCGAGCGCCACGACCGAGTTGGCCCGGCCCCGGGCGGCGAGCTGGAGCGCTAGGTAGCCGCCGAGCGAGTTGCCAACGACGTGGGCGGTGTCGAAGCCCGCCTCGTCGAGAGCCCGTTCGATCGCGTCGACGAGGGCGGCGCCGGTGGCGTCGCCTCCCAGCGGCGGCCCACCCGCGTGTCCGGGGAGAGTGGGCGCGAGCACGTCGTGGCGGCGCTCAAGCGCCGGGAGTACGAGCTCCCAGGTCCGCCAGGTGTCGGTGAATCCATGCAGGCAGATGAGCGGTGGGCCGGCGCCCCCGCGGTGGGCCGGACTGAACACGAACGACAAGATCAGCCCTCGGCGACCCAATCGGCGGTGGTTCCGTCGAGTCGGCGCGCGAGCTCCTGGGCATGGATGACGTTGGCGAGCTTCGAGATCGAGTACTCCCGCATGCCGGTGATCGTCCGGGTGGGCTTCCGGACCGCTTCGAAGTCGATCCCGGTGGCGCCGAAGTGCGCTCCGCTCGCGACGTTCACGATCCGGGCGGGGGCGCTTTCGCGGAGGCGGTCGAGCAGCAGGCTCGTGAGCAAAAACGGACCGACGTGGTTAGTGCCGAACGCAAGCTCGAACCCGCTGCTGGTCATCCCCCGGCGACCGGCCAGGCCGGCGTTGTTGATCAGCACGTGCAGCGGCTCGTCACGCGCAAGGAACGCCTGCGCGCACGCCCGCACCGAGTCGAAGTTGCCGAGATCGAGCGCCAGCAGCTCGAGCCGGCGGTTTCCGGTCTGCGCGGCGATCTCCTCGATCGCCCGTCGCCCGTTGACCTGCGACCGGCATGCGAGCAGCACCCGCGCTCCGCGGTCCGCCAGCGCCCGTGCCGTCTCCTTTCCGATGCCGGTGTTGGCGCCGGTGACCAGGAACGTCCTGCCGTCGAGATCGCCCACGGCATGAGGATATGGATGCGCTCGCCGGTGCCGGCACCGGAGTCGCCGGCGCGCCCTGGTCGCTCGCGTTGGCGACGTTTGCGGCCGCCCGGCGCCCGGGCCGGCGCTGAGTCCTCAGCTGGGGACTGGCTCGGGAGTGCCGACCCGCCGGAGCTCCATCCGCGCGAGTGAGCGCTTGTGGACCTCGTCGGGTCCGTCGGCGAGCCGCAGCGTGCGGATGTGCGCGTACATCGAGGCCAGCGGGAAGTCGTCGCAGACGCCGCCGCCGCCGTGAACCTGGATCGCGCGATCGATCACGCGAAGCGCGACGTTCGGCGCCGCGACCTTGATCGCCGCGATCTCGGCGCGGGCCTGCTTGTTGCCCACGGTGTCCATCAGCCACGCCGCCTTGAGGGTGAGCAGGCGCGCCATGTCGATCTCGATCCGCGACTCGGCGATCCAGTCCTGCACGTTCGCGCGGCTGGCCACCGTGTCGCCGAAGGTGACGCGCGACGCCGCCCGCTCGCACATCAACTCGAGCGCGCGCTCGGCCGCACCGAGCGTGCGCATGCAGTGATGGATGCGGCCCGGGCCGAGCCGGGCCTGGGCGATCAGGAAGCCGTGGCCCTCCTCGCTGATCAGGTTCGCCGCCGGGACGCGGACGTCCTCGAAGGTCATCTCGGCGTGCCCCTCCTGGTCGATGTAGCCGAACACCGGCAGGTTGCGCACGATCGTCACGCCCGGCGTGTCGCGCGGCACGAGGATCATCGATTGCTGTTTGAATCGATTCGTGCCCACCCCGTCCGGGTCGGTCTTGCCCATCACGATGAAGATTTTGCAGCGGTCGCGCATCGCGCCCGAGATCCACCACTTGCGGCCGTTGAGCACGTATTCGTCGCCGTCGCGCTCGATCCGCAGCTCGATGTTGGTGGCGTCGGAGCTGGCCACCGCCGGCTCGGTCATCGCGAAGGCCGAGCGGATCTCGCCCGCGAGCAGTGGTCGCAGCCAGCGCTCCTTCTGCTCGGGCGTGCCGAATAAGGCGAGGACCTCCATGTTCCCGGTGTCAGGCGCGGCGCAGTTGCATGCCTCGGGGCCGATGTCGCTGCGACCCATGATCTCGGCCAGTGGCGCATAGTCGGTGTTGCTAAGGCCCGGCGCGCCGTACTCGGGGTTCGGGTGCGGGAGGAACAGGTTCCACAGGCCGAGCTCCTGGGCGCGAGCCTTCAGCTCCTCCATGACGGGCGGATCGGAATGGGGGTCGCCGGAGGCGATGAGCTGCTCGTGACGGATCGCCTCCGCGGGGTATACGTGCTCGTCCATGAACGCCAGCAGGCGCTCGCGCAACTCCATGCATCGGTCTGAGAACTCGAAGTCCATGGCCTCGAGGCCCGAACACTACAGCCGGGGCGGCGCGGTCGACTACGCCAGCATCGAGGCGATGACGGTCGCGAACCCGGCGCAGATCGATCGGCTTGGACACGTGTGCGTCGCACCCGGCCTCGAGCGCGTCGTGCTCGTCTTCCGGCATCGCGCCGGCGGTGCAGGCGACGATCGGGTGGTGGTACATGAGGGCGAGCGGGTGGCGCCAGGCGCGTCCAGACGCCGTCGGAACCGTAAATTACGAAGTCGGCGGCCCGTAGGTCTTCGCGGCCGGCGCGGCGCGGCGCCGCGTGATGGCCTACCCGTTGCGGAGCGTATGGTGGAAGTCCCGGGCCAGCTCGCTCTTGCTTGCCGCCAGGCCGGTCACGCCCAGCAGCACGACGAACAGGCCCGCGACGAGCGCCAGGCCCGCGAGCACCGTCGGCCAATGGCGCGTCAGGAAGCCCCTGGCGTCGGAGAGCACCTGGTCGGCCTTCTCTCCCGCGAACGTGAGAACCCCGAGGATCGCCAGCAATGGCGAGACGAAGCAGAGGTTGAACAGCAGCAGCAGCACGAGATCGCGGATCGGGCCGAGGTCCGCCCCGACGATCGCCGCGATTGCCGCGAAGTACGGAAACGCCGTCGGCAGCTCGACCGCGGTGATCGACGCCCCGAGTACCCAGCTGGACCTGCCCTCCGGATCGAAGTCAGGCGGATCACGCAGCGACAGCCGGGCCCGGTGGCGCCAGAGCATCGCCGCCGCGGCGATCATCGCCGCGCCGACGGCGATCTCGATGATCTCGGTGATGTGGTGGTGCGGGTGCGGGAGCAGCGGCCGGATGAGCTGGCCGGCGCCGACCGCGATCGCGGCGCCGCCGAGGAAGTACACGGCGAACACCGCGGCCGTGAACTCCGCCACCCGGTCGCGAGCGCGCTCGCCCGTGGCCAGATACAGCGCCGGCGCGATCGTCGTCGGGTTGAGCGAGTCCGCCAACCCGATCGACATGACGATGCCTACCAGGCGAAGCATGCGCGCATTCTCTCTTTCCCCGCATGGGGTCTGCCTGAGGGGTGAGAGGTCTCTCAGGCGAACTGCAGCTCTTCGTCGTCTTCGTCGGCGACCGTGCGCTCGCAGGTGGGGCACCACCAGCGCGCCTCCATCGGCGTCCCGCACAGTGCGTGCCGGAGCCCCGTCCCGCCTTCGGCGTTGCGGGCGCCCCAGCCGGCGAGCAGCCGCAGCGCACCTGCCAGCTCCTGGCCCGCCGCGCTCAGCTCGTACACGAATCGGGGCGGCCGCTCGGAGTACGGGCGCGCGACCACGAGCGCGTTGCGCTCCAGCTGGCGGAGCCGCTGTGTGAGCACGTTGGGCGCGATGCCTGGAACGTCTGCCTGAAGGTCCCCGAACCGTTTTGGTCCATCGAGCAGCGCTGCGATCACCAGCAGCGTCCAACGGTCGCCGACGGTGCTGAGCGCGTCGGCCAGGGCGGAGCGGGAGGTCGCGTCGAGCCCGGGGCGGGCGGGGTCGGGCTCGAGCGTCTCGTCGATGGCGGCGCTGTCGTTCGTCACGTTCAGATCGTACGCACGGTGGCCTGGCGGTGGGAGCCGGTCGGTCGTGGTGGCGGCGTCGAGGCGTATCGGTCGTGGTGGCGGGCGCCCTACGGGTCCGGGACCGGTCGCCGCACCCCCATGAACCTGCATGACGCGACAACCAAGGGCTCCATCGCGGACCGTGCCGTCTCATCCACGTGGGGCATGCTTCATCCGTCACGGTCGCGCGGGAGGTGGTCCGTTGACGCGTGATGCATGGCCCCTGGACGTCCTCATTCAGCGTGTTATTCTTGTCACTTGCATATTGCAAGTCAGTAGTAAGCACAAGGAGATGCGGTGGGAATGACTGTTCTTGAAGAGCTTGAGAGCGCGATACAAACCGCAGCCGAGCGCACTGGTCCCAAGGTGATCGGGCTCGGCCAGGGATGGGGACGGGGCTCCGGCTTCGTAATCGGGTCCGGACGGGTCCTGACAAACGCCCACAACCTGAGGGGCGACGAGGTAACCGTTACGTTCTTCGACGGCCGGCGCGAGACGGGCCGGGTCCTGGCCTCCGATCAGGATCTTGATCTGGCCGTGATCGAGGCCGACACGGCCGACATCGAGCCGCTCGAGTGGTCCGAGGACGCGGAGGACTCCGTGCCGATCGGACGCTCGGTGCTCGCTCTGGCCAACCCGGGTGGTCGCGGCCTGCGGGTCACGCCCGGGTTCGTGTCGGCAACCGCGCGCAGCTTCCGCGGTCCGCGCGGGCGGCGGATCAGCGGTGCGATCGAGCACACGGCGCCGCTGCCGCGCGGATCCTCCGGCGGCCCGCTGATCGACGGCTCCGGACGCCTGCTCGGGATCAACGCGGTCCGGGCCGACGGCGGCCTGATCCTGGCAGTTCCGGCCGATCGCGCCACGCGCGAACGCGTCGACAAGCTCGGTCGCGGCGAGTCGCCCAAGCGTGCGCGCCTGGGCGTGGCGATCGCCCCGCCTCGCGTCGCCCGGCGTCTACGGCGGGCGGTTGGGCTGCCCGAGCGCGACGGCATCCTCGTCCGCGCGGTCGAGCGCGGCGGCGCTGCTGACCGGGCCGGCCTCGAGCGTGGCGACCTGATCGTCGCGGCCGCCGGCAAGGAGCTCGATCGGATCGAGGCGCTGTATGAGGTGCTCGACGCCGCCCAGGCCGGGCAGCCGCTCGAGCTGACGATCGTGCGCGGCACCGACGAGCGCACGGTGTCGGTCGGCCTCTAGGCCGGAGCTCGCGTGATGAGCACAACCACCGAGCAGCACGAGAACGAAGCGGAGCGGCGCGAGGCAGAGGCTCTCGATGCCTATTCGAGGGTCGTGGTCGACGTAGCGGAGCGCGTGGCGCCGAGCGTCGCGAACCTGCGGGTGATGCGGCGCGGGCGTGGCGGCCAGGTACCGGCCGGCGCCGGCAGCGCGGTAGCGCTCACCCCTGACGGGTTCCTGCTCACGTCGGCGCACGTGGTATCGGCCCCCACCCACTCCGCGGCACGGGGCGGGCGGGCCACGTTCGTCGACGGTCGGGAGCTGAGCTGGCGGGTCGTGGGCGTGGATCGTCTGACCGACCTGGCCGTCCTCCGTGCCGACGGTGACGGGCTGACCGCGGCCGCGCTCGGCGAGGCGGAGCGCCTGCGGGTGGGCCAGCTCGTCGTGGCGATCGGGAACCCGAACGGGTTCGCCGGCTCGGTCACCGCCGGCGTCGTATCCGCGCTCGGGCGCTCGCTCCCGGCCCGGGCGGGGCGCACCGTGCGCCACATCGACAACGTGATCCAGACCGATGCGGCGCTCAACCCCGGCAACTCCGGTGGCGCGCTCGTCGACAGCTCGGCGCGGGTGATCGGGATCAACACCGCGGTCGCCGGCGTCGGACTCGGGCTCGCGGTGCCGATCAACGCCGCCACGCGGCAGATCGTCGGAACGCTGATGCGCGACGGTCGCGTGCGTCGAGCGTGGATCGGGATCGCCGCCGGCCCCCGGCCGCTTCCACCTCACGCGCGCGTGCGCGTGGGCCGCAGCGCCGGCGTCGAGGTCGTCGACGTCTCCCAGGGGAGTCCCGCCCAGCGAGCCGGGCTCCGGGCCGAGGACCTGATCGTGGAAATGGGTGCCCCCCCAGAGGCGATCGAGCGTGTCGACGACGTGCAGCGGCTGATGACCCAGGAGGCGATCGGCCGGCCACTGGTGATCCGGATCCTTCGCGGCGATCGCTGGCTCGATCTGGAGGTGTCGCCGGTCGAGTTGGTCGAATAAGGCGCCGCCGTCAGGCGCCGCCGACCATCCCAAATAGCTGCGAGGCATCTCCGGGTCACGAGCCTGTCGCTACACTGAGGCATTGGCGCCGGGCGGCGTTCGTTCTCGCGCCCGCGGTCCGGTCGCCGGACGACCTTGACCATTCCAGACGGAAGCGCCCGACATGGCTCGTGGAGATGTTCGGATCGCTGCAACTCTCGCGTGTGAAGAGTGCAAGCGACGCAACTACCAGACCAACAAGAGCAAGCGGAACAACCCGGAGCGGTTGCAGCTGCGTAAGTACTGCCGCTGGTGCAGGCGCCATACGCCTCATCGCGAAACGCGCTGAGCTGACCGGAGCGCTCCGTGGCCCGCAACCGCAAACGCGCCAGAGAACGGCGGCCTCGCCAGTCGGGTACGCCTGTGGATCCGAGCCAGGGCGTCCCCACCGCGACGCACGACGCCGACAACGGCACTGCTGAGAACGAGCCCGACAACGGCGCCACCGGGCTCCAGCGCGCCGACGATGCGCCTGAGCTGGAGCCTGTCGACCTCGTGTCGGATTCGGTCGAGGACGATGACATCGGCGCCGACTCGCTCGAGGACCAGGACCCTGACCTCGGTTCCGAGGTCCACGATGACCGCGAGGACGGCGCCCCGCCTCCGCTCGAGCACGCCATGCCGGATGCCGAACTGGCCGAGGAGCAGCTCGAGGTTGGCCGACCCGACGAGCCCGAGCCGGACGAGGGGGAAGACAAGGAGGAGTTCGAGCGCGAGGTCGAGGAGTCGATTTCAGGGGGCCGCGGCGGCCGCCGCGGCCGGCGGCGAGGCGGCGGCTACGATCGTGGAGGCACCCCCGGCGGATCCGGCGGCGGCGAGTTGGTCGCCCCCGGTGCGGCGGCGGTCGCCGAGCGGCACCCGAGTGTGCTCGCGCGGCTCATCGGATTCCTGCAAGGAAGCTGGCGCGAGCTGCAACGGGTACAGTGGCCCGACCGGCGTCAGGTGTTCCAGGCCACGGGAGTCGTGATCGGATTCGTCATCGTGGCCGCGGTGTTCCTGGGCGTGGCGGACTGGGTGTCCGGGAAGCTGGTGACTTTCGTCTTGAAGTAAGCGCGTCCGCGCGCTGACGGCTAGAGAGGCCAATCGAAACAAGAATGTTCCGCTGGTACGTCGTAAACACATACTCGGGTCACGAGAACAAGGTCAAGCACAACCTCGAGCATCGGATCGTGTCGCTCGGTCAGCAGCAGGCGGTCAGGCAGATTGTCGTGCCCACCGAGTCGGTATCTGAGATGAAAGACAACCAGAAGATCACCGTCGAGAAGCGCACGATGCCCGGCTACGTGCTCGTCAACATGGACCTGAACGAGGACTCGTGGTCGCTGGTCAAGGGCACGCCCGGGGTCACCGGCTTCGTCGGCGCCTCGAACGAGCCCGTCCCGCTCACCCAGGACGAGGTCAACCGCCTGCTCCATCGCGAGCAGGAGGTGCGCCCGCGCAGCCGCGCGACGTTCACGATCGGTGAGTCCGTCAAGGTGATCTCGGGTCCGCTGTCAGACTTCTCCGGCGAGATCTCCGAGGTCAACGAAGATGCGCAGCGGCTGAAGGTGCTGGTGTCGATCTTCGGCCGGGAGACGCCGGTGGAAGTCGGGTTCGATCAGGTGAAGAAGATCTAAGACCATGGCGAAGAAGGTTCTGACACAGATCAAGTTGCAGGCGGTGGGCGGCCAGGCTTCGCCGGCGCCCCCGGTCGGGCCCGCGCTCGGCCAGCACGGCGTCAACATCATGGAGTTCGTCAAGTCGTTCAACGCGCAGACGCAGAGCGACCTGGGCACGGTGATCCCGGTCGTGATCACGGTCTACGAGGACCGCTCGTTCACGTTCATCACCAAAAGCCCGCCGGCCGCGGTGCTGATCAAGCAGGCGCTGAACCTCGAGAAGGGGTCCGCCGAACCGAACCGCACGAAGGTCGCCCGGATCACGCAGGATCAGTTGCGGCAGATCGCGGAGAAAAAGATGAAGGACCTGAACGCCGGCGATATCGACGCCGCCGCAAAGATCATCGCGGGCACCGCTCGCTCGATGGGTGTGGAGGTCGTATAGGTCATGTCGCACCACGGAAAGACATACGAGGACGCCAAGCAGCGCTTCGACCGTGAGCGCGAGTACTCGCCCGCCGAGGCGGTGGCGCTGATCAAGCAGCTCGCGCGCGTGAAGTTCAACGAGTCCGTCGAGGTGCACGTGCGCACCGGGCTGAACGTCCGGCATGCCGACGAACAGCTGCGCGGTACGATCGCGCTCCCCAACGGCCTCGGCAAAAACGTGAAGATCGCGGTGTTCGCCCAGGGCGATAAGGCTCGCGAGGCAGAAGAGGCGGGTGCCGACGTGGTCGGCGCCGAGGACCTAGCGCAGCGGATCCAGGAGGGCTTCGACGACTTCGATGTCGCGATCGCCACGCCGGATCTCATGCCGGTGGTCGGCCGTCTCGGCCGGATCCTCGGCCCCGCCGGCAAGATGCCCAACCCAAAGGTTGGAACGGTGACCATGGACGTCGCCAAAGCGGTCGAGGAATCCAAGGCGGGCAAGGTCGAGTACCGCACCGACCGCAACGCGATCGTGCACCTAGTGATCGGCAAGCGCGACTTCGACGACACGAAGCTCCTCGAGAACTATGCGGCAGTGATCGAGGAGCTGATCCGGGCCAAGCCGTCGGCGGCCAAGGGCCGCTACATCCGCACGGTGACCGTCGCCACGACGATGGGGCCCGGCGTCAAGGTTGATCCGACGCGAACGCGTGACATCGTCGAGGAGCCCGTAGCGGCGTAAACTCGTATCCACAGAGACGAAGCCCGAGACCCCCGGCGGTGTGGTCGTAAGTCCGGGGCAGGCGGAGCCTCGAGATTTGGAACCGCCTTTTGGCTTTCGGATCCGACGCCCGCCGACAAGCGGGCGTTTCGCGTTTCGAGAGGAACCATGAACCGAGACCAGAAAGCAGCAGTCGTAGAGGAGATCGCCGGCCAGATCAAGTCGGCCGAGGCGGTGTTCGCCGTCGACTATCGCGGGATCTCCGTCGCGCAGGCCGCCGAGTTGCGAGCGAAGCTGCGCGAGTCCGGCACCAAGTTCCGGATCGTCAAGAACTCGCTGTCCGAGCGCGCGGCCGACGAGGCCGGCGCGCAGGAGCTCAAGGCGTTGCTCGAGGGGCCGACCGCGCTCGCGTTCGTGTCGGGCGACGCCGCGCTCGCGGCCAAGGCGCTGAACGAGGCCGCCCGGACGATGCGCACGCTCGAGTTCAAGGGCGGCCTGATGGACCGCGCCATGCTGAGCGCCGACCAGGTGCGCGCGATTGCCCGCCTGCCGGCACGCGAGGTGCTCCACGCTCAGCTCGTCGGCACGATCGCCGCGCCGCTGTCCGGACTCGTCCGAACGCTCAACGCGCTGATCGCCGGCGTTGCCATCCAGCTCCAGCAGATCGCCGAGAAGGGGCTCGTGAGCGGCACCGCGCCCGCGCCCGCGGCTCCCGAGCCCGAGGCGGCTCCCGAGCCCGAGACAGAGGCCGCCGCGGAGCCCGAGCCCGCGGCCGTCGCGGAACCCGAGCCCGAGCCCGACGCGGAACCCGAGCCCGAGCCCGAGGCGGCTCCCGAGCCAGAGGCGGCTCACGAGCCAGAGCCCGAGGCCGCCGCGGAACCCGAGCCGGAGGCCGCCGCGGAACCCGAGCCTGAGGCCGCCGCGGAACCCGAGCCTGAGGCGGCTGCGGAACCCGCCGCGGAACCCGAGGCGGAGGCGGCTGCGGAGCCCGAAATCGAGTCTGAGGCGGCCCCGGAACCCGAGGCCGCGCCGGAAGAAACTGAACAGGAATCAGCGTCGGACGACCAGCCGTCCGACGCCTAAGGAGGAACCATGCCCAGCACTCAAGAGTGGATCGACGAGCTCAAGTCAATCTCGGTGCTCGAACTGTCCGAGCGCATCAAGGCGCTCGAGGAGACGTTCGGCGTCTCGGCGACGGCCGTCGCGGCGGCAGCGCCTGCCGTGGCGGCCGACGGCGGCGGCGAGGAAGTCGAGGAGCAGACCGCGTTCGACGTGGTGCTCCAGGCCGCCGGCGAGAAGAAGATCCAGGTGATCAAGGTCGTGCGCGCCGCCACCGGCCTCGGTCTCAAGGAGGCCAAGGCGCTCGTCGACGAGGCGCCCAAGCCGATCAAGGAAGGGATCGACCGCGCCGAGGCCGACAAGCTCAAGGCCGACCTTGAGGAAGCCGGCGCCACCGTCGACCTGAAGTAGCCCGGCGACCCGCATAACGCCCGGAAGTACGCTAAGCCGCGGCCGCGACTTCCAGGACATGGGCACCTAGCCTAGCGAGTGCTATGTCACGAAGGTTCGCAACGGGCCGCGGCATTTGGGGTTTAAGCATGGTGCTGGACCTGTTTGCGTGAGAACTTTGCCCGACGGGCGTCGATTGGACGGCCTTGGGTAACTACTTTCCCGAAAACCGCCCCACGGCTGTTTGACATCACGAGAGGTGGTCGGCTAGGGTGAGGCGGGCTGTTGATCTCAAGGATGTGGGATTGGTGCGGGTTCCGCTGTGAGATTTCCTGCCGGCATCGCGCTGTTTCTTGGTGTAACGAGGTACAGTTACCCTGCGTCTCGCCGTGCCTGGCCGACGCGACGGCCCCGTCTCTCAGGCGAGGTCGGAGGTGACGAGCGATGATCGGGTTCATCGGATGGGAGGGCCCGAATCACGGCAGCATGCCGATCCGCGTAGCGATCGTGGACGCACGCCGCCTGGTCGCCGAAGCGTTCCGGGCCTTGATCGCGGGAATGCTCGGTTTCGTTGTCACGGACGTCGTTAGCTGGGAAGAACCCGAAGCGGTGGCGGCGGCATGCAACGCTGACCTGGTGCTCGTCGGTGTGGGCGACAAGCTTGGCGGAGCGACCGAGTTTGTGCGTGTGCTGCGTGCGGTCGCGGAAGGAGTCGAAGTTGTCATCCTGGCGGATAGTCCAGAGCCGGACCTCCTGAAGTTCGTGCTTGACGAGCGTCTCAACGGACTGCTCATCACGGAGGCGAACGCCCAGGACTTCGCCGCCTCACTTGACCAGGTGGCGCGTGGTCACGCCGTCCTGCCCGCCGCATGGCAGGAGATGTTGGCCAATGGGCTGGAGGACCCGCTCAACGCGCTCAGCGATCGGCAAATGGAGGTGCTCGAGCTGCTGTCGGAGGGCTGTTCGTACGAGGAGATCGCGGCCCGGCTGTTCATCAGCGTCAACACGGTCAAGTTCCATGTGCGCTCGATCTTCGCGCAGCTCGGCGTTCGCAACCGCGTGGCAGCGGCACGGGTGCTCGCACAGAGTCCGCGGACAACAGCATCAGCGGTCAGGTAGGGGTCTTTGTGATCCAGGCGGCTGCCCGCCACCCGAGCGACCCGCACGGCGGCGTTCGGCGCGCGCCAAGCCCGGCCCACTGGCTGACCTACCTGAAAAGGTGGTCTAGGTGCTACCCACAGCACCCATACGGATGGGTACGAGACTACCTACCAAGATGTGGCATACCCTCCAGGGCGGCTGCCAGACCACACCTCAAGCTGTTGTATCGAGCCGGGTGAGATAGCAAGCTACCGTAGTGGGTGCGGGTGGGCGCACCCGCAACCAAATCGGCCGGCATCACATTTTGGGGGTGGGAGTCAGATGCAGGAATATAGAAATGCCGGCGGCGAGAGGGGACGTATGTTGAGGCGGGCAAACGCGCGCGTGGTGCGCGAAGCCGATGCGCTTGTACGGGTGCGGGTACTCGGGGAAACCCTGGTTCAAACGATCGACGGAGCGGTGGATAGGGCGTGGCTGAGCCAGCGGCCGGGAAGGCTGCTTCGCTACCTGGTCTCCCAGCACGGCCGGTTCGTGCCCGCGGACGAGATCACCGAGGCGCTGTGGCCGGGCTCGAGTTTCGACGCTGAGAACAACGTGCGGTACCTCGTTCACCTGCTCCGAAAGCGGCTGGAGCCAAACCGTCCGGCGCGGGGTCGGTCGTTCTCGGTCGAGTGCCTCGCGGGAGCGTACGCGCTGGGACCCAACGTATGGGTCGACGTCGGCATCTTCGAACAACTGGTCGAGGACGCGCTGTCCGGTTCAGAACATGAAGTCACGCTCGCGCAGATCGACCGCGCGCTCGAGCTGTACTGCGGTGACTTTCTCTCCGATGAGCCGTACGCCGACTGGGCAATGATTGAACGGGAGCGGATCCGTGGGCTCGCCGAGGATGCACTTCGCGCCGCAATTCGTATCCACGAAGAACGCCACGACTTCGGGGAGGCGCTTCAGTACGCGCGATGGCTCACTGAGCTCGAGCCCTACGACAGTGACGCCCAATTTGGCGTGATCAGCTTGTGTCTACGGTGCGGGCGGCGAAGCGAAGCAGCCCGCCGCTACGGCGCCTTCCGTAGCCGGCTGATGCGCGACTTCAACGAAGTGCCCGAATTCACGCTGACGGCCGCGGCCGCGAGCAGCAGCCGGTTGGTCTCCTACACGTAGCGACAGAGCCGGCGTCTTCGCCGGCTCTGCGCCGATTTCGGGGAAGCTCGTTCGTTACGTAGACGTGAACCAGTTCAAGGGCATCATCCTGGCGAATTCGAGCCCGGGAGCAGGACTACCTAACTTTGCCTGCCACCAGGCGGTCGAGCTCGTCTCCGTTGCTGACAAGCCGATTCTCTACCACGCCCTCGAGGCGATCCGGGACGCCGGGATGGCCGAGGTGGCGCTCATCGTGCACCCTCATGGCGGCGAAGCGATCCGGGAGGCTGTGGGTGACGGGTCGGAGTGGGCCTTGCAAGCCCACTACGTCCCGTGTCTGAACCCTGGCGTCTTGGACAGTGTTCAGGCGGCCGAACGCGTGCTCGGGCGTTCCCAAGTCGTTGTCTACCCCGGCAACGGCATTCTGATGGCGCCACTTAGGCCGGTGATGCGGCGATTTCGGCGGGCCCGGCTGCAGGCACTGCTGCCGCTGCCGGCGGTCAAGCCGCAGCGCGATGCACATGACTCGGGCATATACGTCTTCGGAAAATCGGTCTATGACGCCGCGAGATCGACTGACCGCTCGTGGCGGGGCCGGCTCGAGTTGAGCGATGTGCTAGCCGCTCTGCTTGAGGACAAACGACGAGTGGAGGCAACGCCGATGGTCGATTGGTGGAGCTATCACGGCCATCGCGACGAGCTGTTGGAGGCCAACCGCCTCGTACTCGACCGACTCTCCGACAGCCGGCAACCGAGCTCCATCAAGGACAGCACGCTCGAGGGTCGCATTGCGATCTCTGCGTCGGCCCACATCGAATCGACGACGGTTCGGGGTCCCTCGGTGATCGGTCCCGGCGCGCAGCTGATCGATGCGCACATCGGCCCGTACACCACCGTGGGGAGGCTTGCCACGGTCCGCGGCGCCGAGGTCGAGAACTCGATCATCATGGCGGGGGCGATCGTGGAGGATGTAGGGAGCCGGATCGTCAGGAGCGTGATCGGGGAGAACGCGACGGTGACGCGCGACTTCAGCATGCGGAGGGTGCTCGAATTCGCGGTCGCGCATGGATCTACGGCAACGCTGAGCTAGTGGACGACCACTGGTAGAAGGCGTGGCGGATCGTTTTTGGCGGTAGCGAGGGTTGGTGCGTCGCACGGGTCGGTGGCAACGATGATCACGCCCCTCGTCACTGGGCGTGGGCGACCCTTCCAACGGGAGTTGGTGGCCGCGTTCAGGCGGGCTGGTTTCGAGATCCGGTCCGACGTCCTGGACGAACTCGATCTCGACGACCTACGTGCGTGCCGGCGGGTGCTCGCCCGGAGCCGCGCTGACATCGTGATCGACTGCAGCGGTGCCGGCGATGTTGAACCCGGGGACCTTGTCCCCACGCCCGAACAGCTGGCGGCGTGCGAGAACCTCGCGGTGGCGGCTGCGGGCGAGGGCGTGCACAGTGTCCTCGTCTCCAGCGAGTGGGTGTTCGGAAACGGAGGCGGTGGCGCTCGGCTCGAGTCGGATCCGACGGCTCCCGAGACGCCGCAGGCGGCCGCGCTCGTTGCCGTCGAACGGGCCGCGGCACGCGCCAATCCAGATCACACGATAGTTCGAAGCAGCCGTCTCTACGGACGCATATGGAACAGTCCCTTCGAGAACCTCATCGCGCGGGCGCAAGCTGGTCAACCGCTTGTCGTGGAGCGGCGTCGCATCTCTCCGCCAACGTACGGCCCGCACCTGGCAAGCATCCTGGTGTCTCTCGTCCGCAAGCCCTGCCACGGGGTAGTTCATCGCACGGCGGGCGGAGTGTGCGACGAGCTCGAGCTGGCGCGCAGTGTGCTCGGACTTGCGGGCCTGAGCTGCACCGTCGAAGCGGCGGCGGGCGAGTCGGGTCCCCATCGGGCAGAGCGGCCGATCTTCCTCGCGAGCTGTCGCGACGAAGTTCCGGCGATTCCGCACTGGCGGATCGGACTGCGGACGTGCGCTCTCGAGCGCAATCGAGTTCTCGCGCAAGATCACGCTGAGCGTGCCCACGCGGGTTGAGCGACATCGTGACCGTTGTGGCGACCCGACCGTCTACATCGATGAGCTTTCAACGTTTTCAAACCAGAAGCGATTTGACCCCGACCGCGGCTCTGCGTCGAGCCAGGCACGCGCTACGCATGCTTTCCAGGCCGCTGAAGCAAGGCCCGATAGTCCTCCCATGATCGGGACCGCGCGCGCGGCCAATATGTCGCCAAAGGCTTGGCAGCAGCTCCCGGCGGCATACGGGTGGGACGACCTGGTGTTGCTGCCGCGCGGGGAAGAGCAGCTGAGGGCGGTCGCGGATGAATTCAGCGTGCGTTGCCGTGATGCTTCGGCGGCTCAGCCAAACCGTCCGCCTGGGGGCAAACGCGGAATCCCGGTGCTCTTATCCGGACCGGCCGGCACGGGCAAGACCATGGCCGCCCAGACGCTTGGGCGCGAGTTGCTCCTGGGCGTAATCGAGGCTGACCTCACGAGTGTCTTGACCCGCGAGCGATGGCGGATGGCCCGGCTGTTCGCGATCGCCGCACGCTCACGCGCAGTTCTGGTGCTTGACCACGTTGACACGCTGATCGCTGGAGCCACAGATGCGGACGGATCCGATCCGGCGGGAACCGCGAACGACCTCTCTGACCTGCTGGAACGGAGCCGGGGCCATCCGGGGATCGTGATCTTTGCCATGCGACCGCAACCAGTCGCAGACGAAGCCGTGCTCGGCCACTTCGACCATGTGATCGAATTCCCGTTGCCCGAGCGCGCCGCTCGTGAGGAGATTTGGTGCCGCCAGCTTGCAAACGCGGGCCTCGGCGAGGCAGACATCGCCGCGTTGGCCAGCGCTATCACGATCTCTGGAGGCGAGATCGCGGCGTGCTGTGCGGCAGCGACGCGATCTGCCGCGCACGCGGGTGCTCCCGTGCAGATCGACCATGTCGTCCACGCGTTAGAGCGCCAGTGTGCTGGCGCGCCGTTGAGTACCAGCGAGCTTGAAGCGCTCGAGCTTCTCCGAGCGCCGATCACGCCGGAGCCGCGTGGAGCGTCGGATCGAGGTCGACCGGCTCTCGATGCTCAGGCGAAGCCGACTTCAGCCGCGCCGAGCCGGCGCAAGCTTGTGTTGCCCGCGATGGACGGGTCGAGTGCCGCTGCATCAGCCCGATCCGGGGCTGGCGGCTTCGCCGTTGCCGCGGCGGCGCCGGCGGGCGAGGTGACCGGATCCAGCAACGGCGTGGTTGCTGCGCCCGCTCCCACGCGGGGCGGTCGTCGGTTCAGCGCGGGCGATGCGCTAGCCGGTGTCACGCACGCGCGGAGATGGCTGATCGCTGGCTTGACCGGCATCGTGGTCGCGGCCGCGCTTGGTCTGGCACTCGCAGGTTCCAGCAATAAGAGCACGGCGCTCCCTGCGCTCGACCGCCATGCGGCGGCGGGACCCGTCGTCGTGTCGTACCCGTCGTTGTGGCAGAAGCGCGCGGCGGCCTCGCTTCCCGGGCTTCCGCTGAGTCACGCGGTGGCATTCTCACCTGGTGGAACGCAGCAAGGCCTGCTCGTGCTGGGCACGAGTCAAGCCGCAGGACCCACGCTGCTGCCGCCTCGCTTCGTCGCCGCTCTCGCTAACCCAGCAGGCGGACAGACCTTGAGGCTCGGGTCGATGTGGTTCTACCGGTTCCCGAACCTGTCTCTGCGTGGAGATCCACGCCCGGCGTCGGTGTACGTGCTCCCCACCACTGCTGGAGTCGTGACGTCCGTCTGCCGACCTCCAGACAATGGGTTCAACGCGGCCTGCGAACGAATTCTCGCTGCGCTGACATTGCGCCCTGGCGTTCAGACGCTCGTGACCAGCCCCGACTACGCACGCAGCCTGAGCGACGTCATCGCGAGGCTCAACGCTGTTCGCGTCAGTGCGTCTGCGCAACTTGCGGCGGCTCGGACCGCCACTGCGCAAAGCCGCGTCGAAAGCCGGCTCGCGAGCGCCCAGGCGCAGGCGGGGTCCGCGATCGCGAACCTCAACGCCGGTCCCGCCCAGGCCGCCAACGCTGCACTCGCGTCGGCGCTGAAGATGAGCTCCGGCGCATACGCCGCGATGGCCCGGGCGGCATCGCGGGGCGATGTGGCCGCCTACCGGGCGGCTAGCTCATCCCTCGCCCGTGCGTCGGCGGCCGCCCGCTCGGCCTCCGCCGACCTCGAGCAGTTTGGCTACCACATCGGCTGAGGCGCCCTCGGGCCCTCAGGCTAAGCCGGCTACCTCCGCCAGTCCGTGCGTGAGACTCAGCCGCCGCCGGTCGATGTGCCGGTTCCGCCGCCGCTCGACGTGCCGGTCCCGCCGCCGCTCGACCTGGCGGTCCCGGAGGTTGTGCTGCTTTCGCCGCCGCTCGACGTGCCGGTCCCGGGCGACGACACGGATGGCGCAGTAATCGGGCGGGTCGTTGCGCTGCCGGAACCCTGCGATGCGCCGCTGGGGACAGTGGGTCTCGAGGAAGCAACGTTTGGACTCGACGGCGGGGCCGGGACAGTGGCGGGGGCCCGTACTGGGGATGCGACCTGGGGTCGCGAGGGAGTGCTCGGTTGGGCGGCAGGCGCCGCATTGGAAGTCACAGGTACGGGAGGTCTCACCGACCTCGTCGGGGCGGGAGGCGCCACAGTCTTCGTCCGCGCCCTCAGGAGTGGTGCGGCTGGGGTCGCCGTCAGCTGCTCAACGGCTGGGTAAGCCTGTGGCGCGCTCGCCGCAGGGGCAACGGGCGCGCCCGTGATCCCGCGGGAGCCGGCCGCAAACGCGACCGCGAAGGCGGCGCCCCACAACAGCAGCATGAGCGCGAGCGGCCACAATCGCCACGCTCCCCGCTCCGAAAGCCGTGGGCGCTCTGCCAGATAGTCCCGCATCACCGAGGCTGGGCTAATCGCAGTTCCTCTCGCTCGAAGCCGAGTCTAGCGCCAATCTGAAGGGTTCGGTCGCGTTAACACTTCTAGCCTGACAATTGCACGCGGGAGCACTTCGGTGGTTAACGACTGAGGTGGTTGCTTTTGTACGGCCGCGGTTGCTGGCAAGAATGAGCGGAGGATAAGACTACAGTTGCGACGCCGGTTCCAGACGCTCCTCGTCGCGCTGGGCGCAGTTCTCGCGACCATTGCCGGTAACTGGACGCTGCCCGCTATCGCCCGGGCGGCCCCCGCGACAAAAGTCACCGTTACGCTGACGCCGTCAACGATTGTCGCTGACGGCCATTCCAAGACGGTCGCGTCCGCGGCCGTCACTGACGCGCAAGGCCATGCGGTAGTCGGGCAGACGGTTTCGTTTTCCTCGAGCGACCCCGGTCAACCCGCGTCGATCGCGGCGAGCCAGACCAGTCCGGGCATCTATACGGCGACGATCACCAGCACCACGACCGTGGGAACGTCGACGATTGCCGCTACCGACAAGACGGCGGGGATCTCAGGCAGTGCCGTGCTGACCCAGACGGTGGGAAATGCTACCGCGATCACGGTTACACTGACGCCGGCGAAGATCGTCGCGGACGGCCAATCCAAGACAGTTGCGGCCGCGGCGGTGACGGACGCGGAAGGCCATCCGGTCTCCGGGCAGGCGGTCTCGTTTTCCTCGAGCGACCCCGGTCAACCCGCGTCGATCGCGGCGAGCCAGACCAGTCTGGGCATCTATACGGCGACGATCACCAGCACCACGACCGTGGGAACGTCGACGATTACCGCTACCGACAAGACGGCGGGGATCTCAGGCAGAGCCACTCTCACTCAAGCCTCCGGGACTGGGACCCACATCATTCTCACCCTGACGCCCTCGACCGTCGTCGCCGACGGCCAGTCGACGACGACCGCGGTGGCGATGATTATCGACGCCGAAGGCCACCTCGTCTGGGGCGATAGCGTCGCCTTCTCATCGAGCGACGTGGGGGTTCGATTCTCGCCCGTCACCGCCGGCAACGGCACGTATACGGCCACTCTGACCAGTTCGACGACGGCTGGGGCGGTGGCCGTCACAGCGACGGACCTGAACACTGGCGCGTCGACCGGCACCGTGCTGACGCAGGTCCACGGCCCAGCCAGCGACGTGACGATCGCGCTTTCCCAGCCCGTCGTCGTCGCCAACGGTATTTCGACGACCACCGCGACGATCTCTGTCGCCGACGCACACGGCAATCCGATCAGCGGCAACCCGATCAACGTTTTCGTCAGCGACAACCGCGTCCGCGCTGGGCCCGTGCTCGACTATGGCTCCGGCGTTCACACCGTCGTCCTGACGAGCTCGAATGTCCCCGCGACCGTGACGGTCACCGCTACGGACGCCTCCCAGTCCCCGCCGGTGTCCGCCAGTACGACGCTCGCAGAGGTGCCGGCCCCATCACTGATGGACCTGGCGAAGATGCAGTGGAGCTTCTACTTCACGCCGCGCTACACGTTGGTCCGGACGCTCGCGCTGAAAGGGCCGACCGGCGGCGGGATGATCACCATCCGCTGCCACGGTGGAGGCTGTCCGTTCGTTACCCGGAATGGCCAACTGGCGCTGTCCCGCCACTGCGTCACGATGGGCAAACAGCGGCGATGCATCACCACTGTCAACTACAACGTCGCTCGAAGCTTCCGTGGCCGGCGTCTGAGGGCGGGAGCGCTTGTCGTCATCAAGGTGATGCGTCGCGGCTGGATTGGCAAGTATTACGCGTTCAAGATCCGGTCCGGTCGCGGTCCTCAGCTCCAGATCAGTTGCCTCCCGCCCGGGGGTACCAAGCCCGGCGTGGGGTGCGAGAGCTGACTAGCACGCTCGTCAGAGACCGCGTCAGGCCAGCTTCTGGACGGCGAGCTCGAGTCCTGGAGCAGCCGGTCCGCCGGTCGCAAGGCAGTCTGCATCATCCGACTTCAGAGCAACGCGTGGCGGGTCCGCGTGTCGACGTCGACGCAACGTGGTCGAAGCTGCTGAGGAATGGGATTCGCGGGGGCCCCACTCACGCGGTGCGTAGGGATCTGCTGAGGTTCGGTGGCGAGGCGCGGATGGTCGATTGCGGCTCGGACGACTGGCCTCCCGCTCATCAACTACCTGCCCGATCGCGTGGCCCTAAAATCACACCGCCTGCCTCGAGCACGGACCAGAGCTATCCCGGGGAGGCGGCACCGTTCCTCTGCGAGCATATGCTCGTACACGGCTCCTAGGTTGATAAATCGACAGCTTCCGAGATTCGAGGGAAGTTCGTCAGGGCTTGAGGATGTTCCAGCCAAACGACCCATTGCATTGTCCTGGCACTCCCACTCCGGTGTTCACTCCAAGCTCACCTGAATGGCACCTAGTGCGTGGCGGAGCTGGTCAGCTGGGGCGCCTTCCGGGCGGAACGTCGCGGAGCTCGTCGATCCCGGCCGGACCGCTGGTCGTCATCGCGGCTGAGCCGTTGCTGTCGGCGGGCCGGTAGCCATATGGGTACCACGCCTCGGCGCGCTGCTTGGCGTTGTTGACCACGACCCCGAGTATGGGTGCGTCCAGGAGCTCGAGCTGGCTCCGCAGAGTATTGACCGCATCCCTCGATGTATGTCGCATGCTGCTTACGATGATGACCCCGTCGGCCAGACTCACGAGCGGGACCGTGTCGGAGACGAGTGGACCCGGCGGCGCGTCGAGGACAATGAAGTCGTACTGCGCAGCGAGATCTTGAACGAGTGCCGACATCTGAGCGCTGTCCAGCAGATCGGCGGGATTGGATGTCGGCGAGCCGGCCACGACCACGTCCATCTCAGATCTGGGCAGGCCGGTCTTGGTGCCATTGCCGTTCGGCTCGAGTTGCTCCACAGGATCGAGGCTCAAGTCGTCGAGACCCACGAGGTCGAAATCCGATTCTTCGGTGCTCGCATCAAGGGTTTGCACAGCGGCGTTTAGAGCTACCGCGCCGCTGAGCACCTCGACCAGACCTGGTGCAGCCCGAAGCCCATGGGCGCGTGCGAGCACGGGTCTCCGAAGATCGCACTCGAGGACGAGAACTCTGCGGTTTCGCTGGATCGCGACCACTCGCGCGAGCTGCCAGGCGACGGTGGACTTTCCCTCCCCGCGATGTGCCGAGGTCACGAGCACTGACCGCAGGTCGCGATCGGGATGGGCGTACCGAAGGATTGTCCGAACGTCGCGGAACGCATCGGCTGTCGGCGCTGGCAGAACCCGCTGCTTCTTCGAGCTCGAGCCGGTTTTGCCAGGTGCTCGAGCGGCGTCGGCCAGGCGAAGCCGCTGCCCACCCTGGCGATTCGCAAGTGCCAGCTCCCGCGTCCGCGGCACAACTCCCAGCACCGGAAGACCGTAAGCATCCGCGAGCTCAGTTGGGGACTCCTCTCGCCGAGCGGTGCGATGCACGAGCAGCGCGAGTGCAATCCCCAGAATCAGGCCGAGCGCGGCCCCAGCGGCTATGTTCAGCTTCGTCCGCGGCAGCGACGGCGCCAACGGGATCGAGGCGCCCTGGACCACCTGTACGTCGCCCGTCTGCGACCCAGCGAGCGCGTTCAACTGGCTCAACTGGCTCTTCAGCGTCTGTCCCGCGTGACCGGATCTCTGCTGTGGGGTGAGGTTGCGCAGCTGGTTCTGAACGCCGACGATCGCGGAGCGAACTAGCGACCGATCCACGTTCTGCCGGAAGACGACGATCTGCCTGGCGTAGGTATTGGCGAGCGCCGAAGCTTTGGCGGGGCGCGGGTCCGTGGCGGTTACGGTGATGACGTTGGATTGGCCCACCTCCCCGACGCTGATCTCGCTCTGCACTTGGCTACCCGAGATGCCATGTCCGAGCGCTACCGCGGTCATATCCGCCACCGCGTCGAGAGACACAAGCGCGACGTTCGTTGCCGCCTCCTGCGTGGGATCCGGCGCAACTGACGGGGGCGGCAGCCCGAGCACGCTCTGAACGCTCTGATCGGGCTGGGTGTCCTCGCGGAAGAGGACATCCGCACTGGCCGTGTACTGCTTTTGCTTGGTCAGCGAGTACGCGCCGGCAGCGACTGCGCCCAGGACTACGCACAGTCCGACCAGCCACCATCGGCGCAACGCGATGCCCATCAGGCTGGGCTCCGCGGAGACGTTGCCAGAGTCGGGCAGACTCCTCTCGGTAGCCGTTCCCACGGACGGTTAACGGCCCTCGCGCGGTGTTGTTGACGCTCTCCCTGCGCCGAATGTCGCTCGTACCGAGGGCGGCCGAATGGTGTGCTTGGGCCGACGTCAGGCCGGGCGGCCCAAATTAGCGCCGTCCGTCGCGGCACCGCCGACTGCCGCGCTGCGCGGTCCAAGGTCAGGCCAACCGGTCGCGCGGCCCGGAGCCGGTCAGCCGGTCCGCTTCGAAGCCCCTGTCTTCTTGGACGACGAGCTGAGTAGGACGATCGCGCGGGTCGGGGCCAGAGTGACGGACTGGTACCGGCGCCCAAACATGTCGCGGTACGTACCACCCAGCGCCACGGTGTAGGTTTGACTGGGGGATGGGTTCACGATCGTAAGGCCGCCCGAGTAACCGCGGGCATACACGCCGTCGTATCGGACAATCGGCGAGATCGAGTGCCCAATCGGTACGTGATACGCGCGACGGTCGTAGAACGAGCCGTAGTCGGAAGGACTTAGGGCGAATCCGGCGCGGTTTCCGGCGTAGACGTAGGTGTATGTTCGCTTGCCTTTTACGAGCAGGTAGTTTGCGAGCACCCAGTTGAGCTGGGTGTGGGACACGGTGCCGTCGGAAAAGGCATGGACGATTCCGTTTACGTCAATCCCCTTGCCATGGTGGTTCAGGTACTGGATTGCCTTGACCTCTTGAAGCCACGCCGATCCGGAGAGATTGTGAGCGCCGTAGTCAGTGAACCCGGCCTCGTCGAAGTCCGTGTCGATGTACGGGGTGATGGTCTCGATCGCCCGTAGGCCGGAGATCGACGGAGACGTGTTGACGGCGATGGTGCTGGTCGGGAACTCCTGCTTCAGTTGACTTGAGAAGTCTGCCAGCCAACTCACCATGTCTGCCGTGTAGCGAGCGTTGATCCCGCCCCGACCGGGATATCCGAGCCGCGTCCAGACTCCGTTGCGATACACGCCGCACCGGCCGGCGTAGTTCGTGAAGTTGAAATCGTCGACGGAAATTCCCTTGACTCCGGCTCGCAACATGGTTGCTGCTTGCTGCACCTGCCAGGTCCGGACGGCTGGGTTACCGAAGTCAAGCGGCACGTACGTATTCCCCGACCCGGAGTACGCGGGAGTTTTGCCATCGCACTGGTAGACGATCCAATCCGGATGCGTAGCCTGCCAGTCGATCAGGCTATGGCCCGGATTTGCCGGAGGAAAAGGATCGACGTCAAACGGAATAAAACCCTCGATCGGTGGAGCGGATGGATAGACCCCGAAGTTCCAATCTACGAAGTAGCCACCGAAGATGAACGAGACTTCCTGCGAGATCAACGCTGTGTTGGTTGCGTTGTATTCGAAGGCGAGACCTAACTGAATGCCCTGATCGCTGCTTCCCCACCGAGCGTGCGTCCTGTTGCCGGCGATCACTGCCGCCAGCGGTCGACCCTGGTCCTGTGCAGTCGCTGGGCTCGGCACAACTGAGAGGAAAGCGATGAGTACGGCGGCGGTGGTTAGCAGACGGGGCCGCACCGCTCGTTGCCGCAAGCGCGCCGTCGGTTGGAGGTCCGCCTGCGCGGGCTTTGGGGACGTCAGTGGCGCGTTGGCGACCATGGCAACGAGGTCTCGAGGACGACATCTGCTGATGAGGGATGCTCGGAAGATCTGCCTCGCGGACATCGTCTTCTTGCTAACGATTGCGGGCGCGTCGCCTTGACGCAAGGGCCCTGGCGGGACTGCAAAACATTCGTTTGCAGCCGACAGGATGAGCGTTGACGGGACTAGGCCTCCCGATCCCGGCCGTTGCCAGAGGCGCCGCGGCTCAGGCGGCGAAGCGGTAGAGCGCGGATCCAATCCATTCGCAGACGCGCGGCGGGCTATGGCGGATGGCGGTACCGAGTAGCATTTGCGTGTGCGAATGGCTCGTCGTGCGGGGCTGCGCTGCGCTCCGCGAGAACGTATATCGGAGTTCCTCCTCGCGGGCACCCCAGTTGCTCTTAAAAGCACGGAGCCCATGGTTGCACGGGTCGGTGAGCCCGAAATCCAGCAGCGTCATCCCCGCCCCGCAGGCTTTCCGGATAGCGTCCCAAAAGATCACGTGATTGGGGTGCGCCTTCCAGGTGTCAGTCCGGGACGCGCCGTACTTGTACACGAGCGTACGGTTCCAGTGCAGAAATACCGCGCCCGCTACGGGGCGCCCTTCGATCTCGGCTAGGTGTGTCGAGGCCACCCCGGCCGTGTGCAGTTCGTCCCAGATCGCGGCGAACAGCCGTCGTGGTTGCGGCGGCACCCCCTGGCGCTTGCGGGTGTCGACGTGCAGCCCGTAATAAATGTCGGTGAGATCGTCGCGCTGGTTGGCTTCCCGCACCCGGACGATGCCCTCGCGCTCGGCCCTGCGGAGCGCACGCTGCACCTGCGAACGGTGGAAGCCGGCGTACACCAGATCGAGTCCCGGGCGAAGATCCAGACAGTGCCTGACGGCGACGGTCTGCACCGTGGCCAGGCCTGGAACCGGCGAGCGCACCTCCCAGTCCTCGTCGGCCCTGTCCCGCAGGGCGGTCATCAGCGCGCTTATCCCCTGGTTTCCCCCGAGCGGTCCGCACTGATCGGTGAACGGCAGGCACTTCCAGTGGGCTCGTCGACCCAGGCTCGGCACCCGGATTCCCGGGAGACCCGCCGCGATCGTGCCGTCTGGCGCCCGGATGACGAACGCCGAGGCCGGGAAGCCGTAGACCTCACTGACCACCTTCGCCCAGGCGGGGTGGTGAAACGGAGTCGCACGGTCCTGGCCGTGCAGGAACGCAAGCCACTCGTCCCCGCTGATGTCGATCGTCTCGATCACGCGCGGGTCCCGATCACGAACGCGCGGCCTCCTCGTAACGCATCATCCCCTGGGGTGGCCGAATGACCGCGAGATTGCTGCCGTGAGCGGTGGCGAGCCGCCCACGGGCAAGCGCGAGACCCGGAAGAGATTCACCGGCGGCGCGGGCTCGCCACCATCTCGATACTTCACGAGGCAGGGCATGCCAGATGTCGTCCTGCGAACGGAGGACCTCCAGGAACTCGCGGTAGCTGGTCTCGTTGCGCCGGTCGGCCAGGTAACCCAAATCAGGGTGGCTGAGACATTGGATCAAGCCGAAGGACCGTTTCACGCGCAGCATCTGCTCGACCCACTGGCTCGAGTCGCGACGCCCCATGAGCGTAAACAGGGTGTGGTCCTGCGGGAGCGTGTACGGCATTTCGAGGACCGGGCCGATAAAGAAAGGCCAGGCCGAGCAAGTACCCCCAGGCTGGGCCTCGTAGGGATCCGACAGGGGCATCGTCAGGTCGTACTCGACAGGAAGCTCCGCGAACCACTCCGGCACGCGATGTGTGGCCGGGGAGCGGAAGCCGCTGGCGCCGAGGTCCGCGACCGAGCCGCGCAACAGTGGCAGCTGCCGCTCGAACTCGGCCCGGCTGGAGAAGAGCGACCGATCATGGTGCAGGGCGTGGCTTCCGATCTCGTGGCCCCGAGCGGAAAGCTCGCGAAGCACCCCCCTGTCGATCGGATACCAGTCCCCAACCACGTTGAAGGACGAACGGAGGCCGTGCCGCTCCTCGAGTTCGGCCACCCGCAGAGCGTTTCGCATGCCCGATATCCCTTCGATGTCATGGGTGAGGATCGCGGCGGCGTGATATCCGTTGGGCCAGAACCACCGGAAGCTGACGCCGGAGCGCCGCAGCGTCCGCAGGACGCAGGCCGCGTAGAAGCGGGCCAGGCGCTCGACGCTATCGTCGTGTGGCCAGCGCGGGAAATCGGGGGTGCCCTTGAAGGTCGTCCACCGGCGTCTCACTGACAGCTGCACGGCTCGCGGAAGCAGCGGCTTGCACCGGTAGTAGATATTGAGAATGCGGGTGGGGAGCCGGCGCGTACGCGTGTGCACGACCCACCGCTCGAGCACGAAGCTCTCGTAGGCTTCCGACAAGGAAAACGGCAGCTCGACGCGCCCGTCACCGTGGTCGAGGCACGCCAAGTCGTGGCCCGCCGTATCGCGGAACGTGGCGAATGCCTCGGCTCCAGCGGTCGGACGCGGGCGAGCGAGCACGCGGCACTCCGGAGCCGTTAGCCACTGGTGCGGTGCGGTCCCCGGATGACTGATAATCGCTGGTCCATCATCAGCCGGGCGCATACAATCGCCGCGCTGCTCGATGAGCATCGGCGCGTCCTCGACGCCGAGCAGCTGCTCGAAGTGCGCCGATGGACGTGAACCTTCAGCGGCATCGGTGCCCGCCGACGGTGCGCGACTATCGGCGACATGGCGGCCGAGATCCGTTGACGCGTGCACGCATCGTTAACCGTGCGAAGCGGGTTGCCTTGACGGGGTCCGAGAGCGTCAAGGCGGCTCGGCACCGGTCGTTAGACAGGAGACGATGCGCGCCTCTGATCGCTCTCACGACCATCCCCGCGTGGTGATGCTGCTCGAGAATTTCCCGTATCCGCAGGACATCCGGGTGCGCGATGAAGCCGAGTCGCTCGCGGCCGCCGGGTACGCGGTCGAGGTCATTGCCCCCCGGGCTCGCGGACAGCCGCTGAGCGAGACAGTGGGCGCGGTGGAGGTCCGGCGGTTCCGTGTCTTCCGGCCGGAGCCCGTCAGCGTGATCGGGTTCCTGCTCGAGTACGTTGTCGCTCTACCCGCCCTTCACCTCCATGCGCTGCGGGCACTATTCGGCGGCGCCAGCGTTCTTCACCTCCACAATCCCCCCGACCTGCTGTTCCCCGCAGGTGCCCTGTATCGCCTCTTCGGCCGCCGAGTCGTCTTCGACCATCACGATCTGTTCCCCGAGATGGTTCAGGTCAAGACGTCGAGCCGTGGGCTGGAGGCGGCGGCACGCATCGCGGAGCGCTTGACCTACGCCGTTGCCGACCACGTTCTGGCCACAAACGAGTCCTATGCCGAGATCGCCCGCACACGGGGAAACAAGCCGGCGCAGCAAGTAACCATCGTCCGGAATGCCCCGCCGGACGCATGGCTCGAGCGCCCGCCGGGCCGGCGCGCGAACGCGGCTCCCGACGGATCGCTTCGTCTTGGCTATCTCGGTGAACTCTCAGACCACGATGGCGTGGATTCGCTGATCCGGCTCCTCGCGCGAATCCGCAAGCGAGGGCTCGACTCGCATCTAACGATCATCGGTGACGGAGACGCACGATCGCGCCTGGAGCGCGCGTTCGGCCTCGAGGGGATCGCCGAGCGTGTGACCTTCACGGGCTGGGTCAATCACGACGCGGTACCCGAACTGCTCGAGTGCGTTGACGTCTGCGTCGATCCCGCACCGGCCACCGAGTACAACGTCCGCTCGACGATGACGAAGATCGCCGAGTATCTCTGCCTCGGCCAGCCCATCGTCGCCTACGATCTCGCCGAGACCAGGAGAACGGCCGGTGATGCCGCCGTGCTGGTCGCGCCCGGGGACGAAGCGGGGTTCGCCGATGCCGTCGTCGCCCTTGCCCGCGATCCGGAGCGGCGCCGGCGACACTCAGCGCTCGCGCGGGAACGAGCCCGGTCGCTTAGCTGGAGTCATTCCGAGCGAGCGCTGCTCGACGCCTACCGTCGTGTGATTCCGCAAACTCCAGTCCCGCAGCCGGGATCGAGTCCCCCCGTCACACTGGACCGGACCCTTCGAAACCCCGTCAACATGAAGACGAATTGAAGATCGGCGGGATCCCACCACGCCGACGACGCCGCCCCGTGGCTTGACGGACGTTCGAGCAACGGGTCACGCCGCCGCGCCGCGGTCGATTGGGCCGCCGCTTGCCGGTCTGCCTAACGCGCCGGCGGGTCACCTGCCTGCCGGACGAACGTTGGGTCCGGTGGCGCGTGCTATGGCCGGGAACACTCTGCGAGTAGGCGTCATGATCAAACGGGACATAGGCGTCGTTGGGCGTACCGGCGCGTAAAAACCGAAGTTCCAGTCGTCGAAATACCCTCCGCAAATGTAATCCACATCGCTCGACACCGCACTCGCATCCTGCGTCGCGGAGTCGAACACCAGCCCCAAAATGAGTCCCGTCGTCCGCGTTCGGAAACAGGGCGCGGCGGACTGGTGGGCGGAGTCCTCAGTCCCGAGGCCGGACAGGCGGGCGGTGTCCGCCCTGCCAGCCTCGCGTTCGGCAGCACAGCGGACGCCGCCAGCACGGCGACGAGGAGTAGGAACACTGCTGACAACCGGGGTCGATGGGCGGGGTGAGACCGAGGATGGTCTAAGTTGCGGTGAGCAAGACGATCGCCGACGTCGGAAGCAGGGTGACCACGCTGTAGACGTGCCCGAACGTGTCCCGGTAATCCTTGCCGAGCGAAACGCGGAAGGTTTGTCCCGGAGAGGGGTTGACGATCGCGAGGCCGTGCGCGTAGTACCTCATCATCACTCCCTGGCTGCTGACCGGCCCCGAGGTCGGCTGGCCGATCCGCACGTGGTACTGCGGACGATCGTAAAAGGTGCCGTACCCGGAGGCGCTCCCCGTGAATCCGCGTCCGTTGCCGGCGTATATGTATGTGTAGCTGCGAGCTCCCTTCACGAGAAGGTAGTTCCCAAGCACCCAGTTGATCTGGTCCTCGGTCACGCTCTGGTCATCGGCCGCGGAAACGATGCCGTTCACGTCGAACGCCTTCCCGACCTTGTCCAGGTACTCGAGGCCGTCGAACGCCGCTCGCCACGAGTCAGCGGAGAGATTCTGACGGCCGTAGGAAGTAAAACCCGCTTCGTCAAAGATCATGTCGACGTACGGGGCAATCTCCAGGAGACGCGAACCCGCGTCCTGGATGTTCAGGTTGAGACCGATGGTCTTGCCCGGGAAGCGCGCCCGTATCGCCTCGGTGATGGTGCGGAGCCAGTTGAGCGCATCGCCATCGATGCGAGCGTTGTCCTGGCCGATCGGCGGGTACCCGAGCGGTTTCCACACGCCGTGATCGTAGACACCGCATCTCCCAGAGACGTTGGTAAGACCGAACACATCGAACACGACTCCGTTGGCGCCATTGGCAAACAACTTCTCGACCTGAGCGAGCTGGTAGCGGACGACGCCGGGATTCGTCACGTCGAGGGGGACGCTCTGGTCGCCGTTGCCGGAGTATGCGGGCCTCCCTCGGTCACATTGGTACACGATCCAGTCGGGGTGGCTGCGAACCCAATCGCTCAGGCTGTGCCCTGGGGCGTTCTGCGGATAGCCGTCACTGTTGAACGGGAGATACCCATCAATGTGCGGAACCCCCGGATGAATGCCGAAGTTCCAGTCGACCAGATAGCCGCCGAAGATGTAGTCGACATTCCGGGAGACAGCCTCAACGTTGTGCGCGTAGTAATCGAAGGCCAGTCCCAGATGGATGTTGCTGCTGGTGCTGGGAAACGACCGGGTGGCCGTCAGCTGCGACGAACAGCAGGTCGACGGGGATGGGCGCCGGCCCGTCGTGCCGCAAGCGGCAATTGCCATGCCGACCAGGACGCCCAGAGATGCGACAAGGGGCGACCGGAACCGGCAAGGCGACCGGCTACGTGCAAACGTAGACGGCGTCCGCGTCGTTATGGGGGAGTCCGCAGCGCCGACGCGCCCACGGGGCGAACTGCGCCGCCGTCTGCTGCTCGGCGGTAAAGCCCGCTGAGCGCAGCCGCTCAGGGAAATCACGACCGTAGATGCGCACGTGATCCTCCTGGTGAAAGGCGGCCAATCTGGCGGCCGGTGTCACGATCTTGGAATCTTCGTAGGTGACCGGGCGGCTGCGGTCGATGGGGACCATGATCAGCGCCTGGCCGCCCGGCCTGACGATCCGGCGCAACTCCCCGATGGCGAGTTGATCCTCGACCACGTGCTCGAGGACATGGCTGCAGATCACCATGTCGACGGAGTTCGTGGGAAGGTCGATCGCGGTCAGATCGAGACGAATCGCGCCTCGCGGAGGATCGAGGTCGGCCGCCACGTAGTCGAGGTTGGGCAGCCGGGCAAACCTCCGCATGAAGCAGTACTCAGCCGCGAAGTGCACAACTCGTAGACGAGAAGTGAAGAACGGCGTCCTCTCCTTCAGGTACAGCGCGAGCAACCGGTGCCGCGCCGCGGATGAGCAGTGCGGGCAGACGGGGTCATGCTCGCCCACCATAATCCACCGGCGGGCGGTATTCTCGCAGCACGGACATTCGACGGCTTTGCCGGCAAAGAACGGTGAGATAACTGCCACGACGCTGGCGCGCACCATATAGCGGTACTTCCGCGGCACGCGCTGCTTGAGGCGAGAAAGCACAATCGTGACAGTGTCCGAGGCAACGGCGCTCATGCGGCGCCTCCAAATTGGGCGAGTCGACACGATGCGCTGGAGCGGATCCTAGCCATCACACATCGAACTCTGCGCGGGCGTCCGTAGGAACCGCGCGCGGCCCGCCGGACGCCCGCTCAGCGTCTGCTCGTAGACGCTTCCGAGACGTGCGGCGACGCGCTCGGGTGCGAGGCGCCCCATGGCACGGCGGCCGTCGGTGCGCCGTCGCTTGTCCAACTCGACGGTCAGCAACGTGGCGAACTCCTGCGCGTGGAATCCTGCCACATGACAGCCTTCGGTTCCCGCGATGAGCTGGGGAATGTCACCGGCGCCACTGGCCACGATCGGTAGGTTGCATGCCATCGCCTGCTTGATGATGTTCGGCGAGCCCTCCATTCGGGAGGGGAAGACGAGGACATCGCACGCACTCATGTACAGCGCCAGGCGGGGTTGCGGGTCCCGGTGCACCACCAGAAGCTCGACATCGGGGTGCGTTTTACGCACGATGTCCACAGCCGCCTGCGCGAGCGGGAAATTCTTGTTCGCCTTGTAAGGTGCCGCCGCAAACAGCACGTACGGGCGCTGCGGATCCAGTCCGAGCGCGGCGCGCGCCTGGTGGCGGTCGACCGGTGCGAACAGGCTGAGATCGACCTCGTGCGGGATGACATGGACGTCGGTGCGCCGTAGGCGCCGTGCCATCTCATCGTTCTGCACGATGACCGCATCAACGCATTCGGCGAACGCTCGGCCCCCGGCTGAGATGACCCGCTCGGAGAGCGGGTAGCGACCGTCGCAGTCCGGCGAACCCTGAAGATCGGATCCGTGATAGGTAAGTACGATCGGCACCCGCCACTGTGTCCGCGCGACGACGCCGACATACGAGTAATGCGCGTGAATGAGATCGAACTGCTGGTGTCTCAATCGCGAACGCAGCTGCACCACCCCCCTAGGGTAGATCAGCTTGCGCGAGCGTCCCTTGAGCACCAGCACGCCGACATCGATCCCGAAATCACGCAGTCCCTTCACCTGGGATCGCACGAACGAACCGAGCTCGGGATGCTCAGGCGTCGGCCAGATCGCCGTCATAACCAGGACTCTCATCGGAGGCTCGTTCCTTTCGCCGGTGCGTGACGGTCGTGATCGCCTCTGACCTGGGGACGCATGGGCGCGCACAGACTGCCATCTCTGGTTCGACAACGATTCCCGCTGCGCTATATTGACGCTCGATCGGCTCAAGCGCGGTAGATGTCGTGCAGTAACAGCTTCCGTGGACCCGGAGCTTCGCCGAAGGTCGCTGGATCTTCCCTTTCGGGGAGGACTCGCCTAACATCGGGCCAGTGATCTTCGTGCTGCTGGTGGCCCTCGTGGCGCCCAATGCTCGGCGCATGAGTGGCATCGACAGCCGACGTCGGCCGATCAGCCCGAGTAACTGCCTCACCTACACTAGCCTCGACGCGTCGAGTCGAGGAACCCGAAGGCGCTCGAAGGGGGCGACGGCATGTGCGGAGTAACTGCGATCATTGCCCGCACGGGAGGCGACTTGCGAGCGCCGATCGATGCGATGACCGATTCGTTGGCGCACCGGGGACCTGATGACCGCGGGGTGGCGATATTCGAGGACGCCGGCGTGGCCCTCGGGATGAGGCGCTTGAGCATCGTCGATCTCGAGGGCGGCCATCAACCGATGTACAGCGATGATCGTCGCTACTGCTTGGTCTTCAACGGCGAGATCTACAACGCGCCCGAGCTGCGGCGCGAGCTTGTCGCGTCGGGGCAGCGCTTCAGCACCGACCACAGCGACACGGAGGTCCTGGTCCATGGATTTGCGCGCTGGCAGCACGCACTGTGGGGCCGCTTGAACGGCATGTTTGCCGTGATCATCTGGGATCGAGAGCGCCGCGTCCTGATCGCGGCGCGCGATCGATTTGGCAAGAAGCCGCTGTTCGTCGGACGCTGCGCGGGTGGGTACGCCCTCGGCTCGGAGCTGAAGGCGGTCCTTGCTGCTCGAGGCGTGGCCCGCGACGTGGATCTCGTCGCCCTCGAGCAGTACCTGACCTTCGACTACGTGGTTGGGCCCCGGACGATGCTCGCCGGCACCTCGAAGCTGCCCGGCGCCCACTACGCCGAGCTTACGCCGGACGAGCTCCGGCGGACGCAATACTGGCGCCCCACGTGCCGGCCTGATCGCTCCGAGATGCCGCCCACGGCCACGCTTGACCGCTTGCTCGACGCCGCCGTGGAGCGCCGCCTCATGTCGGATGTGCCCCTGGGCCTGTTCTTGAGCGGCGGGCTCGACTCTTCGACGGTCGGGTACTACATGCGTCGGCACTCCGAGGAGGTTCATTCGTTTTCGATCGGCTTCGAGGAGGCCGAGTACGACGAATCGAGCTACTCGTCGCTCGCGGCGAAGGCAATCGGGACCCGCCACCACCTCGAGATCTTCTCTCAGAACTGCCTGCGGGAGCTGATCCCGCGAATTGCCAATGTGCTCGACGAGCCGATGGGAGACCAGTCGATTCTCCCGACCTACCTGCTCAGCAGCTTCACCCAGGGCCATGTAAAGGTCGCCCTCGGAGGAGACGGCAGCGACGAGGTCCTGATGGGCTACAGAACCTACCTTCCACTCAAGGCGGCCTGGTCGATCGACCGCGTGCCCGGGCTCGCCAAGCTGACCGCCTCCGCGGCCCGCGGCTGTCCCGACACGGTCCTCGGACGCCGCGTCAGGGGTCTCCACTTTGCGCGCCAGCTCGACCGCTCGGCGTGGGAGCGCCTGTTAATCGTCCTCGGGCACTTCCGCGGTGACGCGCGCTGGATTCTCACCCAGCAGGCGCGGGACGCGCTGCCGGAATCGGTATTCTCAGAGCCGGCCGTTCAGATGGGACAGGTCGTGAACGGGTGTCGGCACGGTGCCGAGGAAACCGTGCTCGGTTATCTACGGGGTTACCTCCAGGAGGACATCCTGGTGAAGGTCGATCGTGCCTCAATGGCGACCTCGCTGGAGGTTCGCTCACCGTTCCTGGACCCCGAGCTGGTCGAGTTCGCCCTCGGCCTTCCAGTGAACCTACGTCTCCGGGGGCGGACCGGCAAGTACGTCCTGCGCGCCCTGATGCGCGGACGTCTTCCCGACGCCCTGCTCGACCGGCCCAAGGTCGGCTTTGGGGTGCCGCTTAACCAGTGGCTGCGCGAGTCGCAGCGCACCCTGCTGCTCGACTACCTCTCACCCGCGCGGCTGCGCGCCCAGGGCATCTTTGACCCGCGGGCAGTCGAGGCGCTGTTGCGCGATCACCTTCATGGCGAGGCCGACCGCGGCCACCAGTTGTGGCTGCTGCTGCTCTACGAGCTGTGGCACGAACGGTGGCTTTCCGGCGGCAACGGTGACCACCCGGTCACTCGCACCGACGCAACGATGGTCGCGACACCGGCCGCCTGAGTCGTGCAAGCGTGGCGTGGCCCCTCAGTTCGTGAGCTTCCGCTAAGAAGGCGCACGGCTATCCGTTAAAGCCCTGTGAGCCAAGTTCGGCGTCGAGGAGAACCTGGGCGCACGTCGATCAGGAGCTCCAGGTCACGAAGCCAAGGAGTCCCAGCATGATTTCCGCGAACGAGCAGGTGCAGATCGAGGCTGAGCTGGCCAAACAGCTGCTGAGCGCCCCCGAGCGTGAACGGCGGGCACTCTACGGCGATGTGTACGACGAGATCTTTCGCATGCACCTGTCCAGGGACGCCTCAACCTTGGATTTTGGCGCTTCGCTCATGTTCTTGCCCTTCCTGCTCAGGCTCACTCGTCCCACGGAGTCCGTTCTCGAGATAGGCTGCGGCGCCGGCCTGATGGCGATCGAGCTCGCGCGAGCCGGCCGAAAGGTGACCGGAGTCGATGTGTCGCGAGTGATCCTGGACAAGGCACGAGCGCGTTCCCGAGGGGTCACAGGTCTCGGGTTTGAGCACGTCAGCGGCGTAACGTTTCCGTATCCCGGCGAGACCTTCGGCGCGGCGTATTCGATCGAGATGGTTGAGCACCTCCACGAGAACGACGCCGTTACCCATTTCGCCGAGGTGCGTCGGGTCTTGAGGCCGGGCGGCCGCTACTGGTTCCTCACGCCAAACCGGCTGGCTTCGGTGGGCGCCAGCGAGCGGTTTGGAGTCTCCGTCGACGTCGACGCGGACGTCCACCTCAAGGTATGGACATACGGCGAGCTCCTACCGATCCTCAGAGGCATTGGTTTTCGCCGGTTGTGGGTGCCGTTCCGCGTCCACCGCGCGCTCTTTCTTCCTTGGCTGCCGCTCGAAATGATGGCGCGAGCAGAAGGCACTGGATCGCGAGCGCTGGCGCGCGTGCTCAGATGGGATTCGTCGTGTTCAGTCGTGGCGATCAGGTGAGGTTCGCGTACAGCCGCACCGCACCGCTGTCCCGCAAGCTTTCGGTGGGGCGAAGCGGGCGATGCTCGCGCATGAGACGGAAGCGGCCGGTCGCGAGAAGGCGCTCATGCTCGAATGGCGTGCGGTAGATCAACCTAAGCGCGCGAGGACGCCGGTCGAGGCTCGCCAAGACACAGGTCATGAATTGCTCGAAGATCGATCCCCGGAACGGGTTGTAGAGGAAGACGATGGTCACGTCGTCGGGAACCGCGAACTGCGTCGCGTCGCCGACGGTGATCTCGACGTCATGGCAGCGGAGGCGTGACGCCGCCGCCACGTTCGCGCGCGCGACTGACGCGAGCTCCGGGGAGAGCTCGAGACCGATCACCCGCCCGAAGTCGTAGTGGGCGGCTGCCTCGATGACAACACGGCCTTTGCCGGCACCGACGTCGATGAATACGTCGTGCGCACCGACCTCATCTGGCGAAAGGACGAGACGGAGGGTTCGCCACGGCGACGGCTCATAGGAAACCCGCTCCGGGTGCCGAAGGCCAAGCCGGTCCAGTGTGATGCGGCCAGCCGTGGAGATCCCGAGGCGCCGGTCAGTGACCACTCCGTCCGCCAGACGCCGGGCCCCATGCCAGGTGGTTCGTGCGGTCGAAATGACAGTTTCCCGCTTCGCCTGGGTGCGCTGCTGAGGCACGATCGCGGCCCGAGAGATCTGATCTTCCGGAGCGCTCGGCAAGCCCAGCGCGGCTATCCACTGCGTTAGGACCGCACTGGCACTGTGCTCCCGTTGCACGTACGCACGGCAGCGCGCGCTCAGGGCGGCCTGGTCGTGCCGGTTTGACCAAAGCGAGCGGGCCAGACGGATGAGTTCTTCCTGCGAGCCGTGCGCAAAGCCCCCGAGGCCGTTGGCCTCGATCACGCCGTCGGGATCATGGGAGAGGGCCAAGGTGGGTATCCCACGTGACCAGCCCTCGAGGAAGATGTTCGGCATTCCCTCGAAGTCGGCGGTGTTGACGATCGCCGCGCCTTGGTGATAGAGCTCGAGCAGCTGCGTCCGGGGGCGCGGAGGAAGTAACTCCAGGTTTTCCACGTCGCGTGCCTGGTGCTCCAGGTCCGCGGCGATCCCAGGATGGTCGGCCGAAGGTATCCCGACCAGCCAAAACCGAGCCTCCGGCAGCGATCGCGCGAGCTCCAAAAACGCCTCGGGACGCTTATAGTCGATCAGCCGACCGATCCAGAGGAAGGCCTGAGGCGTCCTGGGCCGCGGCACCGCCGGCTCAGCAATGCTCCTGACCACAACGGGAGTGCGGTGGAACTTCTCAATGCACCGCACAGCCTGCTCATCGGTTTGCACGATGACCGGAGTGGCCAGCCGCAGACCGAGATCGAAGAGCCGCACCTCCTTGGCGGTGGACGCTAGCGCGGAAAACTCGAAGTCGGCCAGGTGAGCACTTGAAAACACGAAGCGGCGGCCTCGGATGCGCGCGATTAGGGCCACCAAGCCCGTCCACAATCCGGCCGCGCGCTGCACGATGACCCTGGCGTCGAGCGGAGCGAGCACACGCCATAGAACAATCAACTCAGCCACTTGACCTCGGATCCCGCGTCCTCCCTGCCACGGCGGACGCAGGATCACGTCCACGCCGTCGAACTCTCTCGGCAGGCCGGGCGCTATGTCGATCACGATCACACAAACGGCATAACCCCGCCTGGCCAGACCGCGCGCGAGTAGCCAGATCTGCGTTTCAGCGCCACCGTCGGCACTGGTGTTCTGCAGGAGCAGCGGACCGAGCGAGGGCATGTAGAAGGCGACATCGTAGGAGCGGCGCATCGGCTAGACCACCTCGGCGACTGCGGGCTCGGGGGCCGGTGTGACGCGGGGACCGCACAGGGCGTCGAACCACTGTCGATAGATCTTCTCCGGCCTATGCTCGTCAAGCACGTAACGACGACAGTGGCGGGCGAGCTCATGCTGGCGGTCACGGGCTTGCCAGAACTCGCGGGTCAGCTGGGCCAACCGCACTGGCGAACCATCGGCGAAACCGCCGAGTCTCAGACGCCGGATGAGTCCATCCGGGTCATGGGAGAGGGAGAGCGCCGGAACGCCGCGTGACCAAGCCTCGAGGAAAGTATTCGAGAGTCCCTCGAAATCCGACGTGTTGACGATCGCCACCGCCCGCTCGACGAGCGCCAATACCTCCGACCGTGGCCGCGGATCGAGCAGCTCCAGGTTTGGCAGCTCCTTCGCCGCGCGCCCTACCGCGGCCAGCAACTGCTGGTTACCTTCACCGGCTCGGGGCACGCCCAACATCCAGAAACGGGCCTCCGGCACCGCGCGGGCCAGCTCGACGAACTCCAGGGGCCGTTTGTAGGAGACGACGCGCCCGGCCCACAGGAACGCCTCTGGCTTTTCTATTCTCAGCTGCCCGGGCTCGGCTACGCTCTTGATCACCAGCGATGAACGGTGGTACACGGCTTCGCACATCGCGCGCTGCCGCCCGTTCTGGGCGATGACCACATCCGCCAACCGGAGGGCGAGCCGGAAGAGCCAGATATTCTGCTGCTTGCCCTCGACTCGCTCGAGCTCGAACTCGGAATCGTTCGCGAAGGCGTAGACGAACAACCGGCGCTGAAGGCGAGCAGAGACAGCCATCAGCGCCGTGGCGGGCACCGCCGTCCTCGTGACGACGACGTTGCCATCGGCGGCCGCGATGCTGGCGTAGATCTCCCGGAACTCGGCCAGCTTCCCGGTCATCGGTGCACCCAACCGGTACGGCGAACGCCAGACCACATCGACGCCGTCGACCACCTCGGGCATCGAACCGTGAGTGCCGCCGGCAACGATGCAGACCCGAGCGCCGAGCGCCGCGAGGCCCTTGGCGATGAGGAGCATCTGCACTTCGGCACCGCCCGCCCCATGCCCCGGTTCGCATGACAGCAACGGGCCGATTGACGGCAGGTAGATCGTGATGTCATGCCGGCGGCTTGGCGAGTGGTGGTTGACCATTAGCGCCGTGCCTGGTTCTCGCGTATGCCCACCAACCCGCGGAAGCCGATTTGGCGGACTCGCCGGAGGAGCGCGCGGTTACGCTCGCGCGCCGGCAGCATGAGCATCCCGTAAACGAGGAGAACCACGAAAGCGATGACGACGATCTCCACGGTCAGGCCGAGTCGCCCGACGGCGGAGGGCGCCGAGCTCACCAGCCCATATGCCACCAAGACGATCAGGATCAATGCGGCTGCGGGCCGCGGGCGCACGATGCTTGCGAACGGAATCCTGATCCCCTCCCAGCGGCGGCGTGCGGCAATTACATAGACGACAAGCAGGATCGAGACCGTCACCGACGTGCTGAGGGCAATGCCCCCGACGCCCCAAACGGGCCGCAACGCGAAGTTGAGGACGACGTTCAGGATGACGTTGACCATTCCCACCTTGAGGCAGAACTTCGCGCGCTTCTCGATGACGAACAGCGTCGAGAAGGCGATCGTCGTAAGCTGGGCTGGGAGCCCCACCAGCAACATGGCGAATACCGTTGCGGTTTCGTGCGTGGCGTGGGCGGAGTATGCGCCGCCCTGATACATCACCTCGACGATCTGCTGACGGAGCGCGATCCCGATCACCAGCACCGGTGGCACGATGATCGCGAAGACCTCGGTCGCCCGATTGATGCTGTCGCGCAGCGCAGGCCACCCGAACGCGGTCCTGCGAGCCGACCACGTGGCCATCAGCGGCCCGATCAGCGTGGCTCCAATCAGCAGCATCGGGATCCCGACGAGTCGTAGCCCAAGCTCGAGTGCCGTGATCGTCCCGCTCCCGAGTGGGCTGGCCATGGCGCGGTCGATCACCGGATTGAACTGCAGGATCGCGGCGCTGAGCGTCAGCAGAGCGCCGAACGCCAGCACCCGGCGCACGAATGGACTGTGTAGCGTTGATCGCCACCGGAGCGAGATCCCCTCGCGTCGGATGAGCACCCACATGACGAGCATGGCCAGGGCGTTCCCGGCGAGGTTGGCAATCACCAGTGCGTCGGTGCCAAGCGTTTTTCCGGCCGCTACCAGCAGCACGATCCGCAGCAGCGGGTCAATGCCCAGCACCAGCGCGGCGGCGGCGAACCGATTGCGTACGGCCAGCACCGCTGCCATCGCACCGATCATCGCTCCAAGGAAACCGAGCGGGGCGAGCTCGATCACCTTCGCGCGTGCCGGTGCCACGATGCTCGCGCTGCTCGTCAGCGGCAACAAGAGGAAAGCCGCAGCCGCGGCAAGCGCCGAGATGACGATCGAGACGATCAGCGTGGCCGAGATCAACTGGCTGCTCGCCTCGACGAAGGACGATCTAGAGGCGGCCGCCTCCTCGGTGAGCGTAGGTATCCCGCACTGGCGGGCGGTAGTCAGGAAGATCGAGTACACCAGCATCGGTATCGAGAGCGCGAGGTAGTAGGCGTCGGTCGCCCGGGTGGCGCCGAGCACTCGCGCGATCGCGATCGAGGAGCCAAAGCCGATCAGTTGAGCCGCTAGCGTGAACGCCGAGACGCGCACCGCGGTCCAGCCGAAGCCGCTTGTGTTTGTTGCGGCGTGCGCCACGCCGTCACCCGGGCGCTCCGGCGCGCCGCCGTGCGCCACGCCTTCGCCCGGGCGCTCCGGCGCGCCCTGTGGGCTAGTCAACACCGACGAATTCACGGGCTGCGAGCTGCCAGCGAAGCTGAGCGCGCAGGCCTTCCTGGAGAGTGTGTCGGGGCCGAAAACCGAGCTCCGAAGCTGCGCGCGAGATATCGGCCGCCGTATTCCTCGCGTCACCGAGCTGACTCTCGGTGTACGTAACGCGGAGAGAACCAGCCATCGTGTCGAGTGCGCTCAGCACATCCCGCATCGAGACGCGGGAGCCACCGCCGAGGTTGTAAACGCGCCCGGGGAGCCCCTGCTCAGCGGCGGCCAGCGTGCCATCGACCGCATCACTCACGAACGTGAAGTCGCGCGTTTGGTGCCCGTTGCCGAACACGGTGAACACGTCGCCGCGCAGCGCCGCGGCTATGGCTCGGTTAAACGCCATGTCAGGCCGTTGCCGCGGGCCGTACACGGTGAAGTAGCGAACGGTCACCACCGGGACGCCATAGCCGCGCCAGTACACGTTTGCCAGGTGCTCGCCGACCGCCTTGGTCGCGCCGTACGGCGAGACCGGTCGCAGGACCGAGTCCTCGGGGGTGGGCAGTTGCTCGGCGTCTCCATAGACCGACGAGGAAGAGGCGAAAACCAGCTTCTTGATGTTGGTGTGTTTCGCGGCTTCGAACAGGCGCTGGAGGGTTGTGATGTTGAGGTGGCTGTAGATGTCGAACTCTTGCCCCCAACTGGCGCGCACACCGGCCTGCGCGGCGAGATGAAACACGTAGTCGACTCCTTCCAGCACGTGCGGCAGCTCTTCGATCAGTTCGCACTCGGCGTAGCGGCAGGCCGGATGCGAGGCGAGGCGCTCTGCATTGCGGCGCTTGACATCCGGGTCGTAGTACGGTGTCAGCGCGTCAATGGCACGAACCTCCCAGCCCAGGTCGAGGCAGCGTTCGGTGAGGTGCGACCCGACGAAGCCGGCAGCGCCGGTAATGAGCGCCGTGGTCACGTCTTTCGTCCCGCCGGCGCGCACAGCGACACGGTCAGTCCGGTCAAGAGAGCGACGACCGCGAAGGGGGAGGCTTCTAGGAAGCTGCTGTCGGCGAACGACGCGACGACGAAGGCGATCGTGGCGCCGACGAGGCCTGCGATGATCCGACGGTCGCCGGGGTCGACCCGCCGGATGTTGCGGAAGCCGACTACAACGGTGCCGAGGAGCCAGCACAGGTAAAGCATCAATCCGATTACTCCCTGCTCGACGAGCGTCTGGAGGTACTGGTTGTGCGTCGTCTGGGTGAGCGGCCCGGGAATCTCCGCCAGGCTGGCCTGCACGCTCCCCAGAGCAGGTTCGTCAGCAGCAGTGAAGCTGTTCAATCCCCGGCCGAACAGCAGATGCGCCGGGCTGTCGACGACCAGCGGCTCGGTTACGGCCCAGTAGGACTCGCGGAATTGAAGGGTCTGCCCCCGCGTCACGCCCAACTGGAACCAGTTGGTGTGCGACACCATCGGGAGCGCGGCAAGGCAGACAACGCCGATCAGCGGGGCGGCCGCCACCCAACGCGGAAGCCGCAGTCCGCCTCGCCACGTAACCATGACCAGATAGGTCAGAAGCCCTGCTGCGCACCCTATCCAGCCCGCCCGCGTGAAGGTGACGAACGCCGCACCGATGACCAAAGCGAGGCAGCCGAGCAGGAAGACGCGATTACGTCCGGTCGTCTCGCGAAGCAACGGGATCCCCGCCAGAGCGACCATCGCCAGGACGATCACGGCAGCCGGCGGACTCCCGTAGACGCCGCTCGGCCGGAAGATCAATCCCGAACCCGAGTTCCACTTATACGTGCTGGGGCTCACGAACACCGGCGTGCCTCTGGCGAATTCGTAGAACACCGTGAGTGACCCCAATGCCGCGGCCACGACCAGGAGCCACAAGATCGTTCGGACCGAGCGTCCCGATCCGGCGAGTATCCGGGCCGCGAAGTAGAAGGCCAAAGGCGTCACCGCGTTGGCGGTGGCGCGGGCCCCCGCGAAGTTCTCGCCTCGCAGATACCAGTCTGCGACCGCGGCCAGCACGATCGCGACGACGGCCCAATCAACGAACGTAAAGTGGATCGCTCGCCGGTTCACCAGTACCGCGGTGAGCGTCGCGACACCGGCCACCGCCGCGGCCATCTGCGCCACGGTGATCCCGCCCTTGGTGTACCAGTAGGGGACCAGCATCATCACGCCCACGCCGACGAGCAGCCCGTTGATGGGGCGCGAGGCCACCAGCACTCCGAGGCTGACTGCTATCAGGCAGGCGGCACCTATCGCCGGACCGGATCGTCCGATCACGAGGCCCAGGGCGAGGGCGGCGATGGCGCCCGCCATTCCGATCACGATCGGAGGCATGTTCCGCTGTCCGGACCCGAAACCGGGCATCAGTTAACCCCTCTACGGCTTAGCACCACCGGCACCGTGCGCAGGATCAGGCGCACATCGCTCCACAGCGACCAGTTCGTGACGTAGATGTAGTCGAGCTTGACCATCTCCGTGAACGGGATGCTGTTTCGCCCCAGGACCTGCCAATAACCCGTGATGCCGGGAGTGAGGTCGAGCCGTCCCCGCCCCCAACCCTCGATCAGCCGATCTTCGGGCTCCGGCAGCGGCCGCGGGCCGACGAGGCTCATCTGGCCACTGATGACGTTCCAGAGCTGGGGCAGCTCGTCGAGGCTCGTGTTGCGCAGCAGGCTCCCGACCCGAGTGATGCGCGGGTCGCGTTCGAAAAGCATCCAGTGCGGATCGGTGCTGAGGCCGATCAGCTCCTCGCGCAGCCGCTCGGCACCGTCGATCATCGTGCGGAACTTGAGGATCTGGAACTGCTGGCTGCCCTTGCCAATGCGGCGCTGCTTGAACAGCACCGGTCCCCGCGAGTCGAGCTTGATCGCGACCGCGATCAGCAGCAGCACCGGCAGCGAGAGCAGCAGCAGCGCGCTTGCCACCCCTACGTCCATCGCTCGCTTGATCAACCGCGACGAGCGGGGCAGATACGGTGGACTCACTCCGAGCACCGTCACGCCCTCGAGCTCGTCCAACACGGTTGCGGGACCCATCGCCTCGAACACGTTGGGCACGACGCTCACCTTCAGCAGCAGCTGCCGGCAGGTTGACAGTAGTGGCAGCAGCTCCTCGTTCTCGTTGGGGGTGGCGGCGAGCAGGACGCGGTCGATCCGGTGCATCTTGACCAGTGACCTCAGGTCTGCTGGATTGACAAGCTCGCTGATTCCGCCCCTAACGACACCGACGGGGTTGAGCCCGTATTCCGGATGGGCTCGCATCTTGCGATAGAGACTGTCCGACAGCGCGCCCTCGCCAAGGATCAGAACGCGCTCAGGTTCGAGTAGACGCCGCATGGCCATGCGAACCACCGCGCGCGCCGCGAGGATCACGAGCATGGCCGTCGCTCCGAAGGTGAGTACCGTGACGAAGGGCAGCTTGCCGACCGGGCCGATCTGGAACCACAACCAGGTGAGCACGGCTCCAAGCAGCACCCCGTGAAAAAGCGCGGGGATGTCATCCACCGTCGTGTGGCTGATCCGCTTGCCGTCCCGGTCGTACAGGCCGTAGGTCTTGAACAGCACCAGCCAGCCGGGCAGCAGCACGGCGCCCCAGAGCACGTCCCGCGGGAACGGTCGCCCTGGTGTCAGCGCCGCCGCTGCCACAAGCGCGACCAACACGGCGCCCATATCGGCGAGCGCGAGCAGCCTGCGCCGGACGCGGTCCCGCCTCGCCAAAACCGGCAGCCGCGCGGCGTCTTCCGATAGGTCCACGACCGTCACGCCGCTCGCGACGACCGGGGGGACGGTCGGTGGGACCGGCGCGGTCAGCTGTGGCTCATTCGCCATCGGCCCCCTTCAGCCAGCAACCAGGTTCGCGGTCCTGCGCGGAGCCTCCTTCGACACCCGCTCGGCCTGTAGCCGCAGCGAGCGGTCTGCTGCCTCGATCAGCCTCACGACGTCGCGCGAGAGCCGCAGCGAGTCGCGACGCGGCTCGCGACTGCGAACGGCGGCGATGAACTCGCTCAGCTCGATTCCCAACGGCTCGCTGGAATCGAGCTTCGGGATCACGATGTCCCCGGTCCGGGTGGCCAGCTGCCACTCGCCGAAACCTTCCGGCTTGTGGTAGTCGAAGCCTTTGTCGAAGACCTTGACCTGCTCGGACGACACGTCGTCGTAGACGACCATCTTCCTACTGCCGACGATCACTGTCCGCCGCAGCTTGCTGGGCGCGATCCAGCTCACCTCGACGTTGGCAACCACCCCGGAGCTAAAGCCCATCGAGATGAACGCGACGTCGGGGATGCCACTCGTAATCGCGTCCTTGCCAATTGCCCTGATCGACGTCGGAAACTCGTCCATCCAGTACAGGAGCATCGAGAAATCGTGTGGGGCCAGGTCGCAGATCACGCTGACGTCCTTGCGATACGGCCCGAGATTGACGCGGCTCGAGGAGATGAAGTAGAGGTCTCCCAGCTCGCGGCGCTGCAGTAGCTCCTTGATCGCGCGCACCGGTGCGCCGTACAGGAAAGTCAGTCCCGACATCAGGACAACGTTCTCCCGGTCGGCCAACGCGATCAGCGCATCGGCCTCTTGGACAGTCGCCGCCAGCGGCTTCTCGACGAACGTGTGCTTGCCGGCCTCGAGGCTCTGGGTCGCGAGCTGGAAGTGGCTCTCGACCGGGGTCGCGATTGCCACCGCGTCGATCTTGGGATCGTCCAGGATCATCCGGAAGTCGGTGGTCGGAATCGCGTATGGGTGCCGACGGCAGAACTTGTCCAGACGCTCCTGGTTGAGGTCGCAGATCCGGGCGACCGCGACGTCCTCCATCTCACTAAGCACGCGCAGCACGTTCGGCCCCCAGTAGCCGAGCCCGATCACGCCGACGTTGACCCGGCGCCGCGGTAGCCGCCAGCCGTTGCCGTTCAGGTCGTACGCGTCCGGTCCGCCGTTCTTGCGTGATGTCTCATCCGAGGGTTGGTTCAAGACACGACTCCCACAACGTTTTCGTGTTGCTAACGGGCGACGGCTCGAGCGCTTGACGCACGCGTGGCCGCGTCGCGCGACGATCCCACGAGCCGCTCGGCGATCCGTGCCGCTTCATCACTTCGCAGCTCCGGATACATCGGCAGCGACAGCTCCTCGCGTGCCCACCGCGACGCTCGGCCGAGAGCGAGCGGCGATTCGCCCAGCGACGGGGCGAACGGCGGCTGCTCGTGCACCGCGGGGTAGTAGTGCACCCCGCAAGCGATACCGTCGCGGGCCAGGGATGCGAGGACAGCGTCCCTCCGGGCGACCCGGATCGGAAACAGGTGGTACACGCACGGGGTCTCAGGCCGCTCCTCGAGCAGATCCACCTCGTTCGCCAGCAGCTCCCGGTACAGAGCAGCGAGCTCGCGCCGGCGGCTGTTCCAGCCGTCGACGTGAGGCAGCTTCACGCGCAGCATTGCCGCCTGGACGCCGTCGAGTCGCTCGTTGTGGCCGGCGATCAGGTGTTCGCCCTTGGCCCGCTGCCCGAGATGGCGGAGCTGCCGGGCACGACCGGCGAGGGCCGGATCGTCGGTGCAGATTGCTCCGGCGTCCCCGAGCGCACCGAGATTCTTGCTCGGGTAGAAGCTGAACCCGGCGGCCGCGCCGAGCGAGCCGGCACGTCGGCCCCGGTAGGTCGCCCCATGTGCCTGCGCCGCGTCTTCGAGTACCAGCAACCCGTGCCGCGCTGCGAGCGCTTCGAGCGGCTCCATTTCGCAGACCTGGCCGTACAGGTGCACGGGGATGATCGCCGCGGTCCGCGGGCTGACGCGACTGTCCGCCGAGCATGGGTCGATCAGGCCGGTGCCGTCGTCCACGTCGCAGAAGACCGGCGTTGCCCCGCTGTTGACGACCGCCATTGCCGTCGCGATGTAGGTGTGCGCAGGAACGATGACCTCGTCCCCGCGACCGATTCCGGCGGCGATCAGCGCCAGCGTAAGCGCTGCCGTTCCCGAGGCGACGCCGACACAACTCCTCGTGCCGCAATACGCAGCGAACTCGTTCTCGAATCGTTCGACCTCCTCGCCGAGGATGAACGAGCTGGCGCGCACAACGCGTTGGAAGGCGCCTTGCAGCTCCGCCATCAACGGTTCGTGCTGGCGGTCGAGGGCTATGAACGGGCTTCGCTCAGAGGCTGCTCCACCATGCACCTCAGGCCACCACCGCGATTCCGTCGCGGTCAGCCCTGGCAACGGTCGCCGGCGCCCACCCGACCTCGGTGAGGTCGCCCTGCAGGGTGCGACGGCCCCGCTGATCGAGCGCGTGGATCGACCAGGCGCTCTTGCCGAGGCGCTCGGCTATCTCCGGCGCCGAGAGGCCGACGACATGGCGCAGGACCACCACCCGCCGCTGCGTGGCGGGAAGCGCCGCTAGCGCCTCTCGCAGCGAGCGCCCACGCTGATAGTCGTCATCGGCGTCCGGGCCAGTCTCTTGAATCTCCTCGTAGCGCATCGGGCGCCGCTTGCGCTCGGCGTCGAGCGCGACATTGCGCGCTACGCGCATCAGCCAGGCTGAGAACGGAACCTCCCGGCGCTGATAGCGCGGCAACACGGACATGAGCTTGAGAAAGACGTGCTGGGTCACGTCCTCCGCCTCGTGAACGTCCTGAAGAATGCGGTGCACGCAATGAAAGACGCTCTCCGCGTAGCGCTCGTAGAGGTCTCCTAGCGCCTCCCGGTCGCCATCGCGGGCGCGTGCAATCACTCGATGGATGTGCTCTGCCTCATCGTTGGTCCACATGCCGCAGACCTGAACCCGCGGATTTGTGGTTTGTGGACGGGGTCTCGCGCGCGCGCGGGCGTTCGGGATCGCAGACATCGATTCCATTTGCAGGCAGACTCCCTTTATCGCGGCGGGGGCGGGGGGCGGCGGGATCGCGTTTGGGGCCGACCGCGCCGAGACTCCCTGGATTCGGTGCCGCGAAGCTAGAGGGCGGCTGTTGCGCCGGAATTCGATCGTGTCTTTGTGTCGCGTTGCGCGGGCGTTGGCGCCGGCGTTGGATGGGGCTGCCAGCACAGGTAGGTCCGGTGTTTGCCCGGGTGTTAGGCAGCACTTGGCCGTGCGGGTCCTTGCTCTGCCTGGCTTTTCCCCCTACACTGCGCCGGTCAGCCAATAGCCGCAGCCGCCCGAATACAGCGGCGCCGCGCCACATACGCGGCGATCCGGGGCGGGGTCCGTGAGAGCTGAGCGTCCTGCACAGGGCACCGATGCCGTGTGCTATCTTTGATGGTCGCGCTTCGTGGGGAGTACGGGCTTTCGGGTCGTCGGGAGTTCGCGCCCTCGGGAAGCGCCGATCTGCCTCCCTCTCGACCGTTTCCGAGGAGTCGCCGTCTTGGCAACCACTCATGCCCCCCGGACGCGCCGGAGCTTCGCGCGTCTGAACAAGGTCCTTGAAGTCCCCAACCTCATTGATATCCAGCGCAAGTCCTTCCAATGGCTGACCGATCCTGACGGTGGCGGCCTTCGGGAGACGATCGACGACATCTCGCCGATCGAGGATTACACCGGCAACCTCGCCGTCCAGTTCGGCGATTTCATCTTCGACGAGCCCGTTGCCGACCTCGAGCAGTGCCGCGAGAAGGATCTGACCTATGCCCGGCCGCTGACCGTAACGGTCGCGTTCATCAACCGGGAGACCGGAGAGATCCGTGAGCAGTCCGTATTCATGGGCGACTTCCCATGGATGACTGAGCGCGGCACGTTCATCATCAACGGCACCGAGCGCGTCGTGGTCACGCAGCTCGTCCGTTCCCCCGGCGCCTACGTGATGGAGCCCAAGGATCGCGAGAAGCAGGTGTTCATCGCGAACCTGATGCCCGCGCGCGGATCGTGGCTCGAGCTCGAGATCGACAAGAAGGGCCGCGTCTACGTCCGCATCGACCGCAAGCGCAAGCTTCCGGTGACGGTTCTGCTGCGTGCGATGGGCTACGCATCGGACGAGGAGATCCTGAACCTCTTCGACAACTCGCTCTACATCCGCCTCACCCTCGACGCGGACCCGGAGATGGTGCGCAGCGAGGAGGGATCGCTGATCGAGCTGTTCAAGAAGCAGCGTCCAGGTGAGCCGCCCTCGGTCGACGCCGCCCGCTCGCTTTTGCACCAGCTGTTCTTCGACCCCAAGCGCTACGACCTCACGCGCGTGGGCCGCTACAAGCTCAATTCGCGTCTCGGGCTCGACATCGACCTCGAGACCCGCACGCTGACTCACGACGACATCATCGCGCTGGTCCGCGAGCTGATCACGCTGCCGCGGCTGCTCGGCATGCCCGAGGACAACGGCGTCGACGTCAAGGACTACGCCGCCGAGGCGCTGTCGATGCCGCGCGAGCCGATCCAGGATCACCTCGACGAGTACGAGCACTTCGGCAACCGCCGTCTGCGCACGGTCGGCGAGCTGATCCAGGAGGCGTTCCGCATCGGTCTGTACCGCATGGAGCGCGTCGTGCGCGAGCGGCTCACCACCGAGGACGCCGACACGATCACGCCGCAGACGATCGTGAACATCCGGCCGGTCGTGGCCGCGCTGAAGGAGTTCTTCGGCTCGAGCCAGCTCTCGCAGTTCATGGACCAGACCAACAGCCTCGCGGGGCTGCGGCACCGCCGACGGCTGTCCGCCCTCGGTGCCGGTGGACTCACGCGCGAGCGCGCGCCGATCGAGGTGCGCGACGTGCACCCGACCCACTACGGCCGCATGTGTCCGATCGAGACCCCGGAAGGGCCGAACATCGGCCTGATCGGCTCGCTGTCCTCGTATGCGGAGGTCTCCGAGCACGGGTTCGTGACCACTCCGTACCGGGTGGTGAAGGGCGGCAAGGTAACGGACGAGATCCTCCACCTGGACGCCACCCAGGAGGAGGAGCGGATCATCGCGCAGGCGAATTCGCCGCTCGACGAGAACGGTCGTATCGTCGGCGACGAGATTCTGTGCCGCACCCAGGCGGGTCAGTACGTGACCGTGACCGCCGACGAGGTTGACCTGATCGACGTCTCACCCGAGCAGATCTGGTCGGTGACGACGGCGATGATTCCGTTCCTCGAGCACGACGACGCCAACCGGGCGCTGATGGGCTCGAACATGCAGGCCCAGGCCGTGCCGCTGCTCGTCACCGACGCCCCGCTGGTCGGCACCGGGATGGAACGCCGCGCCGCGATCGACACCGGTGACGTGGTGGTGACGCTCACCGGCGGCACCGTCTCCTACGTCGACGCCGAGCAGATCGTGGTCGACAAGGACGGCGGCGGCCAGGACGAGTACCTGCTCCAGAAGTTCATGCGCTCCAACCAGGGCACGCTGATCCACCAGAAGCCGATCGTCGATGTGGGCGCCACGGTCGCCGACGGCGACGTGCTGGCCGACGGCTCGGCCACCGACGCCGGTGAGATGGCGCTCGGCAAAAACCTGCTGGTCGCCTTCATGTCCTGGGAGGGCTACAACTTCGAGGACGCGATCATCCTCTCGCGGCGGATCGTCAAGGACGACGAGCTCACCTCGATCCACATCGAGGAGTACGAGATCGACGCGCGCACGACCAAGCTCGGCGACGAGGAGATCACTCGCGACATCCCGAACCGCTCGGAGGAGTCGTTGCGCAACCTCGACGACCGCGGCATCGTCCGCATCGGCGCCGAGGTCGGGTCGGGCGACCTGCTGGTCGGGAAGGTCACGCCGAAGGGCGAGACCGAGCTGACAGCCGAGGAGAAGCTGATCCGCGCGATCTTCAAGGAGAAGGCGCGCGAGGTCCGCGACACCTCACTCAAGGTGCCCCACGGCGAGGGCGGCGTCGTCATCGACGTCAAGACCTTCAGCCGTGACGAGGGCGACGACCTGCCGCCCGGCGTCAACGAGCTCGTGCGCGTGTTCGTCGCCAAGAAGCGCAAGATCGCCGAGGGCGACAAGCTCGCCGGACGCCACGGCAATAAGGGCGTGATCTCGAAGATCGTCGACGTCGAGGACATGCCGTTCCTCGAGGACGGCACCCCCGTCGACGTGATCCTGAACCCACTGGGCGTTCCGAGCCGAATGAACCTCGGACAGATCCTCGAGACGCACCTCGGGTGGGTCGCGGCCAACGGCTGGTACAACGACGGCTCGGTCGCCTACAGCGAGGCCCACGACGACGGTGGCAAGGTGTACATCGCGACCCCGGTGTTCGACGGCGCCACCGTGCGCGACGTGGACGAGGCGCTCGTCCGCTGGCAGGACGAGCACGAGGGCCGCATCAGGATGGACGTCGACAAGCGCCGGCGCGAGGGCGATCAAGCCTCGGGCAAGGTGATGCTGTTCAACGGCCGCAGCGGCGAGCCGTTCGAGGAGCAGGTGACCGTCGGCTACATGTACATCCTGAAGCTGCTCCACCTCGTCGACGACAAGATCCACGCCCGCTCGACCGGCCCGTACTCGCTGGTCACCCAGCAGCCGCTGGGCGGCAAGGCGCAGTTCGGCGGTCAGCGCTTCGGCGAGATGGAGGTGTGGGCGCTCGAGGCGTACGGCGCCGCGTACACCCTCCAGGAGATGCTCACGATCAAGTCCGACGACACCGTCGGGCGCGTCAAGGCGTACGAGGCGATCGTCAAGGGCGAGAACATCGCCGAGCCCTCGATCCCGGAGTCGTTCAAGGTGCTGCTCAAGGAGATGCAGTCGCTGGCGCTCGACGTCAACGTGGTCTCCGAGGAGGGCGAGCGCGCCGAGATGCGGGAGGAGGACGACGACCTCCTGCGGGCCGCCGAAGAGCTCGGGATCGACCTCAGCGGCGTGCGCGCGACGGACGGCGCCGCCGCGGACGAGGCAACCGAGCCCGAAGGCGACACGGTCGAGGCATCCGAGGAAGAGGTCGAGGTCGAGGACCCCGACCTCGAGCCCGGCGAGGACCTCGAGGAAGAGGACTTCTCGAGCGACGACGACGCGATGATCGAAGACGAGATTCCGGCCGGCGACGCCGACGCGATGATCGAAGACGAGATTCCGGCCGGCGACGCCGACGCGATGATCGAAGACGACATTCCGGCCGGCGACGCCGACGCGATGATCGAAGACGACATTCCGGCCGGCGACGCCGACGCGATGATCGAAGACGACATTCCGGCCGGCGACGCCGAGGGTGTTCTGGAGGAGGACTCATGATCCCGCCCGCCCGCCCCCAACCGCCTGGCGGCAACGCCTGGTCCCCACCGGCCCCCCACAAGATTTGAACGACACTAAGAAGGGATCGATTTGATCGACATTAACAATTTCGACGCGATCGAGATCGGCCTGGCCTCCTCCAAGCAGATCCGCTCCTGGAGTTCGGGGGAGGTCACCAAGCCGGAGACGATCAACTACCGAACGCTCAAGCCCGAGAAGGACGGCTTGTTCTGCGAGCGCATCTTTGGTCCGACCAAGGACTGGGAGTGCTACTGCGGCAAGTACAAGCGCGTCCGGTACAAGGGGATTGTGTGCGAGCGGTGCGGCGTCGAGGTCACCCGCTCGAAGGTTCGCCGTGAGCGGATGGGCCACGTCGACCTGGCCGCCCCGGTATCGCACATCTGGTTTTTCAAGGGCGTGCCGAGCCGGATCGGCTACCTGCTCGACATGGCTCCGAAGGAGCTCGAGAAGGTCCTGTACTTCGCCGCTTCGATCGTCACCTGGATCGACGACGACGCGCGGGCGAAGGACATCGACCAGCTCGAGGGCGAGGTCAACAAGGTGCTGGACGCGTACGCGGCCGAGAAGGAGGAGCGGATCCTCGAGCTCAAGGAGTCCCTGGCTCGCCGCGAGGAGCACCTGCAGAGTGGCAAGACCGGCCGTGACTTCTCCGACGACGACCACATGTGGGCCGAGACGCTCGGCGTGAACATCTCAAAGCTCTCCGACGAGGAGCGCGACAAGATGCTCAAGGACCTGCGCAAGAGCCTGCAGGCCGACATCGACGACACCGAGGCCTACATCGAGGACGCCGCCGAGCGGATGCGCCAGGTGTGGGAGCTGTTCAAGACGATGAAGCCCAAGGACGTCGTCAACGACGAGACCACGTTCCGCGAGCTCAAGGACCGGTTCGGCTCCCCGTACGGGTTCGGCGAGTACTTCCGCGGCGGCATGGGCGCCGAGGCCATGCGCGACCTGCTCCAGCAGGTCGACCTCGAGGCCGAGGCCGCCGATCTCCAGGATCAGGTCAAGACCGCCAAGGGCCAGAAGCAGGCTCGCGCGGTCAAGCGGCTGAAGGTCGTCTCGGCCTTCCTGCACTCGGGCAACAAGCCCGAGATGATGATCCTCGAGGCCGTGCCGGTGATCCCGCCGGAGCTCCGCCCGATGGTCCAGCTGGATGGTGGTCGCTTCGCCACGTCGGACCTCAACGACCTGTACCGCCGCGTCATCAACCGCAACAACCGCCTGAAGCGGCTGCTCGACCTGGGCGCACCGGAGATCATCGTCAACAACGAGAAGCGGATGCTCCAGGAGGCTGTCGACGCGCTGTTCGACAACGGCCGGCGCGGACGTCCGGTCACCGGTCCGGGCAACCGGCCGCTGAAGTCGCTGAGCGACATGCTCAAGGGCAAGCAGGGCCGCTTCCGCCAGAACCTGCTCGGCAAGCGCGTGGACTACTCGGGCCGCTCGGTGATCGTCTCCGGGCCGTCGCTCAGGCTGCACCAGTGCGGGCTACCGAAGCTGATGGCGCTCGAGCTGTTCAAGCCGTTCATCATGGCGCGCCTGGTCGAGCGCAAGTCGGCGCAGAACATCAAGGCGGCCAAGAAGATGGTCGACTCGATGATTCCCGAGGTGTGGGACGTGCTCGAGGAGGTCATTCGCGAGCACCCGGTGCTGCTCAACCGCGCGCCGACGCTCCACCGTCTGGGCATCCAGGCGTTCGAGCCGGTGCTGGTCGAGGGCAAGGCGATCCAGGTCCATCCGCTCGTCTGCCACGCGTTCAACGCCGACTTCGACGGCGACCAGATGGCGGTCCACCTGCCGCTGTCGGCCGAGGCCCAGGCCGAGGCGCGGATCCTGATGCTGTCTTCGAACAACATCCTGTCCCCCGCGCACGGCGCGCCGCTGGCGACCCCCTCGCAGGACATGGTGCTGGGTGCGTACTACCTGACGTACGGACCCGAGGGCGATGCCCTGTCGAAGATCGATCCGGCCACGCACGATCCGCGCCCGCACGTGTTCCGCACCGCCCAGGAGGCGGAGTGGTCATACGAGCACGGCGTGGTCAAGCTCCACGACCTCGCGGAGTACCGGCCGCTCGGGCGTGAGGGCGGCCACGTGCTGACCACGGTCGGCCGGATCCTCTGGAATGACCGGATCGAGCGGGCGCTGTTCGAGGCGCTCGGCGACGGGTTCGACCCGAGCACTTACGAGTTCGTCAACCGCTCGATGAAGAAGAAGGACACCACCCGGCTCGTCGACGACCTCGTGCAGCTGTACGGGGCCCCGACGATCTCCCAGGTGCTCGACGCGTTCAAGGACGTCGGCTTCCACTTCGCCACCCAGGCGGGTGTGACGATCTCCAAGAACGACGTGCAGACGCCGCCGACCAAGCAGGAGATCCTGGCCCGCTACGAGGCGGAGCTCGAGACGATCGAGGCCCAGTACGACAACGGCGAGATCAACCAGGAGGAGCGCCACGAGGCGGTCACGGGCCTGTGGGATCGCGCCACCAACGAGGTCGGACAGGCTCTGTACGACCACCTCGACGAGCTCAATCCGATCTACATGATGGCCAACTCCGGCGCCCGCGGGTCGTTCTCGCAGATCCGGCAGCTGGCCGGCATGCGCGGGCTGATGGCCAACCCGAAGGGCGAGATCATCGAGCGTCCGATCAAGGCCTCCTTCCAGGAGGGCCTGACCGTACTCGAGTACTTCATCTCGACCCACGGCGCCCGCAAGGGCCTCGCGGACACGGCGCTCCGCACCGCCGACTCGGGCTACCTGACGCGGCGTCTGGTCGACGTTGCCCAGGACGTGATCATCCGCCAGGAGGATTGCGGCACCGAGGAGTTCATCGAGATGCCGGTGTCCAAGCTCGACGCCGGTCCCGACAGCCGGGGGCTGCGGCCGACCGGGGAGCCCAACGGCAACCTGATCGGACGGGTCGCCGCCGACGACGTCACCACCAAGCGCGGCCGGGTCATCGTCGAGAAGGGCAAGGAGATCGACCGCGCCGAGCTCGCCGATCTGTTCGAGTCCTGGCACGACGACACCGAGAAGGGCGTCGTGATCACGGTCCCCGTGCGCTCGGTGCTCAAGTGCGAGGCCCCGACCGGGGTCTGCCAGGCCTGCTACGGCCGGTCGCTGGCGACGGGCAAGATGGCCCAGATCGGCGACGCGGTCGGGATCATCGCCGCGCAGTCGATCGGCGAGCCGGGCACGCAGCTCACGATGCGGACGTTCCACACCGGCGGCGTCGCCGGCGCGGACATCACGCACGGCCTGCCCCGCGTGGTCGAGCTGTTCGAGGCGCGCAAGCCCAAGGGCCTGGCGAAGATCGCCGAGGTCGGCGGCAAGGTGTCGGTCGAAGAGTCCGACAGGGCCGTGACGGTCGTGATCACCGACGACTCGGGCGAGGAGCATCGCAACACGTTCCCGCGGCGGACGCGGCTGTTCGTGGACGAGGGCGCGGGGATCGAGCCGGGCACGCAGCTCAACGAGGGCTCGCTGTACCCGGCGGAGCTGCTCGCGGTCCGTGGGCGCACCGTGACCGAGATGTACCTGGTCCGCGAGGTCCAGGAGGTCTACGTGTCCCAGGGCGTCGACATCGACGACAAGCACATCGAGCTGATCGTGCGTCAGATGATGAAGCGGGTGCGGGTCGACCAGAAGGGCGACACCGACCTGCTGCCGGGGCAGTTCGTCGACCGCCAGGAGTACGGCCGCGTCAACAAGGGCGTGATCGATGCCGGCGGCGAGGCCGCGCAGGCCGAGGAGATCATCCTCGGTATCACGAAGGCGTCTCTGAACACGGACTCGTTCCTGTCGGCGGCGTCGTTCCAGGAGACCACGAAGGTGCTCACCGACGCGGCGCTCGAAGGCAAGATCGACCGGCTGGTCGGGCTCAAGGAGAACGTGATCATCGGCAAGCTGATCCCGGCCGCGACCGGGCTCAAGCGCTACCGCCGGATTGAGATCGAGCCCTCCGAGCCGCTGCCTCGCGGGATGGACGACGTCGGCCTGCTCGACCACGACGACCTGGCGGCGGAACTCGGGCTGACCGATGGCGAGGGGCTCACCGGCTTCGGCGGGCCCGAGCCTGACCTCTCGGATCTGGAGGGCATCGGCGGTGGCCGTTCCTCCATCGGGTTCGTCGACGAGCTCGCCGAGCTCGACGTTCCGGACGACGAGCCGGTCGACGACTAGTCGAATGTCGCGGGTCCGGGTCGTCTCGCTGTCAGAGGCGGCCCGGATTCGCCATGCCCGAGCGCCGGGCGTCGGGTGCCGCCCGTGAGCCGGCGCTCTCGCATCGTCGGCTTCGGCTCCGCCGGTGTGCTCGTGCTGCTCGGCATCGCCTGTGCGGTGGCGTTCAGCGGCGGGCTCGGCCAGAACCTCGCGTTCGTGCTGGTGGCGCTCGGGATGGTCCTGGCGACGAGCCTCGTGTTCTACGAGGTCGGGCTCACCGAGGATCGAGAGCGCGCGTCGGAGGCGCGCCGGCGCGAGCGCGAGCAGGCGGACGCCGCCAACAAGCACGAGCATCCGCCGGAGCAAGCGGAGCGCATCCGGCTCGCGCGGATGCGCGGCCGCCCGCGACGACTGCGTTGACATCCCGTCGCGCGCGGTTAACATGTGAATCCGGATTCACATGGCCACCGTCGACGTCACCAATCCGGCTCGCGACGTCCTTAACCAGGCGCCACCGCTCCAGCCGGTCAACCTGTTCGAGATCGACCTCGCCCTGCGCGAGGGGCTCGAGCGCGAGGGCGGCGGCTGGGGGATCGAGCGCGCTCGCGACGCCGGCGCCGCGGCTGGCAGCGTCGAGGCGCTCGAGCACGGCCGGCGCGCCGAGCGCAACGCGCCGATCCTGCGCACCCACGACCGGTACGGGAATCGGATCGATGCGGTCGAGCTCGACCCCTCGTGGCACGCGCTGCTGCGCGGCGCGGTCGAGCGCGAGATCCACAGCCTCCCGTGGCGTTCGCCGGCCCCGGGCGGTCACGTCGTCCGCGCGGCGCTGTTCATGCTATGGGGCAACGCCAACGCCGGCGTCATGTGCCCCGTGTCGATGACCTACGCGGCCGTGCCCGCGCTGCGTGACGGAGCCCCCGAGATCGCCGCCGAGTGGGAGCCGCGCCTGACAGAGCCCGACTACGTCGCCGGCGCGCTCGCCGGGATGGCGATGACCGAGCGCCAGGGCGGGTCGGACGTGCGGGCCAACATCACCCGCGCGGAGGCGATCGGCGACGGCGTCTACGAGATCCACGGCCACAAGTGGTTCTGCTCGTATCCGCCGTGCGACGTCTTCCTGGTTCTGGCCCAGGCCCCTGCCGGCCTGTCCTGCTTTCTCGTGCAGCGCGGGCCGGGCATGGAGTTTCAGCGGCTCAAGGACAAGCTCGGGACGCGGTCGCTGCCATCGTCCGAGGTCGAGTTCCGTGGCATCAGCGGGCGTCTCGTCGGCGAGGAGGGACGCGGCGTGGCGGCGATCGTCCGGATGGTCAACCACACCCGCCTCGACTGCCTGCTCGGCAGCGCCACCGGGATCCGGCGCGGCGCGGTCGAGGCGATCCATCACGCACGCCACCGCGCGGCGTTCGGGGCGCTGCTGGTCGATCAGCCGGCGATGCGTAACGTCCTCGCGGACCTCGCGATCGAGTCCGAGGCCGCGACCGCCGCCGCGCTCAGGGTCGCCCGCAGCTACGACGACCCGGACGATGGTGCGTTCCGCCGCTTCGCCACGGCGGTCATGAAGTACTGGGTGTGCAAGCGCGCCGCGCCCCACGCGGCCGAAGCGCTCGAGTGCCTCGGTGGCAACGGGTTCGTGGAGGAGTCCGGCCTGCCGCTGCTGTATCGCGACGCCCCGTTGAACTCGATCTGGGAGGGCTCGGGCAACGTCGCCGCGCTCGACGTCCTGCGGGCGATGGTCAAGGAGCCCGGCGGGCTGCCGGCGTTCCTGGCCGAGTGCGAGCTGGCGGCCGGCGCCGACGCACGGCTCGACGCCCACCTCGAGCGGGTGCGTAGCGCGGCCTCGGACGTGTTCGCTTCCGACGGAATGGGCGGGGTTCAATTTCACGCGCGGCGGATCGTCGAGGACCTCGCCGTCGCGCTCCAGGGGTCGCTGCTCGTTCGGACCGCGCCCCGCGCCGTCGCCGACGCGTTCTGCGCCGCCCGTCTCGGCGGCGACGGCGGCCGCGTGTACGGGACGCTCCCGGCGGGCGTCGACGCCGGCGCGATCATCGACCGGGCGCTGCCGGCGTGAGCGTCCTCGCCGGCGCTCCGACGAAGGAGCGGCTGCTCGCCTGCGCACAGGATTTAATCGAGGATGGCGGTTACGCGTCGGCGTCGGTGGCCGCCATTGCCCAGCGCGCGGGCGTCGCCACCGGGACGCTGTACCGGCACTTCCCGTCGAAGGCCGAGCTGTTCCTCGAGGTGTTCCGGGACGTCTGTGCAGGAGAGGAGCGCGCGATGCGGGCGGCGGCAGACGAGGCCGGCCCGGGCGCGGTCGACCGGCTCGAGGCCGTGCTGGTCACGTTCGCGCGCCGGGCGTTGCAGAACCGTTCGCTCGCGTGGGCGCTCTTGGCGGAGCCGGTCGACCAGCTTGTAGACGCCGAGCGCCTGGCCTACCGGGAGCGCTACGCGTCGCTGGTCGCGGCCGAGCTCCGGGCCGCGATCGACGCCGGCGAGATCCCGGCGCAGGACGTGGCGATCACCGCGGCGGCGCTTGTCGGGGGTTGCGGAGAGGCGCTGGTCGGGCCGCTCTCGTCGGTGGACGGATCGGATGAGGTCGTCGGGGCGATCCAGACGTTCGTACGGCGGGCGATCGGCGCGGGATGAGCGCCGGCGTCCGGATCGAGCGCGACGGTCCCGTCACGACCGTGCTGCTGTCGCGCCCCGAGCGCCGGAACGCGGTCGACGGCGCCACCGCCGACGCGCTCACGGCCGCCTTCCGCGAGTTCGACGCCGATCCCGATGCTGCGGTCGCGATCCTCCACGGCGAGGGCGGCGTGTTCTGCTCGGGCGCCGACCTGAAGGAGGTCGGGACCCCCGCCGGCAACCGGGTGACCGCCGACGGAGACGGGCCGATGGGCCCGACCCGGATGCGGCTGGGCAAGCCTGTGATCGCCGCGGTCGCGGGGTATGCGGTCGCCGGCGGGCTCGAGCTCGCGCTGTGGTGCGACCTGCGCGTGGCCGAGGAGGGGGCGGTGTTCGGCGTGTTCTGCCGGCGGTGGGGGGTGCCGCTGATCGACGGCGGCACCGTCCGGCTCCCGCGACTAATCGGGCTCTCGCGGGCCATGGACATGGTCTTGACAGGCCGCGGTGTCCGGGCGCGCGACGCGCTCGAGATGGGCCTCGTGAACCGGGTGGTCCCGGACGGCCTCAGTCTGGACGCGGCCCGAGAGCTGGCGCGTGAGCTGGCGACGTTCCCCCAGTCTTGTCTGCGCCATGACCGGCTGTCTCTGCTCGAGCAGGCGGGGCTGGGGGAGGACGCGGCCTTGGCGAACGAGTTCGCCCATGGGGCGCGCTCGCTTGAGGACGTCCAGGCCGGCCTCTCGCGGTTCCAGGCCGGTGCCGGCCGGCACGGGGCATTCGACTGACGGAGCCCGGCACGGGGCATTCGACTGACGGAGCCGGCTCGAGAAAACGAACCCCTGGTTCGCTTTCTCGTGCAGCCCCGGACGCGAGCCGATTAGTTTTGGCGTCCGCGAGCCGATTAGTTTTGGCGTCGGCCCCAGTCTTAGGATGCGAGAGCTATGGCTGTCGTCTGCGTTCACGGACCGCTTCGCAAACTCGCCGGGGGGTGCGCTGAGCAGGAGATCGGCGGCGCCACCGTGGAGGAGCTGCTGCGCGAGCTCGAGCACGAGCACCCGTCGGTGGCGGGCTGGATCCTCGATGAGCGCGGGGCCATCCGGCGCCACATCAACGTGTTCGTCAACGGTGAGCGGGGTGGGGAGGAGACCGCGGTCGCCGCGGGCGATCGCGTCGAGGTGTTGCCTGCGATCACGGGAGGAGAGACATGACCGAGCTGCTGGTGGGAACGAAGAAGGGCCTGTTCGCGCTCGAGGGTGCGCCCGGCTCCGAGTTCGAGGTCACGTGCCGCGCGTTCGCCGGCGAGCCGATCGACTTCGCGATGCGCGATCCCGGCAGCGGCCGCGTGATCGCCACGTCGACGTCGCCGTTCTACGGGCCCAAGATCTGGTTCGCCGAGGACCCGGCCGGCGAGTGGACGCAGGCCGAGGGGGTCGCGCTGCCCGAGGGTGGGGACGAGGCGCTGCAGCGGATCTGGGTGATCGTCGCCGGCGAGGACGGCAACCTGTACGCCGGCGGGGACCCGGGCGTGCTGTTCGAGAGCCGCGACGGAGGTCAGACCTGGGAGCTCAACCGGGCGCTCCGCGAGCACCGCGTCGACGAGGACTGGCAGCCGGGGGGCGGCGGGCTGTGCCTGCACTCGATCGTGCCGTGGCCGGGAGATCCCGACAAGCTCGCGGTGGCGGTGTCCGCGGCGGGGGTCTGGCTGACCGAGGACCACGGGGTCACCTGGCGGAAAGGCAACCGGGGAATCGTCCCCCGCTACCTGCCCGAGGACGCCCGCGAGGACACGTTCCAGCTGTGCGTCCACCGGATGGAGCGCTCGAAACGCGATCCCGAGCGCATGTTCATCCAGTTTCACGGTGGCGTGTACCGCTCCGACGACGCGGGACAGAGCTGGACCGCGATCGGCGAAGGCCTGCCGTCGGACTTCGGCTTCCCGCTCGCGCTCGACCCGAGCGATCCCGACAGCGCGTACGTGATCCCGCTCACGGGCGACTTCGATCGGGTCACGCCCGAAGGGCACGTGCGCGTCTACGAGACCCGCGACGGCGGCGCCACCTGGACTCCCCGCGGCGAGGGGCTGCCCGCCGCCCAGGCCTACCTGACCGTGCTGCGCCGCGCGTTCGACCGCGCCGGTGAGGGATCCTCGCTCCAGCTCTACTTCGGGGCGACCTCGGGCGACGTGTTCGGGTCAGGGGACGCCGGCGGGAGCTGGTTCACGGCGGCGACGCGCCTGCCGCCGGTCTTCTCGGTCACCGCGAGTACCTGACCGGCCGCCGCGAAGTCGACTGCTGGTCTGGCCGGCCAGGGTTCGAGGCCAGGCGCTGGCCGCGCGAGATGAGGGGGGCCTGCGAATCATGCGAGATCGGCGGGCCCGCGAGTGCCGCTTATAACCTTTCCCACGATTCGATCTCAGGGAAGGCTGCTCGCCCACCCCAGCAGCCGCTCGACCTCGGACTCGGTGATGCCGACCGCCGGGTCGGTCGTGACCAGCAGCGTCGGCGCCGTTCGCGCGGCGGCCCAGGCCAGGCACCGCTCGTCGTGGGCGTCGTCGATCCAGGCGACCGGCCTGGACGGATCGACGTGGCGGTCGATGGCGCCGAGCTTCCAGTGCGCGTAGAGCGGTCTGCCGTCGTGCTCGAACTCGACGTGCGCGAGCGGACCGGCCAGGCCCAGCGCGGCCGGAAGGTAGTCGTTCGCCTTCTCCTCCCACCCCGTGCACCAGGCGAGCTCGAAGGCCGCCTCGAGCCGGCGCAGGTGCCCTCCGGCCGTCCCCGAAAGGAAATGGGTGATACCGTCGACCAGCACGAACCGGCCGTCCGGACGGGCGGCGTGGCTGAACCCGAACAGCGAGATCACGCCGTCGACGTCTATGAGAAGCAGCGGCTTCATCGATTCTTACGCGCATGTTCGGGGCCGGTCATACGTTATGTCGGTGGCGTGTTCCCTCGACACGACTGAGCTGATGCTCTCACGGGTACTCATTTCGCCGTACTCCGGCCTCTGGACTCAAGCCCTTCGCCTGCGGTGCCGAAGACGCTCATGAGGCAAGCACGGATCGCTCGCCACGCCATCCAGCTATGAGCTCATTCTTCGGCATCCTTCTCGCGCTCCTGTGCGCTCTGACCACGAACGTGGGCTTCCTGTACAAACACCGGGGAGCGTGCGCGGCCCCGTCAGTCGACATCCGCCGGCCGCTCCAGACGGCCAAGGCGCTGTTCGGCTCCCCCCTGTTCACGATCGGGTGGGTGATCGGCGCCGGCGCGTGGGTGTTCCACGTGGCCGCGATGTCGGTGGCGCCCCTGTCGCTCGTCCAGGCGGTGCTCGCCGGCGGCATGGTGATGCTGGCGATCATGGCCGAGCAGATGCTCGGTTGCCGGGTCTGCCGCCGGCAATGGGTCGGCCTGGCCCTGACGGCGTTCGGCCTGATGCTGCTCGGGTTCACGCTCCCGGTCGCCCACGGCGCCGACTCGCATTTCTCGATTCCCGGCATGATCGGGTTCGAGACGGTGCTGATCGCGGCCGGAGGGCTGCTGATCATGGGTCCGAGCATGGGCGCGCCGGCCGAGCACCACGGCTACATGCTCGGCGCCGCCGCGGGAATCCTGTTCGGCGTCTCCGACGTGGCGATCAAGGCGATGACCGGGATCGTCGGTTCCCACGGCGTCGCCGGACTGCTGACCCCGTGGATGCTCGTGTGCGTCGCCGCCTCAGTCGCCGCCTTCTACTCCTCGGCCAAGGGCCTCCAGGACGGCGACGCGGTGCCCGTGATCGCGGTCACCGGGACGGCCGCGAACGTCGCCGGGATCGTCGGCGGGTTCATCGTATTCGGCGACCCGCTCCCCGGTAGCCCGATCGCGCTGATCGTCCAGTGCTTCGCGTTCTTGCTGGTCCTCGGCGCGGCCTGGCTCATGCCGGCGCCGGTCCGCGTCGCCTCTCCCGCGGTCGCCGCGGTCGCCGCCTAGCGCTTCGGCTGACCGCCGATCCGGCGGCCCCGCGCTGCCCGGCCGCTCGACGCGGTTCGGGCTGTATCGAACGCGAGTGCCGCGGGCCGGGCGCCGCCGCCTCGCTCACAGCTTGGTCGAGGGTCCACGGATACCGTCAGGACGGGGCACGAGGCCCCATGGACGCCGCCGCAGGCGGCCCATCCTCCGCATCGGCTAACGGCTCCCTACAGTCTGCACAATTGCCCGTGCCAAGATCTGGCGATACCGTTGTACAAAACGGCACACGAATTGGAGGAGACCGGATGGCGAGCACCGAGGAGGCAATTCGGACTGGGCAGAGCACGCTCCAGGAGCTGGCCAAGCGCCACCTGTGGATGCACTTCACCCGGATGTCCGCGTATGACGACGCCGATATCCCGATCATCGTCCGCGGCGAAGGCTGCTACGTCTGGGACGAGAACGGCAAGCGCTACCTCGACGCGCTGTCGGCGCTGTTCTGCGTGAACATCGGTCATGGCCGCGCCGACGTGGTGCAGGCCGGCGCCGACCAGGCCAAGGAGCTCGGGTTCTTCACGACGTGGTCCTACGCCCATCCGCCGGCGATCGAGCTGGCTGCGCGGATCGCCGGGCTCGCTCCGGGAAGCCTCAACCGCGTGTTCTTCACGAGCGGCGGCAGCGAGGCCGTCGAGTCCGCCTACAAGCTCGCGCGCCAGTACCACAAGGTGACCGGCAAGCCGAACAAGACCAAGCTGATCGCGCGTGAGGTCGCGTACCACGGAACCAGCCTCGGCGCGCTGTCGGCGACGGGCATCACCAGCCTGCGCCAGCCGTTCGAGCCGCTGACGCCCGGCGACCATCACGTCCCCAACACCAACACCTACCGGATGCCTCCGGGCGTCACCGAGAGCTGGTTCGCCGAGGCGATCGCCGAGAAGATCGAGTTCGAGGGCCCCGACACGGTGGCGGCGGTGATCCTCGAGCCCGTGCAGAACGGCGGCGGCTGCTTCACGCCCCCCGACGGCTATTTCCAACGGGTCCGGGAGATCTGCGACGCGTACGACGTGCTGCTGATCTCCGACGAGGTGATCTGCGCCTGGGGCCGACTGGGCGAGTGGTTCGGCGCCGAGAAGTACGGCTACCACCCCGACATGATCACGACCGCCAAGGGGATCACGAGCGCGTACGCGCCGATGGGCGCGGTGATCGCGTCCGACCGGGTCGCGGAGCCGTTCATGATGGGGACCAACGGCTTCACGCACGGGTTCACGTTCGCCGGACACCCGGTGTGCTCCGCGATCGCGATGGCGAACCTCGACGTGTTCGAGCGCGAGGGCATTCTCGAGCACGTTCGCGCGAACGAGGGGACGTTCCGCGAGATGGTCGAAGGCCTGCGCGACCTCCCGATCGTCGGCGACGTCCGCGGCACCGGGTACTTCCTCGCGATCGAGCTGGTCAAGGACAAGGAGACGAGGGAGACGTTCAACGACGACGAGTGCGAGACGCTCCTGCGCGGCTTCCTTTCCGGCGAGCTCTACCGCCGCGGGCTGATCTGCCGCGCCGACGACCGAGGCGATCCGGTGCTCCAGCTGTCGCCGCCGCTGATCGCCGGGCCCGAGCAGTTCGCGGAGATCGAGGAGATCCTGCGGGACGTGCTGACCGAGGCCGGCGAGCGGATGCTGGTGCGTTCTGGGACGCCGCGTCGAGTACACCGAGAGCCGTGACCACACTCAACTCCGCCTAACTCGAGATGCTGACCGTCGGGGACCTGCTGCGCGATCTGGACGTCCGCCTGCTCGCGGGGGAGCGCGGTCTGCACCTACCGGTCAGGTGGGTGCACATCTCCGAGCTGCTCGATCCGACCCCGTGGCTATCCGGTGGCGAACTGCTGCTCACCACCGGCATGCAGCTGGACACGCCGGCGCAGCAGCGGGAGTTCGGCGCGCGCCTGGCCGATCACCACCTCGCCGGTCTCGGGTTCGGGACGGGGTTCAAGCATGCGGTGGTCCCGCCGCCGCTGCTCGAGGTGGCGGCCGAGCGGGAGTTCCCGGTGTTCGAGGTCCCATACGAGGTGCCGTTCATCGCGGTCACCGAGGCGGCATTCACGCAGCTCGTCAACGAGCAGTACGCGGTGCTGCGGCGTGCACTGGCGGCCCAAGAGAGGTTGGAGCGGATCGTCCTCTCGGAACGGGGCCTCGACGCGCTGGTCGGCGCGCTGGCCACGCTGATCGGCGCCGCCGTGGTCGTGTTCGACGCTCGGGGCGAGCCGCTCCAGCAGCACGCGTTTCGCCGGCCGATCGAGCCCGACGCGCTCGAGACGCTGCGCGCCGAGGTCCACGAGCGCGCCCGCCGGCGCGAGGCGCGGGCGTTCATGCCCTCGCTGGTCGACGGGAACCAGGGGCTGGCGCTCCCGGTCGCCGCCGACGGCACGCCCCGGCCCGCGTCGGGCGGAACGGGTCGGGCGCCCGAGGCCTGGCTGGTGGCGATCAAGGACGTCGGCCCGCTGTCTGATTTCGACCGGCTGACCCTGCATCAGGCGGTGACGATCGTGGCGCTCGAGCTGCTGCGCTCCCGGGTCGCCGGCGATACCGAGCGTCGGCTCGCCGGCGACGTGCTCGACGCGATCGTCCGAGGCGAGCTGACCGGGTCGGAGCTGGCCCGCCGGCTCGGGCCGTTCGGGCTGTCCGACCGCGTGGCCGCGATCGTGCTCAAGCGCGTCGGCGACGGGCGAGGCTCGGGCACGACGGTCGAGACCGCGCTGTGGGCCGCGCTGCGCGAGGAGGCGGCGCCGGCGCTGGTGGCCTCGGTCGGACCGCTCGCGTGCGCGCTGGTTCCGGGCGGCCCCGACGACGAGCTGTTCGCGCTCGGCGACCGGATCGCGGCGACGGGCGGCGCCGAGCTGCACGACGACGTCCGCGTCGGCATCGGGCGCGCCGTGCCGGTCCTCGACGCCCGGCGGAGCTTCCACGAGGCGCGGTGCGCTCTGGAGGCGCTCGCGCTCGGGGCGGCGGTAACCGAGAACGGCAACGGCCGGGCGCTTGCGTCTGGCGAGCGCCCTCGGGTGGCGACCTACAAGGATTTGGGGTCGTTTCAGCTGCTGCTAGCGCTCCAGGACGACGAGGCGCTACGGCTGTTCTGCGATTCGATCCTCGGGCCGATCGAGGCCAGCGAGGGTCCGTATGGAGGCGAGCTGATGCGCTCGCTCGAGGCGTTCATCGAGGAGAACGGGCAGTGGGAGCGCGCGGCCCGGCGGTTGTACTGCCACCGCCATACGCTTCGATACCGGATCCGTCGCGTGGAGGAGTTGACAGGCCGGAACCTGGGATCGGCCCGGGACCGGATCGAGTTCTGGCTGGCGCTGCGGGGACGGCAGCTGGTGAGCTGAGTTGAGTTGGTGCAGGTCGGGCGGGCGTGGATTTCAGATAGCTGGCGAACAACCGGGAAGGCGGTCCTAACGTGCGAGTCGGGGTTCCTACAGAGGTCAAGTCGGACGAGTACCGGGTGGCGCTGACGCCGGCGGGCGTTCGCGAACTGATCGACGCCGGGCACGACGTGTTCGTGCAGAGCGGCGCGGGCCTCGGGTCGGCGATCCCCGACGAGGGGTATTCGGGCCAGGGGGCGACGATCGTCCCCGACGCGGATGCGGTGTTCGAAGAGGCGACGCTGATCGTCAAGGTCAAGGAGCCCCAGCCCGCCGAGGTCTCGCGGCTGAAGCCGCACCACACGCTGTTCACCTACCTGCACCTCGCGGCGGACGCTCCGTTGACGCGTGGCTTGATGGCATCGGGCGCGACGTGCATCGCGTATGAGACGGTCGAGGACGCGGGAGGGCGCCTGCCGCTGCTGGCGCCGATGTCCGAGGTCGCCGGCAAGATCGCCACGCAGGCGGGCGCGTTCATGCTCGAGAAGCCCCTCGGGGGTCGGGGGATCCTGCTGGGCGGGGTCCCGGGGGTCGCGGCCGCCAACGTGATGATCATCGGTGGGGGGGTGGTCGGGATGCACGCGGCGTTCATCGCCTTGGGGATGGAGGCGACCGTGTACGTGTACGACCGCAACCTCGAGCGGCTGCGGGAATTGGACATCGCCTTCGGGGGGCGGGCCGATACCTGCTTCGCGACGACCTTGGAGATCGAACAGCGCCTGCCGTACATGGACCTGGTGGTCGGCGCGGTGCTCGTGCACGGCGCGCGCGCCCCGCGCGTGATCACGCGCGCGCAACTCGGGCTGATGAAGCATCAGGCGGTGCTCGTCGACGTCTCGATCGACCAGGGCGGCTGCTTCGAGACCTCGCGCCCGACCACTCACTCGGACCCGACGTACGAGGTCGACGGGATCACCCACTACTGCGTGACGAACATGCCCGGGGCAGTGCCGATCACGTCGACCGCCGCGCTCACGAACGCCACCATCCCGTACGTGATCCACCTGGCTTCCGTCGGCGTCGTCGGCGCCATCACGGAGAACCCCGGGCTGAAGCTCGGCGTGAACGTCGCCGGCGGTCAGGTGACGTATGCGCCCGTGGCCGACGCGGTCGGGGTGCCGTGCGTGTCGGTCGACGACGCGCTCAGGGTGGCCGGCGTAGCGGGTTAGACACGCCGATCCGATCCGCGTGCCGGCGCCGGCGCGGCTCGGGGGCCGGAGCCGGGTCCGCGGCGCGCCGGGCAGCCACAGGATCGAAACAGCGCAAATCTTCACCCCTGCTACGCTCCCGATCGCATGCCGACTACCAGCCAATTGATTCGCAAGGGCCGTACGCCGCCCAAGAAGAAGCTTGCCACGCCGGGTCTCAAGTCCGGCAAGGGCCGCAAGAAGAAGGTTGCCGCCCCGCAGCGACGTGGTGTCTGCACCCGCGTGTACACGACCACGCCGAAGAAGCCGAACTCGGCGCTGCGCAAGGTCGCCCGCGTGCGGCTGACGAACGGCATGGAAGTCGGCGCCTACATCCCCGGCGAGGGCCACAACCTCCAGGAGCACTCGGTCGTGCTCGTCCGTGGGGGCCGCGTCAAGGATCTGCCCGGGTTCCGATACAAGGTGATCCGCGGGACGCTCGACGCCGCCGGCGTCAGCGATCGCAAGAAGGCGCGCTCGCAGTACGGCGTGAAGGCGAAGTAGCAACCGCATGCCCCGTCGCGCAGCCGCTCAGATCCGGCCGGTCGAGCCCGACCCCGTCCACCGCAATCGCCTCGTCCAGCAGGTGATCAACAAGGTCATGCTGGATGGCAAGAAGTCCGTCGCCGAGCAGATCGTCTACGACGCGCTCGCGGTCATCGGGGAGCGCACGGGCAAGAACCCGGTCGAGCAGCTCGAGGCCGGGGTCAAGGCGCTCACGCCGGTGCTCGAGGTGCGCTCGCGCCGCGTCGGTGGCGCCACCTATCAGGTACCCGTCGAGGTGCCGGCGCGCCGGGCTCGCACGCTTGCGGTCCGCTGGCTCGTCCAGTTCGCGCGCGCGCGCCGCGAGAAGACGATGTCCCAGCGCCTCGCGCACGAGCTGCTCGACGCCGCGCAGCAGCAGGGCAGCGCCTACAAGCGCAAGGACGACATCTACCGCATGGCGCAGGCCAACAAGGCCTTCGCCCACTATCGCTGGTAAGCCGCTTCGGTGGCGCCCCTTTTGGGCGCCGGCGCTTGGGGTGAATGTCGGCGGGCGGTGGTCGCGGTTCACGCGAGGCGCCCGAAAGGGGCATCCACCTGCGCGGCACCCAGGCCGCTGGGCTCGGTGACAGCGAAAACCGCGCCCAGCCGTTTCAACTGCCGGCGGGCTCTCGGCAGGCCCGATCCGTCCGGAGCAGGGCTGTCGATCCGTCCGGAGCGGCGCTGTGTAGGTGGATGTCCCTCTGGGGCGCCTCGCGGAACCCTTGATCACCGTTCGGGGATCGGCCACGCGCGCCGGCGCCCCAGAGGGACGCCACCGGAACTAACGCGAGGGCTGCCCACCACACGGGACCGGGGGCTGCAGTGAGACAACCCTCGCGTTTGTCAAGACTAACGGCGGATTCCAGGGACATCGCCACTGCGACAGCGGAGTGTCAGGATGCCGACCATTGCCCCGGCGGGAGTGGGGAATGGTAAGGAGCTTCTTAGAGCATGAGGAGCCCGACGCCACCGCTGAGCAGCAGCAGGATCGCTCCGAGCGTCTGCATGTACAGCCCGGCGCTCGGCGTCGAGGTGCCCTCTGCGTACTGCGAGGCGCCCGAGCCGACGATGCCGGTGGCGTGGGCGTCGGGAAGATCGCCGAGCAGCGCGATCAGCAGCGTGACGATGCCGAGCACCATCAGCGCGACGAGCGCCGTGCGACTCCCCTTCCGGTACACCGCGAACGCGAGCACCGCCGCGAGCAGCGCGATCGGGACCGGTGCCCAGGCGTGGTTGGCTCCGGTACCGACGGTCCTGATCGGCGCCGAGCTGGTTGCGACATGCACGTGGTAGAGCGCGGTGAACTGCGATAGAAGGATCAAGAGGGCGCCGAGCGCGGCCGCGAGCACGACCGCCGCGACCGCGATTCTGTGCCTCCCGCGGGGCTCGGAGGAAGGGGCCGAAATGCGCGCGAGCACGGCCTCTGAAGCCTCGGGACCTCTGCTATATTCGGTGCTCGCCTCGGGTGGTGCGCTCATCCGTGCGCTCCCCTAGGCGCGCAGGTTCCCTGTAATGGAGTCGTCCACCACTTAGACACCCGCCCTTTCCCGACAGCTGCGTCGCGAGTGGGCCCGATGGGCCCTTTTTCATGTCCGCAGCTTCGGGCTTCGGAATCGGTGCAGTTTGGCCTAACACGACTCAGAAATCTCCGCTCCGAATAACAGACACTCATGCCTCGCACATTCCCTCTGGACAAGATTCGCAATATCGGGATCATGGCCCACATCGACGCCGGTAAAACGACGACGACCGAGCGCATCCTGTATTACACAGGTCGGACCTACAAGATGGGGGAGGTCCACGAGGGCGCCGCCGTCATGGACTGGATGGCGCAGGAGCAGGAGCGGGGGATCACGATCACGTCGGCCGCGACCACGTGCGAGTGGCACGGCCACCGGATCAACATCATCGACACGCCCGGACACGTCGACTTCACGGTTGAGGTGGAGCGCTCGCTGCGCGTGCTCGACGGCGCGATCGCGCTGTTCGACTCGGTCGCCGGCGTCGAGCCGCAGTCCGAGACCGTGTGGCGCCAGGCCGACAAGTACCACGTCCCGCGCATCGCCTACATCAACAAGATGGACCGGATCGGCGCCGACTTCGACCGCGGCGTGCAGACGATGATCGACCGTCTGGGCGCCCACCCGGTGCCCATCCAGTTGCCGGTCGGAGCGGAGGCTGACTTCCGGGGGATCATCGACCTCGTTCAGATGAAGGCGATCGTCTACAAGGACGAGCTCGGCAAGGACCAGGACATCGTCGACATCCCCGACGAGCTGCGCGCGGAGGCTGAGGCGGCCCACGAGCACCTGCTCGAGGAGGTCTCCCACTACGACGACGAGCTCGTCGAGATGATCCTCGAGGAGCAGGACATCTCCCCGGATCGCCTCAAGCATGCGATCCGCAAGGCGACACTGGCGATCAAGATCACGCCCGTGCTATGCGGCTCGAGCTTCAAGAACAAGGGCGTCCAGCCGTTGCTCGACGCAGTCCTCGACTACCTTCCGAGCCCGCTCGAGGTGCCGCCGGTCGAGGGCCTCGAGCCCAATAAGTCCTCCGGCAACGGCGGCTCGCCGGCGCACCGCGCGGCGTCCGACGACGAGCCGTTCGCGGCGCTGGCGTTCAAGATCATGGCCGACCCGTATGTCGGCAAGCTCACCTACTTCCGCGTGTACTCCGGTCAGCTCGACGCGGGCTCGCGCATCCTGAACGTCAACACCGGCCGGACCGAGCGCATCGGCCGCATCCTGATGATGCATGCCAACGAGCGCGAGGAGGTCAAGGACGTCCACGCCGGCGACATCGCCGCCGCGGTCGGAATCAAGCAGGTTGTGACCGGCGATACGCTCGCCGCGCCCGACAAGCCGATCAAGCTCGAGACGATCGTGTTCCCCGAGCCCGTGATCAAGGTCGCGATCGAGCCGAAGACCAAGGCCGACCAGGAGAAGATGGCCACCGCGCTCGCGCGGCTGGCCGAGGAGGACCCGACCTTCCAGGTCCGGACCAACGAGGAGACCGGGCAGACCGAGATCTCCGGCATGGGCGAGCTGCACCTCGAGGTGCTGGTCGACCGGATGCTGCGCGAGTACAAGGTGGACGCCAACGTCGGCCGCCCCCAGGTCTCCTACCGGGAGACGATCAAGGGCACGGCCGAGAAGGTCGAGGGACGGTTCGTCCGCCAGACCGGGGGCGCGGGCCAGTACGGAATCGTCTACATCAACGTCGAGCCGGCGCCCGGCGAGGGCTTCGACTTCGTCAACAAGGTCAAGGGCGGGTCGATCCCGACCGAGTTCATCCCGGCGGTCGAGAAGGGCGTCGAGGAGGCGATGGAGAACGGGCCGCGGGCCGGCTACCCGATGGTGGACGTCCGCGTGACTCTGACCGACGGCAAGTACCACGACACCGACTCCTCCGAGCTGGCGTTCAAGGTCGCGGGATCGTTGGCACTGAAGGCGGCGGCGGCGCGGGCCAAGCCGATCCTGCTCGAGCCGATCTTCGCGGTCGAGGTCGTGACCCCCGAGGAGTTCATGGGCGACGTGATCGGGGATCTCAACCGACGCCGGGGTCATGTCAACGGGATGGCGCAGCGCGGCAACGCGCAGGTCATCACCGCGTACGTGCCGCTGTCGGAGATGTTCGGGTACGCCACCGACGTGCGCTCGAACACCCAGGGCCGGGCGACGTACACGATGCAGTTCGAGCGGTACGACGAGGTGCCGCCGAACCTCGCGGACAAGATCGGTGGAGACCAGGAAGCTGCGTAGCCGCACCGGCCCGAAGAATCTTTATATCCTGAATAGGTTCGTCCGCAGACGGACACCACTACAGAAACAGAAGGAGCGAAAGCAAAGTGGCGAAAGCCAAGTTCGAGCGCGATAAGCCCCACGTCAACGTCGGCACCATCGGTCATATCGACCATGGGAAGACGACGCTGACGGCAGCCATCACCAAGGTGCTCAACGAGAGGTACGGTGGCACGGAGGTTCGGTCGTTCGAATCGATCGACAACGCTCCGGAAGAGAAGGCGCGTGGCATCACGATCGCGACGTCTCATGTCGAGTACCAGACTCCCAACCGGCACTATGCGCACGTCGACTGTCCCGGACACGCGGACTACGTCAAGAACATGATCACGGGCGCCGCCCAGATGGACGGCGCGATCCTGGTCGTCTCGGCTGCCGACGGCGCGATGCCCCAGACGCGCGAGCACATCCTGCTCGCCCGGCAGGTCGGCGTTCCATACATCGTCGTGTTCCTCAACAAGGTCGACATGGTCGACGACCCCGAGCTCCTCGAGCTCGTCGAGGTCGAGATCCGCGACCTGCTTTCCGAGTACGAGTTCCCCGGGGACGACATTCCGTTCGTCGCCGGCTCGGCGCTGAAGGCGCTCGAGGGTGACGAGGAGTACGAGGCCAAGATCATCGAGCTCGCCGAGGCGTTGGACACCTACATTCCGGAGCCCGTGCGCGACCTCGACAAGCCTTTCCTGATGCCGGTCGAGGATGTCTTCTCGATCACGGGTCGTGGCACCGTCGCGACCGGCCGTGTCGAGCAGGGCATCATCAAGACCGGCGAGACCGTCGAGATCGTGGGCATCAAGGCCACCACCTCAACGGTCGTGACCGGAGTCGAGATGTTCAAGAAGATCCTCGACCAGGGTCAGGCGGGAGACAACGTCGGGTGCCTGCTGCGCGGCACCAAGCGGGATGAGATCGAACGCGGGCAGGTGCTGTGCAAGCCCGGCTCGATCACGCCGCACACCAAGTTCAAGGCCGAGGTCTACGTCCTGAAGAAGGAGGAGGGCGGCCGTCACACGCCGTTCTTCACGGGCTACAGGCCGCAGTTCTATTTCCGCACCACGGACGTCACCGGCGTCGCGAGGCTGCCCGAGGGCACCGAGATGGTCATGCCGGGTGACAACGTCCAGATGGAGATCGAGCTGATTCAGCCGATCGCCATGGACCAGGGTCTGCGGTTCGCGATCCGCGAGGGCGGCCGGACGGTCGGCTCCGGGGTCGTCAGCGAAGTAATCGCATAGTTGACAAGGCGGCGTCGCCCTAAGGCCCGCCGCCTTTTTGTGACAGATACGACCTTTGGGCGGGCCCCGAAGCCCGGGGCCCGCCCTCAACACTGAAAAGACAGAGATAAAAAAGCTTTGGCAACGATTGCCCAGAACAAGATCCGAATTCGCCTGAAGTCCTACGACCACACGGCGATCGAAACGGCGGCCAAGGAGATCGTCGAGACGGCCACGCGCACCGGCGCGACCGTCTCTGGTCCCGTGCCGCTCCCGACCGAGAAGAACGTCTACTGCGTGATCCGCTCGCCGTTCAAGGACAAGGACTCGCGCGAGCACTTCGAGATCCGCACGCACAAGCGGCTGATCGACATCCACCAGCCCACCCCGAAGACCGTCGACTCACTTCAGCGGCTCGACCACCTTCCGGCCGGCGTGGATATCGAGATCCGCCTGGCGTCCTGAACCGCGATGGCTGCGATCCTCGCCAAAAAGCTCGGGATGACGCAGCGGTTCCTCGACGACGGCCGCGTCGAGCGCGTGACCGTGCTCGAGGCCGGGCCCTGCCCGGTGACCGCGATCCGCACGGTCGAGCGCGACGGCTACGAGGCGGTCCAGCTCGCATTCGGCCAGTGCAAGGAGAAGTCGATCACCAAGCCCGAGCTCGGCCACCTGAAGAAGGCCGACGCCTCCGCCCATCGCCACCTCGCGGAGTTCCGCGACGAGGCGGGCGAGCTGCTCGTCGGTCAGACCGTGACCGTCGAGGCGTTCGCGGTCGGCGACAGCATCAAGGTCTCGGGCAAGACCAAGGGCAAGGGCTTTCAGGGGACGATCAAGCGCCACAACTTCAAGAGCGGTCCGAAGTCGCACGGCTCGCACAACGTCCGCGCGCCGGGCTCGATCGGCGCCTCGGCGACGCCGTCGCGGGTGTTCAAGGGTCTGCGCGGCCCGGGCCGGATGGGCGGCGGGCGCGTGACCCAGCGCGGCCTGACCGTGGTCGAAATCATCCCGGCCCAGAACCTGCTGCTGCTCCGCGGCGCTGTTCCCGGGCCGCGCGGCGGGACCGTGGAGGTGCGGACCGATGGCTAGCGCGCGGGTGCTCGGTGGCGGCAGCGTCGACCTCGATCCGGTCGCGTTCGAGGCCAAGTTCAACATGCCGCTGGTGCACGAGACGGTGCGCGCCGAGCTGAACGCGCGCCGGCACGGCACCGCGTCGACCAAGACGCGCGGCGAGGTCTCCGGTGGCGGCGCCAAGCCGTGGCGCCAGAAGGGCACCGGACGAGCCCGCGCCGGCTCGTCGCGTTCGCCGGTGTGGACGGGTGGAGGCACGGTGTTCGGACCGACCCCGCGCCACTACACGGTCAAGGTCAACCGCAAGGCGCGCCGCGCGGCGCTGCGCAGCGTCCTGTCGCTTCACGCCGAGCGCGGGTCGCTCGCGGTGTTCAATGCGGCGGCGTTCTCCGAGCCCTCGACCGCGCAGGCCGCGGAGCTGCTCGCCGAGTGGAGCGCGACCTCGCCGACCCTCGTGGTCCTGGCGGAGTCCGAGGCCGCGGCCGGCAAGTCGTTCCGGAACCTTGCCCACGCCCATGCGATCCCGGTCGACGATGCCGGCGTGGCCGACCTCGTCAGGGCGGCCTCGCTGCTCGTGTCCGAGGCGGCCCTGCAGTCGCTCGTCGCGCGCGCGGCCGGCTCGCCGTCCGGTGGCGACAAAGAGGAGGAGGCGGCCTGATGGAGCCCACGCAGGTGATCATCCGCCCGGTCCTGTCCGAGAAGACGTTCGCGCTCGCCGAGGTCGGGAAGTACACGTTCCGCGTCCACGACAAGGCGCACAAGACGCAGATCCGCCAGGCGATCGAGCAGCTGTTCGACGTCAACGTGCTCGAGGTCCGCACCGCCCACGTCCATTCCAAGCCCAAGCGCCGTGGCCAGACCCGCGGTCGCACGCGCCAATGGAAGAAGGCGATCGTGCAGGTCCGCGAGGGCCAGACGATCCCGATCTTCGGCGGGTTGGAGGCCGGCGAGTAATGCCCATTCGCAAGCCAAAGCCAACGTCGGCGGGACGTCGCTTCGTCACCTATCCCGACTACGCCGAGATCACCCGCACCGAGCCCGAGAAGTCGCTGGTCGAGGGGCTCAAGAAATCCGGCGGGCGCAACTCGTACGGCCGCAAGACCTCGCGCCACCGTGGTGGGGGCGCCAAGCGGCTGTACCGCAAGATCGACTTCAAGCGCCGCAAAGACGGGATTCCGGCGAAGGTCGCGCACATCGAGTACGACCCGAACCGGTCGGCCTACATCGCGCTGCTGCACTACGCCGACGGCGAGAAGCGCTACATCCTCGCTCCGCAGCGACTGCGCGTCGGGATGACCGTTCAGTCGGGGCCGACCGCGGAGATTCGCGTCGGCAACAGCCTGCCGCTCGGAAACATGCCGGCCGGTACCGTTGTCCACAACGTCGAGCTGACGCCCGGCCGGGGCGGCCAGATGGCGCGCGCCGCCGGCGCCGGCGTGCAGTTGCTGGCCAAGGACGGCGACTACGTGACGCTGCGCCTGCCGTCGGGTGAGATGCGGATGGTGCGGGCCGAGTGTCGCGCGACCGTCGGCACGATCGGCAACACCGACCACCAGAACGTGTCGATCGGCAAGGCCGGACGCAAGCGCCACATGGGCGTGCGCCCGCAGACTCGCGGAACCGCGATGAACCCGGTCGACCACCCGCACGGTGGCGGCGAGGGCTCGACGACGCCGGGGCGCCACCCGGTCACCCCGTGGGGTGTGCCCACGCTCGGATATCGCACGCGGCCGAAGGGCAAGGCTTCGGACAAGTACATCGTGCGCGGACGCAGGAGAGGTAAGAAGCGATGAGTCGCTCCAGCAAGAAGGGACCGTACGTCGAGGAGCGGCTGATGTCGCGGGTCGAGGCGATGAACGCCTCGGGCGAGAAGCGCATGCTCCGCACCTGGTCGCGCGCGTCGACGATCTTCCCCGAGATGGTCGGTCACACGATTGCCGTGCACGACGGCCGCAAGCACGTGCCGGTGTTCGTCACCGAGTCGATGGTCGGACACAAGCTCGGCGAGTTCGCGCCGACGCGCCTGTATCGCGGGCACGCCGGCACCGGTAAGAGACGATGACTGACGAGACCGAAGACACGCCCCAGACGCCAGAGCCCGAAGAGACCGCGGTGAGGGAGTCGCTGCGGTCCCGCCGTCGTCGAAAGTCGCGCCGTGCCGACGCCTCCGCGGACGCGCCCGCGTCTGGAGCCGAGGGCGAGGATGTCGTCGACGGGACCCCGGAGGACGTCGTCGACGAGACCCCGGAGGATGTCGAGGCCGAGGAGGCCGCTGCGGACGTGATGCTGGAGGCCGACGCCGAGGCGGAGGGCGAGGACGAAGCTGAGGCGGAGGCTGAAGCCGAGGCCGACGAGGAAGCGCTGGCCGATCTCGAGCAGGAGCCCGAGGAGGGCGAGGAAGAGGCGCCACCCCCGGCGCCCGCACCCGCCCCTACCCGCCGGAGAAGGGGAGAGCGGGGTGAGCGGCGCGATGTGGTCGTCAGGGCGCAGGCGAAGTACGTGCGCTCGTCGGCGCGGAAGGCGCGGCTGGTCTGCGACCACATCAGGGGAAAGAGCGTTGAGGAAGCGCGAGCTATCCTCGCTCACACCTCGCGTGCGGTTGCGCGCGACTGGAGCAAGCTGCTCGAGTCCGCGGTGGCCAACGCTGAGAACAACCACGAGCTCGTGGGCGAGGACCTCTACGTGAAGGCGGTCCACGCTGACGAGGGTCCGACGATCAGGCGCTTCCGGCCGCGAGCGATGGGCCGGGCGACGCGGATCCGCAAGCGCACCAGCCATCTCACGATCTTGCTCACGCCGAAGGACTAAGTCACAGATATGGGTCAAAAAGTTCATCCCGAGTCGCTCCGCGTGGGTTACATCCACGATTGGAAGTCGAACTGGTTCAACGAGCGGGCGTTCGCGGACTTCCTGCACGAAGACACGCAGATTCGCGAGCACATCATCCGACGGCTGTCGCACGCCGGCCTGTCCGACATCACGATTCGCAAGAATCAGAACGAGGTCGAGGTCAACATCCACACCGCGCGGCCCGGCATCGTGATTGGCAAGTCCGGCTCGGAGGTCGACCAGCTCCGCCGTGACCTGCACCGGATCACCGGCAAGCAGGTCAAGGTCAACATCCTCGAAATCAAGCGTCCCGAGCTCGACGCGCGCCTGGTGGCGCAGTCGATCGCCGAGCAGCTTCAAAACCGGGTGGCCTTCCGCCGCGCGATGAAGCGCGCGCTCACGAGCGCGATGCGATCCGGCGCCAAGGGCGTGAAGGTCCAGGTATCCGGGCGCCTCGGCGGCGCCGAGATGGCGCGCACCGAGGGCTACTCCGACGGACGCGTGCCGCTGCACACGCTGCGCGCCGACATCGACTACGGCTTTCACGAGGCCCGCACGACGTTCGGGCGGATCGGCGTCAAGTGCTGGATCAACAAGGGCGAGATCATGCCCGAGGGCTACACCGGCGCCGATCTGACGATCATGGACGAGCCGCCCCCGCAGACGCAGGAGCGCGACGGCCGCGGCGGTCGTGGCGGGCGCGACGGACGTGGCGGCGGTGGTCGCGGCGGCGGTGGTCGCGGCGGCGGCCCAGGCGGCCGCGGTGGCGGTCCCGGTGGCTCCGGCGGTCCCGGCGGCCGCGGTGGCGGTCCCGGTGGCCCCGGCGGTCCTGGTGGCGGACGTGGCGGCGGCGGCGGTGGTCGCGGCGGCGGCCCTGGCGGCGGTGGAGGTCGTGGCGGTGGCGGCGGTGGCGGCGGTGGTCGCGGCGGCCCCGGTGGCGGACGTGGCCCCGGCGGTCCTGGTGGGGGACGCGGTCCCGGCGGCGGCGGTGGACGTCCCGGCGGTCCTGGTGGCGGACGCGGTCCCGGCGGCGGTGGTGGACGTCCCGGCGGCGGCGGTGGACGTCCCGGCGGTGGCGGTGGCGGTGGCGGTGGCAACCGTCCGAGCTCTGGAGGCGGTGGTAGCTGATGCTCGCCCCCAAGCGCGTCAAGCACCGCAAGGTGCATCGCGGTCGCCGGCGTGGGATGTCCCGCGGACAGACCAAGGTGCAGTTCGGCGACTACGGCCTCAAGGCACTCGATGCCGGCTGGATCACCAACCGCCAGATCGAGGCCGCCCGAATCGCGATGACCCGCAAGATCAAGCGTGGGGGCAAGGTCTGGATCAACGTCTATCCCGACAAGTCGTTCACCAAGAAGCCGGCCGAGACCCGGATGGGGTCAGGCAAGGGCTCGCCCGAGGGCTGGGTCGCGGTGGTCAAGCCCGGCCGCGTGATGTTCGAGCTCGCCGGCGTGCCCGAGCCGCTGGCGCGCGAGGCGATGCGGCTTGCCGGTCACAAGCTTTCTGTCCGGACGAAATTCGTTATGCGAGAGGACTCCTGAGATGAGGCCGTCCGACGTCCGCGACCTAACCGACACCGAGCTGCGCGAGCACATCCTGACCGCTCGCCGTGAGCTGTTCGGGCTGCGCTTCCAGCACGCCACGTCCGAGCTCGAGAACACCACGAGCCTGAAGCGGGCCAAGCGGGAGATTGCCCGGGCGCTGACGATTCAGCGAGAACGAGAACTGCGAAATGGCTGACGAAACCGAGAACAACGAAACCGAACAGACCCCGGGCGTAGGGGCCGAGGCGGTCGCGCCCCCGGCGGCCGCGGCTCCGAGGGAGCCGCAGGCTCCCGCGGCTCCGAGGGAGCCGCAGGAGGTTCTCGCTCCCAAGGAGCGCCGCCGACGCGCGCGCGCCGGCAAGGCGGCCAAGACCCCGACTCGCAAGCCGCGGACGCCTGAGGAACGCCACGCCGATCGCGTCGCCGAGCGCCGCAAGAAGGCCGAGCTTCGGCGCGCCGAGCGCGCCCGGGCACGCCAGAAGGCCGGCGAGAGCGTCGCCGTCGTGCAGACGACGCCGGCCCGCGAGCACGGCCCCGGCAAGCAGAAGACGCGCCAGGGCGTGGTCGTCTCCGACAAGGCCGACAAGACGATCACCGTCCGCATCGACATCGCCCGTCGCCACCGGCGCTACGAGAAGATCGTCCGCACCTCGAACACGCTGCACGCGCACGATGAGACCAACAACGCGCACATCGGCGATACCGTGATCGTGCGCGAGTGCCGTCCGCTGTCGCGGATCAAGCGGTGGCGGCTGGTTGAAGTCGTCGAGCGAGCCGAGTGAGCGACGGGACCGGGCGATGATCCAGAACGAGACACGACTGCGCGTCGCGGACAACACCGGCGCCAGGGAGATCCTGGTGATCCGCGTGCGCGGCGGTCACCGGCGCCGCTACGCCGGCGTCGGGGACATCGTCACCGCGACCGTCAAGCAGGCCAGCCCGCAGGGCTCGGTTAAGAAGGGCGAGGTCGTGACCGCCGTGGTGGTGCGTACCCGCAAGTCGTACGGCCGCGAGGACGGGACCTACATCGCCTTCGACGAGAACGCCGCCGTGCTGATCGACAACCAGAACAACCCTCGCGGTACGCGCATCTTCGGCCCGGTCGCGCGCGAGCTGCGCGAGCGCAACTTCATGAAGATCGTGTCGCTCGCCCCGGAGGTGCTCTGATGCCCGCGCGACTGAAGTCCGGCGACGAAGTGATCGTGATCAGCGGGAAGGACCGCGGCAAGCGCGGCAAGATCCTGCGTGTCGATCCCAAACATCACCGCGTGTACATCGAGGGCCTGAACATGATCAAGCGCCACCAGAAGCCGCGCCAGGTGGCTGGCGCCCAGCGGGCCGAGCAGGTCGGCGGCGTGATCGAGCGCGAAGGCCCGATTCACGTCTCGAACGTGATGCTCGCCGACCCCAGAGAGGGGAAGCCCACGCGGGTCGGCATCGAGGTTCACGAGGGCAAGCGGTTGCGGATCGCGCGGCGAAGCGGAACGAGGCTCGACTGATGACCGACAGGAGCGAGCGCTGATGCCCACGGCACGCCTCAAGACCCGCTACAACGACGAGATCCTGCCGGTGCTGACCGAGCGGTTCGGCTACTCGACGCCGATGCGTGTGCCTCGGATCAGCAAGGTCACCGTCAACATGGGCGTCGGCGACGCCAAGCAGGACTCGAAGCTGCTGGACGCCGCGTCTGAGCAGCTCGCCACGATCACCGGCCAGCGGCCGAACGTGCGTCGGGCACGGAAGTCGATCGCGCAGTTCAAGGTCCGCGAGGGGATGCCGGTCGGCATCGCCGTGACCTTGCGCGGCGAGCGCTCGTACGAGTTCCTGGACCGGCTGATGTCGGTTGCCATCCCCCGCATCCGCGACTTCCGCGGGCTCAGCCCGCGCTCGTTCGACGGCCGCGGGAACTACTCGATGGGTGTGCGCGAGCAGATCATCTTCCCGGAGGTGGACTACGACGAGGTCGACCAGGTCCGCGGCCTGGACATCACGATCACCACCACCGCCGAGAGCGACGACGAGGCGTTCGCGCTGCTCGAAGCGCTCGGGATGCCATTCAGCAGAGAAGGCCGCCCGCAGGCGGCCGGGAACCAGACGTAAAGGATCACATGGCCAAGACTTCTCAGGTTGTCCGTCAGCGGCGCACGCCGAAGTACAAGACGCGCGGCTATACGCGCTGCCGGCGCTGCGGCCGGGCGCGTGCCGTCTACCGCAAGTTCGGCGTGTGCCGAATCTGCCTGCGCGAGCTGGCGCACAACGGGTACATCCCCGGCATGACCAAGTCGAGTTGGTAGAGGACCCACCCGAACCATGTCGATGACCGATCCCATTGCCGACTTCCTCACCCGGCTGCGCAACGCCGCGAACGCACAGCACCACGACGTCACGATGCCGTCGTCGAAGCTCAATCGCGAGCTGTCGCGCATCCTGAGCGAGCAGGGCTACATCGAGGCCTACGAGGTCCACGATCCCAAACCCGGAAGGCCCGGCCAGGAGCTGACGATCACGCTCAAGTACACCCAGGCGCGCAAGCCGGTCATCACCGGACTCCAGCGCGTTTCGCGCCCGGGCCAACGCACGTACGTCGACCATGCCCACATCCCCCGCGTCCAGGGCGGGATGGGGACCGCGATCATCTCCACCTCCAGGGGCGTCATGACCGGTCACGAAGCCCGCATCGCCGGCGTCGGCGGCGAAGTCGTGGCGAAGGTCTGGTAGACCGGTATCGACGATGTCCCGCATCGGCAGACAACCCATTCCCCTACCGGCCGGAGTCACGGTCTCGATCGCGCCCGACCGCGTGAGCGTGAACGGGCCGAAGGGCGAGCTGTCAGAGCGCGTCCCGCGCGACATCAAGGTCGAGCACTCAGGCGACCAGCTCGTGGTGACGCGTCCGACCGACCGCGGCGAGCACCGCGCGCTGCACGGCCTCACCCGCACGCTCGTCGCGAACATGGTGCTGGGCGTCACCGACGGGTTCGAGAAGCGCCTCGAGATCCAGGGGGTCGGGTATCGCGCGCAGCTGCGTGGACGCGACCTCGAGCTCGCGCTCGGCTACTCGCATCCGGTGTCGATCAAGGCCCCCGACGGCATCGAGTTCGAGGTCCCGCAGCCGACCCGGATCGTCGTCAGGGGCGCCTCCAAGCAGCAGGTCGGCGAGATCGCTGCGCTGATCCGCAAGCAGCGCAAGCCCGAGCCGTACAAGGGCAAGGGGATCCGCTACGAGGGCGAGTACGTCGCCCGGAAGGTTGGTAAGCGCGCATGACCGTGATGACCAAGCCCGCCCAGCGCCTCAGGCGCCGGCGCCGGGTCCGCGCCAAGGTCCGCGGCACCGGCGAGCGCCCGCGGATCTCTGTGTTTCGGTCCAATCGCGGGATCTTCGCGCAGCTGATCGACGACGAGAGCGGGCGCACGCTGGCGTCGGTCAACTGGACCGAGGCCGACCTGCGCGGGCTGACGCGGATGGAGCAGGCTCAGCGCGCAGGCGCAATGCTGGCGGACCGCGCCAGGGCGGCCGGCGTCGACACCGCGGTGTTCGACCGCGGCGGCTACAAATATCACGGGCGCGTTAAGGCGCTCGCCGACGGCGCCCGCGAGGGCGGGCTGGCGTTCTGAGGCGCCGCCGCCAGGCGCCGCCGCAATAATCCCAATGAGCCCGCTACCCTGGATCTGCTGATGGCACGAGATCGCACAGTTTCATCCGCCGGCCTGGACCTTCAGGAGCGCGTCGTCGAGATCAACCGCGTGGCCAAGGTGGTCAAAGGCGGCCGCCGGTTCTCGTTCACGGCGCTGGTCGTCGTCGGCGACGAGCGCGACGTCGTCGGGATCGGCTACGGCAAGGCCAACGAGGTGCCGGTGGCGATCCAGAAGGGCGTCGAGCGGGCCAAGAAGAACCTGTACCGGGTGCCCAAGCACGGCTCGACGATCACCCACCAGACGACCGGCATCTTCGGGGCCGGGCGCGTGTTCTTGAAGCCGGCGGCGCCGGGGACCGGTGTGATCGCCGGCGGCGGCGTGCGCGCTGTGCTCGAGCTCGCCGGGATCAACGACATCCTGTCCAAGAGCCTCGGCTCGCAGAACCCGATCAACCTGGTCAAGGCGACCATGGCCGGGCTCCAGTCGCTGCGCACCCCGGATGAGGTCGCCGAAATCCGCGGACTCTCGATCAATCAGGTGCTCGGCTTGACTGCCGAGCCGGATGCTGAACCGGCCTCCGCCTCCCCCGCTTCGAGCTCCAATGGAGATGGAGGGGCGGGGGCGACGCGAGGGTCAGCGGATGCGGATTCAGCATCCGACTCCGAGGTCGCCGACACCGCTCCGACCTCGGCCGAAGAGCCTGAGGAGGCGGAGGCGTGAGCAAGCTGATCGTCACGCAGCGCCGGTCGCGCAACGGCTGTGACCAGCGCCAGATCGACACGCTTCGCTCGCTCGGGCTGCGTCGGATCGGCCAGAGCGTCGAGCACTCCGACACGCCCCAGATCCGGGGCATGATCGCGAAGGTCTCGCACCTCGTCGAAGTCTCGGAGGAGTCCTGATGGCCGACGATGAGACTCGCGAGCCCGAAGAGCGCGCAGAGTCCAAGGCGCCGGCGCAGCCGCCGCACCAGTCCCATCGAATCGGGCTGCACAACCTGAGGCCCGCGCCCGGCTCACGCCGGCCGCGCAAGCGCGTCGGCCGCGGCGAGGGATCGGGCACCGGCAAGACGTCGGGTCGCGGCCAGAAGGGCTGGGGCTCGCGCTCGGGCGCCAAGCGCCGCGCAAGGTTCGAGGGAGGCCAGAACCCAATCCACATGCGGATGCGCAAGCTGCGCGGCCCGCACATGAAGAAGTCGATGCCGTTTGAGCCGTTCCGGACGCACACGCAGCCGGTCAACCTGCTCGACCTGGAGGGTCGGTTCGACTCAGGCGATTCTGTAACTTTGGATGCGATGCGAGCCAAGGGCCTCGCGACGCGCAAGGCGATCCCGGTCAAGATCCTCGCCAAGGGCGAGCTGACCAAGCCGTTGACGGTGCACGCACACCAGTTCTCCAAGGCCGCGCGCGAGCGGATCGAGGCCGCCGGCGGGACCTGTCAGATTGTCGAGGAGACCACCGGCAGATGATCTCCACGATCCTGGGTGCGTTCAGGGTCGGCGAGATCCGCAACAAGGTGCTGTTCACGGCGGCGATGCTCGGCCTCTACCGGCTCGGCACGCACATCCCGGCGCCCGGGATCAACGCCAACGCGGTCAAGGCGATCCAGAGCAACTTCGGCGGGAGCAGCATCCTCGGGTTCCTCAATCTGTTTTCAGGCGGCGGGCTCGGGCGGATCGCGATCTTTGCGCTCGGGATCATGCCCTACATCACCGCGTCGATCATCTTGCAGCTGCTGCAGGTGGTCGTGCCCTCGCTCGAGAAGCTCTCCAAGGAGGGCGAGGTCGGCCAGGCGCGGATTACCCAATACACGCGGTACCTGACCGTCGGGCTCGCGTTCGCCCAGTCGATCGGGTACGTGTTCCTGTTCCGCAGCTTCGAGCAGCAGGCTGGTGTCAGCGTGATCCCGAACTTCAACCTGGCGAAGGTGTTCCTGATCGTGATCTCGCTGACCGCCGGCACCGTGCTCCTGATGTGGATGGGCGAGTTGATCACCCAGCGGGGAATCGGCAACGGGATTTCGCTGATGATCTTCGCGAGCATCGTGGCGCGGATCCCGAACGGGATCCACTCCTGGTGGACCAACCCCGACCAGGTGTTCCGCGTGATCATGCCGTTCATCGTGGTCGGCGTGGTCGCGGCGATCGTGTTCGTCCAGGAGGGGCAACGCCGGATCCCGATCCAGTACGCCAAGCGGGTGATCGGCCGGCGGATGACGCAGGGAACCCAGACCTACCTGCCGCTGCGCGTGAACATGGCCGGCGTGATCCCGGTGATCTTCGCCGCGAGCATGATGGCGATTCCGCCCACGCTCGGCCAGTTGCTCGGCCAGAACCGGGCCAACTTCTTCACCGACGTCCAGAACTTCTTCAACCCCCAGGGCTGGCACTACGTGCTCGGGGAGAGCCTGCTGATCATCGTGTTCACGTACTTCTACACGGCGGTCACGTTCAACCCCGTCGACCAGGCAGAGAACCTGCGCAAGTACGGCGGGTTCATCCCAGGGGTGCGACCAGGTAGGCCCACGGCCGAGTTCCTCGACCGCATCCTCGCGCGCCTGACGTTCCCGGGCGCCCTGTTCCTGGCTGCGGTCGCCGCGCTGCCGACGATTCTCATAAGCCAGACCTCCGCCAACTTCTTCTTCGGCGGCACCTCGATCCTGATCGTGATCGGCGTCGCGCTCGACACGATGAAGCAGCTCGAGGCGCAGCTGATGATGCGCAACTACGAGGGCTTCTTGAAGTAGCCCGGGCGGCTCGCCCGGGCGGGGCACTGCGACCCAACCGCCCTCGGCTTGCCCTCTGTGCGAGCGCCCCCGCGAGTTCGCCGCGCGTCTGGATGTCGAGCTTGCGGACGGATCGTGGGGGCGCGCGGGGGGATGCGGACCCGTCGCGGGGGCAGTTGCAGGGGGACATAAGGGGCGGGCGGACGCGACCTTGGCAGCGTGGGGGAGCCGGCACTGACGCCGGCATGCGCTTGCTTTTTGGGGACGATTCCGAGGCGGTCCGCGACCACGCGGGCCGCCCGGCGAACGGTCGCGATCCGCGCCGACTGGACACATCTGGCCTGAGTCGCGCTCACGCGACTCGGGGCCCGGCGTGTTTTTGGGCGCGTCGGCCCGATACAGTGGTGGCCTTCGTGTCAGAGCTCAACCTGATCCTGTTTGGGCCACCGGGTGCCGGCAAGGGAACGCAGGCCGACCGCCTGCGTTCGGACTTCCAGCTCCCGTACATCGCCACCGGCGACATGCTGCGCGCCAACGTCAAGGACGGCACCGGTCTCGGCAAGAAGGCCAAGGAGTACATGGACGCCGGCGAGCTCGTCCCCGACGACCTGATCGTCGCGATGGCGGCCGAACGCCTCCAGCACGAGGACGCGCGCGACGGGTTCATCCTCGACGGGTTCCCGCGCACCGTTCCGCAGGCGGAGGCGCTAGACAGGCAGCTGTCGCAGATGAGCCGGCGGATCACCACGGTGCTACTCATCGACGTGCCCGACGAGGACCTGGTGCGGCGCCTCAGCGGCCGGCGCGTGTGCATGAAGGCGGGACACAACTACCACGTCGAGTTCGATCCCCCCAAGCACGACGACGTGTGCGATCAGGACGGATCCCGGCTCATGCAGCGCGACGACGACAAGCCCGAGGTCGTGGAGAAGCGTCTGCACGTCTACCACGACCAGACCGAACCGGTCATCGGCTACTACGATCAGAAGGGAATCCTGCGTCGGGTCGACGGCACGCGGCCACCGGCGGAGGTGAATGACCACATCCGCGCCGTGATCGCGACGCTGCGGCTCGAGGAAGACGTTTGATCATCAAGAAGACCCCGGAGCAGATCGACAAGATGGCCGCTTCCGGTGCCATCCTGGTCAAGACGATGAACCTGCTGGCCGCGAAGATCCGGCCCGGCGTCAGCACCGCCGACCTCGACGAGGCCGCCGAGAAGTTCATCCGCTCGCAGGGGGCCACACCTGCGTTCAAGGGATATCGCGGTTTTCCGGGGTCGATCTGCGCGTCGCCGAACGAGATGATCGTGCACGGCATCCCGGGGCCGTACACGCTCGCGAAGGGGGACATCCTGTCGGTCGACATCGGCGTCGTCTACGACGGCTGGGTCGCCGACGCCGCCCGGACGTTCCCGGTCGGCCCGGTCAGCCCGGTCGCGACCAAGCTGCTGCGGGTGACCGAGGAGTCGCTTCACGTCGCGGTCGGCAAGTGCGTGGCGGGTAACCGGCTCGGCGACGTCTCGCACGCGATTCAGGAGCACGTGGAGGCCGCCGGCCTGTCGATCGTCCGCTCGCTCGTCGGTCACGGGATCGGGCGCGAGATGCACGAGGACCCGCAGATCCCCAATTACGGCAACCCGGGGACCGGGATCGTGCTCGAGGAAGGGATGGTGCTCGCGGTCGAGCCGATGGTCACCGCCGGCCGCCACGCGGTCCGCGTCGGGGACGACCACTGGGCGATCTACTCCCACGACGGGTCGCTCGCCGCCCACTTCGAGTTCACGATCGCGATCACCGCGGATGGGCCGCGGATCCTGACCCCGTGGCACGAGGCCAAGGGCGGCCGCGCTGCGGCGTAGCAGGGAGCGCGGCATCGCGCGCTCCGGTGAAGCGACCGCTCACCCACCGGAGGCTCTGCACGCCGCCCCTGCTAACATCCCCGGTTGCGCTCGTGGCGCGATTTATCGTGCTGCGTAGTGCTCTACAGCGCGGTAGCGGCGGCCATAACGGTCTCCAGAGCCGGGCTGTGGGAACTACTGGAAACAGTCGACGAGAGCGAAACGAGAGTGAAAGTACGACCCTCGGTCAAACCGATGTGCGAGAAGTGCAAGATCATCCGGCGGAACGGCCGGGTGCTCGTGATCTGCTCGAATCCGCGCCACAAGCAAAGGCAAGGTTGAGATGGCACGTATCTCCGGTGTCAACATTCCCCTCAACAAGCGCGTCGAGATCGGCTTGACGTACATCTACGGCATAGGTCGCTCGACGTCGAACAAGCTGCTCGCGGAGCTCGGGATCGAGCCCGACCGCAAGGTCCGCGACCTGACCGAGGAAGAGGTCATCAAGCTGCGCGAGGTGATCGACCGAGACCTCATGGTCGAGGGCGATCTGCGCCGCGAGCGTTCGCAGAACGTCAAGCGCCTCCAGGAGATCGGCTGCTACCGCGGGTTGCGCCATCGCCGCGGGCTCCCGGTCCACGGCCAGAACACCAAGACCAACGCGCGCACGCGTAAGGGGCCGAAGCGGATGCAGGTCGCCGGCAGGAAGAAGGCGACCAAGAAGTAATGCCAGCACCCCGTAGGCCACAGCGCGGCCGGCGCCGAGTCCGGAAGAACATCCCGATCGGCCAGGCGCACATCAAGACCTCTTTCAACAACACGATCGTCTCATTGACGGACCGCGAGGGCAATGTCATCGCGTGGGAGTCGGCGGGCGGCGCGGGCTTCAAGGGCTCGCGCAAGTCGACCCCGTTTGCGGCCCAGGTGACGGCCGACGCCGCCGCCCGGAAGGGCATCGAGCACGGCCTCCAGCGGGTCGAGGTGTTCGTCAAGGGCCCCGGCTCGGGTCGTGAGACGGCGATCCGGTCGTTGCAGGCGGCGGGGCTCGAGGTGACCGGCGTCAAGGACGTCACGCCTCAGGCCCACAACGGGTGCCGTCCCCGGAAGCGGAGGCGCGTCTGATGGCTCGTGACACATCACCACAGTGCAAGCAGTGCCGGCGCGAGGGGCAGAAGCTGTTCCTCAAGGGCGAGCGTTGCCTGACCGACAAGTGCGGCGTCGAGCGTCGCTCATATCCGCCCGGTGACCACGGGCGCGGGCGCCAGCGCCAGAGCGAGTACCGCGTGCAGCTGCGCGAGAAGCAGAAGGCCAGGCGCTACTACGGCGTGCTCGAAAAGCAGTTCCGGATCTACTACCAGAAGGCCTCCCAGCAGCCGGGCATCACCGGCGAGAACCTTCTGCGGCTGCTCGAGTGCCGGTTCGACAACGTGCTCGTCCGGCTCGGCTTCGCGGCCTCGAGGCGGCAGGCGCGGCAGCTCATCCTTCACGGGCACTGGACGGTGAACGGACGGCGCGTGAACATCCCCAGCTATCAGCTGAAGGACGGCGATGTGATCGCGATCCACCCCCGCTCCACGGCGACGCAGGTGATTCGCGACGCCACCGAGCTCACCGGACAGGTACCGGCATGGCTACAGGCAGATCACGATTCGCTCACGGCCAAGGTGCTGCGCAAGCCCGAGCGCCGCGAGATCGCGGCTCCTGTGCAGGAACAGCTCATCGTCGAGCTGTACTCCAAGTAGGAACAAGCTTTCAGCCGCGCGACCGAGTATGGCCGGCCGCGGCGCTGACACCGCCCAGACGGCCGGATGAAACCACGACGTTAGGACCCTGATGCTCGACTTCCAAGTCCCCCGAATCTCCTCCGAGAGTGTCGACGACAACCGCGGGTCGTTCACGATCGAGCCGCTCGATCGGGGCTTCGGCTACACGTTCGGCAACTCGCTGCGGCGCGTGTTGCTCTCGTCCTTGGCCGGCGCGGCCGTGACCTCTGTGCGGATCGAAGGCGTGGCGCATGAGTTCTCGACGATCCGCGGCGTCAAGGAGGACGTGACCGACATCGTCCTGAACCTGAAGGGGGTCGTGTGCCGGATGCACTCGGACGCGACCGAGATCGAGGCGCCGCTCGTCGTAACCGGGCCCGGCGACATCACCGCCAAGGACATCGACCTGCCCTCGGGAGTCGAGATCCTCAACCCGGACGCGCACATCGCGACTTTGGAGAAGAAGACCAAGCTCGAGGTGTACCTGACGATTGGGCGCGGGCGCGGTTACCGGCCGGCGGAGGAGAACAAGTCGCCCGACCAGCCGATTGGCGTGATCCCGATCGACTCGATCTTCTCGCCCGTGCGGCGCGTCGCCTACAACGTCGAGCAGGCCCGCGTCGGGCAGCGGACCGACTACGACAAGCTTACGCTCGACATCGAGACCGACGGTTCGATCGACCCGCACGCGGCCTTGCGCGAGGCGGCCGAGATCCTGATCTCGCAACTCGCGATCTTCACCGACGCCGAGCGGGTGGTCGAGCTGCGCGAGGCGGGCGCTCCGGGCGTTCTGGAGCCAGGCGTCGCCGGCGCGGTCGGCGGTGTGCCGTCGCGTCCGCCGAACGCGATGGACGACATCCTGATCGAGGAGCTCGAGCTCGGCGTGCGGTCGTACAACTGCCTGAAGCGCGCCGGCATCCAGACGGTCGGCGATCTGGTCTCGAAGAGCGAGTCTGAGCTTGCGGCGATCCCGAACTTCGGCAAGAAGTCGATCGACGAGGTGATCGAGACGCTGCACACGCGGGGTCTTGGGCTGCGCAACGAGTAGTTTGCCGCTACCGTCCATCCGGATTCGACATGCGCCATCAACGTCAGCGATATCAGCTCTCCCGTGATGCGGCCCATCGCAAGGCCCTGCTGATGAACCTCACCAAGGAGGTCATCGCGCACGAGCGGATCCGCACCACGGAGACCAAGGCGAAGGCGGTCAAGCCCGAGCTCGAGAAGCTGATCACGCTGGCCAAGCGGGGCGACCTGCACGCCCGCCGGCGGGCGCTCTCGGCACTCGGCCAGGACAAGTTCATGGTCTACAAGCTGTTCGAGGAGATCGCGCCGCGGTACACCGAGCGGCCGGGCGGGTACAGCCGGATCCTGAAACTAGGGCCGCGGCGGTCCGATTCCACTGAGATGGTGCTGCTGGAGCTGGTCTGACCGCTCGTCTCGTCCTCGAGTACGAGGGGAGCGGGTTTTCGGGGTGGGCGAAGCAGCCAGGAGTGCGCACGGTTTGCGGGGAGGTCGAGCGCGCGCTCTGTGTGCTCTTGCGGCTGGAGAGCGTGGCTCTTACGGTCGCGGGGCGGACAGACGCAGGGGTCCATGCGTGGGGGCAGGTCGCTTCGTATACCGGGCCGCCGGTTTCAGTGCGGTCTCTGAACGCGCTGCTGCCGGACGATGTCGCGGTCCTGTCGTGCGTCGCGGCTGATGACGGGTTCGACGCGCGACGGGACGCCACCAGTCGCGCGTACTGCTACCGGGTGCTGGCGCGCCGCGCTCGGAGCGCGTTCGAGCGGGAGCGAGCACTGTCGTGGCCACACCGGTTGGATTTTTCGTCGCTGTCCGCGTGTGCTTCGGCTCTGGTCGGGGTCCACGACTTCACGGCGTTCACTCCGACCGAGACCGACCACGTGCGGTTCTCGCGGGAGGTGTTCGCCGCGTATTGGTGCGACGGGCCGATCCCGTGGGAGGCCCCCGAGCGCGAGGTTCGGGGCGGGGAGGTCCTCGAGTTCTGGATCGAGGCCGACGCGTTCATGCGCCAGATGATCCGGGTGCTGATCGGGACGATGCTCGAGGTCGGTGGCGGCCGGCGGTCGGTGGAGTCGTTCTCCGAGTTGCTGGCCGGGCGGCCGCGTTCGGAGTCCGGTCGCACGGCGCCGGCGCACGGGCTGTACCTGGCCGGCGTCGGGTACGGCGGGGAGCGCGTGTTACGCGGTGGCTCCGGCGCGTGACACGGGCGCCGCGGCCTCGCTGCTTTTCTGCCTGGTCAAGACCCCAGGTGACACAGTGGACGTGACCGCGGTCCGCCGCAGCTGCCGCTCGCGGCTAGGATCAGAACAGGATGCGTGTCCTGCTCACGAACGACGACGGGATCGAGGCGGCGGGGCTCCAGGCGCTCAGGTCCGCCCTCCTGAAAATCGACGGGGTCGAGCTCGCGGTGATCGCGCCCGACGGGAACCGATCGGCGATGGCCCGGTCGATTACAACGAGGCGCCCGCTGTGGGTGCAGGAGGTCGATTTCGACGACGGCACTGTCGGTTACGCCACCGACGGCACGCCGGTTGACTGCGTGCGGCTGGCCAACCTCGGTTTGGTCGAGGGGTTCGAGGCCGAGCTGGTCGTGTCCGGCATCAACCACGGCTCGAACCTCGGGGACGACATCACCTACTCGGGCACGGTGGCGGCGGCGCTCGAGGCGATCGTCCTCGGCTTGCCGGGGATCGCGGTGTCGCAGCAGTCGAGCGCGCGCGAGCTCGACTTCAGGGTCGGGACCGGGTTCGACTTCAGCGTGGCGGCGTCGTTCACGGCCCGTCTGGTCGCCCAGCTCGAGGCCGCGCCGCTGCCGGCGGGAACGCTGCTGAACATCAACGTGCCCGGCGCCCCACCGCGGGGCGTGGCGGTGGCGCGGCTGGGCAAGCGCGTGTATCAGGACGAGTTGTCGCTGGTGGACCGCGGCGGCGAGAAACGGCGGCTCTACAAGATCTACGGCGACGCCAGCTATGAGCGCGACGAGACCGGGACCGATCTCGCGGCGGTCGCGCAGGGCAAGATCGCGGTCACGCCGGTCCACTTCGACCTCACCGACCGGGAGGGCATGTCGGTGCTCGAGCGATACGACCTCGAGCGGCTGGTCCAGCCGGCCGCCGAGAACCTGGCCGAGCGTCCGTGAGCGCTGCCCGCCAAACGCGCGCCACCGACCCGCGGGAGCGGGCCGCGGAGCTGCGGCGAGAGATCGAGCACCACAGCTATCGCTACCACGTCCTCGACGATCCGGAGATCGGCGACGACGTCTACGACGCCCTGTTCAACGAGCTGCGCGCGCTCGAGGCCGAGCATCCCGAGTTGGTCTCGCCCGATTCGCCGACCCAGCGGGTTGCGCCCGAGCCGGTCAGCGAGCTGGAGAAGGTCCGCCACCCGCAGCCGATGCTCTCGCTGGCCAACGCGCACTCGGCCGACGACTTGCAGGCATGGGTCCAGAGGATGCGCAACCACCTCGCGCGCGAGGGGATCATCGATCCGCAGTTCGAGTTCGTGGCCGAGCCGAAGATCGACGGCCTGGCGATCTCGTTGATCTACCGCGACGGCGTGTTCGAGCGCGGCGCGACGCGCGGGAACGGCGAGGTGGGCGAGGACGTGACCCACAACCTGCGCACGATGCCCTCGATCCCGCTCCGACTCGAGGACCCCGAGCCACCGGCGATGGTCGAGGTACGCGGCGAGGTCTACATGTCGCTTCCGGACTTCGCCGCGCTCAACGAGCGCCGGGCACAGGCCGGGCTCTCGACGTTCATGAATCCGCGCAACTCGGCCGCGGGCACGATCCGCCAGCTCGACCCCAAGCTCGCCGCCGACCGTCCGCTGTCGCTGTGGACCTATGGCATCGGCGCCACCGAGGGCATCACCTTCGACGCCCACTGGGACGCGCTGGAATGGCTGCGCGAGCACCGCTTCCCGGTCCACCCCGACGTCAAGAAGCTCCAGACCGAAGACGAGGTGATCGCGCAGTGCAAAGGTTGGGAGGAGCGCCGGGGCTCGCTCGAGTTCGAGATCGACGGCGTCGTGGTCAAGGTCAACCAGGTCGAGCTCCAGCGCCGCCTGGGCTCGGTCGGCCGCGAGCCTCGCTGGGCCATCGCTTGGAAGTTCCCGCCGACCACCGCGGTCACCCGCCTGAATCAGATCATCTGGGCTCCGGGTAAGTTCGGCGACCTGCACCCCGCTGCGATGCTCGAGCCGGTCCGGGTCGGCGGCGTGACCGTGAAGATGGCCACGCTCCACAACGAGGAGGATCTCGCACGCAAGGACATCAGGCCGGGCGAGGACGTGATCGTCCTGCGCGCGGGCGACGTGATCCCGCAGGTGCTCTCGCCGGCGCCGCACGTGGCCGAGCGAGACGACCGGCCCGCGACGCCGCATCCGCCCAGCGAGTGCCCGATCTGCCACACCCCGACGATCAAGCCGGAGGACTCGGTGTTCACTCGGTGCCCGAATCGGGACTGTGCCGGCCGGCGCTGGCAGCTGCTCAAGCATTTCACCGGTGCGATGGACATCGACGGCCTCGGCGAGAAGCAGGTCGACCTGTTCATGAAGCTCGGCTGGGTCCGGATCGCCGCCGACTTCTACGATCTCACGGCCGAGCAGATCGCCTCGCAGTCCGGGTTCGGGCAGGTCTCGGCGGAAAAGCTGGTCGGGGCGATCGAGGACTCCAAGCGCCAGCCGTTCGGCCGCGTGCTGTTCGGGCTAGGGATCGAGGAGGTCGGATACGTCATCGGTCGCAACCTGGCCCAGCACTTCCGGACTGTCGACGCGCTGCTCGCGGCCGATCCCGAGCGGATCGAGCAGGCCCAAGGGGTTGGCCCGAAGATGGCCGCCCGGATCCACGAGCAGCTCGCCGACGAGCAGATGCGGACGCTGATCGCGCAGCTCGTGGCCAAGGGGCTGCGGATGGAGGAGGAGGGGCCGCCGCCCGGCGAGGGGCCGCTCGCGGGGAAGGCGTTCGTGATCACCGGAACGCTCCCCGAGCTGACCCGCGAGCAGGCCACCGAGATGATCACCGCTGCCGGCGGCCGGGTTACGGGCTCCGTGTCCCGCAAGACAGACTATGTCGTCGCCGGCGATAGTCCCGGCTCCAAGCTCGCCCAGGCCGAGCGGCTGGATGTGCTGGTGCTCGACGAGGCTGGACTGCGTGCTCTACTGGCTTGAGCTGCGGTATGCCCCGCTCGCCAGAGCCGCGTAGCGTGCGTGTCCCACTCGGGTGATTCGCGCCCGCCACCGTGGCCGCCGGGCACGGACCGACGGCGCGCGGTCACCCGATGCGGACACGTACCGAAGCTGCTATCCGTCGTAGCTCGCCACTGCGGCGGCCATCGAGGCCTCGACCCCGTGCACGTAGTTGGGGTCGCCGAGCCCGTTGGCCATGAACGCGAACGCGAGCGTGTGGCCGTCGCGCGCCTGGCAGTACCCCGCGAGGTTCGCGACGTCGCGGAGCGTGCCGGTCTTACCGCGGCAGTCGTTCTGGGCGATCGTGCCCAGTCCCTCATCCTGGAGCGTGCCGGTCTCTCCCATCAGCGCGAGCGAGTTGACGAACTCCGAGTTGTTGGCCATCGCCTCGAGCACCGTGACGATCTGGGTCGGAGTCGTCGAGTCGTAGCGCGACAGACCGGAGCCGTCGTTCAGCCTCGGAGCGACGCCGAATTTGCTCATCAGCTCGGACACGACGACCGCGGCGCCGGCGGCGGTCGTGCCGGCGCCACCGAGTCGGGCGCCGATGTCCTTGAGCAGCGTCTCCGCGAAGAAGTTGTCCGATGGCGCATTTGTTAGCTGGATCAGCGTCGACAGGCGTGGCGACTGAACCGAGGTCAGCGTGGTGGCGCCGGCGGGCGTCCGCCCGGGGGATACGGGAACGCCCGCGAGCTTGACGCCGAAGGCTCGCAGGCCACCGGCGAACTGCTGGGCCGCGTACAGGGCCGGGTGAGCCAGGAGTGCAGTGCCCTGGCTGTTCGCGAACCCACGGTCGTAGGCCAGCGCGCTCAGTTCGCCCTCGACGTCCGTCGAGCGCCCGAAGCCGGTTGCCGGCGTGCCGCGCCGCGAGTCGAAGTACGACTCGTCGCCGACGATGCGGCCCTGTACGGCCGTGATGCCGGTCGCTCGGAGCAGGGCGACGATCAGGCTGTGCATCGTCGTCCCGGTGCCGTACCAGCTGTGGTCGAACCCGACCGAGCCGAACGTCGGATCGCCGCCACCGCGCAGATAAAGGGTCCCGTCCCAGACACCATCGGGGTCGCGGGCCCCGATACCCAGAACCGACGTCGTGAACGTCGCGGACGGTCCGAGCCGCAGCAGCGCCGTCGAGGTAGTGTAGATCTTCTCGAGCGAGGCGGGGAGTCGGCCCGTGTCGGCGGCCTGAGCGAACAGAATCTGGCCGGTGGCGAGATCGACCACGTAGGCGCCGCTCTGGCTGCCGGCCTGTCCGAGGCCGTGCTGGAGCGCTTTGGCGAGCGCGCGTTGGGCAGAAGAGGGTGGCTGCGCCCCGGCCACCGCCGCGGTCCCGGCGAGCAGGGCGCAGATCGCCCCGAGGGTCGCCAAGAACACCCGCATCGGCGGATATAACCGGCGGGACGGCTCAAAGTAGCGGCGAACGTGCGGGTGCGCGATCGCCGCGGGCGCTCATCGGCGGCTCAACACCGGCAGGCCTCCCTACAATTCGGCCTGGATGGGCAAGGTCGTCAACCTCGACGCTGCCGCCGCGGAGCGGCCGAACGCCGCCGCGCGCGGTGCCGGGGTACGGCGCCGGCGCACTCGATCCAAAGCGGCGCTGGTGCTCGGTGGTGGCGGATTCACCGGCGGCGTCTACGAGATCGGCGCGCTGCGGGCGCTCGATCTGCTCTCGGTGAACCGCACGGTCAACGAGTTTGACGTGTACGTGGGGACGAGCGCGGGCGCGTTTGTGGCGGCCGCGGTCGCCAACGGGGTCACCCCGGAGGAGATGATGCGGGTGATCGTCCAGCAGGTGCCGACCTCGTTCCCGGACGCGCGGGCGAGCGCGCTGCTGCGTCCCAACTACCGGGAGTTCGTCCGCAAGGGCGTGCTGATTCCATTCCGCGTGGCGCACCTGGTCCGCACGCTGGTCCGGGATCTTGGCCAGGTGTCGGCGGTCGACATCGTGGTCGGGCTCGCCGAGGTGCTGCCGTCCGGGCTGTATTCCGAGAAGGGCATCGAGCGGTACGTGCGCACGATCCTGTCCGATCCAGACCGCACGGACGACTTCCGCTTGCTTCACAACGAGCTGTACCTCGCCGCCACCGATCTCGACACGTGCGAGCGGATCGTTTTCGGTGCCGAGGATTGGGACGACGTTCCGATCTCGACGGCGGTGGCCGCCTCCAGCGCCCTGCCGATGATCTACACCCCGGTCCGGGTCAAGGACCGCGAGCTCGTCGACGGAGGGATCGTGTCGACCACCAACCTTGATATCGCGGTCGAGGCCGGCGCGAAGTTCATCGTGGTGGTCAATCCGCTTGTGCCCTACGTCAACGACTTCCAGAAGCGGATACCGACGATCACCGGCTCACGGGCGCGGCGGGTGTCGGATATGGGCTTTCCCCAGATCGGATACCAGGCGTTCAAGTTGCTCGCCTACCAGCGGCTGCACGACCTCGCGCGCCGGTGGGAGCAGCGCTACCCGGGTGTCGACATCATCCTCGTCGAGCCCGAGCCGAACGACGAGCTGATGTTCCAGACGAGCGTCATGAACTTCACGTCGCGGGTGGACATCGCGCGTCACGGCTTCCAGTCGGTGACGCTGAAGCTGGCCCACGACTACCCTCGTTTCAAGCGGATCTGCGCCCGCCACGGAATCGAGATCTCGGCGACGAGAGTGCGCAAGGTGGTCAAGCACTTCGAGGCGGAGCGCGAGAAGACCCGCGCTTGGCGGAAGATCCTGGAGCAGACGACCTCGACGCTGTTGCGTCAGTCGGCTCAGGAATAGACAGCCCGCCGGCTCGGCGAGACTGGGGGAGTGATTGGCGGCTGCGAAATCCCGCGCTAGGCGAGCTGGGGCTGCTGCTTGGCCTGCGGCGTCGAGCCCGTGATTTCGCGGAAGCTGGAGAGGAAGAGGGTCTTGTCGATGCGCCCGTTGAAGATCGGTACCCCCCACTCGACGCACTTGACGATCACATCGCGGCGCTCCAGACCGGACTCTCGTGCAAGCTCAGTGGGGGTCAGGTGAATGGCCATCGGTCGAATGTCCTCCTTTGCCGCCTGCGCTGTGGGCGCGAAGTATGCCGTCTGGGTCGGACGGTCTCAACCTGTCTTTCGGCTAGATCCTTCGCCAAACGTTAGCGTCTTTCACCAAAGCTCTGGACATATGGCTGATTCCCGGTAGAGTCCCAGCAGCTGAGGGGGATTCAGAGGACGGGGACTACTTGGTGATGGCACGGCTGCTTCCAGAGGCGCTCCAATTCTCGTGGCGCACGGATCACGAGTTGGTTGCGGCGGTCCGGCGAGGCGAGGACAGGGCCTTTGAGCAGCTGTACTCGCGCTACCGGATCCGGATCTGGTCGTACGTTGGGGGGATTCTTCACGACGCCGACCGAGCCGAGGACGTCTCACAGGAGGTGTTCATCTCGGTGCTGCGCCGCTTGCGGGACACCGAGCGTCCGATCACGTTCAAGCCCTGGATCTACCAGATCGCCCGTAACGCGTGTATCGACGAGCTTCGGCGAGCCCGGCGCACGCACGAGGTCCCGTTCGACCCGGAGGGCGAGGCCGAGGGCGGACCCGACGAGCTGTTCTCGATCGCCCCGGGGCCTGACCTCGCGGTGGAGAGCAAGCAGCAGCTCGAGGACCTATGCGGCGCGTTCCGCGGGTTGTCCGAGCTTCATCACCGCATTCTCGTCCTGCGCGAGCTCGAGGGCCTGTCCTACAGCGAGATCGGCACGCGGCTGGGGATGTCGCGACCGGTCGTCGAGAGCACGCTGTTCCGCGCCCGGCGCCGTCTTGCCGAGGAGTACGAGGAGCTGATCAGCGGCCGTCGCTGCGAGCGCATTCGCGCGGTCATCGATGCCCGGGAGGGCCACACGCTTCGCCGCCTCGGCGTCCGCGACACCCGCCAGCTCGCGTGCCATCTGGCGCACTGCCAGCCGTGCCGGCGCCACGCGGTGCTCGCCCGGGCGGCGGACTCGATGCCCCTTCCCGCGGGCGCCCAACCGCAGCCCGCCAGCTCGATGCCCCTGATCGCCGGCGCGCTGCCCACAGCCGCCGCCGTCGCCGGGCGGCCGCCCGCCGAGCGGCCGATTCCGCTGGCCAGCCGGCGACGGCCGGCCGCCGAGAGCGCGGCGCTACCGACGCCCGGACCCGATTCGCTCGCGGTCGCGTGATCGCCGCTTCCGCGCCGGAACGGTGGCGAGCCAACTCGGCGCCGCCACGTCGGCGATCCGAGTCCGGGCCTTGACCGAGTGACCGGACCCGCGGCGCTAACGGCGCCGGAGCCACCCGGACCGGGGCCTCGGGATACGCCGTGGCTGTGGGATACTGGGCCCATTCGGGGCGTAGCGCAGCCTGGTAGCGCGCACCGTTCGGGTCGGTGAGGTCCCCGGTTCAAATCCGGGCGCCCCGATTTTTCCCTGCAAAGCGGCTTTTTCTTCTCACACTGATTTGTGGGTGTGTTGGTCATCGCGCAGTGCGGGATTCGATACCCGGGTCACCACGGCTCGCATGTGAAATCCCTGCAGTGCGTCACGAACGCTGAAGGAGGGGTCATGTAGAAGGTCTCTTCCATAAGGCCGTGCGGGTGTTCCGGCCGGCGTCCGCGAGCGGCGGGTGCGCCTGGGATGACGCGCTGATCGGTGCCGGCGTCCGCGCGGTCGCGGTCGGTCTTGGGATCGGTTGTTGGGATCGGCGTCGGCCGCGCCCGGCGGCGGACGGATCGTGGCGTGCTGCTCGGTTGACGGTCGAGTCGCCTCAGAGGAAGATGTGGTCGTGGCGGTGCGGGACCGGGGCAGCGCACAGATGACGGGTGAGCGCCTGCTGGAGCGCGAGGAGCAACTCACGGCTCTCGACCGTTGCCTGGGGGCTGCCCGGGCCGGCCGCGGCCGCCTCGTTCTCGTCGCGGGTGAGGCGGGGAGCGGGAAGACGACCCTCGTCCATCACTTCTGCCAGAGCGACGCGGCGGCCGGGTCGGTCGTGCTGTGGGGCGCCTGCGAGGGGCTACGGACGCCGCGTCCCCTGTCGCCGCTGATCGACATCGCGCGGAGCACCGGCGGCGCGCTGCAGGCGGCGATCGATGGCGGCGAGAAACCAGCGGGCTGCTTTGATGCGCTGCGGCGCGAGCTCGAGCGCCGCTGGCGGCCGGTGCTGGTGATCGAGGATCTTCATTGGGCCGATGAGGCGACGCTGGATGTGTTGACGATGCTTGGGCGGAGGATTGGGCAGGTGCCGGCGCTGACGATTGCCACGCTCCGCGACGAAGGGCTGGCTGCGTCAGCCACGTGGCGTGAGGCGATCGGTGAGTTGCAGACGGGGGCTGCGGTGTCACGGCTTAATCTGGCGCCACTGTCCGCGGACGCGGTTGACAAGCTGGTCGGCGATGCCCGCGTGGAGCTCGACCCCGGGGAGTTGTATGGCCTGACGGCTGGGAACCCGTTCTTCGTCACCGAGGTGCTCGCCTCAGGTGGTCACCGGTTGCCGGCGAGCGCACGGGACGCGGTGCTCGCTCGCGCGATGCGACTCTCCGCTGACTCACAGGCGGTGCTTGAGGCGATCGCGGTGGTTCCGGGTCCGGCCGACGTATGGCTGTTGGAGGCGTTGCTCGGCGAGCGGCAGGTGCTGGCGGCGCTGATCAAGCACGGCGCTGAGGTCGATACCGCCCGCCTGGCTCACCACGCTGAGGCGGCCGACGACGGCAAGGCGACGTTTGAGTTCGCGCGGGCTGCCGCAGGCGAAGCCGCGTCCGCTGCGGCGCACCGGGAGGCTGCCGAGCAGTACCGGAGGGCGCTCAGGCACGCTGGCGGGCTAGGTCCGGTCGAGCGCGGAGCGATGCTCGAGCTGTTCGCCGAGGAGTGCTTCGTGACAGCAGCCTGGTCCGAGGAGCAGGCCGCGCTGGAGGAGGCCATCGAGTGCCACCGCCGCGTCGGCGACAAGCTCGGTGAAGGCCGCACGCTCCGGAGGCTCGGCCATTCGATCCATTGCAGGGTGTCCGATCCTAAGCTGGTGCGCGCGACGATGCAGCGGGCAATCGATGTGCTCGAACAGCTGCCGCCGTCGCTCGAACTCGCCAAGGCGTACCTGGGACTATCGAGCACGTACCTGACGAACGAGGATGTCGAGCCGGTCCTCGTGTGGGCGCAGCACGCACGGGCGGTGGCCGCCGGGCTCGATGACCCGGAGTTCGAGACAGAGGCCCTTTACGTCTGTGGCAACATCGAGTTTCTGGTGGTACGGCCGGAAGGTCGCTCCCACCTCGAGCGTGCGCTGGCGATTGCGCTTGAGCACGGACTGGCGAAGTTTGCCGGCGACGCGTACCTCGGACTGGCCGAGTGCGCCACGCGGGTCCGGGATCGGACCGGTATCGATGGGGTCGTCGCAGAGGGCCTCGAGTACTGCGAGGCGCACGACCTAGGCTCCCACGCTGTGCGAACCCGGGTTCGGCGACTACCACGAGTGGAGGGTCGTTTGCGTGCGCGCCGAGGCGCTGTGGCTCGAGGGTCGCGATGCCGAGCTGGCGGCGGCCACCGATGCCATACTGGCCAAGGTCGTGGAGAAGCCGTGGATGGCGGGGGAGCTGTTGTGCTGGCGCCGGCGCGCCGGAATCGACGACGGCCTCGGACCGGATGCGGGGACTGGCCCGTATGCGCTGATGCTGGCCGGTCGGTGGCCCGATGCCGTAGCTGAGTGGGCAGCGGCTGGAGTGCCTGTATGACGCGGCGTTGGCGGCGATCGACAGTGGCAGAGGGGAGATGCTCGAGTGTGCGCTCGGAGTCTTGCGCGAGCTAGGGGCAGCACCGGCCGCGGCGATCGACGGCCGGAGGCTCCGGGAGCTGGGCGCGAAGGTGCCGCGCGGTCCGCGCCCGCAGACGCGTGAGAACCCCGCGGGGCTGACCGGACGGGAGCTCGAGGTGCTGCAGCTGCTGGCCGACGGGCTGCGCAACGCCGAGATCGCTGCACGCCTCGTGGTGTCGGAGAAGACCGTCGACCACCACGTCTCCGCGATCCTGCGAAAGCTCGACGTCCGCACCCGAACCCAAGCCGCCGCCGAAGCCACCAGGCTCGGGCTGACTACGTAGGCAACGCGCGTCGATCTCGAGCTAGCCAGACATAATGCGGTGCTCGTGATCGGTGCAACGTCGCGTTACGGGTTGTCTTCGTCGGCCTCGACAAGACGCTCGAGATCGACGAGGACGAGCAGCCCGCATGTGCTGCGGATTTTGGTCCCCGTGCTACCGAATCAGCGCCGGGGGCGACATTGGCGACGGATCCGCGGCGAGCCTCTGGCCGGCAACGAGACCGGCTTTTCCTGAGCGACTTCCGTAAAGGCCTTCGCGCCTTGGACCCGCAAAGCCGGCAACTCGGGTCTGAGCGATAGGCCGGGGTTCAGATCCCTGCTCGGTGCAGCAACGCGCCCGTGGTCTGTGTGGACGTTGGCGTCCGGGTCCGTCTGGTCGGCTGGTCCTGAGACGCCGAGGCTCGTGGTTATGCGGAGGGCGCCGGTTTGAGGAACAGCGCCGTCGCCAGGTCGGGATTGGCGGCGAGCAGCGCGTCGAGTGCGCTGACGAGCCGGCCGAGGGTTGCTGGGTCGCCCCTGGGGAACTGCCGGTCGGTGGTGAAGATCAGGCGTGCGACCGATTGCGCGTGGGCAAGGGCGTTCGCTTCGATACGGCGGAAGTCCTGAACGTTCTCGGACACGAGCGCTCTGTCGTCGGCGATGGCGGCTGCCCACACCTCGTCGTCTGGCTCTCCTTCAAGGATCCGGTATTCGGGGTCGTGGATTGAGGCGGCATCGTGGCCTCGCGCCCGGAGTTGTTCCGCGATGGTTGGCGTGTACATCTCGTCGAGCAGGAGCTTCATCCGAGCAGGCGCTGCTCGTTCTCGAGCGCGCGCTCGAGTTGCTCGGCCTCCTGCTCGTTGGCCGCGATGAACCGGTCGATCTCGTCCGGGTACTCGCCGTAATAGCTCACCGCGATCCGGATCTTCTCGGCCGGCACGCCGATCCGCTCGCCAAGAGCGCGGATGAGTTTCTCGCCACGCTCGGGTGCGCGCCGTGCGGCGGCGATCACCTCCCACACGTCGGGTCCGCCGATCACGACTGCTCGGCGGCCTGCTGGCCCATCGCGGAAGACGATTCCGGGATGCCGGTCGAGCCGCATGCCTTCGCCGATGTAGCGCTGGGCCAGTCGTACGATCGGCTCGCCGCTCTGCGCGCTTCGGTCGCGCAGTGCGTTCAGCGTCTCGGACTCGATTCGGATTGCTTCGCTACTCATGTAGTGAAGTGTAGATGACGGGTCAACGAATAAAAGCCCCGCAAATACGCGGGTTCTTCTTGGTCTAATTGTTGGTGCGCTGGGCGTCGAGCGGCCCCGATTGAGGCCGCAAGTTGAGCGTCGATCACGGTGAAAACACCTGCAAAGAACGCATTCGTGCGCCCACGGATGCGTTGACGCCGGTGGTCGCACGGCTGTGTGTGTACGAGGGGACCAGTCCGCCGCATGGGACCCGGCGACGCGGCGCTCGCCGCGCGCGGCGGCCATCAGTTATGGCTTCACGTCCGAGGCGAGCCGGGCGGTGCGGCGGCGACGTCAGCGCGAGGGACGAGGAAGGAGGGGACGAAGACGCGCGCGCCCACTTCGTCATTGACGACTCGGAAGCACACTGTCCGAGTCGGCTCGCACCCGCTGCTCGTACGCTACGAGAGCAAGCTCGCGGTGGAACTCGCGGCGGCCATCTCCACGCCACTTCCTCTCGCCGCCGTTGAGGGCTAGCGCCACCCCCCATACTATGGTCTGCGACGCGAAAGGGGCCGACGATGAATGAAGGCGGGGCCCCACCCCCGGTGTTCCGGGTACTGGTGGTGGCCGATCGCGACTTGTTTCGCACTGGACTGGTGTCGCTGCTCGGCGGGCGCGCGGACATCGAGGTGGTTGGACAGGCCTCAGGTGGTCGTATGGGCGTGCAGCTGGCGTCCGAGCTGCGTCCCGATGTGGTCCTAGTGGATCTCCCGATGCCAGATCTCGAGGTTCGCGAGGCGACACGCGCAATCCTCGAGCTGAGTCCCACTACGCGCGTGCTCGCCTTCACCCTGTTTGCGACCGAGGAGGACGTCGCAGACGCCTTGCAGGCAGGCGCGTCCGGTCTCCTGGCGAGGGACACGCCGATCGACGACATCGTCGCGGCCGTGCGCGCCGCGGCCGGCGGGTCAGCTTGGCTGTCCCCTCGGACGGCCGAACTAATGCTCGAAGATGGGCGTCGAGCAAATCCCGACCGGGAGCCTGATTCGCCAAACCCTGATCAGCTGTCTCCCCGCGAGCTCGACGTGCTTCGCTTGATCGCTCGTGGGCTGGAGAACGCCGAGATCGCCGAGGTCCTCAATATCAGTCCGCGGACGGTCAAGGACTATGTCTGGAGTATCCGCGCGAAGCTCGGTCTCCCACGTGGGGATGGTTGACCCGTTCAGCGACACAAGCAAGACTGTCGGCGATCCGGGGTCGAGACCTCAGTTCGTGCTGGCACAGGCACGCGTCGACCCCTCTCGAGTGGCTGCCTTCGCCCTATGAGCAGCGCCGCGGGCTCGCGAAAACCGTCTCGTCCTGAGAGTGCTGCTGGTTCGTGGAAGGAGAAGCGTCGCCTTGAGCTGCCGCCGGGTCGCCTGCTGGCGAACGGCAAGCCCGCCTCGACGGCACCGTCATCGTTTGTGCGGCCCCCGGTGCATAGGTACAAGTAGGACGTCGGTGAGTCGCTGATCACTCTTGAGATTCGTCCAACTGAGCAGCCAGGTCAAGGTCCTCGACCGATTCGCGGGCCGGGCTCGCCGCCTGTATCGGCGAGAAGTTCCACAGCTGGACGGATCTTGTATCGGCGAGAAGTTCCACGGCTGGACGGACCGAGACGGCGAGCTCGAGACCGCTATCGAGCTGGACTGGGTGCTGACGAACATCACGCTGTAGTGGGTGATCGGGGCGATCAACTCGTCGTTCTGGGGTCGGTCACACGCGGTAGAACCACACGCCGCCAAGCGACATGCGCTTGAGTCCGAGCGCTGCGAGAGCCTCGGGCCACCGCTGGGGCATTTCGGGATCGACGATCACCGCGCCCACATGCCGACGGGCGAGAAAAGAGTGCAGCGTGTGCGGATCCGGCTGGGCGTCGCGAAAGAGGGCGGAGAAAAGCGGGTCCGTCTCGTAATCCGTCGGGTACATCGGATTGAGATATCCGCCCGCCAGACGGAACCACATGCCGGTTTCGGCCTGCCAAAGCATGCTGTTCCCGAGCTGGCCGAACGGCAGAATGAGGACAGTTTCGCCGCGCGTGAGGACGCTTCGGTAATCATCGGTGGTGAAGAGCGCCGGGTTAGTCAGCTGGCTGCGCCAAAGGCCACCGCCGATGTTGGGCACCAGGAATACGATGCTCGCGGTCGCCACCGCCCATTTGCCCAGAGCCCATCTTCCCGCGCGCGGCTGCGCCAACCACATGGCTGCGATCACCGCAACAATCAAGAACACATAGACCGACAGGCGCAGTGGGATCACATCGCGCAACAACCATCTGTCGAGCAGCTTCCACGGAAGCGGGATCGTCGGATAGCCCGCGATGTGCAGGCGCGACCCAAGGAGCAGCACGACGACAACCGCCAGCATCGCGAGCAGGATCCTGGTCGAGGTCAGGCGCCAGCGCGTGATCGTGTAGCGCGCGACGATCAGCGCGAGCGGCAAGCCAACATAGGTGACGGCCTCGGCATCGCTTCCGCTGGTGTTGGACGCTTGGGAAACTGCCGCGAAATAAGTCCGGCCAAGTCGGATGAGGTTCGTGGGTACGAGGAACCCGAGCGCGTCGCTGCCGTCGATGTCGCCGATGTTCGCTCCGAACCTCACGATCCCGTGGAGTTCGTAATAGATCACCGGGCTCGTCACGATCGCCGCCGCGGCTCCGGCGGCGAGAATCGGCTTACCGGTGCGGATGATGTGCTGTCGCTCGGTGGGCGCAAGGGCGAACGCCACCGCGAGGGCAGTGCCTCCGAGAGCTACGAACGTGAGTGCAAGTTCGCTCGCGGTCAAGAAGAGCGCTGCGAGGGCAAGTGCCATCAGGGAGATGAACCGCCGTTCGCTGATGCGCTCGTCGATCAGGCGGAGCACGAGGTGGACCGCGGCCGGAATCGGAAAGATCAGCACAAGTTGGAGATGACCTTGCATGTGCCCCAAGATGTAGGTCGAGAAGCCGAACAGATAACCCCCGAAGAGGCTCGCCGCAAAGTTGCGGGTGATGTACCGGCACAAGAGGAAGGCGAAGAACGCCGCGAGCACCGGGCTCGCCAGCATCAGCAAGTTGTAGGACACGATTGGGCCGAACACCACAGTGATCGGCGCGCCGACGATCCCCGCCAGCGGGCACAGCGTCGGACTGGTGGCGGCGAGATCGATCCGGTCCGGGACGAATAGCGCGTTGGTAACCAGGGGGTTCAGCCCATGGAGCAGCGCGTACGGCCACCACGCCAGGCTCCACATATTGACAGTCGGATCGGTCCAGTTGGGCAGTCCGACGTTCTCACTTCCGAGATGGGGGAGCACATGCAGGCCGAAGTACCCGATCGAGACAGCCACGTACAACGCGAGCGCGGCTGTGGCCTGGCGGCGTCCCGACGCAAGCCAATCACGAAGGCTGTCGAGCGTCCGCGGGACGCGGTATTCCGTTGCCGGCTGAGTCGTCATTGCGCGCGCTCATGTAATCGTGTCGGACCGCGACAGTCTGTTGCCCGCCGGCTGAGCAGGACCGCGGGCACGAGAGCTGGCCGGTCGGCGACTGCTGCGCGGCCGGTCACTTCGTCGCGACGATCACGTTGTGCGCAGCGAACCTCCGCAGCCCGGGGGTGCCCTCGAGCGCGCGCTCGAGCGCCGCGGCGAGGCGGATCGCCCTAGGCCTAGGCGGGGTGAAGTCCGGGACGGCGCCGAGCTGCGTGCGGAGCACGATCTGTCCGCCTGCCGCGCGCAGGCCGGTGACGATCTCCGCTTCGCTGATCAGTCGCTCTTCACCGGTGTCCTGGGGGACGCGGGCCATCAGCGGCTTCCAGTATGGGTTGCGGGGATTGTGATCCCAAACGAGCACCCGACCCGAGGGCTTCACGACCCTGACCATCTCGGCGAGCGTCTGTCGTACCTCGTCGGGATCGGCGATGTGGTGCATGACGGCGACGGTGATCACGACCTGGAAGCTGTCGTCATCGAACGGCAGCGAAGTTCCCGACGCATGCACCGGGCGCACCACTGGCGTCCTCGCCTCGAGAATCTTGAGCATTCCCTCTGAAGGATCGACGCCGACCATCCGGTATCCGGCGCCGGCGAGCCGCTCGGCGAGCAGCCCGGTCCCGCAGCCGACGTCGAGTCCGTCGCCGGGGGGGCAGTGCGCGATCACGAACGCCGTCCGTTTTCGTAGGTAGTGCTCGACGACGTGCGCGGGCAGCGACTCGTCATAGACGGACGCGATCGAGTCAAAGTGGGAGCCGCTCACGGGCCTCCTCGTCGTTCGACATGCGCTCCGAGACGAACGCCGGGGGTCGCTGGCGCGGTCGGGGAGAGGATCCCGCGGCGCGAAGCACCAGGCCGATCATCCGTAGTCCCACGGAAATCGCCATCAGCCGGTTGCCGGTGACAGATGACCGTCCGACGCGCGGGAGATAGTTGACCGGCACCTCGACGAACCGCGCACCGGAGCGGATCGTTAGCAGCATAATCTCCGCGCCGGCGTGGCTGCCGCCGACCTTCATTTCGCTCGCGACGCGCCTCGCGGTATCTCTGCGCAGCAGCCTGTACGTGCAGCCGACGTCGCTGAGATGACTTGTGTTGAACAGGACCTCGATCAGCTTCGCGACCGCCCAGTTACCCCAGCGCAAGAACCAATCCATGTTCGCGCCCTCCCACACCAGCTCCCAGGTCGTCCGGGTGCCGAACACCGCGTCGCACTCGGCGCTGTACACGAGCAACTTCAGGATGTCCTCGGGCAGGAACGTGCCGTCGGGCTCCGCGAGGACGATCAGTTCGCCGGCGGCCTCGAGCAGTCCGCGGCGGGTCGCATGCCCAAACCCCTGACTGGGCTCCTTGACCAAGCGGGCCGAGGTCTTGCGAACCTCCTCCTCCGTTCCTGGCTGCGCGTTGTTGTCGACCACGAGCACCTCGTCGACCAGTCCGGTGGCGAGGAAGCCCTCGATCACAGCTCTGATCGAGTCGCGCTCGGCATAGGTCATGAGCACGACGGACACTTGCTGACCGTTCCACATGAGCTGCTCCTGGATCTCTCCTGGCCTGCGGCGGCGCATTGTACTCGGGGGTTCGGCACCAGACCTCAGGCAAATTCGATCCCGGCGCTTTCCGCCGGCGGCGGGCTCACGACAGATTCGCTGAGCGTTTGGCAAAGTCGCCCCCTGTCGCCCACGGGTCTACACCAGTGAGGACGGGTGGCGCGAACGGGTCCTTCGGGTTCTCGACGCGAGGGCGCAAACTCGAGGCTATGCCTGCGCGGTCAGTCGCGCCGAGTGTGAGCGTAATGGCGGAGACACGGGTGTCGTCTGCATTCAAGCCAGCGCTCCCTCGCCCCGCGTAGCGGACGACGAATGCATCCCATCCGAGTCCGCCGGGTGGTTGCTGGGCCTGCGACGAGTGGTCGCCCGCAAGCGGGCCCGCCGGCTCGAAGCGGAAGTCGTCGAGGACCTCGACCTGGCTGCTCAGTTGGACGAATCTCAACAGCGCCGAGCGACTCGCCGATGCCGACCTGTACGTAGGCAAGGCCGTCTTCAACGACGACCGCGACGCCCTCGCATCCCACGCTCGCAATCGCCTCCAATCGGACCACGACGATCGCCATCAGACAGCCGGCGCCACTTCTCCTTTGCCGCCCAGGCGGCTGCGACGGCGCGAGTGCCGCTCCGGCAGCTATCGACCAGAAGCAGAAGTCGACTTTCCTTGGTGACGGCCGCGGCGACGCCAGGATCGATCTCCGCTACGCCTGCCCCACAACCTCGCACACGTCGCAGCTCACGAAGATCGCCGGAGCGTCGGGCATCTCGCGCAGACTGTTGAACGTCACCTCCGCCCTGCGCGCGTTCTCCTCGGTGTCGAAGAGCCAGAACGAGTGCTGGGTGAGCTCGCCATCGACCGCCCTCGCCCAATAGGCCTCGGCAGATCCGGCCATCCCCTGGATCATCGCCACGCCATGCTCCGCGGTCATCGAACGCGTCTCCTCCTCATGGTCGGGCTTGATCTTCACGCGCCCAATCACCGCATACATGCGCCCTCCCAGATCGTCGGTCTGGAGAATGATCCTTGACCTCGGTCGAGTGGACAGCCTAACTCTTCTCCATTCCTTGGATTTCAAGAACGCCGCCCGCGGCTTGCGGTCCGCCATAGAACGATCTAAGCGTCTGCCTCCGCCAAACTCACTTCCCCATCGTCGCCGCTCGGGGGGCCTAGCGACTGACTCCCGCCCCGGTGGCGCGTTCAAGCCGAAGCAGAAGTCGCCGGCCTCGACGCGGGCGGCGTGCAGACGGCTCAGCCTTCGTGAAGGGAGTCGCCTCTATTGAGGTTCGTTGACGCTACGCCGTTGCCAGCGCGTCGACAGCCACCTGTGGGCCGGCCCCGTTCGGGAGCGTGCGGAGCAGCGCTAGCGCCTCGCTTACCGGGACGTGGAGTTCGCGCTCCTGGTTTGGGAAGCGCACGCGAACGACGCCTCGCGGTCCGTCTATGTAAAGGCTCGCGTCGGCGGCGCCGACCCGTCGCAACTCACGTCGCAGCAGCTTTCGCAGCTGGGCGGCGCCACGTACCGGCGGGGGTGAAGCCGAAAGGCCCTCGACATGCGGCCGATGGCTTGCGCGCTCCACCTCGTGGTCCTCGGGTTTCGCCGTCCCCTGCACGGACCCGAATCATCGCCCAAATGCGAGGGTGCGCGCATCGCGGGCGGCTGCGGACAGCGACTGAGGAACCCTCCCGCCGACCCTACGAGAGAGGAGCCGGTGCTAGCTGGATTCGAGCTCACGCCGACCGCCCCTTTGGACGAACACCATCAGGTAGGCCCCAGTGCTGCTTCCTGGAGGACCGAGGATCCGTGTGCCTGGCCTGCGCGCATGGATCACTTCTTGGTGTTCCTGTCGTCCGGCGACGCCGCGCTGACCAGGCGCGCGAAGAAGCACAGCCGCCTATCGACGGTCGTGGTGCGTTTCCGCCGCGCGCGAAAGCGGCGCGGAGCGAGTCTGGCTACACAGCGAAGGCCGGTGTGACTGTCCCGGTGTCGACCATCAGTGGGCGGCGGGCGGCGGGCGGCGGGCGGCGGGCGGCGGGCGGCGGCCGGTAGCGCGCGTGCAGTAGCTGTCGGCAGACAAATGGGATCAGCCTTTGATCACCTTTCGGGTGATGCGGAACTGCGGCTGCGCAGGGTCGAAGCTCTGCTCGAGCGCTCCTCCCCTGGGGTTGACCGGGATGCAACACGGCTTGTCGGCGTCCTCGGGGTGCCGATCGACCCACCAGTCGGACGTCGACTCCCAGACGCTGCCTGCCATGTCGAAGAGTCCGTAGCGGTTCGGCGGGTAGGAGCCGACCGGTGTGGTCGCGCGATAGCCGGCCGGCTCGCCACGGAGAGTCGCCGTGCCAGTCCCAGCGCAGCCGGCGCGGCCGGTGCCGGACTTGCACCTCAGCTCACGCCGAAGCGAGGCAAGGAGGAGATCGGCGTCGCAGAGATGTGGACCGTGACCCAATTGGCGTGCCGTTGGAGCACGTCGCCTCTCGCGACCCGCCGCTGGATTGGCGACGTCGACTCCGCTGCCCTCAATGCCGACCCACAGTCCCACGGCCGCGTAATCAGCGGTCAGCACCTAGCCAGGCGCTGACCACGGCGTTAAACTGCGTCCAGCTTCCATCCGCTAAGACGAGGAGACGACGTGAGTAGTAATCGCCATGGGACGCATCCAGCTCGCCCTTTCGGAGTGACGGGCGGTGGGTTTGCCGAGGGCCAGAATGACCCTGAGGAGTTCAAGCCGGAGAAGACGGTAGGCGCCTTCGGGTCCGGGCAGGACGACCCCGAGGAGTTTCCCGAGGACGTCAAGCTCGGCAGCTTCGCCAGGGGCCAGCAGGCCGAGTCGCACATACACGAGGGCACATTTGGCAACGTGGAGGACGAGGCCGAGGAATAGTCGACGGTCAGATTCAAAGCGCGGGAGCGCGTCAGCCAGGGGCGGCCCCGCCGCTCCGCAATTTGTGGCCCCGCGGGCGATGGCGACGGCAATTTCGGCGTGTGGTGAACGGCGGGACATTGCTAAGCTAAGTTGCTCGCCGCTTCTGCGCGTGCTCGGTTCTGGCTGCGCTCGATGTTCGATCCGCGCTCGCGCCGTCGCTATCCACATCGCACCTGTCAGCGACGGGCGCACGCAGGCCAGTCCTGGCCTCCGGGACCCGGTTTTGCGTTTCGCAGCATATTGGCGCGTCGGCGACCCGGCCTGAGTGGACAAGAAACGAGGGCGGCCAGAGTGCTTCCGCCACGGCGAACGCAAGCGGGCGGTCGCTGACCCGCTCTCGAGAAGCAGGACCTGCGGCAGTGCGACGGCGGCGCGGCTTCGCTGTGCTGCTTGTCCGGAACTGCGACCACGACACGATCGGACCGCTGCCGGCGCAGTGAGCCTCAGCTAACTCACCGCGTCTAGCGCATCCCTCGGCCGCGGACCAATGCAAAGGCGACATTCCGATCACCAGGGATCAAGCTGCGGAGGTGACCGGCGGGGCCTTTGTGCCGGAGCGACCGAGGCGACTCTGCATAGGCAGCCGGCGTTCTTGAACCCTGCCGGGCCGGCCCTGCATTCGGCGTTCTTGGCCTGCCCGGGCCATGTGGGGCGGCTCTTCTGAGAAGATCGCAGTCGCACTTCCCAACGATCAGCGGACGTACCGGGAGTTCCACACAGCTGGGATGCTTACCGCGGCGACCCGAAATGCGATGCCCGCTTCCGTGGCACTTACGACTACCTCCTCACCACTCGCGGCAGCGTGGAGCCCTGCGTGTATCGCGGTAGGGTTGCTATGTGCGGAGCCGCCGTAAGCTGCACCGCATATGGAGCGCGTCGGAGTTTTGGTCCACCCCACCCGCCCGGTGCAGCATGCCGTGGAGATCCTCCAGCGCTGGACGGAGGAACGTGGCCTTCGGCTCGTGCAGATTCCGGCTGGTGAGCAGCCCCCGGTTGCGCCCTCCGGCGAAGTAGGCGCGTGCGACCTCGTTACCGCGCTCGGCGGGGACGGAACGATCCTCAAAGCCCTGCACGCAGCCGCCAGAACCGGGACGCCGGTGCTGAGCGTCGCCTGCGGCAGCCTGGGGGTACTGACGACGGTGCCGGAGAACGAGCTGCGGGCAGCCCTCGACCGCTTTGCCGCCGGCGACTGGCTGGCACGCCACTTGCCGGCGCTCGACGTCGGCGCCGGCGGGGCACACATTGCCTGGGCGATCAACGACCTCGTCCTCGCTCGGCGCGGGGGCACGCAGCTGCTGGTCGAGGTGTGCGTCGACGGGGAGCTCTACGTTCGCATGGCGGGTGACGGGATCGTGGTCGCGACCCCGGTGGGATCGAGCGCGTATTCGATGGCGGCTGGAGGCTCGCTGCTGGCGGCGGGCACGAATGCTTTGGTGTGCACCCCGCTGGCGATGCACGGCGGTTGCGCCCCGCCGCTCGTCGTCCCGGATGACCGAGAGGTCACAATCGAAATCGATCCGGGACACGGCGGCTTCGACCTCGAAGTCGACGGGTTCCTTGTCCAGACGCAGGCGCATCGGTTCTCGGTGAGCAGCGAGCACGCGTACGCCACACTCGTCGTGCTCGACGGCTCTCTTAGCGGCCTCGCGTGGCTGCGCGAGCGCGGGCTGATAAGCGACAGCCCACGCGTGGTCGCTAGAGAGAACCAGGAGCTGCACGTCAAGCGCGAACCCTGATCGGTCGGCGACAGACACCGACACCATGGACGGTTCGATCCGGGCGTCGCGATCCGGACGTAATGGGCGCCGCAGACACCGGTTCACTGTCGGTTAGCGCCCGGCGCGCGTCCTTAGAGCGAACGCAGACCGAACGCCGTCCGGCCGACCCATACCCCTCGGGTCGACGCAACTCGGTGTTCCACCGCCGAATGCCAGGGGCTGGCACGGATACGAGAGGGGGTGGGAGATCCGTCGTAATGAAGACCTCGTCGACGTTCATCACGAAGGCAGTGGCGTCGATGCGTCGCTCATCGTGTCGGCCGCTTCGATGTCGCGTCTGCCGGCGCGAGGTTGTGCCAGCGGCCGTCAGGGGAAATGAATTTGTCGGCTTGCTTGGGTCCCCAGGTGCCCGGCGTGTAGGGGTGCGACCGGTGGTGGGTGGCGAGGACTGGCTCGACGACCGCCCAGGCGGCCTCGACCGTGTCCTCTCGTCTGAATAGGGCGCCGTTGCCGGCCATTGCGTCGGAGAGGAGTCGCTCGTACGGCGATTCTTGTTCGGTTGCGTATCGAGCAGCAGGAGCTCACGCTGGTCGCCGAGGAACTCTTCGCTTGCGCGCTTGACGCGGGCGGCGAGGGCGATCGAGGCGTCGGGGGCGAGCCGGAAGCGGAGGTGGTTCGCCGGGATGTCTGGCGGCCAGGAGTCCTCGAACAGTTGCTGCGGGGGCGGCTTCAGCTCAACCAAGATCTGTGACCGTCTCGGGCACGCGCTTGCCGGAGCGCGGGTACCACGGTACCCCCACCCAGCGCCACGAGTCGATGTGCAGGCGCAGGGCGCAAAAGGTCTCCACGTCGGAGTCCTTCGCGACACCGGCTCCTCTGGTAGCCGACGAATTGGCCGCGCACCAGGTCGTCCGCGGCCAGCGGCTTCATCGCCTTGAAAACGTCGGTCTTCTCGCTGTGCAAGGCGCCGAAGTCTCTATAGGCCGGCGGCTCCATGGCGAGCAGTGCGGCCACCTGGAAGAGCTGGTTCTCGATCACGTCGCGCAGGCAGCCGGCGGTCTCGTAGAACGCGCCGCGGCCCTCGACGCCGAAGTCCTCTGCCAGTGTGATCTGGAAGCTGGCCACGTAGTTGCGGTTCTAGATCGGCTCCAAAAACGAGTTGGCGAAGCGAAAGTAGAGGAGGTTCATGATCTCCTCCTTCGCGAGGTAGTGATCGATGCGGAAGATCGAATCCTCTGGAAACATCGACCGCGCGAAGCCATTGAGTTCCTTCGCCGAAGCGAGGTCGCGCCCGAACGGCTTCTCGACGATGACGCGCGCGCCGTCTGCGAGCCCCGCGCCGCTTAGACCCGCGATGACCGTCTCGAAAACCGACGGCGGGATGGCGAGGTAATACGACGGGCGCGTCGCGTCTCCGAGTGCTCTCCTGAGCATCGCGAGCGTGGCAGGGTCGCTGTAATCGATACTCACGTAACCGAGCAACGAGATCAGACGACCCGGCGCCTGCTCGTCGTCGATCCGCCGCCGTCCTGCGCAATGCTGTCGCGGACCCGCACCTGGAAGCGCTTGAGGTCCCACTTCGAACGCGCGACGCCTATCACTGGAGCTGCCAGGTTGCCTCGCTTCACCATCGCGTAAAGGGCGGGAAAGATCTCCTTGTAGGCGAGTCGCCGGTCGCACCGACTAGCACGAGCGCATCAGACCGGCCGGCGCCACCGTTCGGCGTGCCCACCACAGCCTCCTCCACTCGTTCGGCAAAACGATCAGGTCCGCCACGCAGCCGGTCCGCCCGCGCCGGTCGCCGGGGTGCGAGGCTCCAGAGTCTTGCAACTTCGCGGGGCGGTAGATCTACCCAAACGGAGCGAACTGGCCGGTCGTCACCACGTGGATTGATCTAGAGCGACCGACCGGCGCGTTTGACCTCCGCTTGGGTGCGCGTAGAGCACGCTCGAACCGGTCGCACAATCATCAGCGTGCCGAGGGGGGAACCGGCAGCCGCGTTTCGATTGACGACATGAGGGTCCGCTAGTCATCCCGCGCCACGTTGACGCGCTTTCACCGAGTCGTCGGTGGCCGCCTCGGTAGCGTCTCATCGCGGGAGCCTCAGCCGAACGCGATCGACCGTGATCGTTCTCATCCGAGCGTCCCGGGCTCAGATCAGCGAGACGCACCCCGCCTCGACGTTGTACTCGCCACCGCGGTTCGGCTTTGCCGGATCCACTTAGTCTTAATTTACGCTTTGAGCTGCGGCCGATGAGAGAGCCGGGCGCCGCCTATTCAGGCTTGGAGGGCTCGTCAAGCTCATAGATCGCAGCGAGGTCCTGGTCGGCGAGGTCCGGGCCGGCGGCCATGAAGCGCTCGAGAACCGCGTCCAGCAGTGGCATCGTGGCTTGGGAGCTTTCCTTAACCTCGCGTACGAGCTCTAGGTCTTTGATGGCAAGCCGGACAGGAAAACCGGCCGGGTACTCATGGCGCCGCATCTCGTTCAGCTTTTGCACGGCATAGACGGAGCCCAGCGGTCCGCCGTCAAGTAGAGCAATGAACTGCTGCTGATCGAGCCCCATCGCCTGGCAAAGGTGCATCGACTCTGCGAGCGCCCCGACCATGCTGATCATCCAATGGTTGGTGGCCAATTTCAGTCGCGACCCCATCCCGGCCTCCCCGACCCAGAGCACCCGCGACGCCAGCGCGTCGAAGATCGGCTCGACCGCGGCACGCGCGGAGTCAGGTCCAGAGGCCAGGATCGTCAGCTCACCCTCCTCGGCCGGGTGAGTGCTGCCCGAGACGGGCGCGTCGACCAGCCTGACCCGATGTGCCTCAGCCACCTGCGTCAGCTGGTCCGCCTCAGCCGCCCCCACGCTGCTCATCTGCAACCAGATGGTGCCCTCAGGCCAATCGTCGAGCAACGGCTCAACCAAATCGCGGATGACCTCCGCGGTGGGGAGCATCGTGATCACAACCCCGGCGCCGCTGATTACCTCGCTCGGCTCTTGGGCCGGCTGGCCACCACGGCTCTCGAGATCACGAAGATGGTCAGCATCGCGGTCCCACGCGACTACTGCGATGCCCCGATCGAGAAGTCGATGGGCCATCGCGGAACCCATCAGGCCGACGCCCAGCAGCCCGACGCGAACCTTCTCCTGACTGGCCTCGGCGTTCATTCGCCGCCCGCGATCATCCCACAAACGGGTCGGAGTGGCCAGGCCAATTGGACGATCGCCGCTCGGGGCCAGCGCCGCCGGGCTCGCTCGCGATGGCCAAGAACCTGACGTCGACACGGGGACCAGGCGATACGAGGGCGTGGGCTACTGAGTTGCATGGTCGCTGGATCGGCGAGAGAGGCTGGCGGCCGAGGTGATAATCGGGGGATGAAGGCGTCCAGCGACGATGCCAAGTCGCATGGCGGCGCGGCCCCGACGGCCGGTTCGTCGGCGTGGGCGCCGTTTCGCTCCCCGGATTTCGCGCGGATGGCGTCGGCGCAGTTCGTGAGCAACATCGGTAGCTGGATGCAGACGGTCGGCGCTCAGGAGCTGATGCTGACGCTGACGACCTCGGCGACGCTAGTGGCTTTGATTCAGACGGCTGCGGGCATTCCGGTTGTCCTGCTCTCCGTGCCGGCGGGCGCGATCGGTGATCTCGTCGACCGTCGCCGCCTGCTGATCGCCTCGCAATCGTTCATGCTGATCGCAGCCCTGCTGCTGGCTGGGCTGGCGTTTGCCGGGCTGGTGACGCCGTTGATTTTGCTCGCGCTGATCTTCGCCGTTGGCATTGGGCAGACGATGACCTCGCCCGTCTGGCAGACGCTGCAGCCCGAGCTTGTGGCGCCGGAGGACCGAACGCAAGCGATCTCGCTCGGTGCGGTCAACATGAACCTCAGCCGGGCGATCGGTCCCGCCCTGGGCGGAGCGCTGTATGCGGCGAGCAGCGCCGCGGTGCTGTTCTTGGTCAACGCGCTCAGCTTCGTGCCGGTGATCGGCGCGGTCGCTCGCTGGCGGGGCCGCCCGCGGCCGGCGAGCGCTGTCGCGCGCGAGCACGTCGTCGAGGCGATCCGCGCCGGAGCGCGTTACGTCGCCGGGAGCCCGCCGCTGCGCGTGATCCTGCTGCGCGCCGGGTTGTTCATGTTCTTCGGCAACTCGCTCTGGGCGCTGCTGCCGATCGTCGCGAACACGCGGCTGCATCTCGGCTCCGGCGGTTACGGGCTGCTGCTCGGTAGTGCTGGCATCGGAGCGGTCGCAGGCGCGGCGGGGCTGCCACGCCTGCGCAGGCGCGTGACGACGGGAGCCCTCATGACCAGCGGCACGCTCGTGTTCGCTGCTGTGACGCTGGGGCTGGCTTACGTGCGTGTCAGTGCGCTGGCCGGGTTGGCGCTCTTGATCGGCGGCGTTGCGTGGATCCTCGTGCTCTCGACGCTGACCTCCCAGTATCAGGCGACGCTGCCTGGCTGGGCCAAGGCGCGCGGTATGTCCTACTTCCTGGTGATCTTCCAGGGCGGCGGCGCGGTCGGTAGCGCCGCGTTCGGGGTGATCGCGCAGAACGCGGGGCTGACCGAGGCGCTGCTCGCGGCCGCCATCGGACTTGCGCTCGTCGCCGTGACTGGCATATGGCTCCTGTTCAGGGCGATTTCGCCTCACGACCTGTTGCCGGCCGGCGACTGGCCAGCCCCGCACCTGGTCGACGCGGCGGCGACAAGCGGCCCGGTGCAGGTGACGGTCGAGTATTGGCCCAGGCCGGGGCGCGAGCGAGACCTCGTCGAAGCGCTTCACGCCGGGCGCCATGCCAGACGCCGCACAGGCGCGATCAGCTGGCGGGTGTGGCGCGACGCGGCCAATCCCGGCCGCGTCCTCGAGCAGTTCGTCGTCGGCTCCTGGGAAGAACACCTCCGCCAACACGAACGCGTCAGCATCCGCGACCAGCAGCGCCTCGACGACATCAAGGCGATGACCGACCCAAGCCAGCCCACCACCGTCACCCACTGGCTGGCACCCCAACTCGACCGGAACGCACCAACCGCGCCGCGATCCGACGCGCCCGACTGACCCAAAGCTGTCGCCAAGCACGGGTTGACGCTCACCGCGCACGACGTTCGACGCGAGCAACCGCCGCGCGATCGAAAGAGTCACCATGAGAATGAGCGCCGGGAGCGCTCGCTCCTTGCCACCAATGGCGCCTGAGCATCCTTTCGCGAACGACCGGCTGGCGGTTCGTGGTCGAGGAGTTGCGGCGGGTCGGTGCCGTGGTGCATCTGGCCGAGCCGGCGGAGACCGCGGGGCTGCGGGGCCCGAAGAAGCGGGCGAAGGACGATCGCGCGGACGCCCGCCGTCTGCGGCAGCGGTCGATGATCGGGCGGCTGCCGGAGTCGTGGATCCCGCCCGAGCAAATCCTCGATCTCCGTGTGCCGGCCGTACTCGATTATCGGCTCCAAGGCTCATGAAGGTCGAGCGGCTCGGTGTGCAGCGAGCTAGCCCGCATGTTGTGTCGAGCAGTTGCCGCGCAGCCCGCGTAGATGCTGGTCTCCCTTCAGACCGGTCCGTCCCCGAGGCAAGAGCGTCCCGTGATCGGGCTGGTACGCGCGATCAGGCATGCGGAGGTTTGGTGCATCTTGAGTATCACGACCGCGATCTCGCGCTCAGTCGTGTGTCGGTCGCACCGGCCGATCGAATCGACTCAAGGAGTGGACATGGTCCGCCAACACCGCACGACGGCCGCCGTCGTGATCACGCTTGCACTCACCGCGAGCCTCGCGTCTACTGCGAGCGCCGACCCGGCGCCACTAGCCCGGGCCGAAGCCGCGATCGCCGCGGCTCACAGCAGCGTGCCGGTCGTCCGACCCAATCCCGATGAGCAGGCCGCGATTGCCGCGGCTCACAGCAGCGTGCCGGTCGTCCGACCCAATCCCGATGAGCAGGCCGCGATTGCCGCGGCTCACAGCAGCGTGCCGGTCGTCCGACCCAATCCCGATGAGCAGGCCGCGATTGCCGCGGCTCACAGCAGCGTGCCGGTCGTCCGACCCAATCCCGATGAGCAGGCCGCGATTGCCGCGGCTCACAGCGGCGTGCCAGTCGGACCCAATCCAGATCAGCAGACTGCGGGTTCCCCGTCGCGCACCATCGTGCACGTCACGGCTTCGAATCACGGGTTCGACTGGGGAGACGCCGGGATCGGAGCCGCCGCGACCGTCCTCCTGCTGGGAGTCGGACTTGCCGGCACTCACGTCGCGACAAGCACTCGCAAACGGCGCACCCGGCAGGAGAGGACAATCGTAGCCAACTGACGCGGGAAGGGAATTGATCAACGCAAACCAGGCGATCATCTACCGGGTGCCGCAGCAGGGACCTGCGGCACCCGCGGACTCGCCTCACCGGGCCGTCGCGCGTGCGGGCGGAATCATGCTCGCCCGACGTTCGGCGTGGTCTCACCGCGAACCTTGGCCGCGCTCGGCGAAGGGATCGTCGCGATCGGCGGATCTTCCTTCGCGGCGCGCTTCTGGAATCGCCCAACAGCACGCATCCGTTCCGCGGGCGCCCGTCGGGCGCCTGCTTCGTCGCCGAAGCAGTAGCTCGGCGGGTGACGTCGGCCTCGCGCGGATCGGCTTGCGGATCATCGGGGCGATGCGGCTGTCCGCCTCGCGCGGGAACACAGCTGAATGTGTGCCAAACCGCTCGCCGATCCCGCTGGTCTGGCATCACCAAACCGCTCGTCTCCGCAGCCCCGTCGGACAACGAAGAGCGATCGTGAACGTCCGCGACTGCCCGGGCGCGAATGCGCCAGGCGACTCGCCGAGTGCGGGCTGCTGGATTCCGCCTGGAGCGGCGGTGCCGCTGGGTCGGCGAACCTGCTGCTCCTCTGCTTGCTACTCCAGAGGTCGTGGCCTACCGTCGAGGGGCCCCAGGTCGATCCGCTCAGCACGGCCGAGCGTGGAGTAGCTCGCGAGCGTTACGCAGCGAAGGAACGAACCGGCGCGGGAAAGCCTCCTGTCAATGGGCCGTCTGGTTAGGGAACCGAGCGCGTAGGAACTTCCCGATCTGCTCGGTGGCCTCGGCTGCCTCGGGGGTGCCGAGCATGAGCTGGTAGACGTGGGGCAGGCCTTCGCCGATCTCTAGGGTGACGTCGACGCCGGCTTGAGTTGCTGCGGTGGCCAGGCGTTCCGAATCGCTGAGCAGCAGGTCGGCCGTGCCTACCTGCACAAGCAGCGGCGGGAGCCCGGCCAGTGAGGCGAACAGCGGCGAGGCCAGAGGGGTCTTAGGGTCAGTCCCGGCGAGGTAGTCGGAGGCGAACTGACGGAGCATGGCGGGGGTGGAGATCGGATCCTGATCGGCCCGCTCGTCATCGAGGCCCCCGAGCTGGTCAGATCCACCGTCGGGGACATCAGTACGGCGCCCGCGGGCAATGCCTCCCCGGCGTCACGCGTGGCCACGAGCAGGGCGACGGTGAGCCCTCCGCCGGCCGAGTCGCCGGCCACCGCTATCGATTTAGCGCTGAGGTCCTGGTCGGTGCGCAGCCAGCGCCATGCGGCCAGGACGTCGTCGATGGCGGCGGGGAAGGGATGCTCGGGGGCCAGGCGATATTCGGGGAACAGCACCCGCATTCCGCTAGCCCGTCCCAGCCGGGCGGCCAGCTCGCCGTCACTGCGAACCGACCCGAGCTCGTAACCCCCGCCGTGCAGGAACAGAAGCACCCGGCCGGCGTCCACTCCCGGGGCGATGAGCCAGTGGGCCGGCACCCCATCAGCGCTCACCTCCCTCACCACCACGTCATCAGGCACCAGATGAAGGCGGCCCCCGGGGGCGAACGCGGCGCGGCGCTCCACCCAGCGTCGACGCGGCCTGGCTCGCACTGGCCTTCCGCCCGGCCTTCAACGCGTCGATGACGTCCTGCATCGCCTGGCTTGGCATGGTGGCATCTCCTTTCACATGGGCTGTCTGTCTCATACGGCACGGATGGCGCTTCGACGGCCGGACGCCAGCATCCCACGCGCTTGGGCCGACTGCTCCTGACAATCCCCCTTGCAACCCCTGACGACCGCCTCGCAGCACCGCGGCCACCAGAACTACGGGCAAGACGACACAACCGCCGTACGCCTCGATGCGGTCTGACATTTCACATCTCAACGCACCTTCGACGAGGATGCGGGCAGCGCGAACCTGGGGACGGGCCCCCCCGGAACCTCAGCCGGCCGACCCCAGACCCGCTTGACCGGCGCGCCGGGCTACGTCTGAACCGACGACCATGTCCGCGAGGCGGCCACCCAGGTCGAGGCTTATCCGCGTGGACAGCGAAGATCTGGAGTCCCATGCAGCTTGAACGCGAGCTCCGCTTCTACGCGTCCGACGCGCAGCACGCGCCCGCGGCGACGGCCTTACTGACCAGTGGCGGTGTCCCCGTCCGCGAACACTTCGCTGAGCCGCCCGGTGTCGACGTCGTAGACGAACCCCCTGATTGGAACGTCCTGCGAGATCCATGGGTGCGACCGGGCCTTCTGAATCTGCTCCCTGGTGTTCTCCTCGGCGTCGGTGAAGCTGTAGAACCTGGCCGGCGCAATCGGCGCCCGCCCCGTTTCCTTGCGGAGCCTGTCCTCCATCTCAGTGTCGGTGAACCTGAGCATCCCGCAGTCGGTGTGATTGATGATCATTATCTCTCGGCTGCCCAGCAGTCTGGTCGAGAGAACCAGCGACCGGATCGCGTCGTCATCGATCACGGTGCCGAAGTTCCTGATCATGTCGACATCAGCCTCGGCAAGACCCAGCATCTGCTCGATGTTGCTCAGTCGGGGATCCGCACAAGTGACGATTGCAATTTTAGGTGCCGGCGGCTTCCCACGGTCGGAATCGTAGTCGTTGGCGATGGTCGCATTGGCGCTCAGCGCCTCGTCGATGATACTCATGACCCTTTCTCCTTCTTCATGGTTGCACCGGCTGCTCCGGTATGCCGTCACCGTCATCAGGCTAATGTCTGACGGTTCGGGACGTTGGCTTGACCATGACGCTTACTTTTCTTTCGGCTCTTCACTCCGCGTCGCCGCCGACCGTGAAGACCGCGTCGGCGAACGCGGCCGGCGCTTCCCGGGAAGGTTGCGCCCGACGCCGCTCCCGAGCGTCCGGCGCAAGTAGACGCCCGAGAATTCCCGGCGTAGGCGCTTGGGTCGGGGACGGGGGCGCGTCGTTGGCGCACGAGGGAGTTCCCCTCGCCGGCCACGTGTCGCGGAGCGGGCCTAGACGGTCGCGACGACCTCGTCGACTGGCGCCGGCGAATACCGCCCGCCTGCGCCAATATGCGTGACTGCCTCTTCGGTCATCCAGACGGCGTTGGCGAGAAAGCTGTAGTTCGTTAGAGCCGCGAGGTACGCGTCCCCGGCGGCAACCCGTGGCGCGGCCGTCGCATCGCAAATGACTACAACCTCGAAGCTTTCCTCCAGAAGGTGACGCAGGTGGGACTCCACGCAGAGGTTGGCGGCCATCCCAGCCAGGACGATCTGCGAGACGCCGCGCTTTCGCAGTTGCAGCGCCAGATCGTTGCTCTGCGGGCCCCACACTTTGTGTGGCGATGCGATGATTGTCGACCCATCGAGGATGAATGGCTTGAGCTGCTCGAGGAAGTTAGCGCCGGACCCAGGCAGGTCTTCAACCGTCAGTGGCCCCGAGCGCTCGAACATGTGAAGTACCTTCAACAGCTGCTGGGCGGGGCCCGCGAATCGCCATTCCCCGTCGGCTGGATAGTGGTAGTGCGGCGAGACAGCGACGGTCATACCGCTGGACTCCGCCGCCTGGAAGAGCCTCGCGAGATTCGCGACGACGTTGTTCTCGGTGACGCGTTGACCGAAAAGTGGCCATCCGGCACCGTCGGGGCTCAGAAAATCGTTCTGGGGGTCGATCACGACCAGCGCCGCCCGAGGCTGTCGAACGCGAATCCCGCGTCCGGGAGGACCTGCTCAGTCGGACCGCCATTGCTGCTGGTCTCTTCGGACATAGTTGCTCCTTTCGTCGTGGCCTGTTCAACTGGCTTCGCACTGCTTCAGGCTCGCAATTCGGTCGTGCGGTCGCGCCAGGGAATTCCCCTGGTCGACCACGGGTCTCTCCCCGGTCGGCGACGGGTCTCGGCGCGGGCAGCAGCGTCCGACCGTCCGCGAGGCGGCCGACCCCTATCTCCGCGCACAGCGAAGTGTCCGGAGTCTCCGGGCCTGAGTTAGGAGGGCGCGCCCAGACGACAAGCCGATCGCTGAACTCCGCTGAACTACTGGGTCTCGTGTGTTATGAGACCGTCGGTGAGCTCCATGATGCTGCTGATCGAGTGCGTGGGCGCGCCGTCATAGGTGATGAGGACCTCGCTTACCCAGGCCTCGCCGCCGCCCAGGATCCGACGGACGGTGAAGTGGCGTTCGGCCGGGTGCCCGCCGCGTTGCGCTTTGATTCTTGACCGGCCTCTGAAGCGCTCGCCGGACTGCCGGTAGTCCAGGATTGCCTCGGCAGCGTAGATCGCGTGCTCACCTCAGTGTCGCCGTCCCCGCGCTCTGAGTCCTCCGCAGTGTTCCTGGATGCGGGCACGGATGTCGGCGTCCCGAGCAATTACGGTATTCATCGTTACCTTCGATGATGGGTTGGAATCACGCCGGCTCGCACGAGAGATACTCGCGACTAGTTCTCATGCGGCAGACGGCATTCGCTCTCGCTTCGTCTGGCTTCCTCAAAGCAGCGGGTTACCCAGAATCTCTCCGTTGTCCCCAGCCGATCGGTCGACTCTTTGCCGGAGGCGAACCGCCGCTTCCATAGCCGGGGCAGGTGTCCTTGAGCCGCGCGCTTGGCTGCGGCGGCCGGTTCAAGGTCCTTGCCCGCCGTGACTTCGGACCCCGGAGTTCCCTTTAGGAACGTTCATCCCGAACTTGACAAGGAGATGTATCGGTCTCAGCCGACCAATTGCTGGCCCCCGTCGATGGTGTAGGTACCCCCGGTGAGCGCTGTGTTGGTCATGATGTGGACGGCGAGCGCGGCGACGTCGGCCGGTTCGACGACGCGTCTGATTGGGAGCGTCGCGCGGAGCTGGTCGCGCCGCTTTTCGAGGTCGCTGCCGAGGAGCGATGCCGATAGCGGTGTGTCGATGAAGCCGGCGGCGATCAGGTTCACGCGGACGGGAGCGAGCTCCAGTGCCAGGTTCGCTATTAGCGCGGGAAACGCGGCGGCGACCGTCAACTCGGACCCGCTGCCGACGGTCGGCCGGCCGGCTTCAGGGGTCATGAACAGCAGCGTGCCTCCCGGCCTGACCTTGTCGACTGCGTTGCGGGCGGTGTCGACGGCGAGCAGGAGGTGGTCGCCAAGGGCGTGACGCAGCTCGTCAGCCTTTGTCTCGAGCAGGCGTCCGTAGTGCGGACCGCCGGCGGTGACCATCGCATGATCGATCGGCTTGGGCAGGCTCGCGAAGAACCGTTCAAGCGCTGCCCGGTCGTTGGCGTCGAACGCGGCACTGCTGACCGCGTCGAGCTCGACCGCCGCACGCTGCAGGGCGTGGCCGGGGTGCAGGCCGGTGAGGATCACGCTGGCGCCCTCGGCGCGAGCGCGTCGGGCTGTCTCCAGTCCGATGCCCGAGCTGCCGCCGATCACGACGACGGTCTGCCCAGCCAGCTCAGGCTCGCGTTGGGTGGGGGCGGCGGTGGTCGTGGTGGTCATGGCTCCTCCTATGGTTCAGATCGATCAGCGGACACGGCAGCGGGAGGTCTGGCACGGGCACGCGCAGCCATCGTCCGGAGCGCCGCCCCGGCTTCGAGGACCGGGTTGTGGGCCCTGAACGGCGGGTGTTGCCCGGCGTTAGGACGCATAGGACGACGGCGTCGACTCACGGGAGCGCCTGTCCCATCCATGAAATAGCGAGTAATCGCCCGCATCCCACGCGTCGCGCAGCCCGGGCTTGCTGGGATCCCAGCCGGGGCGGCTCTCACTCGTCACCGTCCGTAGGTCGCGCGAGAAATCCACGAAGGAGGGACCGTGACCGTCTCGACAGCCGACCCCACCGAACGCGAGAGTGCCGAGCCGGTTGATGCTGTGCACGCCCAGAACTCGACGAGGGCCACGTTGCTGCGGAGGCCCTCGGCCGTGATCGGCGGCCAGTTCACCCACCCAGGAGCGCCGGAGAACGATCCCGGGTGACTTGCGACGGGCGGGCCTGACCACCACAAGTCGCGTCGACTCCATGATCAGCCGACGGTGGCCGCACGCTGGCCGACCGCGCTTGCCGCGGTCAGGATCATGTTCGCGACAGCCTCGGGCTGGGAGATCATGATCACGTGTGGGCCCTCGACCTCGGTGATCGTGGCTCCGGCGCGCTCGGCCTGCGAGCGGACGAGGTCCGCGCCGGCCGCCTTGTCGCCGGTCGCAACCACGGCCCAGGCCGGACGGGACTTCCAGGCCGGCGGACCGCACGGCTCCGAGAACGCCAGCTCCGCGATGGGGCGCTGCGTCGCGGCCATCACGGCGGTCTGCTCGGCCGGGAGGTCGGCGGCGACCACCTCGCGGAACTTCGCTGGATCGACCCCAAGCTCGACCGCCGTCTCAGTGCCGTCGCCAACCGGATAGTGCAGCGGAACGAGCGCCGTAGACAAGATGGCGTCCTTGGACGTGCTCGCAACTTCGCCCACGGTCTCGCCTTCGTCGGTTGCGAAGGCGGCGACGAAGACGAGGCCGACGACGTTCTTGGCGGCGGTGGCGGCGTTCGAGATCACCGCACCCGCGTACGAGTGGCCGACGGCAAGCACGGGCCCCCGGATCTGCTCCAGGAACGACTCGATGTAGGCCGAGTCGGCCGAGAGGCCGCGCAGCGGGTTCGCTGGTGCCGTGACCTGCACCCCGGCGGCCTGCAGGCGCTCGATGACGCCGTTCCAACTCGACGCGTCGGTGAACGCGCCGTGCACGAGAACGACGGTGAGCGGAGCGCTGTCGGGAGTTGTCGTTGACATGAGAGTCTCCTTCGTTAGTGGGTGTCGACGTCGACCACAGCCTTGGCAAACGCTTCCGGGGCTTCCTGGGGAAGGTTGTGTCCGATGCCGCCATCGATTGTCCGGTGCGAATAGCTGCCCGAGAATTTGTGGGCATAGGCACTCGGCTCGGGGTGGGGCGCGCCGTTGGCGTCACCCTCGAGGGTGATCGTCGGCACGGTGATCACCGGCCCCTGGGCGAGCCGTTCCTCCAGCTCGTCGTATTCGGGCTCGCCTGCGGCCCCGAGCCGCCAGCGATAGTTGTGAATCGCGACAGCGACGTGGTCCGGGTTCTCCAAGGACGCTGCGCTCCGGTCGAACGTGGCGTCGTCGAAGCTCCATTTCGGAGAAGCGGTCCGCCAGATGAGCTTCGCGAAGTCGTGCCGGTACTTGTCGTAGCCGGCCCAGCCTCGCTCGGTGGCGAAGTAGTACTGGTACCACCACTGGAGCTCGGCCTCTGGCGGCAACGGAATCTCGCCGGCTTCCTGGCTGCCGATGAGATACCCACTCACGGAGACGAGCCCCCTGCAGCGTTCGGGCCAGAGCGCCGCAACGATGTTCGCCGTCCGCGCTCCCCAGTCGAAACCCGCAACGATCGTGTGGTCGATCGCGAGCGCGTCCATCAAAGCGATCGTGTCAACGGCGAGGACCGATTGCTGTCCGTTCCGGAACGTTTCATCCGAGAGAAACCGCGTCGTGCCGTACCCGCGCAGGTAGGGGATGATGACCCGGTAGCCCTGCGCCGCCAGCAACGGGGCCACGTCGACGTAGCTGTGAATGTCGTAGGGCCAGCCGTGCAGGAGCATCACCGCTGGGCCGTCCGCAGGACCGGCGTCGACGTATCCGACGTTCAGCAGGCCGGCATCAATCTGCTGCAGCGGGCGGAACGACGCGCCGGTGTCGCCCTTGCTTATGACCGCGTCTGCGGTGCCGGTCATTTCGCCCCCTCCATGAGTCGGAGCGGTCGGAACGCTGCGCGCATCTCTTCTGAGAACAGTTGCGGCTGTTCCCAGGCGGCGAAGTGCCCGCCTTTGTCGAGCTCGTTGAAGTAGATGAGGTTGTCGGGATACGCGCGCTCGGCCCAACTCCTCGGTGCTTGATAGAGCTCGTCGGGGAACACGCTTATCGCGAACGGGATGGTGATGGGCTTGGCGTCGAAGAAGTCGGCCTTGTTCTCCCAATAGAGGCGAGCCGCAGAAACGCCGGTATTGGTCAACCAGTAGAGCGTGATGTTGTCGAGGAGGTCGTCTCGCGTAAGGTCGCTCTGGTAGGTCCCGTCCAGGACTTTTTCTACGAGCCCGGGCTGCCCGGTCCCGTCGCCGTGGTCAAGCGCGAACGCCGCCAGATCGACGGGCGAGTCGGCCAGTCCGTACAGCGTCTGTGGGCGCGTCGCCATGATCAGCGCGTAGGCCACGTGCCTGGCGTAGAAGTTGCTCAACTGCTCGTACGCGCGAAGCTCCTCGCCCGAGAGATCCGATGGCGGCGGGTCGCTGCGCTCGAACCCCTTGACGAGATCGGCTGGAGCGGTCCCGGGCATGTTGGAATGAATCCCGAGCAACTCCGGGGCAGCCTGGATGCCCATCGTCTGCGTGACCGCCGCGCCCCAATCGCCGCCCTGCGCCACGAACCGGTCGTATCCGAGCCGCTGCATCAGCACCACCCACGCGCGCGCGATCCGGACGGGATCCCACCCGGTGGCGGTCGGCTTGGCTGAGAAGCCGTGCCCGGGCAGCGACGGGATCACCAGATGGAACGCGTCCTCCGCGCTCCCGCCACGCGCCGTGGGGTTAGTGAGCGGCTCGATGATCTTCAGCTGCTCGATGATCGAGCCAGGCCACCCATGCGTGACGATCAGCGGGAGCGCGTCCTCGTGCTGGGAGCGGACGTGAATGAAATGGATGTCGAGCCCGTCGATCTCCGTCATGAAGTTCGGCAGGGCGTTCAGCTTCGCCTCGCACGCGCGCCAGTCGTAGTCGGCCCCCCAATAGCCCGCCAGCTCCTGCATCATCCCGAGCCGCACCCCCTGCGAGTCGTCGGTCACCGTCTCACGTTCAGGCCACCTGGTCGTGTTTACGCGCCTCCGGAGCTCAATCAGCTCCGCCTCTGGGAACCCGACCTCAAACGGTCGGATCGCGGTATCGCTGGTCGTCTGTTCTGCCACTTCAGTAGTGGACATCTGCTCCTCCTAGGGTTGTGGTCCCGCACCTGCCTGCCTAGGTGCGCACGATCCTCCGTCCCCCGGCCACTGGCGCCCGTGGAACTCCCTGGTCCTGCCCCTGGTCTCCCGCCGTCACAATGGGGACGCCTCAGCGACGCCGCCAGCTCGGGGCTCCAGCGCGGAGTCCACACCGGGTCCTTACGCGACGATCAGCTCGCTCTCGGAGCTGCGCGGCGCGCCACGCAGCTCTCTGCGGGAGCTGATCCCAAGCTTTCCGAACACCTTGCGCAGGTGCCACTCCACGGTCCGGGGGCTGAGGAACAGCCGGGCGCCGATCTCAGAGTTCGAGAGCCCGTCGCGGGCCAGCCCAGCGATCTGCCGTTCCTGTTCGGTCAGATCGTCACGCTTCTCGGCCGTCCGCTTGCGCACCTTCTCGCCGGTGGCCACCAACTCGAGCCGCGCGCGCTGGGCGAATGCCTCCATCCCGATCGCGTGGAGCATGTCGTGGGCCTTCCGTAGCTGCGCGCGAGCGTCTAGGCGGCGGTTCTCCCGGCGCAGCCATTCGCCGTAGAGCAGATGCGTGCGCGCGAGCTCGGGGCGGAGCTGCGTACGGCCCAGCCGAGCGATCGCTTCGCGATAGAGGCCCTGGTGGCGTCGCCCTCGTTCAGCAGCGCCCGTGAGCGCGCCTCGATTCCCAGCCCGAAGTCAGTGCCGGCGGGCTGAGTCGTCGCCGCCAGCCGCGCGAGCGCGTTCCGGGCGATTTCGGCCTGGCCGCGGCGCGTGGCCGCTTCGACCAGCTCGGGCAGCGCCCACATCGAGGGATAGAGATCGAGCGGATCCGAACTGGCCTGCTGGGCCGCAGTGAGTGCCTGCTCATAGCGTCCGGCGCCGTTGTGGAGCACCGCGGTTGCCCAATGCGCGTGAGTCACTGCGGCTCCCTGCGCGAAGTGTCCGGCATGCTCGAGCGTGCCGGCGATCAGCGCGGAGGCCTCGGCCTCTCTGCCTTGAAGAGCTAGAAGCAGGAGTGCGGCGAACGGTGGGATGTGTGCCCCGGTTGCTGCCGTGACCTCGTCAATCTCCGCGATGAGAGACGCCGCCCCGGCGAAGTCGCCGCTCCAGGCGGTGGCCACTCCGAGCGCGACTAGGACTAGGTAGAGCGGGAGCCCTTCCAGGGCCCCGGTGTCCCGGACGAGCTGGATTTGCCGCTCGCAGACCGCCCGCGCGCCGCTGTTGTCCCACATGGCGAAGCTGGCCGCGGTGGCCAACCAGCCCCAGCGCAGACCTTCTTCGGTGGGCACGCGTTCGCTGGCAAAGACGCTCGCTGCTCGTCGCAGGGTCGGCGCGGCGATGGCTCGTCCGTCGGTGACCAGAAGCGCTAGGCCGTCCAGAAGCAGGTCGAGCGGGCGCTGAGGCGGCGTGGGCGGAAGCGCCCTGGCGGCGCGCGAGACTTCCGGCAAATTGCCCGCACCGAAGCGTTCGGCAAACGCTGCGGCAGCCCACGCACTCAGGTAGGTCTCGCGGGCCAGCTCAAGCTTGAGCGGCTCGAGCCGTTTCGCGGCTTTGAGCAGCAAACGCGGGGCGTCGCTGCCCAGGCCCGAGGCGAACGCGATCTGTCCGCGCAGCAGGTCAACTCGGGCGCGCTGGAACTGGTCGAGCGACCCGGTCGACGCCGTCGACAGCATCGCGAGTGCCGCATCGAATCCCCCTGCCTGCACGTCGGCTTGCGCCGAGGCTAGCGCGCGGTTCGCCCGCCGCGCCGGTTCGCGGGTCAACTCGACCGAGCGGTGCAGAAACCCAGCCGCCGCGCCGAGTCCGCCGCGGGCCTGCGCTTGGCCCGCTGACCGCTCGAGCTCTAGGGCGACCTCTTCGTCCGGTCCCGACGCCGCTGCGGCGAGATGCCAGGCACGACGATCGGGGTCGAGCTGCGGATCGGTCACCTCCGCGAGCGCCAGATGCACCGCTAACCGTTTCTGTACCGATGCCGAACGGTAAACCGCCGCGCGCAGCTGCGGATGACGAAACGTGACCCGTTCGCCGATCGCCAGCAACCCGTGTGTCTCGGCGGCAGTCGGCCCCGAGACCCCGGTGCCCAGCCGTTCGGCCGCGCCCCAAACCAGCATGGGGTCGCCGACCGGGTCTGCCGCCGCTATCAGCAACAGCGAGTGGGCGTCCTCGGAGAGCGTGTCGAGCCGCTGGCGGAAGCTCTCCTCGATCCGCCCCGACAACGCCTGCGCGCCTAGTAAGCCCAACCCGCCCGCCAATTGCGTGGGGCTCAACCCCCGTGGCAGCTCGAGCAACGCCAATGGGTTACCTCGCGTTTCCGCGAGGATTCGCTCGCGCACCCGCTCATCGAGTAGGAAGCGGATGACCGAGCCCGACAGCGCACGCGCATCACGATCGCAGAGCCCTCGAACCTCGAGCTCGGGCAGCCCCCGAAGCTCCCCGCCCGGCTCGCGCACGCCGATCAGCACCGCGACCGGCTCCATCTCCAGCCGCCGCGCCACGAACGCCAGCACCTGCGCGGAGGCCCCGTCAAGCCACTGCGCGTCATCAACGAGGCACAGCACCGGACGCTCCCGCGCCAGCTCCGAGAGCAGGCTCAACGCAGCCAAACCAACCAGAAAACGATCCGGGGCAGGTCCCAGACCTAGGCCGAGAACAGTCCGCAGCGCATCCTGCTGAGGGGTCGGGAGACGGTCAACGGCATCCGCCGAGGGCACACTGGAGCGCTGATCGGCCGGCGGGGCGGTGCGCTGTGCAAGCGGCGACCGATTAGACGCTCCGAGGACGGGCGTGAGCAGCTGATGCAGGGCCGAAAACGCCAGATCCGCTTCCGACTGGACTCCGGCTGTGCGCAGCACGAGCGCGCCGCGTTCGCTCGCGCGGCGGCTCGCCGCCCTCAGCAACGACGTCTTGCCGACCCCCGGCTCACCATGTACAACCAACGCTCCGCCGTGTTCCGATGCCCGGTCAACCAGTTGAAATAGGACCTCGAGCTCGTTAGCGCGACCAATCAGGCGGGGCGAGAACGACATGCGTCAAGTGTCGTTCCGGCGCGCCCGCTGCTCGATGCCGCTAGCTCGCCTCTTGGCCTGGGGGTGACCCCAGCGGGGCGTAGGTCAGCCCTAGCAGTCGCATAGGATGCGGCGGGTGGCGTAGCGTAGGCGCATGCGTGATGCCGAGCCGGTGCGGGTGGTCGTCGGAGAGGATCAGCCGCTGGTTCTCAAAGGGATCGTGACGGTCCTCGAGGAGGCGGGGTTCGAGGTCGCCGGCGTAGCTGCCGACGCGCCCGACCTGATCCGCAAGACCCGCGCCCACAAGCCCGACGTGGTCATCGCCGACATCCAGATGCCGCCCGGGAACGCCGACGATGGCCTGCGCGCCGCGCAGCAGATACGCGCCGAGCAGCCTGACGTCGGGGTTCTGATCCTCTCGCAATACCTCGACGCTGGCTACGCGCTTGATCTCGTCGGCGACCGTGCCGAAGGGGCCGGATACTTGCTCAAGCAGCGAGTCGGCGGCGACCTGTTGCTGTTCACGGACGCTGTCCGGCGAGTTGCGCGCGGCGGCTCAGCGCTCGATCCCGAGGTCGTTCAACGGATGGTCGGCCGGCCGCGCACCGACGGCCCGCTGACCCAGCTCACGCCGCGGGAGCGTGATGTGCTGGCCTTGATCGCGGAGGGACGCTCGAATATGGGTATCGCCGAACAGTTGGTTGTGACAGTCGGTGCCGTCGAACGCAACGTGACGAACATCTTCGACAAGCTCGGACTGCGCTCGGTGCCTGAGGATCATCGTCGGGTGCTCGCCGTGCTCGCGTACTTAAAGCACTGAGTCCCTCGGGATAACCCCATTGCAAGCGCCCGAGCGAGCGTCGATGCTGAAGGCATCTTGGTAAGCCTTCTATCGGAACCTTCTATGGAGATCTCGGTCCTGATAGTCGACGACGACGACGACTTCGGACGCGCGGCTGCGGAGCTGCTTGCCGATCGCGGGTATCGCGTGCTCGGACAGGCGACCACGGCCGCGGAGGCATTGGCGAGATGCGATGAGCTAGATCCCGACGCCGTTCTGCTTGACGTGGGTCTGCCCGATGGCGATGGGGTGGCCCTCGCTCAGAAGCTGAACGCGCGCCCGCATCGGCCGAGGATCCTGCTCACCTCAAGCGATCGCAAAGCCGTTTCGCCAGAACGCGTCCGTCAGAGCGGAGCCAGCGGGTTCATCCCAAAGGCACATCTCGTGCGCTGCGACCTCGACCGCTTCCTAAGATGATGAGGCGCCCGCACGTGTGTCACGCGGGCAGCGGTATGCGCGCAACGAGTACCGTGCCTGAGCCCAGGTGAGGGCTGGTCAGGTTTAGGGTTCCTTCAAGCGCTGCGATACGGTCCTTGAGGCCGACCAGGCCACTGCCACCTGAGCCGAGCCTGGCGCCGCCGATGCCGTTGTCGCGAACCACGACGATTAGCTGGCTGCCGCGCGTGGACATGTTCACCCAAGCCTTGCTCGCGGCGGCGTGCTTGACGACGTTCGTCAGCGCCTCCGAGCAGAAGAAGTAGACATTCGCCTCAAGTGACGGCGCGAGCTCGAGATCGGCAATTTCGAGTAACACGGGGATCGGCATCACCACGACGAGCGCGTCGAGCGCGGCAGCGAGTCCTTGGTCGCTCAGGATCGCCGGATGGATCCCGGCGGCCAGCTCCCGAAGCGTCTCGATCCCAGCGTCTGCCTGGGCGGCGGCGACGTCAAGGAGCTCCAAGCCCGGGCAGGGCCCGACGACCATTTCTGGCGGCCCAGCTGAAGGTTGATGAGCGTGTTGACGAACTGCTGCTGGGCTCCATCGTGAATGTCCCTCGTCACCCGCTCCCGGGCCGCATCCGCCGCTTCGATCACCCGCCGCTGTGCCGCGACCAGCTCCGACCGGGCACTGGCGTTCGCGAGCGCGGTCCCCACGAGCTCCGTAAAGCTGTGTAATCGGTTTACGACCTCGGGCGGCAGCGCCTCCCGGTCGCGCTCGTACGCGGTCATGGCCCCCCACAAGCGGCCCTCAACGACGATCGGCACGCCGGTCGCGAATCTGAGGCCATGCCACAGCAACGCCTCGGCGACAGCCCCGTCGAAGCTCTCAACGTCCACGCTCGCGGGTTCGTGGCTGCGCCAGATCTGCCCGGCGGCAGCGGTCTCAGCGAGCGGCCACGAAGCGCCGACGACGAACGGCGTCGCTTCCCCCGACACGCCCACCAGGGTCACGCCGCCTTCCGCGTCGTAGCGCATGATGCTGATGAAGCGGACGCCAAGCAGATTGGCTGCCTCCTTGGCCACGAGCTCGAAGAGCTCCTCAGGTGTCGTGTGCCGAGCGACCAGGGTCGCGACGCGCCGCAGCGCGGCCTGTTCGTTTGCGATCGACTCGATTTGGTCGCGCGCCGCTCGAAGCGCTTCCATCGCACTTACGCGAGGGGTGATATCGCGCACGAACCCTATGAAGCCTGGGCCGCTGGGCGACTCGATGCTGGTGACGGTCAACTCAACGGGAAACTCGGTCCCATCGCGGCGGATCGCCGTCAGTTCGATCCGGCGATCGAGGATGTTCGCCGCGCCCGTTTCCAGGTATCGGGCCAACCCCCGTCGGTGTGCGTCCCGATATGACGGCGGCAAGATCACGTCGGCGAGCTCTCGACCGACCGCCTCGTCCGCCTCGTAACCGAACGTCCGCTCCGCGGACTTGTTGAAATATGTAACCCGGCCGTGATCGTCGATCCTGATCACGCAATCGAGCGCTGCATCGAGCACCGCCCGTTGAGCCGCCTCAGTAGCCGCGAGCGCAGCGCAGCCGACGTTCATTTGGGCGGGCCGGATTTGCTGCGTTGAGCCCGCAGCTTCGTCGGCCCCCCCGATACGGGACGACGGTCACCCATGAGCAGCACAACATCCTAAAGGACGCCACTAGGCAGCCATCGCTAGCTCCGATTCCCGCGGGCCATCTCGCGACCCGGGCATTGGCCAGGGCATACCCGGGCGCGAGCCAGCCCCGTGTGGCGAAAGCTTGGTCCCATTAAGAAGCCGCAGGAAGGCGTTTACGTTGGTCCAGACAGCTGTCCTGGAGATCGAGTTCGAGGAAGCAGAGCCTCGACACATGGACGAGGCCCCCCCAATCACCTCGGCGGCCTGATGGCCGTCCCGGGAGCGAATCAGCCGACTCATGCCGCATCCGGCGGAAGCGATCGTAGCTCCGACGCCATTGGCGCTTCAATGCAGCCTCGCCGACTGCTGGTCGCTGAATCGCGCCTCACGGGGTCATGCTGGCTGGCTGGCCGCTTCGGTCGGCAAACCAGAGGCAGGCGATGTTGGTACTGGCGCTCAGAGTCCGAAAACACCGGGCTCTCGGCGACCTCCTCCCACCCCGACGCCGACGCGAATCGAACGGGTTCTTGACCCGTGCCGTGGAAGGAGATGGAATGCGCGTTCGATAGGACACCGGCTCCAGACCCCGTCGTGAGCGGGGTGTGAGGCCCAACCAGTGGAGGTGCCAGATGGCAGAGCTCCCACCGCCCCCGGAGGGGATTGTGCTGACCCACTTCATCGTCTCGGACGATGTCGATCGCTCTCGGCGCTTCTACACCGAAGTACTCGGCGGGAGGGTGGCCTTCTCCGGCCCCGGAGGGCTGACCTACGTCGCGCTATCCGACAGCTGGATCATCATCAACGTCGGGGGCGGCCCGACGGACGACAAGCCTACGGTCACCCTGGAGACGCCACGCGATCCCGACCGGGTCAGCAGCTTCTTGAATATCCGGGTCAAGGACATCGCGGCCGTGTACGCCGAATGGAGTGCCCGTGGCGCTGAATTCCTGACGCCGCCCAAACAGCACCAGTACGAGATCCGCTGCTACATCCGCGATCCCGACGGACACATCATCGAAGTCGGACAAACCACTGACCCAGAAGGGGACTGGACGCCCGCTCACTGGCCATCGAGTACTCCCCCAGAGGGGCTTGTGCTGACCCGCTTCATCGTCTCGGACGATGTCGAGCGCTCTCGGCGCTTCTACACCAAAGTACTCGGCGGCAGGGTCGTCTTCTCCGGAAAGCCGTCCGGAGAGCCGACCAATGTCGCACTCTCCAACAGCTTTGTCGTCATCAGCGTTGGCGGTGGACCGACGGACGACAAGCCTACGGTCAGCCTGGAGACGCCACGCGATCCCGACCGGGTCAGCAGCTTCCTGAATATCCGGGTCAAGGACATCGCGGCCGTGTACGCCGAATGGAGCGCCCGTGGCGCTGAATTCCTGACGCCGCCCAAACAGCACCAGTACGAGATCCGCTGCTACATCCGCGATCCCGACGGACACATCATCGAAGTCGGACAAACCACGGACCCGGAAGGGGACTGGACGCCCGCTCACTGGCCATCCGAGCAGAGGACTTGAGAGACGGGTTCGGGTCATGAGCACCGCGATCATCGGCACTGGAGGGCTCGGGTCGGTCATCGCCCGCCGGCTCGCGTCAGGCGGCGAGACCCTGCGTCTCTCGAGCGCCGACACAGAGTCGGCACGAACGCTGGCTGCGGCGATCGGGCGAGGTGCGGCCGCTGCCAGCGACAACCGCGATGCGTTGCAGGGCGCCGATGCCGTCATCCTCGCGCTGCGGTTTGGCGTGCTAAAGGGCGTCATAGAAGAGATCGCCGACTCGCTCACCGACAAGCTTGTGGTCGTTCCGAGCAACCCGGTCGGCCTCGATGCACGAGGGCAAATCGTGCGTCTGCTGCCGCAACGGCAAGCCTCTGGCGAGGTTGTAGCTGGGTGGCTGCCGGAGGGGGCGCGCCTCGCCATGGCGTTTGGCAGCATGTCGGGCGATCTCCTCGAGTCCTCTAGCAACCGGTCACCGGAGCTGGCCGTTCTCTTTTACGCGACGGACGACAAGCGTGCCGGCTGGCAAGTCGAACGGTTGATCCGAACGGCCGGCTTCGAGCCCGTGAAGGTCGGCGGCGTCGAACAGTCCGGTCGACTCGAGGTGGGCGGCGACCTTCACGATCTCGTAGTCGGCCCCGCGGAGGCGCGGTCATTGATCGGTGGCACCTGATCGCCTCGCCGCCATGGCCGGCCGGCTTCGCCGGAAGGCGGCTGGGCGATCGCTTTCCCTTCTTCACCCAGGTTCATCGTGATGAGCGCTTCGGCGACCTAGTAATCGCCCGGCCGTCGGCAGCGGCGCTATCGGAATGCCACGGAAGGGAGCGCCAGCGCCGACCGACGCTGACGATCGCTTCGACGATTCACGCCACCCGCGCCGGACGCTCGCCTCATCGGATTGCGATCGTCGGGAACCCGCGCCTTGTCGGAGCGGCGAGGGTTTCGTCTGGGCGCTCGCTTCTCGCGCATTGCGCAACGGGGGTCCGCTCGCCTCCGTCGGCGTGCCGATGCGCCTCGTGCCTATGTAGAGCCGGTCGGCCGGCGAACCTCGGTGCGCTTCTGCGTGTCGGGGCATGAAAATCCTCACGGTAGGAATCCCTGGCCAGGCCGCGTAGTAGCGGGTCACCTGGGATAGGGGTTTTTGTTGTGGAGAACGCAGTCGGGCAGGCCGTTTTGGGCGATGCGCTGCGAGCGCGTGCTTGTCTTTCTGGCCGCCTCTGCGACTCGCCCGGGTTGTGCTGCGAGCACGTATCGGTCTTTGTCGTTCGCCCACGCGTTCTCCAGTCTCCGTGTTACTCGATCGGGGAGGTGATGTGTCGTGGCGAAGGTGCAGCCTGTGTGCAGGTGGACGGGTCGGGTGATCGGCCTGGATCTGCACCGCGACTTCTGCGAGATCGCGATCTGCGAGGAGGGAGTGACCCACTGGGCGGGCCGGGTGGCGATGACGCCGGAGGGGATCGAGGCGCTGGCGGACAGTCTTGGACCGACCGACCGGGTAGTGATGGAAGTCTCGAGCGCGGCGTGGGAGGTCGCGCGACGGTTGGAGGGCCGCTGCCAGCGGGTGGTGGTCGTCTCCCCCGACGACACCGGCATCGCACAAGCGCGGGCGAAGACCGACAAGCTCGACTCCCGCACGCTGGCGAGCCTGTTGTGGCGGGGTGAGCTTGAGGCGGTGTGGAACGGATGACCGCGTGCGCGTGCTGCGCCGGCGGCTTCATCGTCGCGAGCAGCTGGTGCGCGCCCGCACCGCGCGAAGAACGAGGTGCACGGCGTGTTGATGCGCACGCTGCAGGGCAAGCCGCCGTGCTCGGACATGTTCGGGGTCAAGGGGCCGTCGCTGGCTTGATCGGCTCAAACTGCCGGTCGAAGAGGCCGAGAGCCTGCAGTCGGCGCTCAGGCAGATCGATTTCCTAGAGGCGGAGATGAGCAGGTCGAGCGGACGGTCGCCAAGCAGATGATCGACTGGCCGCAGACCAGGCGGCTATTGACCGTGCCGGGCGTGAACGTGATCGCCGCCGCGACCTTCCTGGCCGCGGTCGGCGACATCACGCGCTTTCGCGACTCGCGCAAACTGATCGCCTACCTGGGATTGGACCCGCGCGTCAGGCAGTCAGGCGATCACCCCGCCCGCCCAGGCAGGATCTCAAAGCGCGGCTCCGCTCAGGCGCGCTGGGCGCTGGTCGAGGCCGCCTGGTCAGTGGTCCAGCAGCCAGGGCCGCTACGCGCCTTCTATGAGCGGATCAAGGCACGCCGCGGGCACGGCAAGGCGATCGTCGCCGCCGCCCGCAAACTCGCTGTCCTGTTCTGGTGCCTGCTCTACCGCGGCGAGGACTACGCCCACCAACAGCCTCGCTGACCGCCCAGAAGCTCCGGCGGCTCGAGCTCACCGCCGGCGCCCCGGTCCGCAAGGGCAAGCCGTCGGGCGTGTGGGCCACCCGCCAGCGGATGCGCCACGCCGAGAAACAACTGGCCGAGCAGGCGCAGGCCTCCTACGAGCGCACCGTCCGCGACCGGCAGGCCGCGGGGCCGACCAAGCGGGCGCAAGCCGTGACACCGCAGCGCGCATCGAAGGCCCTCGAAGGCCCAAGTCGCGCGGCAGGCTCGGTCGAGCTCCAGACACCTGCTCTTAGACACGTCATCGGCTCGCGCCCACCAACAACCTAACGCCACCCACCCCGCGTCGACAACCACGACGACGGTGACACATGCCCAAATACCGACCACAACCGACGCCGAACGCCGACAGCGAGCTCACATGAGGCCATCTAACGCCCTCGACCACCCCTGCGCGACCAACAGGTCACCCGAAATCGAGCGCAAATTCCGACAGAACCGTCAGCCGCGGCCTTGTTTTTCATCGGTCGTCCCGAGCGATAAGTCGGCCCGCGGGGTGGGTTCGCTTGCTCAGTTCAAAGGAGCAGAGTGCGGGTGAACCTCCCGACCGACGTTCCGCTGAGCGTTAAACGCGACGCGCAGATGCGGCCGCTCGGCGCAGTCGATCCTCGCTTCGGCGTCAACGGCAGCTACTTCGACAGCGACGCCGCGGCCGCGTCGATCGCCGCCGTTCGCGGCCAGGGCTCGTGACCTCGCCGCAGTGACGGTTGGGCGGCGCCGCCGACGCGCGGCACATCGGTAGATCGCCCTCGCGAGGTAGTGGAAATCGCCCTGGATGAACCGTTCGCGATCGCGTCGGCACCCTTGCCCCACGCGTTGCGAGGGCATTCTTCCCTCGATCGTTCACCGTCGCCGAACGTACTCGTCGATCCGGACCAAGAGCTCGCGCAACGGGCCGCGTTCGTCGGTGTAACCACTCCACAGCGCCAAGAACTGAGGACCCCCGCTCGCTGCTCCGCGCGAGATCCAACAGCGCAACGCTGCCGCAGGCACGCGGGAGCGGCACGCTGGGGCCTCTCGATCCCGCGGACCTAGGATGCGCGGATGCGCGTAGCGCGCTTCTCCGACGAAGTCAGTTCCTCAGCGTCGCCAATCGACCGCGAAGCCGCGCACTCGGCGGGATGGAGAGATTGAGAATACGGGCCGCAGCGTTAGGCGATTCGCCTCTTCTTGCGGATCTTGCAGAGCGGACGTGGTCGGACGTCGCACGCGGCGTAATCGGTCACGAGGACATGGCCGCCCATCTCGCGAAGGTACGCGCCAATGCCGACATCGTCGCGCCGGTGGAGAACCAGACCATCCTCGTTGCCGAAGCCGATGGCGCAGTCGTGGGATGGGTCGAGTTCGGCGACGTCGTGATTCCAGAGGTCGACGTCCGCCCGGGCGACCAGGAGCTACGTCGGTTGTATGTGGAGACGGCTCATCAGGGACTGGGCATCGGCCGTCAGCTGATGACGGCCGCACTCGCTCATCCTCGGCTCGCGGCAGCGAGGCGCGTCTTTCTGCAAGTGTGGGAACAAAACGAGAAGGCGATCCGCTTGTATGAGAGCCTTGGTTTTCGGAGCGTAGGGACGACGACCTTCAGAATCGGCACCCACGTTCAGGCAGAGCTAGTCCTCCTGCTCGAACGCAGCCGACTCCCCCGATTGCCCCGTGCATGAGCTTAGGGACGAGGAGGACGAGGAGGAGGCGCTGTGGCGCGCATGGCTTGGCGTACCTGCGAGTGTCCCCAGCGCGATTTGCGAGCGTCGGCTGAGCCCTGTTCCAGACGCCTGCTCTGGAATGCGATGAAGGCGGGCCCCCCGGGGCGGCGTAGCCGCCGGGAGGAGGTCGGCCCTCCGTATCGAACAGCATAGGAAGGCGCGCGCGGGTTGCACCCCGCGCGGCCGGCCGTCCGGAACAGAGAACCGACCAACCCGGTATCAAGGGCCGGGTGAGGGCCTGCGTTAGCGAGGTTGCAGAACCACGCAGGACGCGCGCCGCCGTATCGCGACCGCGTGATCGCGCGACAGGAACCTGGCGAGCCGGCGCCGCGGGCGGGGTGGGAGCATCATCGCGTCGCAGTCGAATTCCTTTGCGCTATCGACAAGTGCACGGTGCCGCGGACCGAACAGCACCGTGAATTCCGCTGGTACTTTCACAAGGCCCGCTGCCCGGTCAAGCTCAGCTCGCGCGCGGTCGAGAAGGACGTCGTTCCACACGCTCGTGCCTCGGGGCCAGCGCGTGACCCACCGCGACGGCCGCTCCAACTCCACCACGACCACGACCGTCAAACGCGACCTGTCTCGCTCAGCCAGCAGGTCGGCTGCGACGATCGCCTCATCTCCCTCCGATGTGCCCTCGTAGGCGACAAGAAGATGCTGGTATGCAATGTCGCTCAGCGTAGCGGCGAACGGGCATCAGGCCGGTGCTGCCGACGGCGAGCGCGCCGCCCGCCCCAACCTGTTACCGAACTCGTCTGCGGGTACTTGATCTTCTCGCTGGCGCAACCCCCAAAGCCGACACGGAACCTCGGCCTAACTGAGCGAAGGACGTCTCCGGCGCCAGCCGCGCCGGCTGGCTCTGCGTATACGGTCGCGTGTGGTGCGAAGCAGGCACGATGAGCAGAGTACGGTCAGCCGCTGTGCCGTACCCGTCGCACGACAAGAGGAAGACTGATCCCCGCCGGCGGGTCGAGGCCCCCAATTCGCCAATGCCGCGATTGAGGCGTCGACGTTTGCCTACCTACGGGGATGGATCCCGAGCCAGCCCTCCGAGCCTTGCAATCGGCGAGCAGCGCGATCGCCGCGGCAGGAAGGGATGAGTCCGGCGTGCCTGGTGCCGCCCGGCCGGTGTTGTCCGGTGCCGGCACCCCCTTGAGGCGGTTTCGACGCCAGCGTCGCTGCTGCCGGGTAGCGGTGAGAGTTGGCGTAACGCGATCGGGGATCTCGTGCGAGGCGTATTGACCGGGTGAGCCGGCAGGCCGCTGGGGTCCGTTCGCGCTGGAGCCGGCGCAGGCGTCGGGCGGTGGCCTCGGTGAGGGCGCCTGGTGCGTCGGAATGCCGTGGACTGCCACGACGAACATCCGATCTCTGTGTGCGTGGTGTAGAGGTAGGAGAATCCGGCGATGGGCGAGACCCGGGCTGAAACGGACGCCGAGAGGAGCTCGAACGCCGGCGCGACTGGACCGGGAGCGGCCGGGCGCGACGAGGCGGCGGCGAGCGAGGGACGTTTGCGGCGGTGGCTGGCGTTTAGCGCGCGGCGGGAGCGGCGGCTCGAGCAAACCGGGAGCGACCCCGATCCGCGGTTTACGTTCGCCAACGAGCGCACGTTCCTGGCGTGGAACCGGACCGCGCTAGCGCTGATCGCCGCCGGCCTGGCTGCGGCGCAGTTCCTGAAGTTCAATTTGCACGGACTGCGGCTGATCATCGCGGTGCCGCTGATCGTGCTCGGCGCCGCGCTCGCGCTCGCGAGCTACTTGCATTGGGAGGACAGCGAGCGGGCGATGCGACTGCGACAGCCGCTGCGCTACTCGTGGATGCCGCGTGTGCTGACGGGTGGGATCGCGGTGATCGCGGTGTGCGGCGGGATCCTGGCGGTGGTCGACCGACTGGTTCATTGAATCGCCCGCAGTCTCAGTCGACTGGTGGAACCGTCACACCGCCGCCCGATACGGACGATCCGGGCCTGGCGCGCGAGCGTACCGCGCTGGCGTGGACGCGATCGGCCCTGACCATGGCCGCGAGCGGCGTGCTGATCGCACGAGCCGCGTTTGTCGGGCATCTGCCTGTGCTCGGCATCGTTAGTACGGTTGCGATGGCAATCCTTGCCGCACTGACGTGGCGCAACGGGCAGGCGATCTACCGTGAGCGTCGCGAGCCTTGGATGCCCCAACGTCTACAGACGACCGCTTTCGGCCTGTTGACGGCGGCGACGGTGCTGATCGCCGTGATCGCGATCGTGGTGACGGTCGCGATCTGAGGACGGTCGTCGACCAAGGGCTGCGGCACTTGCTCTGCTCCAGATAGGTCTCGCTGCCCCGTGGGAGATCCCACCGGATTGCGTAGCCGCGCTTGTATGGTTCAGGGTGATGCGGTGGCCGCACGTGCTTGGCGGTGAGGGGGCTCGGACGGACCGGGGTGGTGATTGGAAGCTGACGGCGCGCGTAACGCTGGCGGTGGCTGTCGGCGCTGGGGTGTTGGCTGCGGTCACCAGTCCTCCTTGGGCCCCGGGAGATCTGCTCGTCGCCACGTACTTCGCTGCTGTAAGCCTGATGCTGTGCGGGCAAGGCGCTCGAATCAGGTGCGCGAGATCAAAGGCGCCGTTCACCACGGAAGCGGCGGTCGCGCTCGAGGTCGCGTTTGCCCGGGGGAATGCCCCTAGCGGCCGTCGATGTCGTGACGCGCGGTCAGCTCTAGCTGAGCGCGTCGTGCCGGGATCTGCGTACCCCGGGGCCTTGCTCCTGCTCCGGTTAGCGCTGGTCCAGGCGCGACCGTGCCCCCGGACGGGACGCTCATAGCAGGTTCGCAGGTGCCGGCCGTGTCGCGGCCCGGTTCCCCGTCTTCCGGAATCGGTGGCTGTGAGAAGAGCGGTTAGGGCGCGGTCGCGGCGGCCCAGCGGAAGCAGGCGAGCTCGCGGTCGCACGCCCCCGGGTCACGTTGTCCGGCCGATCCCGGCCGCTGTGCCCCTCCGTCAGCAAGGGCGGCCACCGGGTCGACGTGGCCGTTGAGGCGTCAAGCCGCCATGGGCGCCAGGCGAGCGGTGGTCGGGACCGGCGCTGGAGCCAAGCACAGTGATGTTGCCTATGTATCGCCTGCGTTCTGCAACCCTCTGCCGCAGCCCTGGTTTCGGCGATTGGCGCGATTCCGTTGGACCGCCGGGACGGGCTGGTCTGCTTTAGGCCCTGCACCGGGCAAGCAGCGATGGCCCTCTCCCGGCGGCGGTCGAGGCACCACCTAGGATGACCCATGAGCAGCGAGGGCACGGACGGAGTCACGTGGCCGCTCGTGCTCAAACGCGGCAGGCCGGCTCGAGCTCGCGGCTGACTGCCTGATTGGTGCGATCGTCAGCAGAGAGCATGCAAGCGCCAATGCCCGCGTCAGGCGACGAGTCGGGCGATCGCCGCGGACATACTGTTCGCAGTGCCCGGTCTCCTGTTTGCCGGAAGGAGGTCCCACTCCGGTCGTCGGCCGGGCAGCTCGCGCACGCCAAAGCGAGATCCAATCACGGTTCATCGCCGGGTTGAGGAGCCAGGCGCTGAGGCGCCGCCTCGCTGCGGGTCGAGATCGAAACCGCCAAGCACCAGGCCCGCGAAGCGCAAATCGAGATCCACGCCCTGAAGACCCGGCTGGCGCGCAGCTCGGCGAGGGGATCGCCCGCCAAGCACCCGGAGCACAGCGGCTGTTCGGCAACAGTCAACGAGCTGCGTGCCCAGGTCGAGCAACTACTCGTCTCGCAAAGCGACCTGCGCCGCCAGCTCCGCGACAGCGAGGAAGAGCTTGAGGCGGCGCGGCGTCCGAACCGCACGCTGATGCGTGAGCGGAACTCGGGGACCACCGAGCGGCAGCCGTGAGCGCAGTCGCGACGCCCATTGAGGCCGCCGTCCGTAGCCTCGCGCGGACACAGCACGCGCGTGCCGGCACGGCGGCGCTATGAGCCCTTGCGAGGGATGATCACCTGATCGGGATGATGCTTGGCCGTGGGGGTGTGTGATCGTGGAATCGCGCGCGATGGTGCGCGATCTTCTTCCCTCTGGCATGTGAGGTTGCCGCGATGAGCGAGCGGTTCAAGGGCGTTATCAATGTTGATATTCGTGATTCGGTGCCGGATTGGGTTCCGTTCGAGGCGCCGAAGGCTCCCGAGGGAGCTCCGAACGTTCTGTACATCGTGCTCGACGACGTCGGCTTTTCGGTGGTGAGCAGCTATGGCGGTCCGGTCCCGACGCCGAACATCGATCGGATCGTCGCGGACGGGGTGCGCTACACGCAGATGCACACGACGGCGTTGTGCTCGCCGACGCGCTCGTGCCTGCTGACGGGGCGCAATCACACGCGCAACAGCATGGCGTGCATCACCGAGGCGGCGATCGGGTTTCCGTGCGCGAGCGGGGTGATCCCGCCGGAAAACGGGCAGATCCAGGAGATCCTCGGGGAGGCGGGGTGGAACACGTACATGGTCGGGAAATGGCATCTGTGCCCGGAGTCGGAGATGAACCTCGCGTCTTCGCGGCGGAACTGGCCGACCGGCCGCGGCTTTGAACGCTTCTACGGGTTCCTCGGCGCGGAGACGAACCAGTGGTATCCGGACCTCGTCTACGACAGCCATCCAGTGGATCCGCCGCGCTCGCCGGCGCAGGGCTATCACCTGACCGAGGACCTGACCGACAAGGCGCTGGAGTTCATCAAGGACGCGAAGGTGGTCGCGCCCGACAAGCCGTTCTTCCTGTATTACGCGCCGGGGGCATGCCACGCGCCGCACCACGTGGCGAAGGAGTGGATCGCCAAGTTCAAGGGTCAGTTCGACATGGGCTATGAGGCGATCCGCGAGCAGACGCTCTCCCGCCAGAAGGAGCTGGGGATCGTCCCGCCCGATACCGAGCTGCCGCCGATCAACCCGATCGCCGACCACACCGGACCGGACGGGCAGCCTTTCCCGCCGCTGGACATGACGAGACCGTGGGACTCGCTGTCGGCCGACGAGCAGCGGCTGTTCTGCCGGATGGCCGAGGTGTATGCCGGGTTCATGGCACATGCCGATGATCAGATCGGGCGGCTGCTGGACTACCTGGAGGAGACCGACCAGCGCGAGAACACGCTGATTCTGTTGATCTCCGACAACGGCGCGAGCGGCGAGGGCGGACCGAACGGGTCGGTCAACGAGAACAACATCGCGAACGGCATCCCGGACTCGATGAAGCAGAACCTCGCGATGCTCGACGAGCTCGGCGGCACGAAGACCTACAACCATTACCCCAACGGGTGGGCGATGGCGTTCAACACGCCGTTCAAGATGTGGAAGCGCTACGAGTTCAACGGCGGCACGTCAGATCCATGCGTCATCTCTTGGCCGAAAGGGATCACGGCGAAGGGTGAGATCCGCGAGCAGTACCACCACGCGATCGATCTCGTCCCAACAATCCTCGATTGTCTGGGCGTCGAGCCGCCCGAGACGATCGGCGGTCACGTCCAGAGCGACTTCGACGGCGTCAGCATGCGCTACAGCTTCAACCAGGGGTCGCTTCCGACCGCGCGAGCGACGCAGTTCTACTCGATGCTCGGCTCCCGGGCGATCTGGCACGACGGCTGGAAAGCAGTCACGACCCACCCCACGATCAGCGGCTGGAGCCACTTCGGCAGCGACACCTGGGAGCTCTACCACACCGACGTCGACCGCGCCGAGCTTCACAACCTCGCCGACCGGGAACCCGAACGTCTCAACGAGATGATCAGCCTGTGGTACGCCGAAGCCGGTCGCAACGGAGCGTTCCCGCTCGATGACCGCTCAGCCCTCGAAATCCTCACGACCCCGCGTCCGCTTCTGAGCCCGGCGCGCAACCGCTACGTCTACTACCCGGACCTGGCGGAGGTCCCGGAGTCACAGGCGGTCAACATCCGCAACCGCTCCTACGGGATCGGCGCGCTCGTCGACATCCCCGCCCCAGGCGCACAGGGCGTCCTGTTCGCCCACGGCTCGCGCTTCGGCGGACACGCGCTCTACATCAAGAACAACCGCCTGCACTACGTCTACAACTGGGTCGGCCAATTCGAGCAGAAGATCGTCGGCAGCGAAGACGTGCCGGTCGGCAAGAACCTGATCCTGGCCGCTAACTTCGTCAAGGACGGCGAGGACCCGCCCGGCGTCTCAACCGGGACCCTCTCCCTCTACCACGGCGAGACGAACGTCGGCGAGGAGCGAATCAAGACCCAGCCCGGCAAGTTCTCGATCGCCGGCGAAGGCCTCTGCGTGGGACGCGACGCCGGCGAGCCCGTCACCGACGACTACCCCGGCTCTCACCCGCACGAGTTCACCGACGGCACGATCAACCGCGTCGCGGTCGACGTCAGCGGCGAGCCGTACATCGACCTCGAACGCGAAGCCGCCGCGATGCTCGCCCGCGAATAACTCTCGATCTTCGGCCGCCCTCGAGGACCACCCACCTCCGGAGCCGGCCGTCCCCAGCGCGCACCCGCGCGCTGGCATGCGAACCAATCCGACGGCGCGAACCGCTGCTCGCCGAACTCGGCAGCTGGACCAGGACGAGGGTTGGATCCACGCTCGCCTGCAATAGAACCGGCGGCCGTGTTCCCCCGGTGTTTGCAGCCTCGCTGGTAACGAGCGATGGTTCAGCCGCAGGCGGCAGCGATCTCAGTTTGGCTTGTGCTTGGGAACGATCCCAGCGGTCTGCCTCGGCGCAACCTCACTTCCCCATTGTCCCCGACACGGGTGTGGTCTCGGCGCTGCCGCTCCGGCTATCCGCAAGGCGGAAGCGGACGCCCTGATCGCCGGCGCCATGAAGCTCGACGCGACCGGTCGCTCGTGAATGCAGAAGTCGGCTCGGCGAAAGGGGGGGGAGCGGCTGACGTTCGGCAGTGCTGTCGAGAGTGCTGGCTATCGATCGGAAGGCCAGCGTCAGCGTCCGGCGATGCCGCGGCCAACCGTGAGCATGTCGCGGACGCCAGGCTCGAGAGCGTTGTACTTCGCGTCCGGCTCGACGCCAAGCGAGTCGAGCGTCTTGCTGAAGAAGCACCGTGCAGCGGCCGCCAAAACAACGTCCACGATCTCCTCGTCGGCCAGCCCCAGGGACCGCAGCCGCTCGATGTCTGTCTGCTGAATCGAAGTCGCATCATCAGCGACCTTTTCGGCGAGATCCATCACGGCAACGTCCACCTCGCTCAAACCCGCGTGACGGTGGTTTGAGACGACCGCCTTCACCGACTCGGCGCCCAGAAACTCATCGATCAGGACGGATCCATGTGCCAGCACGCAGTAGCTCGACCGGAGCTGGCGGGCGGCGGCAACGGTCGCGAGCTCGTACCGGCGAAGGTCCATGCCGCGCTTGATCGCACCGTTCAGCTGACGCCACGCAGCGTAGACGGCAGGCCGGTGCGAGAACGCTCGCGTGAAGTTATCGCAAGTCGATCGAAGCGACAATCGGATCGTCGGGCGCCCCGGCTGCCGCTTCCGATCCAGAAGCGTTGACCGGCTCGGATCCGGCAGCCCCGGGAGCGTCTCGCCGGACTCGATGCGGGCGCACGCGTCCAGTCCACGCGCCTGCGAGAGCGACACGCGCTGCACGGGGCTGGATACCGATCGTCCCGAGACCACGCGGCGTCAGTTTGGGTTGACAAACGTCCCGTTGTCAGTCTAGACTGACGGCCATGAACGCCGAAGACATCGCCTCCGCGATCGCGTCCAACGACCCGTCGCTGGGGCTCCGCGCCGCTCTGGCTCTGCACCGGCTCGCGGAACGGGTCGAGGCGGACCACGTCGCGACCGCCCGCCAGCAGGGGTGGTCTTGGCAGCAGATCGGTGACGCGCTCGGCGTTACCCGCCAATCAGTCCACGCCAAATACGGAAAGCGACTCCCATGACCAAGCATTCGAAACCAGCCGACGCGTATCACCCCTGGAGCACGTACATCGACGCTCGCGAGGAAGCACGGCGCCGCGGTGACCGCAAGGTCGGCACCGAGCACCTGATACTCGGGCTGCTCAGGGAACCAGTCCTGGCGCAGGCCCTCGGATGCGACCTACAGACAGCCCGCGACGCGCTTGACGCGATGGATCACGATGCGCTCGCCGCAGTCGGCATCGGCGCTGCGTTCAACGCACCACCGATACCGATCGACGAGCCGATCAAACGTCCGTCGAGGCCGACGCTCAAAGCCGTCTTGCGGGACCGTTTGCCAATGACACCCGCAGCCAAGACAGCGCTCGAGAAATCGTACAAAGAGATACGCCGTGCTCACCACATCGGCCCGCAACAGGTGCTCCTAACCGTCCTCGAGCTCGAGCCGCCAGATCCCGCCGCCGAGCTGATCGCCGCGCTAGGCGTCGATCGCCCGGCCGCGCGGCAACGTCTCGGCGTGGGACGCGCCGCAGCGTAGGCAGACCAGCACCGAGCAGCGAAGGGTGGAAGCGAGTCGCTGAGGCAGCCATCTCGTGCGCCCGGACGCCACTGTCGCTCGCGCCGTAAACCAGCCGCGCTTGAGCTGGCTGCTGGATCTGAGCAATTGCGCCAGCCCGAGCAGACGATCCGGGGCTTCCGGTTCGGGCTAAGACCAGCGTTGTCGCGTGTCCATCAAACTAGCCTCTGCGCCGGTTCGGCATGCCCCGCCCGTTCGGCGAACTAGTGGATTCTGACGGTGGTCGCAACAGTAGGTAGATTATGCATCGGCCGGGTGTCACTCTTTGCGCCCATCACGTGTCCCCATTGGTGGACTTTACCATGACACAGGTGAACAGGTGACAGGTGACGTTTCCGTCCGTGCGCATTCCGCTGGGCCATCCATGGCCATCGGGCGACCCCCTCACGCAGGCAGCCTCCAACCCCGGAAGCGGGGGAACGGGTGGTGCTCACCACGCGCTGCCGCCACGCAGCCCGCACAGCTCGGCGATGCGTTCGCTGGGCTTGTAGAACCCCAGCCGCTTGCGCGGCCGGTCGTTGAGCTCGTCAGCGACGCGATCCAGATCGGCATCGGTCAGCGTGCTGAGATCGGTGCCCTTGGGGAAGTACTGGCGCAGCAGGCCGTTGGTGTTCTCGTTGGTCCCGCGTTGCCAGGGCGAGTGGGGGTCGCAGAAGTACACCTCGATGCCGGCGTCGACGCGGATCTGCTTCCAGTCGCGCATCTCGGGGCCCTGGTCCCAGGTCAGCGAGCGGCGCAGGCTGTCGGGCAGCGTCTGGATCTTGGCCGCCAGCGCGGGCGCGACCTGCTCAGGCTTGTAGCCGTCGGGCAGTGCGACCAGCAGTGCATACCCGGTGGTTCGCTCCACCAGCGTCGCGATCGCTGACCGGTTGGCCTTACCGATCAGTAGATCGCCCTCCCAATGGCCGGGAACGGCGCGATCATCGGCCTCCTGAGGCCGCTTGGCGATATTGATCATGTCCGGCGCCCGGTTGCGCGCCGCCGCCCGCGGGCCCGGCTTACGCAACGAGCGGCCGGTCCGCAGACACGCGGCCAGCTCCCGGCGCAAGGCTCCTCGAGAGGTCACATACAACGACTGATAGATCGTCTCGGCAGACACCCGCATCTCCGGATCATCGGGAAACGCCAGCCGCAGCCGGCCCGCGATCTGCTCCGGAGAGTACTTGCGCTCCAGATCTCGCTGCACGATCTCGCGCAACCGCCCGTTGACGTGAAGCTTGGCCGGCTTGGGACGACACGCCCGCTCCCAGGCCTGCGCGTGTGCCGTGGTCGCCCGATACTCCCCGCGGCGATCGGCATTGCGCGCCAGCTCTCGCGACACGGTCGACGGCGAGCGCCCCAGCCGCCGAGCGATGCACCGCACCGACCCTCCCGCCGCCCTGGCCACAGCGATCTCTTCGCGCTCTGAGAACGACAAATACCGGCCCTTCAGATCACGACCCCGGCGAGGACGCACCCCGCCCGCCGCGACGATCCACCGCCTGCCCTGAACTCGATAGGACCCGACCGACTCCGCGGCACCAGTGATGAACTCGCCGCGCTGCAAAGCAGCCCAAAACGGCTGCACAATTTCAGAAACCATGCGACTACTGAATAGCATCGACAACGCTCCAATCAGGGATTGTTGCGACGACCGCATGAACCTGAGTTGCGATCCCTGGTCGGAGTGATGAATCACCCCAGGATCCGGCCGGCGGCGTCTGAGCGCCATCGTGAGCGCGTCAATGACCAGCTGCTCGCGCAGGCCATGCCACCAGCCGACGATCCGCCGGGAGAACGCGTCCTGGACGGCCGCGAGGTACAGCCACCCCTCCCCGCTCCGCAGATAGCTGAAGTCAGCGATCCACAGCACGTCAGGCGCATCGGGGCGAAACTGGCGCTCCACGAGATCATCAGCGACCCTCACGCCCGGCACTGGCACCGTGGTACGCCCGCGCTTGCGGACCACAAGCCCCGAGATGCCGGCGGCTGCCATCAGCCGCTCGACCCGCTTGCGCCCGACGTTGATCCCGTGGGCCATCCGCAGCTCGGCGTGGATCCGCGGAGCGACGTACACCACGCGATTAACGGCGTGGATCTCACCGAGCTTCTCCGTCAGGAACGCGTCGGTCAGCTCGCGATCGCTCGCCGCGCGGGTCGCCCACTCGTAATAGCCCGAGCGAGACACCTCCAACAGCTCACATGCCAGGGAGACCGGGATTCCGTTGGCCTTCTCCGCTGAGATGATCCGGTAGGCACTCACCGGGTCTCGGTTTCCCTGGCGAAGAAGGCCGCGGCTCGTTTGAGCAGATCGCGCTTGACCCACGTCCGCAGCGACGGCTCGGTGACCCCGAGCGACCCGGCGACGTCAGAGATCGTGCGGCCGCCCCGGACGAGCGCGATCGTTTCGCGACGGAACTCCTCCGGATACGGTGGACGAGACTTCGGCATGCCGGACACCATCCTTTCGAGACGCTTTCATCGAAAGCGCTCCGGTGTCCGGAAAATCGGGGGAATTCCATGAATGCAATCGTGCGAGCGATGAGAGAGCCAGCCGCTTCGGACTTGCCGAAAGGGGGCCTCCGCGCCACGAAGCAACTACGCCGGCGGCGTGACCCTCGATGGTCGACGACTCGCCCGGGTGAATAGCCGTCGCGCGGGCTCGCCGATCGCGCCGCCGGATCATGCCTGCGCTGAAAAGCAGGTTGCGTCGTAGCGGGCGAGCGGCATCGTTCCTTCGCTGGGCGAAGCGGCGCCTGCGGCGGTCAGGAGCGCGGTCTCCCGTCTCTTGCATCTCGGGAGCCACAGCGACCCTGTCGGGTATTCCTCACCGAGCCAAACGCCGGCGCTGCCTCCTTCCCGCAAAGCCCGTTGGTAACGCCTGCTGGCCTTGGGCGAGGAGCCTCGGAGGGGGCGACCCGATGCCGCACGCTAGGCCGTCTGCCCGTCGGCGAGAGCGAGGAACTAGATCTGCATTCGCCGCTGGAGGGTTTTTTAGTTGTGATCTGACTCGCGCTGGTCTAGCTTCTGGGTGCGATGGCGATGACGGTCTCGTGCGTGGTCGGCACCGTGCTCATGTTCCTGGAGTTCGGCGTGCTGGCGTGCTCGGCGCAGGGCAGCAGGAGGCGGTCGCGGTTCTACACCCGACTCATTTGCGCGAGCCTTGTGATGTTGGCGCTGGCGGTCGGACTCGCGTTCGCGATGAGGTTCAGCGCTCTGCCCCAGCGGGCATTCGGGCTCGTGTGGGTGGCGCTGTTGCTCGCAGCGCTGGCCGCGGCGCCCGTGTTCTGTTACCACGCGTTCGCACGGTTCCCGGGCTCGCCCGGTGGCGACGGTACCGGTGGACCCGGTTCCGGTCCGCCACCCCCTGCGCCGGGTCCACCTCGCGGCGGCGCTCCGCTGGCGGATGCCGAACAGGCGCGGGAGCGCAGGCGCGATCACGACCGGTCGAGCCCGGGCGACGTCAGGCGTCGGCGGCCGGCAGCCGAGCCGGTGCGGCGTGCTTACCGGCCGGCCCAGGTCCCAGGTAGCCGATTCGGCTGGCCGCTGGAAGCCTCGGTCTCAAGGACGCATCGGCGACCCCGCCGCGTTTCGGCTCACCGAGGAAGCGGCGATCACGCGAGATTTCTCGGTCTGGTCCAGGACTGGCGCGAGGCGTGCGCGTCGGCCGGAGGATGCTTAGAGCGGCCGAAGGTCATCGCCAAGATGTTGCGCGCGGTACACCCCAACGGAGGTGCCGCGGGATGTATCGCCCGGGCGTCGCACCGGGGATGGGATTCGAGCAGGTTTACGGTGTGCGCTCCGCTGCCGCTGTTTTCGCGCACCACACATGAACGCGTAGCTCTCGGGCGTCGACCCGAAGAGCGACTCATCGCGGCGAGGGCCACAGACGAACGGCCGCGCTTGTCGTGCGGCCGTTCGTGCCCGACGCTATGCCGCCCGCAAGCGAGCTAGTAGCAGTAAGGCAGCACTCCTGTCCAGCACTTCCCGGTCGACGTGACCGTGTAGTTGATCTGGGCCGTGTCGCCGCCAAAGAAGTACGTCAACGGCGATGGCAGGTGCTTGGGCGGGCTGCCGATTACCGGTGTCAGGTTGTTCGTCTCAACCGTCTGGTAGCCGTTGGTGCTAGGTCCGGGTGAGTAGCTGACATACGCTCCAGGCTTCAGCTTCGGGTTTGTGCAGAAGACCGAGAAACCGATGAAGCCGTCATCGTTGAGACAGCTTGATACCTCTTCCGCGATCTCCATCTCGGTGTTCTCGTAGACCGCGTGGGAGCCGCCACCGTAGCCGAGCACACCACCGCTGCTGTCGTTCCAGCGGGCGCCGACGCCAAGACCGTATATGTCAGGCACGTTCACCGCGATCGCGGTGCCGTTGCCAAACGACGCCGCAGCCACGGTCAGTATGCCACCGTAAGCCGCGCCCTCGATCGCGTTGATCGGGTCACCGCCGAGGACGGTGTTGCAGTTCGAGGTGTAGTTCTGCTTCGGGATCACGATCTGCCAGACGCAGACATTGTTGTTCCCCGAGATGGTCTGGTCGGTGAATTGGACGCCGTCCTGCTGCTTGTTGTTGCCGATGAAGAACTCGTTGTTCTGGAGGCTCGCCGCATCCGGGCCCCAGGTGGTGTCGTACTCGCCGGTGAACTGCTGATCGACAAGCTGCGCGGTGATCACGCTCACGTCGATCGGCCCCGAAGCCTCCTTCTGGTGGCGAACCACCTTGACTTCGCCGGAAATGCCAGGGAGGACCTCGGGGTGTGGAATGTGCTGCTTGATATAGGCTTGCGTGTCGCACGTCACCCGCTCCCAGCCGTTGCCGTTGTAGCGATAGCAGCCCACCTCGCGCGGGGGCGGGGGGATACGAAGCTGGGTCCCCGGCGACAGCGATGACCCAGTTCCGACCCAGGGCCATCGCTTCCTTCGGGTCGATGCCACGTTCGTCGGCGAGCACAGCCAGCGACTTCTTGAGCCCGGTGGCGATTGCCTCGCGTTCGGCCGCGACGCCCTCGCCATGAAGACGCATCGACTCGGATTCGCCCTCGGCCTTCTTGATCCGCAAGGTCTTATCGCCCTCGCCTTGAGCGGTCGCGGCCTCCTGATTGCGCCGTGCCGCGTTGATGTTGTTCATCGCGTCCTTGACCCGCTGGTCGGGCTCGATGTTCGTGATCAACGCCTTGATGATCGCGTAGCCGTAATCCGCCATCTGCGTCTGCAGGGTGTCCTGGATGTGCTTGGCAATCGTGTCCGCGTCGGCGTACGCCTCGTCGAGGTCCATCGTCGGGATGTGCGAGCGGACGACGTCGAAGGCGTAAGACTTCATCTGCACCTCGGGATCGTCGAGCTTGTAGAACGCGTCCCTCACCTTGTCCGGCTCTGCGCCGACCATGTACTGGATCGCGAGCTGGACGACCACGAACACGTTGTCCTTGGTCTTGGTCTCGATGTCCGCGTTCAACTGCTCGACCTGCAAGCTCATCCGGCCCGCCACCTTCTCGACGAACGGTGACTTGCGCTGAAGGCCGGGGCCGGCAACTCGCACGAACTTGCCGAACCGCTCGACGATCGCACGTTCCTGCTGCTCCACGGTGAAAAAGAAAAGGGGCATGGTGATAGTCCTTTCAGGTTCGGACGCATCCGCCAACCCATGCGAACTTGGGTGTCAGGCCATTTCACCGCTTCTGCGAAGCGACTTCGCGCAGAGCTGGCCGATGGCTATTTCGCACCGGCTCCTGGTGCAAAGCGCTCACGGCGCGCGCCAGCTGTCCATGCAGCGCCGGGTCGAGGTCTTTCGACGAGCTCGATCTCGGCCCGCTCCAGGAAGCCGTGCAGCTCCTCGACGTCGGTTTCGTCGAAATCGAGTTCGGCCGTGACGGTCTCGATCTCGGCGTATGTGAGCACGCCGACCTGCTGGCCGCGTGCGATCAGACCCTTGACCTGTTCAAGTTCGTGAAGTTCCGCAGCTGACATGTGATCGCGTTTCGCCTTCAGCCGGCGTGGCTCAAGGGGCAAGCCGGGTCGTGTGCGCCAGACGTTCGAAATGCGCCATCGCCAAGCCCTGCTGGTCGGAGGATGGCGTCGTGGGTGCGCGTGGCGGGGTTCGCTCGGATCGTGCGCGTCTGCGTTGATCGGAGTGCTGCCCGATCGCGTCTCGCCTCGTGAGGGAGGTCACGCCGTTGGAGGCATCCAGGCTTGGGCTCAGAAATCCTGGCCGCAGGACCAGCTCACATCCGACTCGACTCCTATAGCGGGCGTTTATGTGAACCCGACCCCAGAGTTTGCTCGGGCGCGGGCAATCCTCGTCGCCGGCCACCGAACGCGCCTCCCACGGAGCTTGGCCGCCGCGCAATCACCTGCCCAGACCGCGACCCCGTAAGACAGCATCGAGAATTGGGCCATCCGCTAATGGCACTGAGCCGCATCCCCCAAGTTCTGCGCTCGGACGACAATGCCGCTAGTTGTCGCCGCTCCCCGGGCTGCTCGGTGCTGGGTCGACGAGCTCGAGAGCGCCGAATCCGGCTAGTGGGCCGTCCATCAGGAAGATCTCGATCGTGAGGTCGGGTTCGACGTGCGCCTGGCTGAGGAACGCGAGCACCTTGCGACCGGTGAGCTCCTCGATCATCTCGCTGTAGCGCTCTTTCATCATCCGTTGAAAGTCGCGGCGCATCTCGAGCACGCGCTCGGGTTCGCCGCCTTGCATCATCGTGCGCTCGATCGCGGTAAACCCGTCTGTGAGCACGCAGACGATCAGGTTGTCGAGCACGTAGGTCTTGGCTTTGATCGGCCCGCGGCCGTAGTGCTCGCGCATGAACGCGACGATCCGGTTGGTGATCTCGGCGAGTAGCCTGCCACCGACGAGCGGCCGCGGCGCGCGATCGTCGGGCCGGTTGTCGCTCATCGCCGACCCGGTGTTGCTCTGCTGGGGGTGCTCACTGGTGCGAGTAGTCCGTGGTTTGCGCCGCTGTGCTTGAAGGGGGCGCCAAGCTCGACGTCAACACGTTCTCAGCGTATCCGAATCGGGGACCTCTTGAACGGCCTTGTATTCGGTTGGGATCGGAGTAGTGTCGGACGGGTTGAGGTTTGGCTGCGCAGCCCGCGGGCGGGGCAGCCAGGCATCAGCGCTTATTTAGCGGACGAGCTTGGCAGCGGGGGCTGCTTCAAGGGCGCTGGGCGGCGCGGAGGATTTGAGCGCGAGCACGTTGGTTACCGGCACGCGCCCTGCGTTCGCGTTCAGCAGCTGGCAGACCCGAAAGCGCGAGCAGTCGAGGACGTCGCTTGCCTCCTGAACGGTGATCGTTCCGGCCGCGTCAGCGACGATCGGGCCGAACTTGCTCTGTAGCGGACTGGTTGTAGCGGCGGTCATGCCTGGCATTTCCCTCCTGATGTTCTCGGACTATAGGCGCGCAGCGCCACGCCGACCGGCAGCCACTGAAAAACAACGGCGCCCGCGCCCGGTTCGCGCGGCAAGATCTTCTGGCTACGCCCGGAGGATCCCCCGGTGGGCGCTTCGCGAGGAACGGTTCCCCGAGCGAGACGCGGACCGCGGCGGCGGCTTCGCGGCCAAATCTTGTTGCGATCGGCGATCCTCCAGCGCACCGATATCGAGCGGCCTCGTAAGGGGGCGAGGCCGGTTCGCGCGATCCGCGGGTGGAAACCCGCCCCTAAAGATGGCAGGGCGGGAGCGCCCGAGACGAAAGGAGACGGCTCGATGGCCGACCGGGTCAATCCTCATCCGGACCGAAATCGAGGGAGGTCATGACCGACCTGTTCGGTGCCGACATCCTCGAGCTCCCCTACTACCCCACCTGCTAGAGCGCGAGCTCGAAGGCGTGCGGATGGTGATCTCGCGCACCGGCTATTCAGGCGAGCCCGGCTACGAGCTCTACCTCCACGACGCGAGCCGCGACGGCGTCAAGCTGTGTGACGCGGTGATCCAGGCCGGCGAGCCATACGGCCTTGCGCCTTGACGGGCGGGTGCCGGCTATCGATCTGGCTCGGCGCGTGGCGTCAGCAAGCGTTGTACAGACGATTCGCGTGTGGTCGTCGGGCACCGTGAGCTCCCAGGCACCGCGTCAATTCATTTCGACCCGTAGGGTGATTTCAACTGTGCGGACGCCCAAATCGGAGCGGGAGCAGACCGCCGACACGAGTCCACCTCGCCTCGGTTGGTTCGAGGCAATCCCAGCGACGGCTGTTTGACCTTTGATGGAGCCGTGCGGATCAATTGCAACATTGTTGCGGTGAATTCAACGGTCGGTTTGGCTCGTGGCTGGGCGCCCCGGCTGGTCACCAGGTCTTGACGCGCTCGACTGGGCGCCGGCGTTCGATTCGGAGTCGCATGTCGAGCACGACGCAGCCGTTTGTCATGCATCGGACGGGGTTGAGGTCAGCCTCAACGATCTCCGGGAGCTCGATGAGCAGGAGCGTGAAGCGCAGGATCAGCTCGCGCAGCGCTGCACGATCGAGCAGAGGGCTGCCGCGGTATCCGTCCAGCTCGGTGGCGACGCCGTCGGCGGAGTCGATCAGCTCCTCGGCTTCTGTGTCAGTTACCGGCAGCAGGCGGAACGCGGCCCCTCGGCCAAGGCCGGCCCGGTGACCGCCGAGGCTGAGCGCCAGCACCGGGCCGAGATCGGGATCGCCGACGGCCCCGACCAGCACGTCTGTCCCGCCGGGCTCGACGAGGCGCTGGACGATCGCTCCGGTCCATTCCCGTCCGGCCGCCCGTACCCGTCGTTCGAGCTCGCGCCAGCAGGATCGCACCGCCGGCTCACCCTTTAGCCCAAGCAGCACAGCGTCGATGTCGCTCGCGTGCGCGGGAGCGGCGAAGTCCGCCTTCAGCGCCACCGGAGCGCCGATTTCCGCCGCGACCGCAACCGCGCGGTCGACGTCTTGGCAGCGATCCGACGCGGCGACCGGGATCCCGTGCGTGGCCAGCAGAGCTTCGGCCTCAGCGAGCGACAGCCAGCCGCCGGCGGGCTCGCGATCAAGAAATGAAGCGATCACCGCACGCGCCGCCGGCCTGTCCAGGCCGGGATAGTGCGGGAACTCGCCGAGCGGCCGCGACAGCCATTCGCGACGTTCAGCGGCGCGCGCGAGCACGGCCGCGCACGACTCGGGGAACAGGTAGTTCGGCACCCCCAAACCGGTCCGCGGGGGCAGCCCGCCGTCGGAGCGCACGACGGACGCCGCGACCGGCTTGGGCTGCCCCTCGCAGACCGCGGAGATCGCCTCCAGCACGGCCTCCGGGTCGCCGTCGTGAAAGTCGACGTAGAAGACCATCAGCGCATCGATCCGGGCATCGCCGAGCAGCTCACGGACGCTCGCAGCGTATTCGTCCGGTCCGGCGCTGATACCCATCAGCACAGGGTTCTGCGCTTCACTTGCCTCTCTGACCTCGAGCCGGCGCGTCGCGCACGCGTCGGCGGCGAGCGTCGCCACCCCTGCGGTGTTGCTGACGATCCCGATCCGCCGTCCGCTCGGGAGCGGCTGGCGCTCGAAGAACTCAGCGGCGTCGAACAGCTCCTCGCCGCCGTGGAACCGCAGCACCCCCGCTTGTTGTAAGAGCGCGTCGACGGCCGCGTCACCGCGCAGCGCCGCCGCCGTGTGCGAGCGCGCGTCGCTGAGCAGCCGCTCGGCCCGTCGACGCCCCTTCAGAGCAAGGATCGGCTTCTTGCGCGACACCCGCCGAGCGATCCGCGTGAAGTGCTCAGGATTGCCGAACGACTCCACGTACAAGACCACCGCGGCCGTCCGCTCGTCCTGCTCCCAGCACTCGAGCAAATCGTTGGTCGAAACGTCCGCGCGATCGCCCAGCGACGCGAACATCGAGACCCCCAGCTGCCGCGCCGCCGCATGCCCGAGCAGCCCGATCCCGACCGCGCCCGATGGCGAGCCGATCGCCAGCCCTCCCGCGCGCACGCGAGCGCCGGTGAACGTCGCGTTCAAGCTGACCTCAGCGGCGGTGTTCAGCACCCCCAACGAGCTCGGCCCGACCAACCGCAAGCCCCCACCCCGAACGATCTCAAGCAGCCGCTCCTCTCGCGCCAGCAACGCCTCGACATCCTGATCGGGACCGGCGGGGAGAACGAGCAGCGCTCTCGCTCCGCTCGCGACCGCCTCGGCGGCGAACTCGAGCACCTCATCGCCCGCGGCCGCGATGATCACGAGCTCCGCAGCGACCTCCAACTCGGCGAGGCTGCGCGCGGCCCGCGTCGAGCACACCACACCACCCGCACGGTCCACAGGCATGACAACACCCTCGAAGCGACCCGCGATGATGTTCTCCAGCACCGCACGGCCGACATTGCCCGGCGTGTCCGCGGCGCCGACAACGGCCACCGACGCCGGCGCCAGGATCGCCCGCAACGATTCGACCGCGGCGAAATGATCGCGCTCGTCGATCCGCTCCAGCACCGCCTCCGTCGGCGTAATATCGAGCGACACCGTCAGCTCACCAAACCCCTCGCGCCGCACGGCGAAGCCGGCGTGCTCGAACACCCCGAGCATCAGCCGATTGCCGGCCGCCACTTCCGCATCGAAGCGGTGGATCCCGCGGTCCGCCGCGATCTCAGCGAGCTGTTCGAGCATCCGCATCCCGATCCCGCGGCGCTGATCATCATCAGCCACCGCAAACGCGACCTCGGCGACACCCGGCTCGCGCAACCCGTCATAGACGGCGACAGCCACCACCCGACCGTCGAGCCGGCCGAGCAACGCCAAGCGATCAACGCCACTAGCCTCCGCGTCCGCGCGCGCGACAGCGTCGGTACGCCCAAACCCGTGGAAGCGCAGGTAACGGCTCTCCGGCGAGAGCCCGTCATAGAACGCCTTGATGTCCTCGTAATCCACCGGCGTCGGGGTCTGCAACCGCAGCGTCCACCCATCGCGCAGCAGCACGTCGCGGACCAGCCGCCGGGGTTCGGGCGCCGAAGCGAGCGTCACGTCTCTCCTTTTCCGTCGAGCGCCCACACCTGACCGGTGAGCGGGGAGCAGCCGTCCGCGAACAAATGCATCACGCGCGCCACCCCATCGGGCCACCCCAGCCGGCCCAGGCGCCTGGCCAGGCTGCGCCCGATCGGCGCGCCGACCCCTCGCGTGTTGCCCGTGACCTGGACGTTCCGGCGGTTCAACTTCGCTCGGGCGGGCGACTGCGTTGTTTCACGAATTTCCAAGGTCGTCATCTTCGCTCGTTCTCAGGGTCGATTGCGATCCTGCTCCAGCTGTGCGATGCCTCTCCAGATCTCCCTTGACGCCCATTGAAGCCGGCGGTCGACACGACGGCGAGAGAACACTAAAGCGTTCGTCGAACGCAGCGCCGCCGCCGCTGCCTTGGAAGATGACGCGGGCGCTCGCGATCCGGCGCCGATCCTCCGAGTGGTGAGCCCTCCCGGACCAGCAATGGGTCGGTGAGGGAGCGCGACGGGGGAACCCATGTCGAACCCGACGCACCCGTCTGCATCGCCGGGATCTGCCGCGATCAGTCCTTTCCCCGGGCGGCCGGTCCGCGAGCCTTCCGGTCAGCGCGCGCGGCTCGCCGTGCGCGCGAGCCGAGATTGCGAGCGGACGCTGGGTCGTGTGCTACGAGCACCATAAGCAGCCGCTCTTAGACCACCCGACGGCAAGCGAGGCGCAAGGGTCCGCGCCCCGCGGGCGAACCGAGGGCATCGCGCGCATACTCTTACACGACCGCTACGCGCGGGTGCACGACATCTCGCCTCGGCCTGATCCCCTCGGCTGCCCACGGTCGACGGGGCCAAGTAATCATGCATGCGCCGTTCGGCTTCTTTGGACAGTCGAGGACATGGCCGCGGTGCTGCTGGTCGCCGCCGCCAGCGACCTCGCGGCCGAGTTGAGCGTGCTTGAAGCGGTGGGATGGTGAGCGTCCGCAGCGTACCGGCTCGCCGATCACGTTATCGGGAAGCAGGCCTATCTGCTGCCAGCTCGCGCGGCCAGCGCGGCGGAGAAGATGTGACCGTCCGCTGGCCGCACCCGGCCGGCTCGGAGTCGCGTCACGCCGCCCGGACGGACGTGCCTGCTCGTGCCTGCTCGGGCTAGCTGCGCGGGGCTGAGGGCGCCTGTGTCGCCGTTCGCGCCTGGGTCCAGTCGGGCAGTGGATCGAGCTGCCAGAGGTCCGCCGGGTGCTCGTCGATCCACCGTTGTGCGTCGGTTCGGCCGAGCTTGATCAGTTCCTCGGCGAACTCGCCGGCGAAGAACACGTAGCTCAACAGCTCGCCATGCATCGCGTCGGCACCGCCGTCGAGGATCTTTCCCAAAAGCCACAGATCGCGCGCACCAGCGTTCCAGGGGCGACTGTAGTGCTTGCGGTAGACCCGCCTGGCGATCTCACCGATCGCCGAGGGGTCCTCGGGCGCGATGAAGATGTAAGGCACGGGCCGGACCGGCTCGTCGAGGGCGCCGGCCGGCTCCTGGTGCGCCTCGCGTGCAGCAAGGCCGGCGCCAGAACGTCCATCCTCGGCAGCGACCCGGGCCGCGATCAGCGCGTTTCGGTTGGCCAGCGTGCGGATGTCCTGGGCCAGCGGGTCGCCCAGCGCGGCGTGCAGCAGGTGCGCAGCCCCGACGTAGAAGTCCGGCTGGGGTTCGGGCGGTGGCGTGCGGCTCGCGGCGACGGAGTTGAGCGCGATCACGATCACCCGCTCGGCCCCCAGCCACAGCGCCGGCTTGATCGGCGTGTTCAGGCGCGGCCCACCGTCGAAGTACCAGCCGGCCGCCGCCTCGGGCTCGGTCACGCGCACGGCCGGGAATAGCGCCGGGATCGCCGAGGACGCCAGGATATGTTCCGGGCCGAGGGTGGGGGTTGCGACGTACTCGATCCCGCGCAGCGGATCGTCTGGGTGTCGCGGGATCCCGCCCTCGTGAAAGACGACCGACCCGTTGCCGTGTGCGGGGGTCGCGACCACCCCAAGCGCGACCCGCTGCTCGCGGATGTTCGCGTGCAGCCGGTCGAAGTCGACCAGCCTGCCGAGCGTCCGCGCTAGTGGTTCGGGGTGCAGGATCGACGGTGCGTGCAGGCTGCTCACCGGCAGAAACTCGCCGACATAGCGCATGAACCGAGCCGCACCGCTAGGCGCCATCAGCCCCGCGAACACATCCCCGAATCGCAGCTCGCGCCAGAAGCTGAGCCCGTCCTCGATCGCCTCCTCAACAGGACGATGCCAGTTGGCCGCCAGATACGCCGAGATCAGCGCGCCCGCGCTCGTCCCCACGATCACCCTCACCTGATCCTTAAGCTCGCGCAGCAGCACCGACAACGCCCCGGACGCGTACGCCCCGCGCGCCCCGCCCCCACCCAGCACCAAACCCGCGCCGCCCTCTCGATCACTCTCCCCGCTCACGATCCCAACCCTACCCGGATCACGGCCACCGCTCCACCCGGCCGCGTCTGAACCGCATAGCGGCCTCAGCAGCAAGACGCGGCCACCAGCCAGGACGGAGCACCTCGCGCGTAGCCCGGCCCGTCATCGGTTCCCCACCTAGCGCTCCCCCCAGGACCTCCATTTGAAAGAGATCGCCAAGCCGGTGCTGCGCGAGCGTATCCCACTCCCCACCTCGAGAGGGACGTGATCGCTCGCAAGGCCCCTGTTCTCCCCTCGTCCATCTCCCAAGTGGCCGAGGTTGCGGCGGGCGCTGCTGCTCGGCCTGTGAGCACGGCACACTCATCCCGCGGGGTTCTGTGACAACGTTGACGTTAATCGCGTCGCCGACAAGCAGCACGCAGGTCAGCGAGGGTGACAGGCGATGCTTGGGACGCGCTCACCAAGGAGCCAAAGAGGATTCGCACCTTCTGGCTGATCGCGACTCGGCAGCTGTCAGCAATAGCGGGCGAACAGGTTGCGGGATCCCCGCAGACGAGATCGCTCCTTGTACCGATGCCAGGATGCCCCGAGAGCGCGATGTTTGACCTTCACGCTAATTGTGTAGTGCCAAAATGTGTGCCGAGCAGCGTTACGGTGCAGTTCGCGGTTGCTGATGTGAGCTACCGCTCGAGCGCGATGCTCGTCATGAAAGTGTGCGCTGAGGTTCTCGACGCACTAGGAGGGATGCTTTATGGCAACCGTCTCTGCACCACCACCCTTGCAGGAGACTCAGCTCAACGGCGCGGAAAGGCGCGTCACGACTCCTGAACTCGACGGCGCGCCAATGCGCGCGACTACCTTGGACTGGGGTAACTCTGCGCCGCTCGCGCTGCTGGCGTTCGCGGTCACGACGTTCATGCTCAGCATGATCAACGCGAACGCGGTCTCGGTTGCGGCAACCCCTGTGGTGTTCGCGGTGGCGCTGATGTTCGGCGGCCTCGCGCAACTAATCGCTGGTCTGATCCAGCTGCGGACCGGCAACACCTTCTCCGGAGTGCTGTTCGCGGGCTTCGGCGCTTTCTGGATGTCGTTCTTCGCGATCGGTCAGTGGTTCCTGAAGGACGTGCCGCTGCTCCAGGTGGGACATGCGCTCGGGCTGTTCCTGTACGCGTTCGGGATCTTCGTCGTCGTGATGCTGGCCACGTCGCTCCGCACCAACGTTGTCGTCGTGGTGGCGCTGACGATCGTCGCGGCGGCGTTGTTCCTACTCGGCGCGGGCAACTACGGGGCTCACACCACCCTGATCCACTGGGGCGGCTACACCGGCCTCGCCGCCGCGGCGTGCGCCTTCTATCTGGCCCTGGCGGAGCTGTGCGAGTCCTCCTATGGCCGAGCCGTGCTCCCGGTATGGCCGCTGGCTAAGCCATAAGACAACCCCCGTCTATTGAGCGCGCTGGCCACGGCCGGCGCGCTCAGGTTGGGCGGCATGCCCAGCCAACCCAGGCTCCTTCGAACTCGCCCGTCCGGCCCGTCTCAGCCCGATCGCAACAGCACGATGATCGCGCCCGGCGGATGCCCGCTTCGACGCTCGTACCCAAGGAAGGAGCCCAGTCGCTAGCGGCCAGACTCAAACCCGGGTGGACAGATGTTCGACGCGCGTCCAGGCTGCAATCAGGACGCTTGTTCGATTGACCGCTCCGGGCCGGCTTGAGAGGGTCCTCGCACCGAATTGCGCGGTGTCGGACCAAGGGGAGCCTTGGCGGCTCAGGAGATTGGGGGGCCACGGGGGCAAGAATTGGATCAGGTCCGGCGCCGCGCTCGGTCCATACGGACTCACCTGGCGCTTATTGATCTTGGGGAAACGTATGCCTCCCCAGTGTCGCGTCACACGCGCCACCGCTGGCCTGGGCTGCAGCGATGCGCCCCGCCATGCCCCTGAGCAGGGCGCCTTCGCCGGCTCCCGATTGACTGTTCGGCCCTACGACGCCTCGCCCCGCGCGATCCCGTAGGCGCGTGTTCCTGTTCACGATGACCGCCGCGCAACTCCTACCGCTGGCACCGTCGTCGCCCTCGTGTTCGCGTCGGTCGCCTTCGTCGTCGCGGATTGTGGCGGTCTGGCAAGTGAGTCAGAGAAGCGAAGGGATCGGTGGAAGCATTACGGTTGCGTTAGTTTCGGCGCTTACCCTGGGGAGCGTGCCTGACGTTGAAGACGCCCACCTGCGGGCGGCCGCAACCCACGATCGGGCTGCCCTGCACCACGAAGAGGCTGCGGCGCTGTTCGAGATGATGGGTTTGCCCTCGCTCGCGAGAGGCGAGCGCGCCCACGCGCGTTTGGATCGCGAGGGCGCGGCGGCTGAGCTTGAGAGCGCGCAGCTACGCCACGACGCTTCGCAGCCGTAACGGGGCCGCGGCGAAGAGAGCGCCCGTTCGAAAACCGGGCGCTCCACCAACCCGTTGACAATGTGTTGGACTTAGACGCCGTCTCGGCTCAGCACGGCGTCACGTCCGCGAGAGGGCGAGATTTCGGAGCCGGCTGCGAATGCCCGCAGTTCGCCGGGCTGGACGGACGCGCGGTAGCGGCCAGGCTCGTGCTCTCTGGCTTCACTCGAGTCGTTGCCCCTCGGCGCACGACTCTCGCGCGTGCGCACAGCGTCGCTGACCATCCCGAGCATCTCTTCTATGTGGTGATCTAGGAGGGCGTCATCCTCCACGACCGGTCGTTCGGCGGGCCTACCGTGCTGCCGTCCACCATTACGCCGGGCTGGTTCTGTCGTCCAGGCCAAGTCCGTCTCCCCTTCAGTCGCTGCCGAGATGTGTTCAGGATTGCGGACAATAACGACAATCGATTGCGGCAGCCGGGGACGCGATGCGGGAGTGGTCAAGAGGGGCTCGAAGCGGCCCTGTATTCGTTCTGGCACGGGTCTGCTGCGAGGTGTCCGCATAGCCCCCTGGGTGCGAAAAATCTGCGAACACCTATTTGCGACGCGGTCTGGAAGGTCGGCGCGGACGACCGCGGCCGGCCCGCCTGCTCGCGCCGAGGTGCAGTTGTTGATCGACAATCGGATAACCGCGCTGGCCGAGGTCGAGCTCTGTGGCGAGGTCGGAACTGTGGCGCAGCGATCGTCGGTACGTAGGCAGCTAGGCGCCTCCATCTGTGGTCTGGTGCCCGGTTCCGTCTGTGGGTTGATGTCGAGGCCGCGGCGGCGCGGTAGCTTCCGGGCGTGGGTGACGAGTCAGGTCGGGCGTGGGCCCAAGCAGATGAGGTGCGCCTCCTAGTTCCGATCTTCGCGCTTGCGGTCGCGGTTGTGGGTGCTCTGGCTGACCCGTCGTCGGTCGTTGATCTCATCCTGATGGTGATCCCGGCGGCGGCGTTCGTGTTGTGGGCCTGTCTGCGGAATGTGCCCCTTTGGGTGGTCTCAGTAGCGGTGGTGGTGCCGGTCGTCGTGGTCCAGCGCTCCGGAACCCACGAGCCGCTGATGTTCGAGGTTTCGGTCCTCGCGTTTGTTGTGGGGCGCTGGTCGGGGTCGCTCACCACGGCCGTCGCGCTCGGCCTGCTGGCGGTCGCGTCGCCGGTGCTGGTGGGCCTGATCGAGCCCCAAGGCAACATCTCCGTCGCGATCTGGGTCCTAGGGATCGCCTTTCCGTGGCTGATCGGTCGCGCGGTCTTCCGCCAGGCGCAGCTGGCGGCTGCGCTGCAGGCCACGCGGCGTGAGCTGGCCGAGCAGGCGATGCTGGAGGAGCGCCGTCGGATCGCTCGTGACGTCCATGACTTCGTGGGTCACGGGTTGGCTGCGGTCATGCTTCAGGTCACGAGCGCCCGGCACGTGCTCCGTCGCGACCCCGCGGCGGCCGAGAAGGCGCTGCTGTCGGCCGAGGAGGTGGGCCGTCGCAGCATGCAGGAGCTGCGTCGGACGGTCGCGCTGTTGCGCAGCGATGACGAGCCGGGGGTGCTGCCGCCGGTTCCGTCGGCGGTGGAGATCCCGGCGCTCGTTGACCACGCTCGGGACGGGGGCCTCGCGGTCGAGCTGCGCGTGGGCGGCGACTTGTCGGAGATCCCGCCGAGCGTCAGAGTGGCGGTGTATCGGATCGTTCAGGAGGCGTTGGCGAACGCGGCTCGGCACGCGCCGCGGGCGCGGACGGTGCTCGAGCTGAACCTGTCCGCTGGGCATGTTTTGCTCGTCGCGGAGACCGTCGGCCCGGTGGTCGCCGCGCCGGCTAACGAGCCGCAGCGACGCCGTTACGGGCTGATCGGGATGCGAGAGCGTGCGACAGCGCTCGGCGGCGAGTTCGCCGCTGGGCCCACTTCCGACGGGTGGCGAGTGAGCTGCAAGCTTCCGTTGGATGCCGTGGATGGGCTGCCGGGCAGAGGGCCCCGCAGCGGATGATCCGGGTCGCTCTCGTTGACGATCAGGCGATCGTTCGCGCCGGATTGGCGCGGATCCTTTCGCCGGCTGATGGGTTTGAGGTGGTCGCCGAGTGCGCCGATGGCCGCCAGGCGGTGCAGGAGCTGCTGGCGCTGCGCCCAGAGGTGGTGCTGATGGACATCCGGATGCCGGTCCTGGACGGGATCGCGGCGACGGTGCAGCTGCGCCGAGCGGTGGACACGATCGCTGTGCTCGTGCTGACGACGTTCGGTGAGGATGAGGTGCTGTGGGGCGCCTTGGAGGCGGGCGCGGCGGGGTTTGTTCTCAAGGATTCCTCGGCGGAGGAGCTGATCGCGGCGGTCCGCGCGGTCGCCGCCGGCGCGGCGTGGTTCGATCCCGCTGTCGCACCGAGGATCCTCGAGCACTACCGCCGGCGTGTCGCGCCGGCCGCCCGGGAGGCGGCGCGGCTCGAGCTGCTGACCGAGCGCGAGCTTGAGGTCCTGCGGCTGATGGCGCGCGGCGCGAGCAACGGCGAGATCGCCGCCGCCTTGTATGTCGCTGAGGCGACGGTGAAGACCCATATTGGGAGCATCTTCGGCAAGCTCGGCGTCCGCGACCGGGCCGCGGCGATCGTGTTCGCTTACGACCACGGCGTGGTCACGCCCGGACCCGGACGACCGTAATCGTCAGCGCCCTCCGACTGTGGTCGGAGGTCAACTCGGGCCCGTCGGGCGATGTGCGATCGGCCACCGGCGCTTAGCGTGGCGGCATGAAGAACACATCGATCGAGGCCACGCTCGGCTGGGTGGCTTGCGTCCGACTGATCCTCGGGACAAGTGGGTTGCGTTGAGTGAGCTCGGGCATCGGGCCGCGGGCGGTTGTTGACGGTGCTCGGGCGTTTGGCGAACCTGTCGTGCGCGCGGCCGCGTCGTGTCGCGTTGCTCGGCGCGCTGTTGTTCGCGGTCGTTGGCGTGATTGGTGGTCCGGCGCCGGGTAGCTTCAACGCCCCGAACGCGTTCGACGATCCCGGCTCTCAGGCGACTCGCGCGCGGGAGCAGATCGAGCGCGCGACCGGAGAAGCGGCGAGCGCTGAGGTGGTCGCGCTCGTGCGCGCGCCGAGTTCCAGCGCCGAGGTGGCACGGGTCGCCCGCACGCTCGGAGCGGATCCGGGGATTGCACGTGTGTCACTTCCGCCGCCTTCGGGCCGATCTGCAGCCGTCTCACGCGACGGTCGGCAGGTGCTGGTCGCCGCGACCCTGCGCGCGGGGGCTAGCGACAGCGATGTCGTCAAGCGCCTCCGGCACGCGTTCGCCGGGGATCACGGAGTTGTGCTCGGCGGGTCGGCGGTCGCGGGCCAGCAGACGGGCGCCCTGGCGACGAGTTCGCTCGCGATCGCGGAGCTGATCGCGTTTCCGCTGCTCGTGCTGCTGTCGCTGGTCTTCTTCCGTGGAATGGCGGCGGTGTTGCCGGTCGCGATCGGTGGGTTCAGCGTTCTCGGCGCGTTCGCGGTACTGCGCGCGATCAACTCGGTCCTGTCGCTTTCGCCGTTCGCGCTGAACCTGGTGATCGGTCTCGGTCTCGGGCTGGCGATTGACTACAGCCTGTTCTGCGTCTCGCGTTTCCGCGAGGAGCTCGGCCGTGGCGCCGACGTTCCCGATGCTGTGCGCAGGACGATGCAGACCGCCGGGCGGACGGTGGTGTTCAGCGCCGTGACCGTGGCGGCCGCGATGGCGTGCCTGACGGTATTCCCGCAACGGTTCCTGGTCTCGATGGGACTGGGCGGTTTGGTGGTCGCACTGGTCGCGGCCGCCTCGACGGTGGTGTTCCTGCCGGCGCTGCTCGTGCTGATGGGACGACGGCTAGGGAAGGTGGCACCGGGACCCGAGGGCACCGGACGCTGGTACCGCCTTGCGCGGGCTGTGATGCGGCGCCCCGGCATGGTCGCGGCGCTGACCGCGGCCGCGCTCCTGCTCGTCGCCACGCCCGCGCTCGGGATCCGCTGGAGCGGAATCGACGCCTCCGTGCTGCCGACCGGCCAGAGCGCACGCACAGTCTCGGACGCGATCGCGCAAGACTTCCCCGGCGCCGACTCCACCCCCGTGATACTCGCGGTCAGCGCCCCCGCCAACGCCAGGCCAGCGCTCCGCACCTACGCCGCCGGGCTGCAGCGGATGTCCGCCGTGTATGACGTCTCAGCGCCGCGCGACCTGGGCCGCGACACCTGGGAAATCGTCATCGATGGCCGTGGTACACCGATCACACAACAGTCGCAGACCCTCGTCAACGCGATCCGGGCGCAGCCCGCGCCCTATCCCGTAGCGGTCGGTGGTGCGACGGCCGACCTGATCGACCAGCACACAGCGACCTCGCGGTCGCTGCTGATCGCGATAGTGCTGCTCGTGGTGCTCACGGTCAGCGTTCTGTGGTTGATGACCGGCTCGGTGGTGCTGGCGATCAAAGCGTTGCTGATGAACCTGCTCACCACCGCAGCCACCGCCGGAATCCTCGTGCTGGTCTTCCAAGACGGCAACCTCACCGGACCGCTGGGGTTCACCAAGCCCGAGGGGATCGAGCAAACCGACTTCCTCGTTCTCGTCGCGATCGTGTTCGGCCTCTCGACCGACTACGGCGTGTTTCTTCTCGCCCGGATTAAGGAGGCCCACGACAGCGGACTGGCCAACGCGGACGCCGTCGCGGTCGGCCTGGAACGCACCGGCGCGATCGTGACCGCCGCGGCGATCCTTCTCGCGGTCGCACTCGGGGCGTTCGTGACCAGTCAACTCGTGTTCCTCAAAGAACTCGGCGTCGGGGCGGCCTTCGCAGTTCTGATCGATGCGTTCGCCGTCCGCGCGCTACTCGTACCCGCGTTGATGGGGCTACTTGGCAGTTGGAACTGGTGGTCACCCCGTCCGCTGCGCCGCCTGCACGACCGATTGGGCGTGACCGAACCGAGCCCTGGCGCGAGGGATTCCTCGCCGCAAACATAAGTCGCGGCCGGTCACGGACGACAGGGTCGTCCAATTCGACGTCACACCGCAAATCCAAGACACCGGTGCGCGGTTTGATCGTGATCGCGGTGCGACGTGCCGCCGCCCACCCCGGGGCCCGCACCACCGGTATCCGCTGCCAGCCCTGCTCCCTCGCGCTCCGGCTGCTCGGCGGCTGGCTCTGAAAGCCAGCCCGTAATCAGCTTCGAGCAGCAGATCACAGCCTCGCTTGAGAACGGCAATAACAGACCCTTGCTCATTGCGTTATCGGCCAACCGTCCGCGTATCGGCGCGAACGCATGCCCGAAACGTGGTAGGCGGCGCACTCGCGGAGGAGGGGCCTAGGGAGCGAATCGTTCACGTCGAGCACCACCTCACATATCGCGTCGGCGAACTCGTCTCAGAGGCCGTCGTTCACGCGCTCAGCGCGGCCCTCACATAAGCCACGCGGGCGATCGTCCCAGGCGGACCGGCTTTGATGTCGGGACGCACCTGTCGGCGCAGAGGCCGGCGTCCCCCCGATGCGCGGATACCGGAGCCCCTCCAGCGGCCCGCGGTGGCTAGGCGAGCGCCGCGTTGAGCCACCGCTGCCAGTTCTGCCTGGCTGCGGCGTCGACATCGTCCGCGAACGAGTGGATGCTCATCCCGACCGGGCCGCCGAACGCGTTGCGGCCGAAGAAGCAGTACAGCTCGTCGGGCGTGCGGATGCCGACAAAGTTGGGTCGCAGGTAGTCGACGATTCCCTTGACCGGCTCTGCGTCCGGTCGCGTGAGCTGTATTGAGTCGCCTTCGCTGACCTGCTCGTCGAGTCCCAACGCCCGCCGCAGGCGCCCAAAGCCGTCGGGCGTCGCCGACGCGGGCGGTCCCTGGATGCCCTGGGGCACGTCGCCGATGTAGGTGGCGACGCGTCCCTTGAAGTGCTCGAGGTACTGGCTCAGGGTGTGCAGGTAGAAATCGGTGTGCTGGCGCACGGCGTCGTACTGGTTGTCCCAGTCGTCGACGAAGACTCCGCTGTGGGCGTATCGGAGCAGCGTCGTCCCGCCATCGCGAGCCTCGATCACGCACTCGAGCGCGTTGAACCAGTCGCCCTGCTCTTGGCGGACGGCGAAGTGGTGTGGGGGATCCCAGGCGGTCGCGCCGGGGCCGCTCGGATCGATCTCATTGGGAAACATCCATGCGGCATTCCCAGCCTTGGTAGCGATCGCGTCCCAGACCTCGTCGGGGCTGGCGCGCAGGATGACCTCTCGGGTGCAATCGAACTCAGGGGGCATGTCAGGTTCTCCTTGACCGGCGGGATAGTTTGCCTGGTGCGGGGAGAGGCGGGGGCACGTCAGGTGCGGCCCCCCGCCTCGCGTCGTGTGGATGCCGGCTAGGCCAGTGTCGTGTTCAGGTATTGCTGCCAGCTGTGCTTGACCTCATCGGGATCGACGCCGTTGGCGAACGAGTGAATCGTCAACGCGACCGGGCCGCCGAAGGCATTGCGTCCGAAGAAGCAGTAGAGCGCGTCGGCTGTGCGGATGCCGATGAAGTTGGGCCGCAGGTAGTCGACGACTCCGTCGAGCGGTTCGAGGCCGTCCGGGGTCAGCCGCACCGCGTCACCTTCGGTGACCGGCTCGTCGAGTCCGAGCGCTCGCTGGAGGCGCGTGAAGGCGTCGGGCGTGGCAGAGGTGGGCGGTCCCTGGATCCCGCCGGGCGCCTCCCCGACGTAGGTGACGGGGCGGCCGTCGAAATGCTCCAGGTACTCGCCGAGGGTGTGCAGGTAGAAATCGGTGTGCTGCTGGATCGCCTCGTTCTGAGTTTCGAAACCCTCGGGGGGGAAGACCCCGCAGTGCACGTAACGCACTGCGCTGGTCCCGTCCCCGCGGTCATCGATGATGAACTCGAGCGCGTTGAACCAGTCTCCCTGCTCTTGGCGGATCGCGAACCGGTGGGGCGGATCCCACGCCTTCGCGCCTGCTCCGTCGGCGTCGATCTCGTTGGGGAACAGCCAGGCGGCGTTTCCCTCTGTGGTGGCCACGGCCTCCCATACCCGCTCTGGCGTGGCCGGCACTACGACATCGCGGCTGCAATCGAACTCAGGCATGTCTTGTCTCCTTCGGTGTTGTGTGACCCCCTGATGTGGGTGTCGGGTTGTCGTCCTCGGCCCGCGGCCGAGTGATGCTGGGGTGAAGCACGAGGAGTAGGCGATGCTTGCGCCCGCCGGCGGCGAACTCGTCGTGGTACTTGGATACGAGCTCCTCGACGGCGTCTGACAGCTCCGCGGCGAACGCGGCACGATTAGACGCCGAGGCAAAGCGGACCTCGGTATCGATCCCGAACGTTGCGAGCTGACGACGGGCACCCTTGGCGCGCCCGATCAGCTCACCGAGCTCCTTGACCAGCCGAGCGGCGAGTGCGAGCAGCCATAACGCCGAGAGCTGGTCCGGAGCGCGGTCCGGGTCGGGCGCGACCGAGGCCAGAGCGGCCGGCGAGATCACATACGACGCCGCGGTCGCACGCATCACGCGCTCGGTCATATTGCCCTTGCGGCGCTCCTCGACGAGCTCGACGAGCCCGTGGCGCTCGAGCGCGCGCAGGTGGTAGTTGACCTTCTGCCTCGCCAGTCCGACCTTGGCGGCCAGCGTGCTGGCCGACCCGGGCTGGACGAGCTCGGCGAGAAGCCGGGTGCGGACCGGGTCAAGTGATATCTCCGCTGCGGCCGGATCGTCGATGACTGTTACGTCGATCATGCCCGGATCCTGTCACCGAAGAATCAGTTTGTCAAGACGAATTTTATTGTCGGTGCCGCACCGTCGTCTTCCCTCCCCGTTTGACACAGACCCGCTTCGGCTGCTCAGGGGTGCGAAGTCTCGGGACTTATGATTTCCCCGGTGCCGGTCATGCTCCGTCTTCGATGCCAGCGTGACTAGGAGCGACCGCTGTCTTGCGTGCCCTGATCGAAGCGGTCTTCGCTGACCTGATGGCCGAGACGCCGAAGCCACCATTCGCGGGTCGCGGAGATCGCTCCTCTGAGCAGGACGGCAATCCGGACCCGCCTCGCGCAGCGTCTGGCTCGGCCGATGAGGGGACTGGCGGACCCGATGCGACTGTCACGGCGAGCGCACAGCTGCCGGAGCTTGATCAAAGCTCGCTTGTCGCCCTGGGTGACGTGGGCCGCCGCTGGGGTGGGTGCATGCCGGCGCGGGAGATCTGGGAGCGCGCGCTGCCTGTCGATCCAGGGCTCGATTTCGACGATCCGCAGCGCTCGCGGGCGGGGCGCTTCGTGCACATCCGAACCGCGGGGGCTGCGACGGCGGAAGACGACGAGCTCGAAGCGACAGTCCAGGCGGGGCAGAGCGATTCGCTGACGGGCCGGGTGCCGTACGCGTTGCGCCATGTGCTGATTGGTCCGCCGCTGCGCAGCACGGCGATCGCCGAGGAGCGCATGGGGAGGCTGGCCGCGCTCGGCGTGCTTTCGCCTGACGCGCTGTCCTCGGTGGCCTACGGCCCCGAGGCGATGATGGCGATCCTCGTGCTCGCTGGAGCGGGCGAGTTGAAGCTCTCGCTGCCCATCGGAGCCGCGCTGGTGGTGCTGATGCTGTCGGTGGGCCTCGGCTACCGCCAGGTGATCCGAGCCTATCCGCACGGCGGTGGCTCTTACATCGTCGCGAGCGACAACCTGGGGCGCCAATGGGGACTACTCGCGGGCGCGGGGTTGATCGTCGACTACATCCTCACGGTCGCCGTGTCGGTCGCAGCTGGCGTGGCCGCGGTGACCTCGGCGATCCCTTCGGTCGCCCCTACGGCTGTCCCGATCGGCCTGGTGGTGATCGTTCTGCTGGTCGCCGGCAACCTGCGCGGGGTGCGCGATTCCGCCGCCGTCTTCGCCGCCCCCACCTACCTGTTCGTGGCCGCAATCGCGTTGATCGTGATCGTCGGTCTGATCAAGGCCGGCTCGCACGGCTTTCATCCAGTGCCCGCGGCGCCTCACCCGGCCACCGAGGCGCTCGGCGTGCTGCTCGTGCTGCGCGCGTTCGCCTCCGGGGCGACGGCGATGACCGGGATCGAGGTGATCTCCAACGCGGTCCCGGTGTTCCGCCCGCCGGAGGCGGTGCACGCACGCCAAACGCTCGGTGTCATGGTTGGGCTGCTGATCTCGATGTTCGTGGGGGTCGTGCTCGTCGCTCACTTCGACGGCGCCGCCCCGGGCGGCGGCCAGACGGTCCTCTCCCAGATCGCACACCGTAGCGTCGGGGGCGGCGTTCTGTACGGCTTTGTGCAGGTGGCGACCACGCTCATACTGCTGGTGGCGGCCAACTCGGCGTTCAACGGCTTTCCGCGGCTGTTGTACGTCATGGCCCGTGACGGGTTCGCTCCCCGTGTGTTTCTGCGCATGGGAGATCGTCTCGCGTTCACCAACGGGATCCTCGTGCTCGCCGTCCCGGCGGCCGTGATCTACGCGGCGTTCGGTGGTCAGACCGCCCCGCTGATCCCGCTGTTCGCGATCGGGGTGTTCCTCGCATTCACGCTCGCTCAGAGCGGGATGGTCGCGCACTGGTGGCGCCACCGCGAGCGTGGTTGGCGCGCCGCGCTGGCCACCAACTTCCTCGGCGCCATCCTATCGGCGGTGGTCGTGGTGATCGCCGCGATCACCAAGCTCACCCAGGGGGCCTGGGTCGTGCTCGTGCTCGTTCCCCTCATCGTTCTAGCGTGCAGGCGCGTCCACGATCACTATCAGCGCGCCCACGAGGCGCTCACGCCACGTCCCGAAACCGGGGAGCAGACGCCGCCCGTCCGTCTGGCGCTACCCCGGCTCGCGCCGGAGGTCTCCGAGCGCCTGGCCGAGGTACAGGACGATCCGGACGAGGTGTACAGCTTCGCCGTCGTCCCGATTGCTGCACTCGACTTGGCTGCGCTGCACGCGCTGGCGTACGCCGTCTCCCTTTCCCAACCAGTGCTCGCGGTCCACGTAAGCCCCACCGAGGACGAGGCCCGGCGCTTCCAGCGCTCCTGGCAAGCGTGGGGTGACCACCTGCCGCTGGAAGTGGTCGTCTCCCCCTATCGCGCGACAGTTGCGCCGCTGGCCAACTACATCGCCGCCCTGCACCGCCAACGCCCTGACGTGACGCTCACGCTCATCGTGCCCGAGATCGTCGTCGCCAAGCCCTGGCAGCGGATCCTTCACAACCGAATCGCCACACGCCTGCGCGCATCGCTGATCGCCTACGAGGGAATCATCATCACCACGGTGCCATTCCACCTGCCCCCGTGACCGAGTTGCGCGAGCGGCCCAGTCGCGTTGGCTTCACCTTCGCGATCGCTGTCTAGAAAACGGCCGCCCCTATCGAGCTGGTGGCTTGAGCCGTCCCCGGCGCTCGGGCTCGCCGGACCAAAGCGGATGTTCCGGACCGCGACCGGCATCAGGATCCTCACGCTCGCTCGGTCCCCAAGGCAGTCGCGTCTGGAGTGCCTCGCGCATAAGCGAAAGGGATCGTCGACGAGATGCGCAGTCCCAGGCAAAGCGAGATATCCGCTTGCGCTGGTGAGATGCGCGCCTCGCCGCCGGAGGAGCGCAGAATCGGAGCTCGTCGGCCCGCTCGCGGTGGGGCGGCCGTGGGTCCTTATTGCGTCCCGCGGCTGACGAGCTCGACGTCCCCGTCCCGTGGCGCCGGCATCTTCAGCCATTGCTCGTCGGAGTCCTCCACGAACGATAGGAAGTCGGGTCGGTGGAGCAGCCCGTCATCGATTCGGGTGACCGTTAGCTCCAGGCCGGTGCGTGTGCGCAGCCGGTCGCCGATCTGCACGTCAGTTGCCTTGACCGTCGTGGTCACCGTAGCGCCCGCTCGATCTGTTCGACGATCCGCTCGTCCTCCGGTGCGACCGTCGGCCGGAAGCGGGCCAGTACCTCGCCGGACGGCGCGATTAGGAACTTCTCGAAGTTCCACTCGATCTCGCCGGCCTCTCCCGCCGCGTCGGGAACAGCGGTCAGGCGCTGATACAGGGGGTGGCGCCGGCGACCGTTGACTTCTAGCTTGGCGGTCATCGGAAACGTCGTCCCGTAGGTCGTCCTGCAGAAGCCTTCGATCTCGTCCGGCGTTCCGGGTTCCTGACCGGCGAATTGATTGCAGGGAACGCCCAATACCGTGAAGCCCCGATCGCCGTAGGTGCTGTGGAGCCGCTCGAGTCCCTCGTATTGAGGTGTCAGGCCGCACTTCGACGCCACGTTCACGACCAGCACCGCCTTGCCGGCGAGCTGCTCGCTGTCAAGCGGCTGGCCGGTCAGGCCTGGGAGGTCGTCCCAATCTACGAGTTCGGGTGTAGGCGTTCCTTCATTCATCGTGAGCGAGCTCTCCAGGTTGGGTTCCACCCGATCGTAGCTGGCACCTGCTCGACGGGATCGTGTGCGGCGCCGTTCGCCGCCGCCGGCCCGCTGCTCTACGTAGGGCCGACAATCCGCGCGGGACCGCGGCCCGCCGGGGAGCCGACCGTGCCAGTGGCATGAGCGCTTGAGTCGCGCTCATGGTCACCGGAGCGCCCCTACGCGCTCTGGCACGACCGGGCCGTCCGGTCGGTGCGGGCTCGACGCTTCGCTGTTCAGGCGCCTCCGGGGCTGGCCCTCGCCTCGAGTCGGTCCTTGAGCCTCCGCAGGTTGGCGGGCATCTCGTTGCGGGCCTGGCGGCGGACGACAAGCGGCACGAGCAGCTTGCCGATGCCGTGTCCCTCAAATTCGAGCTCGATCGTCACGCGCGATTGATCGCTCGCGTTTGACCTGATCGCGGACCTGTTCTGGTGTGGTGCCGCAATCGGTGAGCAGCTCCGCGGCGGGGCGACGACATGCCGTCACGACTAACTTGACGATCCCCACGGCGTCAAGGTCTTGTTGACGATGCGGTCGAGGGCCGCTTCACGGCGCTAGGAGGGCGGCGGGGGTGCGCATGGTCGGGTCGTGCAGCGCTTCCTGCGCGCAGCGCGCGAACAACCAGAGCTTGACCCGGTTCGGATCGAGTTCGAGCAGGTCGGCCATCCGGTGTGTGAGCGCGACGGGATCGTGGGCGAGGCGTGCGTCGCAGTTGAGCATGTGCTGGATCGCGTCGTAGGCGGGGTCGCCGATGAGCGGCTTGGGATCGATCGCCAGCCACGGCTCGCGCTCGAAGCTGTCGGCCCAGTCATCGCACATCGCCTGCAGCTGCCGGAAGGGGTGATGCTCGCGCGGTTGGTGATCCCACAGGCGGCGCAGCAGGGCCGCGACCACGACATCCTGGTCGGGTTCCGGCAGGGCACGCTTGAGTGGCGTGCCGGGCATGCAGCGTTCGAGCAGCAGCGCGATCGTGTTCTCGAACGTCTCCTCGGCCAGGCACCGGACCGCGCCGTCCCCATCCCACACGCGCAGTGCGTCGGCTTCGTGTTCGGCCTCGGGGTGTCGCCAGCCAGCTTTCAGGACGAGCTCGCGGCCCGCCCCGTCCCGGGCGGGCGCAACCCACGCGCACTGTCCCCCTGGCAGCAGCGGCTCGCCAAGCACCAGCGAGCAGCTGGCCGCCAGCTGCGCGATCTGCTCGGGGAGCCTCGCGAGCCAGGCGTGGCGCCGCAGATCATCGTCCTCCTCGACGCTGCAGCGCAGCCGGCGGGGGATCTGGATCACCCGGCGCCCTCAGCGGGTCGGGCGGCGCGGTAGTAGAGCATCCCCTCGTAGTCAGGCTCAGATGAGCGCATGCAGAACCCGGCTGCCTCGAGGCATCGACGGCACGCCACGTTCTCGGTCTCGACGCCGGCCTCGAACAGCGCTACGAAAGCGAGCTCGGGCCGGGCCAGCAGTGCTGCGATCATCGCGCCGCCAACTCCGCGGCGACGGACCGCCGGGTCGACGGCGAACGCGATTGACCCGGTCGCCACCTCGATCGCCTCGGTGATGATCGGTCCGTCGGGCCCGTCGCCGCCATAGACGGTGGCGCGGTCGAACGTGCCGCAGTCGATGTATCCGGCCGCGCGATCCTCGACCTCGGCGAGGTAGTGGTGAGCGGCGGTCTGGAGCGCGCCGCGGAACGTCTCGCTGACCGCGCGCTCGCCGTGATCGAGCATCGCCGCGGGCCAGTCCGCCCCGCCGAGATACCGGAGGGTGTCAGGATCCTCGAACCAGGGCGTGATCGCCACAACGTCGCTGCGCGTCAGCGGGCGTAGATTGACGATCGGCTGGCTCATCCCGACTGCGGTTCTCGCGTGGCAGACCGTTGATCGAAGTCCGGTGAGGCATCTGGCGGCGCGCCGGCGTGCAGCGCCTCATGTGCCTCGGGTTCGGTCGCGTAGCCGCGCAGGTTGGTGATCTGCCCGTCGTGGACCTCGGCGACCAGGAACCGCTCCGGAGGCTTCAGTTCGTCGTCGCCGACACGGTGCACGTACGCGAGGACGCGGTCGCCTTTTTCGACGAACGCGCTGACGGACACCTGGTTGTTGGCGAGCAGGCCGATCCGCATGCGTTCGAGCGCTTGGTCGCGTCCGCGGCAGCGGGGGATCTGGCCGTCCTCCTCAGCGAGTCCCTGCCAGTCGATCTTCTCGGCCAGCATCGATCCGAGCTCGTCGAACCGTCCCTCCGACACGGCCGTGAACGCCGCGGTCACGGTGCGCATCGCGGCTCCCGTCTGCGTCGTCGGGACTGCGCCCCGTTCGGTCGTCGGGGTGGCCGGCTCGGGTTGCTCGAGTGCTTCGAGCAGCTGTTGCGCTTCGCGCTGGCCGTGATGCTCGGCCCATCCCGCCGGAGTGGCGTCATAGCCCGTGTCGTGGATGTTCGGGTCAGCGCCGTGATCGAGCAACAGCCGGATCACGGCAATGTTTCCGCGCATCGCGGCCTCGTGCAGCGGCGCAGTCCGCGACCGCGCGTTGACACCGAACCCCAGCTCGATCAGCAACGCGACCGCCTCATAACGGTTCTGCTCGGCCGCGCAGACCAGCTGGTCCGGGCACCGCTCGATCGCGCGCTGGCGCAGGCCGGGATCGGCCGCCAGCACCCGTTCCACGGTGTCGCGGTCGCCGGCCATCGCGGTCGCGACCAGCTCGTCGACTTGATCGTGCTCCCAGGACGCTCCCGCGTCGACCAGTAGGGACACGATGTCCATGTGCCCGTTGAGTGCCGCCTCCTGCACAGGCGAGCGTCCCCGATAGATCGGGTGCTTTATCTCGCGGCCCTTGGGGTCGACCCCTCGCGCGAGCAGCCGGCGCGCGCTGTCAGTGAGCCCGTGACTGGCGGCGGCGATCAGCAGATCCTCGAGCATCTTCCGGGGAGAGTCCTGGCGCTCGCCCAGCAGACGGCGCCACGGCCCGCCGTCGCCGGTGCCCAGCCCGAACTCGAACAGCAGCTCGAGCCAGTCCTCTCCAGGGTTTGGGCCCCAGCCCTGGTTGTAGAGCGCCTGCCCATCGTTCGCGTCAGCGCCGGCCTGCAACATCAGACGCGCCAGCGCGAATTCCTCCTCGTGCTTCGGGATGTTGCCGCCGCCGCCCAGAGCGCCGGTCAGCGCGGTGAACGGCGGGATCAGTCCCTCCCACAAGTAGCCGGCGTTCGGATCCGCGCCGTGCTCCAGCAGCAGCCGCGCGACCGCGACCCCCGAGCGACCCGGGCCCAGAGGCACACGTGAGTAGGTCAGATACAGCAGCGGCTCCCACCCGTGCGGGCCGCCGAGCAGCGACGCGTGGGACGGGTCGCGGTCCAGCAGCTCGCGGGCGGCGCCAACCTCGCCGGTCGCGGCGATCGTGTGGATGCTCGCGCGCGTGAGCCAATCGTGCTCCTGCAGCAGTAACTCCGCGCGCCGGAACCGGTCAGGGTCATCGTCGCCGTAGGTCAGGCACGCGAGCCGCAGGAACTCGTCGATGACCGCCTGGTCGTCGTTCAGCGGCTCGCCGACCGGCTGCTGGTGCGGCGAGCGCGCGTATCGCTCCACCAGCTCGAGGTGCGCTTTCAGCTTCGCCCAGCTCGGAAAGCCGAACCGGCGCGCGACGACCAGCAGGGCGTCGGCGCGGGTGAACCCGGCCAGCTCCGGAGACCCCGGCCGCGCGGTAGCCAGGCGGGGGTGGAACTCGTTGACGACCTCGGCAGCGCCGGCTGCGCCGGCGCGAACTGCGCGCTGGAACGACTTGGTGCCGTTCTTCAGCTGCTCGAGGTTGGCGTTACCGGGAAGACCGCGGGGTGGCACAAAGGCCTCCTTCCGTTCGCGCCCGGAGTCCGCAATCTCGGGCCGGAAAGGAGACACCGACCAAAGCACAACCAAGCTTCAGGTGGGCTTTGCCCTCTCCGCGGACCGGTAGCGCCCTGCGCGCCAACCGATCATAACTCCGTCCGACGGGTTAGCCAACCGCCGACCATTCGCGTTCGATGCTCAGTCCTGAGTACGCAGCGAGACGCAGCCGGCGTCGGTGCCAGGCTGCCATGACCAACGCTTTCGGCGAACGTGGCGGCCAGTCCTACTCTGCTCCCCGCGCGAGCATCCCGAGCGCGGCGCCCCGTTCCCTGCAATGCGCGGAAACCGAGCGGCAGTCGCATCAGTGGTAGCGGTCGAAATCGGCGGGCCATGGCAGCGGGAACAGGTGACGGTAGGGACGGGCGTTCGCGATCACCTTGGCGAAGGACGGGCGCTGCGCTAGCGCTCGGTAGTACCGCGTAAGCCGCGGGTGGGCGGCCTCGTCCCACGGGTGAATCGCCAACGCGTAGAACAGGCCCGGCGCGGCGGCGCAGTCGGCGATTGTGAACGTGTCGCCGGCGAGGAACTCGTGCGCGGCAAGCTGCGTCTCGAGCATCCCGTACGCCACATCGAGCCTATCCCGCGCTCGCTGCACCGCGCGCTCGTCGAGGCGCTCGTCGATGGTGTCGGAGACGATCGCCTGAACGGCGTCGGAGACGTACTGGTCGCAGATGCGCTCCCACATGCGGGCTTCCAGCGAAGGAACCAACCGCACGCCGGCGACGTACTCGATGATGATCGAGGTCTCGCCGATCACCCGGTCGCCGTCGCGCAGCACCGGGATCGATGCCGGCGGCCACAGCTTGGCCAGGTCGGCGCGGTCGAAGTCACGCTGCTCCTCAAGCACGTCGTACGCAACGCCCTGCTCGTTGAGCGCGACCAGGACTTTCTGGCAGTAGAGCGCGAAGGGATGTTCGTAGAGGATGAGCATCTCGTCTCCTCCGGTCGGTTGTGTCGGTCCGCCAACACCCAGACCGGTGGCTGCCGCGAAACTCATCGCATTGGCCACGCTCCCGGCGGGCCGCTTCCAAACTCACAGTAGCCGGGTCGATTGACGCTTCTGCATCCTGCACTATCCGGGTTGCGTGGTGGCCGGGCGGGTCGTCTCGTCGGCGAAGCGGTGGATCGCTTGGAGGACTTGCTGGGGCTGTTCGAGGTGGGGGAGGTGTCCGGCGTTGGGGATTGGCTCGTACCGGCCGTTGGGAATGAGGCGGCGTATGCGCGTCCGTAGGGCTCGGGCGCGATCTGGTCGCTCTCGCCCCAGATCGCCGTGACTGGCGTCGGGACGAGCGCGAGCCGTCGCCGTAGCTTTGGGTCGTGCATGTACGGCTCGCGGGCGTACACCGCGAGGGTCGCGGCGTTGGCGGCCTGGACGTCGCGTGCTCGCGGCGGGAGCTGGGTCGGGTCGGGTGCGGCCGCGGGGTCGTGGAACGAGTACGCGATCAGCTCCTCGGGCGTGAGCGAGAAGAAGTCGGCGAGCTCGATCCAGGTAGCTGAGCGCGATGTCGTCGATCCCGTCATACCAGTCCGGTCGGGGGGTGCCGGCGAACCCGGGGTGCACGGGAGCGATGACCTCGAAGTGTTGGGACAGGGCGGAGGGAAGCGGTCCCATCGACGGCGGCCCACCGCCTCCGTGGAGGAGCAGGACGGGTCGGCCCTGACCCTGCTGATCGATGGTTACGTCCAGGTCGTCGGCATAGAAGCCGCTGATGATGTTCGTGGTCATGTTGTGCCTTTGGTCGGGTGCTTGTCGCAGGTGGCGACGCGGTTGCCGGCTCGGTATGCGATCGATGAGATCGTGCGGCCGTGAAGCGATTGCGATCCGCGTCTGGCGGGTCATCACTTCGCGGCTGGCTCGTCGGGCGCGGACGTGCCCGCCGGGTAGGTCGCGTAGCGCTCCATCACCGAGAGGATCGCCTCGGGGGTCAGCTCGCCCGCGGCTGCCAGCTTGCTGAGGTCCCGGAAGTAGCCGACATAGAGGTCGGGGGTGAACGTGTTGAGGATGATCACCGGCTCATCGCCGGGGTTGGCGAAGGTGTGCTCGGCGCCGACGGGCACCGAGACGAACGTTCCGGCGGGCGCGTCGCGCTGGGTGTCACCGACGCTGAACCGAGCGGTGCCCGCGATCACGTAGAACGTCTCGTCGTGCTTCTGGTGCCAGTGGGCCGGCGGCCCCTGGGTGCGTGGAGGGACGGTCAGAACGGCAACCGCGAGGCGGTGGGCGGTGCCGGTTCCATCCTCGACCATGCGCACCTGGACGGGGCCGGGGAGAACCACTTCGCCACCCTGGGGTCCAACGATCGATGCCTCAGACACATGCGACTCCGTTTCGTGAGAGTTGACTATCACGAAGGACATTAGCGCATTAGCTTCCGTTATACAAGACGGCTATCATGACGAGAGCAGACCTTGACAAGCGGTGTGTGGAACGCGCGAACAGGAGCAACAATGAGTGCAACGCCCGAGGAGCGTGGCCGGGTCAACCAGAAGCGACGCACGCGCACCGCGATCATCGCGGCCTGTCAAGACCTGATCACCGCCGGCGCGGACATCAACATGCCGGCCGTCGCTCGCACAGCGCTCGTCTCCGAACCGACCGCCTATCGCTACTTCCCCGATCTCGCCTCACTCCTCGAGGAAGCGCTCGCCGGCATCGAACCCGATCCGGCCGCCGCAATGGCGGCGGGCGCCGATCCCGGCGATCCGGTCGAGCGGGTCGCCTACGCCGCCGAGCTTCTCGCCAAGCTCGTGATCGAACGTCAGGGCGCGATCCGCGCGCTCATATCCGTCTCGATCACCCGACGCACCGCTCGACACGTACGGCCGGGCTACCGCTTCGCCCTGATCGACCAGGCGTTATCCCCGCTCACACGACACAACCCCAGTATCGACGCGGCAACCCTCGAGCAGCTGCGGCGCGACCTCGCCGTCGTGATCAGCGCCGAGGCCGTCCTCACCCTCACCGACCTCTACGCCCTCGGACCCAAAGCGACGGTCGCGAGCATCGTCCACACCGCGCGTCTCATCACCGAAGCGACACTCAGCCGCGCCTGAGGCAGACACCCGAATCAGACCAAGCCTGCCGAGACGCTCGCGGTGTTCATGCGTACCGCCACTAACCCGCGAGCCTGACCGCCCAACCTCCCGCGAGAAGCTGAGTCCGAGGGTGGCCCTGAGCTGAGGCTGACCGCCCAACGCGTCCCGAACTTGGCTGGCTTGGAAGTCGATGAGTTGCCAGTTTCGTCCCCGCGCCTCGCAACCGCGCATTCCGCGGCCGAAAGGTGAGGCCGAGGCGCTGCGGGCCGACGAGGGACTTGACCTGGATCGGTCCCGCTCTCAATGAGCCTGATCGTCTGCCGCCGGGTGGGTGTGGTTGCCGCCCGGACGGCGGACGTCCTCCGCGGCCAACACTTCACCAAAGTCAACCAACGTGGAGGCTCCATCATGCTCAACCATCTCAAGAAGACCGTCCTCATCGCATCCGCCTCAGCGGCGATCATCGCCGGAGCGACCAGCTCGGCGGCGACAGCTCAAGCGGTCGATCCCAACCAGACAGCGGCGTAGTCCGCGTCCCTGAGCGCATCGCCATGGCATCTCCGGGCGTACCCGGATGCGGGTGCGCCCGAATGCTCCCTTGCCTCGGTCGACGCGGGCGACGGGTGCCGGACTCGTCGGGCGCCGCCAAGCGGCTGATCGTCCGCCGGCCGGCGGGCGTTGGTGACGGTCCCTACCTCGGGTAGAGGAGTTGTGCGGGCCAGGGTGCGGACGCCGACTCGTTCCTCGCGTCCAGTCCGCACGGAGGCACTAGTGGGCTGAGCCGTGGGGGTCCGACTGTTGTTCGGCGCTTTCCGAGAGGTCGGCGAGGCGGCTCTGGAGGAACCGCTGCTCCGGCCCCGGCTGGGTTTGCTCGAGGGCGCGTGTGTAGGCGGCGCGCGCTTCGTCGTTTCGGCCGAGCCGTCGCAGCAGGTCGGCGCGTGTCGAGTGGTAGTAGCGGTAGTCGTCGAGCTCGAGCCGGTCGAGTAGGGCAAGCGCTGCTTCGGGTCCTTCGAGTTCGGCGACGGCGATCGCGCGGTTCATCGTCACGACCGGCGAGCTGGTGATGTGCTCGAGCCGCTCGTAGAGGAGCGCGATCTGCTCCCAGTTGCGTGGATGCTGGACGTGGAGGTCGGCGATCGCTGCTTGGATGACGTAGGGCCCGCTCCCGTGGAGCGTGAGCGCGAGTTCGAGCTGTTGCCGGCCTTCGTCGATCTGGTTCTGGTCCCAGAGCGAGCGGTCCTGGTCGTCGAGAAGGACGAGCTCGCCGTTGCGGAAGCGGGCGGTGTTGCGCGCGTGGTTGATGACCATGAGCGCGAGCAGGGCGTGCGCTTCGGCTTCGTCGGGCATCAGCTCGACAAGGGAGCGGCCGAGGCGAATCGCGTCTGCGGACAGGTCGACGCGGCCGCCGCCCCAGCCTTCGTTGAAGATCAGGTAGATGACCGCGAGCACCGCGTCGAGCCGCTCGGGCAGAAGGTGGTCGCGCGGGACGGCAAACGGTATGGCGGCGTCGCGGATCTTGTGCTTGGCGCGTGTCAGGCGCTTGCTCATCGTGTCGAACGGGACGAGGAAGGCGCGTGCGATCTCCTCGGTTGAGAGGCCGCCGAGCGTGCGCAGCGTGAGTCCGACCTGCGCGTCGAGCGCGAGCGCCGGATGGCAGCAGGTGAATATCAGCTCCAGCCGCTCGTCCGGGAACGTCGCCGTCTCGTCCATCGTCTCCTCCGGTTTGTCTCGCAGCTCGCGCTCCAGCTGCTCGGTCCTTGCCGCCAGTGTCCGCTCGCGCCGGGTGCGGTCGATCGCGCGGTTGCGAGCGGTCGTGATTAGCCAGCCCGTCGGGTTGGCAGGGACCCCGTCGCGCGGCCACCGTTCGGCGGCGGTCGCGAACGCTTCCTGTGCCGCGTCCTCGGCGAGCTCGATGTCGCCGAGAACGCCGACGAGCGTGGCGAGCACGCGCCCCCACTGATCGCGAAAGACGTCTTCAAGCACCCCCGAGCTCCTGCTCGAGCACGGGACGGACCTCGATCGCCGCAGTGACGTCGAGCTCCTGCAGTTCGGCGGCGACGGCGAGCGCGTCGTCGAGGTTCGCCGCCTCGACGACGATGAAGCCGGCGAGGAACTCCTTGCTGTCAACGAATGGGCCGTCGGTCAAGAGCACCCTTCGCGACTCGAGCCTGAGCGTCGTCGCCGACTCGGCCGGCTGCAGACGGACCCAGCCGCGCACATCGCGCCGCTCCAGGACGGCGGCGACAGCGGGGTGCATCTCGCGTGGCCGGCGTTCCCCGGCCGGCTCCGCCTTGGTGTAGTTGAGCAGTACGTACTTCATCTGCGCTCCCTTCTCGAGGTGCCGGTTTCTCTCTTAGACGAACGGCGGCCGCCCAGACGGACACCTCGGCGGTTTCTCGATCGCCGTGTCCGTCTGCGCGTCGGCTGTTCGTCATCAGATCAAAGGGCCGGCATCCGCGCCGGCCGCGACCGAAAGGGTGGACGATGGCGAATTACGTGTTCGCGTACAGCGGCGGCAAAGGTGTGGCCGCCGACGAAGCCGAGCGCAACGCGCAGTATGCCGAGTGGGGTCAGTGGTTCGGTGAGCTCGGTTCGGCCGTGGTCGAGGGCGGCGCCGCGATGGGGACCGCGAAGACGGTCGGTCCGGGCGGCTCGGTGAGCTATGGCGGCTCGCGTGGCCTGACCGGCTACTCGATCGTGTCGGCCGACAGCCTCGATTCGGCGGTCGCGCTCGCGAAGGGCTGCCCGGTCCTGGAGATCGGCGGCGCGGTCGACGTCTACGAAGCGATCGCGATGTAGCAAGCGAAGGGGGCGCCGGGTCGGCGAGGATCTCAGGTCCCGAACCCGACCCGGTGCTCCTCGTGATCGACCAGCACGTGGACGACCTTGCTGAGGTCGAGCGCGACGGTCCCGTCCTCGGCCGTCAGATCGTGCCATCCGGCGGCTGGCAACGACTGGCGGAGCCTCGTCAGCTCGGCGGGAGCAACGCGGGCGGCAAGCACCTGCCCGCCGATGCAGCCGATGCTGATCCTCTGGGGCTTTTCGTCAGGCACTAGTGACCCTCGGCGGGTTGGACGATTTCGGTCAGCACGCCGCCTGTTGAGGCCGGGTGCAGGAAGGTGACTCGGCGTGATTCTTTTCGGGCCTGCCTGTCCGTCTGGCGTCCGTCCGTTCGTCACTGAGGCAGAACCGGCCGAGAGCCGGCCACGACTAAAGGAGGACAGATGACAGACAAACCGGCAACGAAGCGCCGCCTCGGCTGGGTTCTCGGCCTGACCTCGACCGGCTACTTCATGGTCATTCTCGACTCGGTCGTCGTGATCACGGCGCTGCCTCGCATGCAACGCGACCTGCATGTCAGTCTCTCTTCCCTGCAGTGGACGTTGAACGCCTACGGCATCGCCTTCGCCGCCGGCATCATCACCGCCGCCGCGCTCGGCGACCGGCTCGGACGGCGGAAGGTCTTCACCATCGGGCTCGCCCTGTTCACCGTCGCTTCCGTCGCCTGCGCCCTGGCGCCGAACGCGTCCGGGTTGATCGCCGCTCGGACGGTGCAAGGGCTCGGCGGCGCGATCGTACTGCCGCTCAGCCTGACCATCCTGACGACCGCTTTCCCGGCGGAGCGGCGCGGGATGATCGTCGGGATCTACGGCGGCCTCGCCGGTCTCGCAGTCGCGATGGGACCGATCGTCGGCGGCGCCGTCACGGAAGGCATCGACTGGCACTGGATCTTCTGGATCAACGTCCCGATCGGCGTCATCGCCGTGCTGCTCAGCCTTCGGCTGCTACCCGAGAGCTACGGCGCACCGGAGCGACTCGACCTCATGGGAGTCGGGCTCGTGACCGCCGGCGTCGTCTCCCTGGTCTGGGCGCTCAGCCGCGCCAACAATGTTGGCTGGTCAAGCGCTGGGGTCGTCGGCGCGCTGGTCGCCGGGGCGGTGCTGCTTGTCGCCTTCGTCCGGTGGGAGACCTCGGTCGCCGAGCCGATGGTGCCGCTCCGCATGTTTTCGGTCCGCGACTTCGCGATCGGCAACTTGACGACGTTCCTCATGTCCGGCGCAATCTTCGCCGCCGGGCTGTTGGTCACGGAGGAGTTCCAGCTCGCGCGCCACTACTCGCCGGTCGGCGCCGGGGTGCGTCTGCTTCCGTTCTTCGCGACGCCGATGTTCGTCTCACCCATCGCCGGCGCTCTCTCCGATCGGATCGGCCGCCGGCCGATCATGGTCGTCGGGCTGAGCATGCTGACGGCCGGGTTCGTCTGGGTCGCCTGGCACGGCTCACTGGCTACGAGCTGGATCGAACTCGTGATCGCGCTCCTGATCGCCGGCGTGGGGATCTCGATGGCCCTCCCGACAGTGCCAACCGCAGTGTTGAGCGCCGTCGCGCCGCACGAGATGGGCAAGGCATCCGGGATCAACTACATGGCACAACGCTTCGGCGCGGTGTTCGCGATCGCGATTGGCAGCGCCGTCTTCTCCGCCAACGGCCATCTCGGCAGCCCCGCCAGTGTCACGGCCGGCTTCAGGCCCGCTCTATGGACTTGCGCCTGCTTCGCCGTCCTGGCGGCGCTGACCGCGTTCTGCATCAGCCCGCCTCGCACAGCAGCGATCGTCCCCGTCGAGGCCGCCGACCTGCCGGTCGCCGCCTGAACCCGACCACCCAAAGAACCGCCCACCGCAGAAAGAAGACACACAATGCCGAACATCCTGCACCGCCTGACGATCGACGCGCCGCCGGAGCGCGTGCACCAACTCGCAGCAACGAGGGAAGGGATCCAGCGCTGGTGGACGGGCCACCCCGTCGCCGGCGACGACAAGATCGGCGCGCAACTGTCCGTGTACTTCCGCGACCCGGCCGACCCCGCCGAACCCGCCGCAATCTTCGAAGTCGTCGAACGCGGCCCGGAACAAATCATCTGGCGTTGCGTCGACGGCCCGCAGGACTGGATCGACACCCGTATCACCTACGCCCTCAAACCCCGCCACGACGGCGGTACCACGCTGCTGTTCAGCCACGAAGGCTGGCGGCAGGAGAACGAGTTTATGAACGGCTGCTCAACCAACTGGGCCTCCTACCTCATGAGCCTCAAATCCGGAGCCGAGGGCCATGGCTTCAACGCCTACCCCGGCGGCGAAATCAGCCGCTGGGACTAAGAGATCAGGCGCTGGCGACCCCCGGCCCGGTCGCCAGCGCTACCTCCTTGACGACCGCATGTCATCTGGCCGCGGTCGAATAACCCGCCGTTCTTCGACCGTTCTCACCGGCTTCGATGACCGCGGCAGCCGAGGGCAGCACCCGCAGCACTCTGGTCCACGACAGAGCAGCGCTCCTGCATTCATCTCACCACGAGCACTCTCCTCGATCGTGACCGAGGTATGGACTGGTCGACGGAGTTCGTCATGTTGTGCTGGCCAGATGCCGTGCTGTTTCGATGAACGTGTCGACGGTTGGACGGACTGGTCCAGGTGGCCAAGCAAGCGACACGACCGCGGGGTCGGCGTCGGTCACTTGCACGTAGTTGACGTCTGCGCGTGGGTAGTGGTCGGCCACGGAGGCGGGCACGAGGCTGACTCCTCGTCCGGTGGCCACTAGGGTGAGGATCTCCTGGACGCTCGCGGCTTGGGCGGCGACGTGTCCCGGGAGTCCGTGCCGGGCTTGCTCGGCGAGCCATCTGACGGGCGGGCCCTGCGCGTCGATGCCGGGGTTGGTGATGAAGCTCTCGTTACGCAGGTCGTCGAAGGTGAGGGAGGCGCGGTCGGCTAGCGGGTGCGTGTTCGGGATCGCGACAAGCCGCGGCTCGCGGGCGATGACCTCGACCTCGACGCCGGCCTGGCCGGGTAGAAGACGTGTGAAGGCGACGTCGACGCTGCCGTCGAGGATGTCCTCGATCCCGCCCAGGAGGAGGTCCTTGACGGATACGTCGACGTTTGGGTGCCGCTCGTTGAAGGCGCGCAGGAGTCGAGGCAGCCAGGCGTTGGCGGCAGACCCGTAGAACCCGATCGTCAACTGCTCTGAGTCCGCGGCGCGGGTGAGCCGGATCGCTCGCTGGGATTGCGTCAGGAGCCGGCGTCCCTCCGTCAGCAGTACGCGCCCTGCGGGGGTCAATTCGACGCGGCGGCTGGTGCGGTTTAGCAGCGTCACCTCCATCTGCTGCTCCAGCCGCCGAATCTGGTGGCTCAGCGATGGCTGTGCGATGTGCAAGCGCTCGGCAGCGCGGCCGAAATGAAGCTCCTCCGCGACGGCCACGAAGTACTGCACCAACCGAAGGTCCAAGCGTTCGATAGACGCAATCTACTGATGGTCGCGTGATTTGTCTTGGACTTGAACGCAAGGTGGGGCGACACTGCCGCTTGGTCCAGAGCGGATCGCGCATGGCGATGGATACGACAAAACCAGCTGTTCATACATTCGAGCTTCCCGGCGAGGGGGTGTTCCCCGAGAGCGTCGGCGTCGATCCGACCAGTGGCGTGGCGTATGTCGGCAGCCTTGCGGATGGAGCGCTGTACCGTCTCGGCGGCGCGGCTGAAGTGGAGGTGTGGTCGCCCGCTGGAGCGGACGAGCGGAAGTCGGTCGCCGGGGTCAAGGTCGACTCCCAGGGAAGGTTGTGGGCGGCGGGGGGGTACGAGGGAACGCTCCATGTCTATGACCTCGCCAGCCGTTCGTTGATCGTCCGGCTCGACGTCGGCGCGCGTCCAGCGTGCGTCAACGACATCGCTTTCGGAACCGCCGGCGAGGCTTACGTGACCGACTCGTTGATCTCGCTGCTGTTCAGAGTCGCGGGCGAGCCGCTGGCGATCGAGCCATGGGTCGACCTTGCCGAGCAGGGTGTCCCGTGGGCGGAGGGGCTGAATTTCAACGGGATAGTTCTGACCCCCGACCGGCGGCACCTGGTCGCGTGCCAAACCAACCTGGGGCGCTTGTGGCAGATCAGCGTGCAGACCGGCCAGATCAAGGAAGTTGCTCTGGACGGCGGTCCGCTTCAGCACTGCGACGGAATGGCGCAATGCGGATCGATTCTGTACGTGGCGGTCAACGCGCGCAATCGGATCGCCGTCGTTGAGCTCGACAAGGACGGCGCGGCCGGAAGGGTCAGGACCATCCTCCGAAGCGATACGTTCTTGTTTCCGACCGCCATCGCCGTCCGCGGCGAGCGGCTACTCGTGGTCAACGGTCAGCTCGACAAGATCGGTAGCGCGCCGCAGCTTCCGTTCACGGTCGTCGCGATCGACAGAACCGACGGCTGACGGGATCGAGCGACCGATGGAACACCCCGCCATCCCGCGCCTGCGGTGGCCCTCGGCCGATGAGATCGCCGGCGCCGTGATGTCGGCATTCCTCCTCGTGGTCTACATCGCCGCGGCGCTCGCGGCGCTCGCCATTGGGCTGAGCAGCGGCCCACTTGGCGCGCGCACCGCCACGGTCATCGTCGGGGCTCCGCTTGGCGTCGCGGCCGTTGCCTCGAGAGTTCTCTTCGCGCGGAGCGTCGGACTATGAAGATCCTCGCGGTCCTGCGCCCGGGCGATGGCGGCGATGTCAGGGCTGCGATCGCCGCTCGCGCACAGGAAGAGCTAGGCGTGCTATGGAATCATTATCGCGAGGGGCTGGTGCGGGAGATGTACTCACCCGGTGGGCCAGGTGCGGTCCTGATTGTCGAGGCGGGCTCACGCGACTCGGCGCAGAGCGCACTCGGCGAGCTGCCGCTGCTGACGGACAACGTCATGACCCTCGAGCTGATCGAGCTCCACCCCTTCGCCGCTTTCGAGATGCTGTTCTCGCGCGAGCCCCGGCGATGATCCGGCCGAGTTGGCGTCCGTCTCGGGTTCGAGCCGCCGGTCGGCGAGACACGCGAGACCTGCACGTTCGCCCACGTCGCGCGAGGGGGAGAGCGTCAGCAGCGTCCCGCGGTCAGCCCTTCGAAAGGAGAACTCTGCGATGAGAGCCGCGCTGTCGAGGACTTCCGGTCCCGTCAATCGGTGGCCTCTCTCGCTTGCCGTCTTGGCGCGGGTGACCTCGCGGTTGGCTGGCACGGTAGCGTTAGCTCTCGTCTTGGCGGCAGGTGCGGCCGCGGCCCCGTTGCAGACGATCGTGGCGTTCAATCCGGCGGCGAAGGAAACCCCGGAGAACCTCGCAATCGCAGGCGATGGCACGATCTACGTCAGCCTGGCGTTCGCGAGCGAGATCCGCCGGATCGCTCCTGACGGGACCCAAAGCAAGCTCACGATCCCGACCATGGGAGGCATCACGGTGGGCGTGGCGATCGACCGGCACGGACACGGGCTCGACGTCGCCGTCCGCTCCCCCGATCCCGCTGCCGCAGGCATCTGGCGGGTCCCGCTTGCCAGCTTCGCGGATCCGACCCGGGTTGCCGCACTACCGACAAGCTCGTTCCCCAACGGGATCGCGTTCGACTCGGCTGGGAACCTCTACATCGCGGACTCCAACCTCGGCGTCATCTGGCGGCTCGCGCCCGGGGCCTCACAGGCAGCCGTATGGAGCGAGAGCCCGCTGCTCGCGCCGACCGGCGCAAGTTTCATGAATTTCCCCCTGCCAGGCGCGAACGGCATCAAGGTCCGGCAGCTACGCGTCTATGTCTCGAACACCTCGACGGACAACATTCTGACGATCCCGATCCGGCCAGATGGTGAGGCGGGGCAGGTTGCCGTCAAGTTCACGGGCATCGAGGCGGACGACTTCGCCTTCGCCGCCAACGGCGACTTGTACGTCGCGGAGAACCCGCCGAGCGAGCTCGTGCGCGTCACCCCGAGCGGAGATGTCACACCGCTCGCGACACAGGCGGACGGCCTCGATAACCCGTCCGCTGTCGCGTTCGACCCGAGACTCGGCGAGCGCAAGCAGCTCTACATCACCAACTCCGCCTACTTCGGAACGCACCCAAGCCTCGAGGTAGCCGCCACCGACACGGTTGGGCAGAGACTGCCGTGAGGTTCTCTTGAGCGATTCTCGTGAAGTAGACGCGCGGGTCAGCCGCGGTTGCTGCTCGCGGTTGCTCGGTGGCCTGGGACAAGGGTTGTCCCAGGCCACGAGCCGCTCAGGAAAGTCTGCTCGAAGTTTGGTCGTGATCGGACTAGGCGGCCTTGAGTTGGCATGCCTGGCCGGATAGCGAGTGGGTGACGAAGTGGGCGTTGCGCAGTCCGAGCGAGAAGCCTTCGGGGGCGCCGCTGACGACGTCGAGCAGGAATTCGGGCTCGCCCCAGCGTTCGTACTGTTCGGCGTCGATGTAGAACGGGACGCCGCCGACTTCGCCGAGCTGCACGTCATTCGGGCCCTGCCCGAGCTCGTCGGCGAGTAGGCACAGTGGCAGTGAGCCGTCGCAGCAGCCGCCGGACTGGTAGATCGCGACCGGGCCGTGCTCGCGCACGAGCTGCCTGATCATCGCCGTCGCCTGGGCGGAGGCGGTGAACGGGGTGTGGTCGGCGTGGGGCGTGAGCCGGGTGACGTTGTCTGTGGTGAGCATGTGGTCTTCTTTCCTGAGCGTTCTGAGCGTTCTGAGCGTTCTGAGCGGTTGTGTCTGATCTGACCGGTAGGTGTGGTCGGGTTGATCAGTCGCAGGGCAGCGTAGATCCGCGCATGCGGCTGCGCGTCCGGTATCGCCCCCGAGCCTGATCAGCATCAACCGCCGATTGTGGCGGCAGCGGTTTTGCGTACTGTGCCCCGTAGTTGCCCGTAGCCTCTTTGCGTAGGACGCCGCGCAGGTCGTGGAGAGGATGCGACGATCCGTGAGCTCCTGCACGTCGCCCAGAGGGTGCTCGCGGAGCTCGATGTGGAGGTGGTGCTCGATAGGGTGATCGACGCCGCGCGCAGTCTCACCGGTGTGCGCCACGCGGCGCTTGGCGTATTGAATGCCGCACGGACGGGACTGGAGCGGTTCGTGACTTCCGGCCTTGACCGCAAAGCCGAGCAGGCAATCGGTGCCCCGCCCCAAGGGTACGGCGTGCTGGGGGAGCTGATACGCGATCCGAGGCCACGTCGGCGTGACGCCGCTGAGGCGTCCGAGATCGACGACGCTGTGGTGATCTGGAGCTTCCCACCTGCGAGAGATCGATTATCACGTAGTGCTGATTGTGAGCTTCGGCAGCTGGGGGATGAGTAGGTGCGAGTCGTATTTCCCGCCGACGTGAATCACATGTTGACCCGCGTTTCGAGTGTCGTCGTGGCGCGCGATGATCGCTCCCGGATACTTGTACACGTCGCGACCCTGCACGATCAGTCGGAGCATGTCGCCGCGCCCGAAATGCGTGCCCGAGGGCCAGATCTCGATGTCGACAGGAACGGGGACACCCGGCTCGAGCTTCAGCTCCTGGGCATGAAGGTGCCAGGGTTGCGATGGTGTCGAGCGCGCCGCGTCGAGCTCCCGATGTGAGGCGCGCAGCCACCCGAGGGCTACGTTGCCGTCATCGTGCTCAGCGTAGAACGGAAAATGGACAATCTGACCCTCGGGGTCGAAGCGCTGGACCGCGACGAATAGGTCGATGTCATCCGAGCCGACCGCTTCCACCCACAGTTTCAGCTTCATATAACCGACGAGATCGGTGCCCTCGTCGAACGTGTAATCGAATTGAGCGCGTGCCCCGGGCTCAGTCGCGTCGTAGCGAAGCTCGCCCTCGGTGCTCGGGAGCGCGACGCGGAGCAGTCCGTAGCGGTCGAGGAACAGTTGCCGGTACTCGGTACGAGCGAGCGGCCACCCCTGCTCCTCGATCCAGCGGCCGACGTAGCCGCGCTCTCTGATCTCGAGCAGCACCCGCGGCCAATCGGGCACCTCATTGTCGATGTCCTTGAGGAAGTGATCGAAGAACTTCATCTGCCGGGCCACGCTCGCGGGACGATGGTAGTACTCCCACTTCTTGCGGCCGTGCACCTCGAGCCACTTCTGCTCCGAGGAGATCTGCCTGAAGCCCTCGAGCGTTCCCCGAGTATGCAGCGCGTGGTCAGTCCAGCTCGCGACGACGTACGCGGGCGTTGTGATCTGCGACAGCTTCGCCACCTTCGTCTCCCAGTAAGAATCGAACAGCGGGTGCTCGTCCCGCATCGCGATCGTGTCCTCGACCCTCGTCGTCGAGAAGCTCACGCCGTTCTGCCAATGGGGCGCGAAAGAGGTGTCCGGAATGCCGCCGTGGAAGAACTTCTCGCGATACATATCACTGCATCCCTCCCACGGGTTGATCGCCGCGAGGTGAGGCGGATTCAGCGCCGCCACGAACCACTGGATGTACGTGAGGTAAGAGACGCCCGTCATCCCCACCTTCCCCGTGCTCCACGGTTGGCCCGCGGCCCACTCGATCACATCGCCGCAATCGGCCGCCTCCTGCTCCTGGTCTGCGTACCTCGCCTCCCCCTCGGAGTACCAGGTCCCGCGAGGATCGGCACCGACGATCGCATAGCCCCGCGGACACCAGAACGTGGGGTCGGAGCCTTCGAACAGGACATGCTCGGACACCCATTCCGCCCTGACGCCGCACCCGGGGAAACGGCCGTAGATCGTGAAGGCCGGAAAGTGCTTGCCGTAAGGACCCCATTCGAGGAGCACCGGCGCGGGCTCTTCGTTCTCGGGCCGGTAGACGTCAACGTAAATCGTCACACCATCGCGCAACTGGACGGCGACATCGCGCTCGATGATCATCCCCGGCTCGCGAAGAACGCGGTAACCGAACCCCGGATGTCCGCCCTCCGACGGAGGAGTGCCGGGACGGTAGATGATCTCGTACGTCTCTACCTCGGCCATGTGCCGCCTAACCTCTCCTCGTCAATCGAACGGGCACGAACGCGCACAGAACCCCCGTTGCGCGCGTAGCAGAAGCGACGGCAGGTCCCGGCGAGACTCCGAATCTATCGCCAGCGCGAAGTTCGAACAAGCCATCGCACCCACTTCCTCTAGCCAGTCAGTGCCCCCTCGAGCGGGATCCCAGCCACGTGCTTGGTCGACCGGTGTTCGTTCATTGCCAAGTTAATCGTCTGGCGGCAACACGCGCCGGGCTAGAAGCTCAGGATCTCGACGCCGATCCGGGTCGGATGGGGCCGTTTGCTCCTACTTCCGCTCGCCAGGACGAAAGCCTGGTGGGAGCAGCAGCGACCAGACGCGGGTCGGCGGCTTTGAGTCGATGCGCCGGACCACCGCGACGTGCGGGATCCGTCGTCGATCGACAGCCGGCGATGAAGCCGCCTGTCGGTGTAGCGATTTGGCCCTCATCAAGACCTCCTCCCATCGACTGCCGTGCATCAGGCATAGCACACGCAACCCTCCCAACAAACGGGGCGAGCTACGGATCCGCTTCCGGGCAACGTACGGATCCGTCACAAGCACACGCACAGTCAGTTAGGCGCGCGCGGAGAGATCAGCGTTCGCAACGACCCGGCGGGACCGCTCAGGCCAAGCACGATCGGCAGCTCCGTCCGGTCCTCGTCCGACTCGGGAGTTAGGTCAGCGACCGCGTCCGCTACCGCTCGCCGCGGCGAAGCAATCGCCACGCCCTGCCTTTGGCGAGAGGGGGAGGTCGTCGGCGTCTCGGGCCAGAGGTCCGGTGTGCGCCGCGCGAAGGGCGGTCGTCCGCCCGCTCCGACCTGTAGCTGCGGTTTGGCGAGGTCTAGCGCTACGGATGTGAAGGCCGGGTCTCGGTCCAGTCGACGTAAAGGTTGCGTTCGGCGAACAGCCAGACGCCGGCGAGTTTGACGAGTGTGTCGCCGTATCGAAGCCACGCGATCATCAGCTTGCGCTCGCCGTCTTCGGTGAACAGGTGGTGGGCGATGCAGTAGCTCTCGCCGGCCGCTCGGTCGCCGTCGAGCGAGATCGTGGTCTGGCCGTTGAAGTGCATCGTCGCCTGGTAGCGGTTGAGGTCATCGAACACCGGCGTAAGCGCCTCGCGGCCGTGAAGCGCCTGCGTGGGCTCAGAACCCTGGCCCTCCATGTACACGACGAAGTGCGCGTCCTCCGTGAAGAGCGACTTCTGCCCCTCGGCATCGCGCCGGTCAGCGCATTGCGCGTAGGCATCGACCAGCTCGCGGATCGCCAGCCGATCCGCCCCCTCAATTGCTGAGATCTGAGAATGGATCATCGTGTCTCCTGTATTCGCAGCCGACGACATGCCTCGCCGATATTGGCGACCTGTGACCAGCGGCCGTCAGGCGGCCTCGCGTGCGTAACTCCCGTGGCGGAACTCGTCGGCCAGTCCTGGATGGGTCGGAGACCAGCCGACCTGGTCTCGAGCCTTGGCCGCGGATGTGCTCTGGTCGAGCAGGAGGACTTCGGCGAAGTAGTCGCCCAAACGTGCGCGAGCCTCAGCATCGGAACCGGGGACCGCTCCGGGAGCGCCGGCCGCGACCGCGGCCGCCTCGGTCAGTTCGGCGACCGTCGGGTTCAAACCATCCCCGACGACGTAGCGGCCGCGAGCCGAGTCGGACTCGAGCACGTGCCGGAAGAACGTCGCAAGGTCGGCAACGTGGACGGTCGCCCAGTGCTGTCGTCCCGTGCCGAGCATGATCAGGTTGCCGTCGTCGTCTCGCGGTGAGCTGAGAACGAGCGCGGGAATCCCTCCGCCGCCGTCGCCATAGGCGGTACCGGAGACGATCACGACTCCGCGCATGTCTGGGGCGTCGAGGATCCGGCGCTCGATCGGCTCCTTCCATGCCACCAGGGCAGGTGGCTTGAATGGCGACCGCTCGGTGATCGAGGTGTTGTCGCCATAGATCCAGAGACCGCTGATGTGGAGATAGGGCTTGCCAGTCCCGGCGAATCCTTCGATCGCCGCGTCGACCACTGCGGAGTCAAGGTTCGCGCTGGTCTCGTCACCTGGACTGGCGGTATGGATGGCACCATCCGCATCATTCAGCACGCTCACGACGACGGCGCGATCGTAGAGATCGACCACCGTTGGCTTCGCGCCACGGGCCGCGACGATCTCGGCCTGGGCTTCGTCGCGAACGAAGGCCGCCACCTCGTGGCCGTGCTCTTGCAATTCGGTTAGTACGTGAGATCCGATGAATCCGGTTGCGCCGGTAAGTGCGACTTTCATGACTCGAAGCCTCCTGTCTTTGCTGTTCGTTTGGCACGAGATCCGCCGCTGGCTCCAACTGAGATGTCGGGGGAGACAACCCGCGGCGCGACGCGGCTCCACCCGTGTCGACGCTGGTTCGCGCGCTGACTGACCGCGGATGCGCCCATCGCGGCCACGCAACTGCCACCGCGACACGGGCGATCGCCGCCCACGCCAAGCCGGTCACGAGCGTCGCTCGCTCGATGCCGGCGCCGTGAAACGCGACGTTGCGGGTGTCCCTCAATCGGACATTTCGTGGCGGTCTACCTAGTAGATCAAGCACTTGATTGAGGATAGCCTGGTCAGCCGGTGCTTGTGCCGCGGAACGCGCCGGCGAGCACGGGTACGAGCTGTCGCTCGATCTGCTTCTCCGATTTGCTCCTGAGCTCGGCACCGACCGGCGCGAGGACCAGCCAGTTCAATAACCCGGCTGCGCAGCGCGTGCGGAAGATCAGCTCTTGGTCCCTGACCCCAGGAACCCTGGCCTTCAGCACCCGAAGGACATCGGCACGAATCCGATCGAAGCTGGCATCAAACCGGTCCCATCCTCCTGGAGGATCGACGCCGGCCCGCGCCACGATCCGCATCACGTCCAGCTCACGACCCCCCAACGCCAGGGCGCGCATCATCGGCCGCGCGAAGGCCGCCGCCAACCCCTCAAGCGAGGCCTCAGCGCCTAGCGCGCTCACCGCCTCCTGCTGAGCATCCAGATAGCGCTCCAATGCATACTCGATCGCCGCGTCACAGAGCGATTTCAGCGAGCCAAAGTGATAGCTCACCGCCGCGACGTTGGCCTGGGCAGCATCCGTCAGCTCCCTGAGACTCACGCCATCCTCGCCGCGTTCCGCAAGTAGGTCCAGCGCGGCCGCCATCAGCCGCCTCCGCGTCCGCAAACCGGTTTCGCGACGCTGGTCCACCCTCGCCGATTCCATACAACGTATTCAAGCAGACGCTTGAAAACCAGTCAACATGGGTGGCGATGAGGCGCAGCCGCTTCGGCTGCCTTGCGTTATCGGCGTCGTTGGCGGCGCTGCTGACCGGCCCGCCGTACGAGAGCTTCATCCACTGGCTCGACGCCGCGCAGGCTTCTAATTAATGAGGTTTTATCTTCGGCCCGGGCGATGATCGAGCCTGTGCGAACGAGCGAATTGGGGTACGGCGTCGCCACGAGCCTGATCTCGCGTGTCCGCGTCATGGTCAGCCGATTACTTGCGACAGCTCCGACCGCTTGTGGAGTGGGCCGAATTTTTGGGGGTAGGATCACTCCTGACGAACGATGGACCAACAGCCTGCAGAGCACGCCGCGGCGCCAGGAGCACTGTTGCAAACCAGTGTGCGCCGGCACGCTGAGCAGCTGTCAGCGGTTCTGATGCGAACCGCTCTGGCGCTTGAGTGGAGCGCCGAGTTAGCCGAAGAGCATGCGCGAAGGGAAGAGCGGAACGGTCACGGTGATTCTGCCGCGTACGAGCGGCGAGCCGCCAGCCGCGCTCGTCAGGCAGCCGAGCGCGCTCGTTCGCGGGCCGAGGAATGGCTAGCCCGAAGTTCCCCTGGGAACTTCGAGCCAGAAGTCGGTTCCGAACCGGAGCGGTAAAGCTGCTGGGCCTGGGCTACGCCCACGAGCGCCCCAGTCGCTCGATTTCGGCGAGCGTACGACGAGCAGCCTCGGCCGGCCGGCGAGTTCCATCAGGTGCCGCGCAGGCCCGGCAGATCAACTTCGTCTGATCAGCGACGACACGGCCTCCGTCGAGGTCGCGCTTGGTATTGCTGCATGTCCACGAGGGCGGTTGGTTTCGGGCATGGCTTCAGTCTTCGCCATCACGCCGCATTTGTCCAACCGATAGTTGCGATGAGACTGAGCGATAGACTCGATGAATGGAACTGCGGCAGCTCTCGCATTTTCTGGCGGTCGCCGACGAGCGTCACTTCACGCGGGCGGCGGCGAGGGTGCATCTCACGCAATCGAGCCTGTCAGGCTCAATCCGGGCTCTCGAGCGCGAACTTGGCAGCGACCTGTTCGTCCGCAGCACCCGCCAGGTCGAGCTGACCGAGGCCGGCCGGGCGCTGCTTCCAGCTGCCAGGCGGACCGTTGCCGCGGCCGAGGATGGTCGCGACGCGGTTGCCGCGGTCCGCGGCTTGGTGCGCGGACACCTGGCGATCGGTGCGATCCAGTCGCTTGGCCAGGTCAACCTGCCGGGGCTGATCGCCCGCTTTCACCGAAGGCATCCGGCCGTGACGCTGAGGGTCCATCACGTTGGCGCGCCCGAGCTTGTGCGACACACGGCGGATGGAGAGATCGATCTCGCGATCGTTGACCTGCCGCTCGGGCCGCAAGGCAATCGGGTCCGAGCCCAACCACTCGCCACCGAATCGCTGCAGCTCGCCGTTGCCGCTGAAGATCCGGTCGCTCACCGCAGCCGCGTTCGGCTGAGCGACCTCGCCGACCGTGAGTTCATCGAGTACCGTCCAGACTCCGCGCTGCGTGCGAGCATCGATCGCGCCTGTGACACGGTCGGACTGCAGCGTCACATCGCCTGCGAAGTCGACGCCCTCCCCGACCTCGTCGAGTTCGTCGCGCTCGGCATCGGTGTGTCGCTGTTGCCGCCCGCGGCGATCCGGCTGACGGGCGGCCGGGCGGTCGGCGTCGCGACCGACCCACCGATTCCACGCGAACTGGTTCTCGTCACCCCACTTGACCGCGAGCCATCACCCGCTGGCGCAGCGTTCCTGCAACTGCTCGAAGACGGCCCGAGCGTCCACAGTCCGGTCAACGACGCGAACGGCTGAAAATCCTGGCGGGGGCTCCCGGTCAGGTGCTCCAGATCGTCAGTCCGACGAGCGGCCGGTCCTGAACATCCGCGGCCGCCGCGCGGTGCGCCTTGATGACCGAGCGTGCGGAGGGGCGCACTGGTCCGCGGTGCACGGTGGCCGTGTCGGCGACATCGCCAATGAGCAATCCATACCCTCGATCAGAATATGAGACCGGCGTTCCCGCCTGGACCACCTGGACGACGGGGCGGGCGCTACTCGCCGAGGACGGCGAGGTCGAGCCCGCGCACGCGTTCCGGGTCGGAGAGGATGTCCATCTCGACGATCCTGCCGCCTCTGACGGTCACGGCGACAACCGAGAACGGTTGTCCGTCGCGCATGGAAACGACGCCGGCGGCGCCGTTGATCACCGCTCGATGGATGGTCAGGTCGACGCGCGACCACATGATCGCCTGGCCGGCGACCGTCTCCGCGCCCTCGACGTAATTCGAGATGCCCTCGAGTCCGCCGTCGGCCCGCAGCACGACGTCGGGGTCCAGGACCGCGACGAGGCCGGCGAAGTCGCCGTTGCGAGCGGCGGCGAGGAACGCCTCCACGACCTCCCACTGAGCACTCAGGTCGGCGTCCGGAACGGGCGCGGACCCGCGTACGCGCCGGCGGCCGCGGCTGGCGAGCTGACGCGCCGCGTCCGGCGAGCGGTCGAGGATCGTCGCGATCTCGTCGAACGGGACCGCGAACATGTCGTGCAGGACGAACGCCAGCCGCTCCGGCGGGGTGAGCGTCTCGAGCACCACCAGCAGCGCCAGGCCGACCGAATCGGCCAGGAGCGCCTCGTGCTCGGGGTTGGTCCCGTCGACCGGGTCGACGATCGGGTCGGGCACGTGTACGTCGAGCGGCTGCTCGCGCCGCGCCTTCCGCGAGCGCAACATGTTCAGCGCGACGCGCGCGACGACGGTCGTCAGCCACGCGCCGAGGTTCCGCACCTCGCTCGTGTCGGAACGGCTGAGCCTGATCCAGGCGTCCTGGACAGCGTCATCGGCCTCGCTGACGGAGCCGAGCATCCGGTACGCGACGGCTCGCAGATGGCGCCGGTGCTCCTCGAACCGCTGGGCGAGCCATTCCTGCTGATCCATGGTCACATCCCCTCTTTGGCGGCTGTCATGGAACGTGGACCCCGCCGGCCGCCGGAATGTGACGGCGGCCGGGCTGACGTCGCGGTGTCATGCTCCTCCGATGACGCAATTCGAGGTCCCCGGACACGATCTCGTCGGAATCCGCGCGGCGAACCCGGGGCCGTTCACGCTGAGCGGCACGAACTCGTGGATCGTGGGCCGGGACCGGGCCTGGCTGGTCGACCCCGGGCCGAGCCTCGACGAGCACGTCGACGCGCTGATCACCGAGCTCGAGCGGCGGGGCGGGCTCGGCGGGATCGCGCTCACGCACCACCATGCCGACCACACCGCGGCGGTGCCGGCGATCCGCGCCAAGTACCCGGACGTGCCTCTGGCCGCGGGCGGCGTGGGCTCGACGAACGACCACCTGGACGTGGCACTCACCGACGGCGGCGTGTTCGGCCCCCTCGAGGCGGTGGCGACGCCCGGGCATGCACCCGATCATCTCGCGTACCTGACGGGCACGGCCGTTTTGACCGGCGACGCGGTCCTAGGCGAGGGCAGCGTGTTCATCTCGCCCGACCCCGGCGCGCTCGCCGCGTACCTCGGCGCGCTGGCGCGGCTTCGAGAGCGTCCGCTCACCGTCCTCTGCCCCGGCCACGGCCCGCCGGTGTTCAACCCTGACGCGAAGCTCGACCAGTACATCTCCCATCGCCTGGACCGCGAGCGGCGCCTGCTCGCGGCGCTCGACGATGGCAAGCGCAGCGTGACCGAGCTGCTCGACTACGTCTGGGACGACGTGCCCGCTGGCCTTCGTCCGGCGGCGACGGTCACGCTCGCCGCCCATCTCGACAAACTGGCGGACGAGGGGCGTCTTCCCGCCGGCGTCCAGCGCCCCGCTCTCCGTCTTGGAGCGAGCGACAACGCCCAGGCCGTACACGAAGGTCTTTCCTGAGCCGGCCCCGACCGGGCAGTGGCCCCTAGCCGGCCAGGCGCTTGCGCGCGATCTCAAGCGCGGCGGTCAGCGGCGTTGCACCCGTAGCGTCGGCCTCATCGAAGATCTGGCTGATGGTGTCGCCGATCCGGCGGACGCGCCGGCCGGCGGCGGCGGGGTGGTAGCCGTTGAGCTCTTCGGCGATGTTGATCAACCCCCCGGCATTGGCGACGAAGTCGGGCGCCCAAAGGATGTGACGGGCCGCGAGCAGGTCCGCGACCGACTCGTTCGCGAGCTGGTTGTTGGCGGCGCCGGCGACGATCTGGCAGCGCAGCCGCGGCACCGTCTCGGGGTTCAGCATACCGCCGAGCGCGCACGGAGCCAGCACGTCGACGTCCAACTCGAGCGCCAGCGCGGGGGTGGCCCACCCCGCGCCGAGCTCGTCGGCGAAGCGGCGCTTGCGCTCGTCGATGTCGCTGACCACGAGCTTGGCGCCGGCCCTCGCGCAGCGCTTGGCGACTCGGAGTCCGACGTGCCCGAGCCCGATCACGGCCACGGTCCGCTCCTTGAGCGAGCCCGAGGCGAACACGCGCTCGCAGCAGGCTCGGATCGCGGCCTCGACGCCCATCGCGGTGTATGGACTCGGATCCCCGGAGCCTCCCTGGCGCCGCGGAAGGCCGACCACGTGCTCGGTGCGCTGCGCGATCAGGCGCATGTCGCGGCTCGAGGTGCCGACGTCCTCGGCGGTGATGTAGCGGCCGCCGAGCGACTCAACCACATCGCCGAAGTCGAGTAGTGCCGCGCTCCGGCGCTCGGAGGAAAGGACGGCGACCGGCGCGGTCATGATCACGCCCTTGCCGCCCCCGAGCGGCAGGTCGGCGACGGCGGACTTGTACGTCATCGCCCGCGAAAGCCGCAGCGCGTCCCGCAACGCGTGGCGCGCATCCGCGTACCCCCACATCCGGCACCCGCCCACCGCGGGTCCGCGGACCGTCGAGTGCACCGCGACGAACGTGTACAGGCCGGAGCGCCGCCCGCGGTGCACGACCACGTCCTCGTGGTCGAGCGTCTCCTGGTAGCCGTCTATCGTCGGATCGGCCCTCGAGGCGCCGGGTCGATCCGCTGCCGGCGTGCTCACGGCGCGGGCGGCGGGGACCAGCTCGGGATGTTCGAAGTCGACGATCCCGTTCCAGTCGTGGTGTTCTGCGAGCTCCCGGTGTTCGTGCTCGACGTGGTCGAACCGTCCGAAGTGGTCGAGCCAGACTGCGTGGTCGAGCTGGAAGCGCTCGGCGACTGCGCGGTCACCGGCGTCGTGGACGTTGCCGAGGGCACCGGTGCCGTGGTCGTCGAGGGCGAGCTCGGAGCTTCGGCCTTGGTGCCGGAGCCGTTGGGCGTTGCGCCGCCACCGCTGATCATCGTGGAGGTGCCCCCGGTGTGCTGCGACTTGACCTTGGTCGGCACCGTGACCGAGGTCGTCGAGGTCGTCACGGTCGTCGGAGTGGTCGCGGACGGCGCCGGCGCGATCGGCGCGATCCAGGTCTGCCGGCGCAACGGCGGGGCGGCCACCGCCGGCGCGGCTTCCTCGGGCGGATCGGCGCTCGAGTACGTGACCGGGGCTGGCACCGCCGGCGCCACATGGTGGCTCGCCGGCGCGATCCGCGCCGGCCTCGCGTGATGGTGCTGGGACGCGGGGACCGTGAGCGTGTGTTGGAGCTCGGCCGCGCCTCCGGCGGTCACCACTGCGGCCGCCAGCAGGGTTGCGACGTGCGTCGCGCCGGCGCTCATCGCGCCGACTCCGACGACCGCCGAGCTGGTTCCCGCTCCCGCTCCGGCGCTCGCGGCGAGTGCGCCGCCGGCAGCGCCGCTCCCCGCTCCACCCACGCCGAGCATGTTGGCGAGCACTCCGAGCGGGCCGAGGGTCGGGACGAGCGCCGCGAACCGCCGGCTCACGCCCCGCAGCTGGTGGCGGAACTCCCGGCAGCCGGCACAGTCCCGCATGTGGCGGCGCGCCATGGCGTTCGGCCGCAGCCCGCGGTCGTGCGAGATGATCAGCTCCTCGCGGATGTCCGAGCACGCTGCGTCCCGCGCCTCGAGCGCCTGTCCGAGCGCCAGCCTGGCCCTCACGAGCAGCGACTTCACCGCCGGCACCGTGACCCCGAGCGCGCCCGCCATGTCGGCGTAGGACATTCCGCCGAGCTCGCGCATCAACAGCGCGGAGCGCTGCTGCTCGGGGAGCCGGCGAACGTCGGCGATCAGGCGCCGGAGCGACTCGCGCCGGTCGGCCTCGTCGATCGGGTCGTGGACCGGCGAGCGCAGGAGCTCCAGCACCTCGGGCGGCGGCGGGGAGGGCCGACGCAGCTCGTCGATGCAGCGGTTGTGGGCGACGCGGTAAAGCCAGGCCCGGAGCGCGAGCTCGCGGTGGTTGGCCCGCAAGCCCGCATAGGCGCGCACGAAGATGTCCTGGAGCGCGTCCTCGGCATCCTGACGGTGCGGGAGCATCTGCCGCGTATAGGCGAACAGTCGCTGCCGATAGCGGTCGTGGATGACCCGGAAAGCGTCGTCGTGACCAGCCCGGAACAGGGCTACAAGCTGCTCATCCGAACGGAGGCGAAGGAGTGGCGCCCCGATCGATGTCCGCGTCCGGGCTACTGCAGCCGGTGCTGGGAGGGCCGAAGCTTCCACGTGTACCCGCACCCACTCTAACGCCTAATCCGGGGGAAGGTTTCGGAAAGATCGCGTCACGCCGGCGGCCCTCCGGCTGGTGTAAGGACAGCAACACGGGCCCCCGCGCCAGACGGCGACGATACTCTCAGCAGGGCACGATGGACCCTGCCTCCGGGATCGCAATTCCAGTCGCGTTCGGCGCCGGCTTGATCTCGTTCCTGTCGCCGTGCGTGCTGCCACTGGTGCCCGGCTACATCTCCGCGGTCGCCGGCGTGGCGCCCGCCGAGATCCGAGCGAGCCGCGTGATCGGGCCGAGCCTCGCCTTCGTGGCGAGCTTCTCGGCGATCTTCATCGCACTCGGGCTGCTGGGGCAACAGGCGCTCCACGGGGCTCTGACCGGGCCGGCGGCGCTCAAGATCTCCGGAGCGGTGATCATTGGGATGGGGGTGCTGTTCGTGCTCGCGCCGTTCGTGCCCCAGTTCTCGCGCGAGTGGCACGTCGGCCGGCTGATCAGCCGGGCGGGCCGTGGCGGCCCGGTGGTGACAGGGGCTGCGTTCGCGCTGGCGTGGACGCCGTGCACGGGGCCGACGCTGGGCGCGATCATCACCGCCGCGGGCGTGTCGGGATCGGCGGCTCACGGCGCGGTGCTGCTGGCCGTGTACTGCGCCGGCCTCGGCGTCCCGTTCCTGATCACGAGCCTCGCGTTCGGGACCGTGACCTCGGGGCTCACCGTGGTTCGCCGGCACTACGCGGTGGTCATCAGCACCGGTGGAGTCGTGCTGATCGGGATGGGCATCCTGATCTGGACGGGCGAGTTCACCCAGCTCAACATCACCGTGAATCATTGGCTGCAGACGCTGGGACTGCCCGATCTCAACTCGGATACGTGAGCCGGCCTCCGGGTCGCGGGGCAAGGGATACATCGAGATGGCGCGGCCGGCGGCGCGCCGCGTTCAATCTCCGACCCCGAGGGTGGGACTTAGGGTGGCCTAATCTGATACGCTCCGGTCGGTCGCTATTAGGGTCTCCTAATCCTTCGTAAGGCCGTTGTCCTTCGCACAGACCATCGTTCTAGGCGCGCTCGCCGGATTCACGATCTTTCTCGGTCTGCCCGTGGGGCGGCTGCAGCTCCTGGGCGGCAAAACACGCGTCGCGCTCGCGATGTTCTCCGTGGGGGTGCTGGCGTTCATCTTTGTCGACGTCATGTCGAACGGGATCTCGATCGTCGACAACGCGCTCACCGCGTTCAAAGACGACCGCGGGACCCTGGCTTACGTGGTGTGGCTGGTCGTCCTGCTCGCCGCGGGGTTTGCCGCCGGCAGCGCGGGCCTCGCGATCCTCGAGCGGCGGATGCGCCCGGCCGGAGCTCGCAAGCCCCCGATCGCCGGTGGCGCTGAGACGGCCGCGATCGCCGGCTCAGAGTCCGATCCGCTCGTCCTCGAGCTCGACGCGGCCCGCCGGCGGGCGCTCCGGGTCGGATTGACGATCGCGGCGGCGATCGGCGTGCACAACTTCGCCGAGGGCCTCGCGATCGGCGTCAGCGCGCGCGCCGGCGCGATCAGCCTCGCGACGGTGCTGATCATCGGCTTCGCCCTGCACAACGCCACCGAGGGGTTCGGGATCGTCGGCCCGCTCGGCGACGTTAAGCCCTCGTGGCGGTGGATCGGCCTCGCCGGCCTGATCGGCGGCGGCCCGACGTTCCTAGGCTCGATCGTCGGCTACGCGGTGACGAGTAACCCGCTCGAGCTCGCGTTCTATGCCTGCGCCGGTGGCGCGATCCTGTACGTGATCGGCGAGATCTGGAACGGGATGCGCCGCTACGGCTACCGGGAGCTCGGGCTCCTGATGGTCTCGGCCGGCTTCGTGGTCGGCGTGCTCACCGACCTGATCGTCACCTACGGCGGCGGCTGAGTACCCCCGCTCCCGGCGGTCAGTAGTCCTCGTCGAAGTGGCGCTCGTGCCACCGCAGTGCGGCCGCCTCGGCGCTCGCCGAATGCCGGTTCGGCACGACGTGGTCGATCTCGGGGACCACCAGAGGTGGCGCGTGATCGAAGTCGTCGTCCGGGTGGCTCAGCCGCCAGCGAGTGGCCGCAGCCTCGGCGCTGCTCGACCGGCGCACGATTTCGTCTGTGTGTGTCGTCTGCTCGGACACTTCGAAACCTTCCTCCTTCGACTCGTAACAGCGTAGCGAGGTCCCGTGAATGGTTCCAGGCAGGAGACGGTGGCGGTATCCGTGCCTCGCAGACGGGGCCTGCCGCGACACATCCATCCGACCGACGCCGAGCGAAGCGAAGCCCAGAAAGCGCTACCGCCGGCGGGCCAGCTCGCGCTTGGCGGTCCGGCGGAACCGCAGCGCCTTGCCGGCGTTGGCGCGCACCATCGACAGCTGCGACGCCGGCGCCTCGAATCCCTCGACCAGCCTATGGGGGACGAGCCGCCAGCCGTCGTCGCCCTGGACCAGATCGCCGCGGATCTGGAAGTTCTCCATCCACGAGAGCTGCGGCTCGTGCAGGTGGGCGGTCAGGCAGGCCAGGCCCGGCTGCAGCGGCGCGCCCTCGGCCGGCACGTCGATGCAGATCGAGTGGTTGGCCTCGTCGGCGTGGACGGGCGCGCGCATCGAGAACGGGAACCCGTCGGGCGAGACGATCGCCAGCACGGCGGTCGGATAGCGCCTGCCGAGCTCGAGCATCCGCGGGTGCCAGGCGCTGCCGCCGCCCTCGGGGGCGGCGTGGAACCGCTCGGGCTCCTCGGAGTGGCGGGAGCGAACCTCCTCCATGTGGGCGTCGTACAGCTCGGGCTCGGAGTCGGGCGATCCGGCCGGCCAGACGTACACGCGCTCGGGGCGGATGTGGATGTAGATCCGGTCGAAGTACCAGCCGAAGAAGCGCCTGAGTGGTTCGGACGGCAGCCGGCGGACGGCGCCGGGCAGCTTCTCGGTCGACTCGCGGGCGTAGCGCTCGCGGTTGGCCTCAAGGTTCTTGTCGTCGACCTCCGCCGATCCCTGGACGAGCACGATCGGTGGATCCGTGAGGCCGCTTCCGGTCGGGTCGGAGAACAGCAGCGAGACGAGTGGGTTGGCCTGCGCGTCGTTGGCCTTCTTCGGGTAGCCGAGCCCCGTCGTCACGTCGATGCACGGCGCGCCCGGGCGGTAGTAGGGCGTCACGGGCCAGGTGATCGGCTGCCCGGCGCGATCGACCGTGGTGAGCTCGGTCGTGATGAACCGCTCGAACACCGCCTGCACGTCAGATGGAAGAGATGCCGTCACGAGGCCTCACGCAGAGTAACCAGGCTCCCCGGGGAGGACGATCCGCGCGGTCTCGCCCTGCGTGACCACCCGCGGCTGGACCGGATGGACCTCGCGGCCGCGCGCGTGGGCCAGCAGGGCGTCGGCCGACTCGAATCCCGACAGCTGCTCGAGATGCTTGATCGTCGGGAACACGAGGAACAGCTCACCGCGCGCGCGCGCCTCGAGCGCGGCCGTCGGCGCGTACCAGCGGGCATCGACGATCTCGCTGCCGTCGACCATCGCCTGCGCGCCCACCGGGAGCGGCGCGAGGAAGAACCACGTGTCGAAGCGGATCTTGACCTCAGCCGGAGTGATCCAGCGCGAGAACAGCACGAGCTCAGCGGGATCGCCGAGCGAGATCCCCGCCTCCTCCTCGAGCTCGCGGATGGCGGCGGCGCGCAGGGCCTGATCGCCATGGCCCTCGTCGCGGTCCACGGCCCCGCCCGGAAACACCCATGCGCCACCCATGAAGCGGGTGTTCGGGTTGCGCTGGACGAGCAGCACCTCGAGCGCGCTCGTGCCGCCGCGCAGCACGATCACGGTGCCGGCGGGGCGCGGCACAGTCCGCTCGCCGAAGTTCAGCTCCTGCCCCGGCCCCGGCTGGTCGCTGCTCATCGCGGACTCCCCATCTAGCCTGCATTCTCCCCGACTCGCCGTTAGCCTGTCCCGAGTGAAGTGGATCTGCGGATCTTGCGGCTTCATCTATGACCCGGCCGATGGAGATCCCGACGGGGGCATCCCCGCCGGGACGGCGTTCGAGGACATTCCCGAGACCTGGTTTTGTCCCGTGTGCGGCGCGCGCAAGCGCGACTTCGAGCCCTACGACGAGTAGGGGCTAGGCGGCGCGGGGGATCTGCTCGAAGTCGTAGGGGACGCTCGGGTCGACGTCCTCGTAGGCCTCGGGCGGCTCGACGTCGTAGTACTCGTCGGGCTCGTCGACGGGCGTGATCGTCGCGCTCGGGTCGAACCCCACCGCTCGCGTGGCCTGCGCGATGACCCGGGCGGCGGCACGGAGCTCCTCGCTGCCGTGCGATGCCATCACCGCCATGCGCACGCATGAGCCGGCCGCCGGGGTTGCGGGCGGCACGACGGCCTGTGCGAACACGCCCCGGGCGAGCGCGCCATCGCACAGTCTGAGTGCGATGTCCGGCTCCGCGACCGGAAACGCGACGATGTGGGTCCGGCACCCGCGCAGGTCGAAGCCCTCGGCCTCGAGCCCGTCGCGAAGGGCGGCGGCGTTGACGCGAAGTTTCTCGACCAGGCGCGGGCGCTCCTCGAGCAGCCCGAGGGCGGCCAGCGCGCCGGCGACCGCCGGCGGCGCCGGCGCGGTCGAGAACACGAGCGTCCGCGCGGCATGCAGCAGGTACTGCGTCATCACCCGGTCGCAGGCCGCGAACGCGCCGTAGGAGCCGAGTGCCTCACCGAGCGTGCCGACGATCACGTCCACCTGATCCTCGAGCCCGCATTCGGCCAGCGCGCCGCGTCCGCCCGGTCCCACCGACCCGAGGCCGTGCGACTCGTCCACCAGCACCCGCACGCGGTGGCGCTGCGCGAGTTCGACGATCTCTTCGAGCGGCGCCACGTCGCCGCAGAGCGAGAACACCGCGTCGGTGGCGATCAGCGCCGCGCGCGCGCGAGACTGAGCGAGCCCCCAGGCGAGGTGCTCGGTGTCGCCGTGGTCGTACACGAATACCTCGGCCCGCGAGAGCCGGCAGCCGTCGATCAGCGAGGCGTGGTTGAGCTCGTCAGAGAACACGACGTCGCCCGGGCGGGCCAGCGCGGCGATGACCCCGGCATTGGCGAGGAAGCCCGAGCCGAACAGGAGCGCGCTGTCGCGCCGCACGAACGAGGCGAGCCGCTCCTCGAGGCGGCGGTGAACGGTCATCGTTCCCGACGCGAGCCGGGAGGCGCCAGCGCCCACCCCCCAGCGCATCGCGGCCTCCGCGGCGGCCTCGCGAACCCGCGGGTGATCGGCCAGCCCGAGGCAGTTGTTCGAGCACAGCAGCAGCACGGGCTTGCCGTCGAGCACCACGTGAGGCCCCTGCGGCCCGCTGACCAGCCGCACGCGATGCTGAAGGCCCAACGCGCGGAACTCGCTGAGGTGGGCCTCGATCTCGATCATGGTGGGCCCGCAGGGTAAGTGGCGCGCCGGACAGATCGGGCGCCGTGTCGCCTTTGCGCTGCGCGCCGGATCGGATGGTCGGCGGCGCCTGACGGCGGCGCTTTAGCGGCCCTGCCAGCGCGGCAGGCGCTTCTCGGCGAACGCGCGCACGCCCTCGCGGAAGTCCTCGGAGGCGAAGCAGGCGTGGCGAAGCTCGTTCAGCTCGCGCTCGGTCTCGGGGTCCATCGCGCCCTGCGCGCTCAGGACCGCGCGGATCACGCGCTTGTTGCCCTGCTGCGCAAGCGGCGCGTTGGCAGCGATCTCCGTGGCCAGCTCGAGCGCCTCGTCGGCGATGCGGCCGTCTTCGGCGATCGCATTGATCAGCCCCCACTCGCGCGCGGTGCGCGCGTCGATCCGGCGGCCGATCAGGAACAGCTCGCGGGTGCGGGGCCCGCCGATGGTGTCGATGAACTTGCGGATCCCGGTGTGGGAGTAGACAAGGCCGAGCTTTGCGGGCGGCATCCCCAGCGCGATCGTCCCGGCGGCGATCCGCAGGTCACAGGCCAGCGCGAGCTCGAGCCCGCCGCCGATCGCGTGACCGTTGAGCGCGGCGAGCGTCGGGTACGGGTACCCCTCGACCGCGTCGAGCGCGGCCGCGAACGGGTTGGCCACGAGCCGGTCGGCTTCGTCGGCGAACTCCCCGTTTCCGCGCAGGTCGCCGATGTCGTAGCCGGCCGAGAACGTCGTCTGCTCTCCGGTGATGATCACGCAGCGGGCGTCGATCTCGGGCAGTGTCGAGGTGAAGCCGTCGAGGATCGCGTGGTCGAGCGCGCCCCGCTTGGCCGGGTTCGAGATCGTCAGTCGCGTGACCCCGGGCACCGGCTCGTCGACCAGCAGCCGTCCGCCGGTCGCCGGCTCGGGGTCTCCGGGAGAGCTACTCGAGGACAACGAGCGTGTCGCCCTCGGAGACCGATTGACCCTCCTCGCACACGATCTCCTTGACCACGCCGGGATCCTCGGCCTCGACCGGCATCTCCATCTTCATCGACTCGAGGATGACGACCGTGTCGCCCTCCTGCACGTTGTCGCCGACCTCGACCTCGATCTTCCACACGGTGCCCGTGATGTGGGCCTCGACCTCCGGCAACTCAGCCTCCTGTGCTAATAGGACGGTCGGCGGCGCCTGACGGCCGCGCCTTATTGTGGGACGGCAGGAGAATAAGCGACACGGTCGGGCCCACGACGGGCCGGCGGTCAGTACGCCCCGGGGAGCCCGGCCGGGCAGCGGAAGTTGACGTTCAGGGGCGCGCCCTTGGGCCGTGTGCCCTTGTAGACGAGCGCGGCTTGCTTGAACGCGCGATTGACCTGGTTCGGACAGGTCTTCGGCTTCGACAAAGTGACCTTCACCGCAACCGAGTGCGTATGGCCCGCCGCGCAGTCGGGCGTGCAGTTGATCGCTGTGAAGTTACCGGTCCCGACCGCTTGGGTGTTGCTCCAACTGGACCATTTCAGCTTGCCGAGCCAGGTTCCGCCGTCCCCGCAGGACAGCGTGATCTTCGACGGCTTGAACTTGAGCTGCTGGCAATTCCAGATCGCCTGCGGCTGGCTTGTGTTGCTCGCGGCAAGGGCTGCGGAGGGCACCGCCAGGAGGGTCAGCACGATCGTGATGTTCAGGGCTTTACGCATAGGTTTCAAGGCTGGCACGGGTGTCAAGGCGGGCCGCCGGCTATCCGAAGGTGGCGGGGTCGGGACCGGTGCGCTCCTCGCGATCGAGCTCGAACAGCGCATGCATGTCGTCCTCGCTCAGCTCGAAGTCGAAGATCCGGAAGTTCTCCTCGATCCGGCTGGGCGTGACCGACTTCGGGATCACGACGTTCCCGAGCTGGATGTGCCAGCGGAGCACGACCTGGGCGGGAGCGCGGCCGTGGGCGGAGGCGATTCGCTCGATCGTCGGGTCATCGAGGAGCTGGGCCTTTCCGAGCGGGCTCCAGGCTTCGGTGACGATCCCGTGCTCTTCGTGGAACCGGCGCAGCTCGAGCTGCTGGAGCCGCGGGTGCAGCTCGATCTGGTTGACCGCGGGCACAACGCCGGTGGCTTCGATGATCCGTTCCAGGTGCTCGACCTGGAAGTTCGAGACCCCGATCGACCGGACCCGGCCCTCGGCTCTGAGGGCGCACAGCGCCTCCCAGGTTTCCACGTACAGGCCCCTGTGCGGGATCGGCCAGTGGATCAGGTAGAGGTCGATGTAGTCGCCGCCGAGCTTTTCGAGGCTCTGCTCGAATGCGCGCGCCGCGTCGCGGCGCCCGTGATCGCGGTTGCGAAGCTTGGTCGTGATGAACAGCTCGCCGCGGTGGAGCTCGCTCGTCAGCACGGCGTCGCGAACGCCGGTCTCGTTGCCGTACGCGGCCGCGGTGTCGATCGAGCGATAGCCGGTCCGGATCGCGTATCCAACGGCCCGTGCCGTCTCGGCCTCGGGCACTTGAAACACGCCGAAGCCCAGCTCGGGCATGCGATTGCCGTCGTTCAGGTTCAGTTGTGGGACCAATGTCGTCTCGGTTGTCATACCGCGAGGGTTCCACGCACCCGCGCGCTCGAATCACACTGTTTCAGATGCCGTAGCCTGACGACGTGGACGAGATCGATCGCCCCGTGGTCGACATGGATCTGCTTGCGGCTTCGCTGAGGGCGGATTCGAGCGACGTGAACGCGTTCGTCGAAAGCCTTGCCGCCAAGCTCGAGGACGCCGTTCCGGCGCGGGTGCGGGTCGACCGGCGCCGGTCCGGGATGTTCGGGCCCAAGGCGGTCAAGAGCGTCACGGTCGATCTCGGCGACCGGCGCCTCGAGCTGCGGGCCGAGCGGGGTACCGTGCAGACGCGGTGCGCGCGGACTTCCGCAGGGATCGTCCTGAAGAACGAGGTGCTCGAGACCGATGCGTGGCTTGCGGCGCTCAGCGATGCGCTGGCGGGCGAGGCGAGACGCAGCGAAACGACCAGGAAGGCGCTCGAACGCCTACTGATGGAGTGAGGAGAATCGATGGGATTCCTGAAACGTGACGACGACAACCAGTCCCCCCAGGCCGCCGCGCCGCCGCCGGCCGCCCCTGTGACCGACGAGGCGCCGCACGCTGCGAGCTACGAAGCCGGCTCGCTGGCCGGCATCCCCGAGTCGGGCCGCGATCGGATCGCGCGGATGAAAGAGGAGGTCGCGCGCGGCTTCTTCACCAGCGACCTGTCGGTCAACGAGTTCCTGCTCGTCAAGCAGGCCGGGTTCGAGCCGCTCGGACTGGTGCTCGGCAGCTCGATCTACCACATCGGGTTCCAGCAGGCGATGTGGAATCAGAGCCAGGAGCTCGGCGTGCTGACGCAAGCGATGTACCACGCCCGCGAGCTCGCGATGACGCGGATGGAGGAAGAGGCCGATCAGCTCGGGGCCGACGGCATCGTCGGCGTACGGTTGGACATCGGGCGCTACGAATGGGGCGCGGACCTGGCCGAGTTCATCTCGGTGGGAACAGCGGTCAAGCACCGCGGCGGCGAGCTCCACCGCGCGCCGAACGGGCGGCCGTTCACCTCGGATCTGAGCGGGCAGGACTTCGCGACGCTGCTGCGGGCGGGCTACCGCCCGGTCGGGCTGGTGATGGGTAACTGCGTCTATCACGTCGGTCGCCAGGGGATGCTGGCCTCGCTCAAGCAGGTCGGACGCAACGTGGAGATGCCCAACTACACCCAGGCGCTGTACCAGGCCCGCGAGCTTGCGATGGAGCGAATGGGACGCGAGGCCGACGAGCTCGAGTCGGGCGGGATCGTCGGCGCCCGGATCGTCGAGCGCAGTCACGGCTGGGGCTCGCACGTGATCGAGTTCTTCGCGATCGGGACCGCCGTGGTCGCGATCGCCGTCGAGCACGAGATCGAGCCGCCGACGATGGTGCTGCCGCTGAGCGGTTAGCGTTTATCCCGGAATGCCCAACGTCGAGCTCAAGCCGCAGGTCTACAAGGACCCGAGGCCGAAGGAGTATTTCGACCCCTTCCACGAACTGGTCCGCTCGCACGAGCCCGAGTCGAAGGTGTACGAGACCGTCCGGGTGTTCACCGAGCTCAACGCGCTGCTCATGTACCGGGCCCGCGGGATCGCGAGCGAGAACGTCCCCAACGGGCCGGTGATCCTGGCGCCCAACCACGCCTCGTTCATGGACCATTTCTTCACCGGGGCGTTCGTCCGCCGCCGGGTCCAGTTCATGGGCAAGTCGCAGCTGTTCAAGGGCTTTCCGGGCTGGGTCTTCAGCCACGGCGGGGTGTTTCCGGTCCGTCGCGGATACCAGGACGACGAAGCATTCGTAACCGCCGCCCGGATCCTTTCTCGCGGCGGCGCGGTCGTGATGTACTGCGAGGGCGGCCGCTCGCGCAGCGGCAAGATCGCCGACGAGGCGCGGCCGGGGATCGGGCGGATCGCGCTGGAGTCAGGGGCGCCGGTGGTCCCGGTCGCGATCCTCGGCTCCTACCAGGTGCGCAACTGGAAGCGACTGCACTTCCCGAAGGTGACCGTGCAATACGGCGAGCCGTTCCGCTTCGAAATGGTCAAGCAGTCCACGCGTGAGCAGCAGCAGGAGGTTGCCGACTACATCCTCGACAGGATCCGGGAGCTGCACGGCGCGCTGTCGCGGCTCGGTCGCCGGGGCGCATTCCGGGCGGCGAGGGCCGACCGGGCTGCTCGGGCTGCGGCCGCGCGGTAGCGGCGCGCGGTAGCGGTCAGGAAGCGCGCGGTCCGCGGCGTGCCCGCGTTACGGACAGCCGGCACCTGGGGGAGGGTGCGCACGGTCGCGGGCGCGCGCCGTGGCCTCCAAAGTTCCGGATCACCTGCAAGACCTGCCATTTGACGTGCGCGGAACGAACCGTGGCATTTGGCGCATGTCCCACATGCGCTGTCTGACAAGGTCGCCCGCCGGCGCCTCGATTGGCAGGTTTTGCAGGTCGGCCGGACCGCCCGGGGTGGTGGCGGACCGCGCGGAGGCGTCCGCTACGCGGTGGCGGACCGCGCGGAGGCGCCGTTTACGCGGTGGCGATCTCCGCGGCCTGGTCGAGACCCAGCTCGTCGATGGCTTCCTCGCGCATCTTGAACTTCTGGACCTTGCCCGTGACCGTCATCGGGAACGAGTCGACGAACTTCACGCGGTGTAGTGGAGCATGTCGCCGACGAAGTAGCCGTTGTTGAGAGCGTCGGAATCGGGAACGCGCGCGATCGTTTCGCTCGAGGTTGTGCCCGATCGTCTCCCCGAGCAACGGATCCGCGCAAGCGCCGTGTGCGTGGGACAGCATCTGGATCTATCACTCCTTCCTGGGCCCCGACGCCGATCCTACTGTCCGCCCGGGCTTGCGTCATAGGTACGTTTCCCTCGCTGTGACACTTCTCCGTCACGGACTTCTCGACGGACGCGCGGTGGCGCTCGCGGGCGGCGGTCCGCCGCCGGTTCGCGACGCGCTCAGTGGGCTGGGCGCGCGTGTCGAGGAGCTCGACGCAGGCCTCAACGAGGAGCGGGCGAGCTCGTGGGCGGGCGCCGTGGGGCCACTGGACGCGCTCGTGTACGACGCCGGGCCGGCTTTCGGTGGCGGACGGCAAGACGGTCTGCGCGAGTGCCTCGAGCGCGGGTGGGTCGCGGTGCGGGCGGTGGCGACCGGCGCTTTGATCCCCGCGGGCGCGGGCAAGGTCGTACTGATCGGGCCGAGGCCGGACGCCGGCTCCTACGCGGGGGCGGCCCGCGCGGCGTTCGAGAACCTGGCGCGAACGCTGTCGGTTGAGTGGGCTCGGTACGGGGTCGGGACGGTGGCGATCGCGCTCGGCGCCCGTACGACGGACGCCGAGCTCGCCGAGCTCGTCTGCTTCCTGGTGTCGCCCGCCGGCGAGTACTTCACAGGGTGCGTGTTCGACCTCGGCGCCAGCCCCAGCGGCCTCATACGCAGCTCTTAGCTCGCTCACACACGGCTGAGAGGGGCGGGGTCGAAGCTACGGGCACGGTTCATCCCCCTGATGATCGACAACGAGGTACTTGAAACATGACTGACAACAACGCGCAAGACGCGCGCGATCGCGGCGCGGCGATGAGGACCGCGCGGCTGAGGCGCGCCAGCATGATCCGCCGGCGCATCATCGGCGGGGCGGTGGCGCTGTTCGTCGCCTCGTGGCTGCTGATCACGATCGTGCTGGTTTCCGGCCACGACCCGGCGCTGGCCAAGCGCTCGTCGGCGTCCACCGTCGCATCGAGTTCGACGCCCGCGACGAGCACCAGCACGAGCACGAGCTCTGGGTCGGACACCGGGTCGACCTCGGGCTCGCAGTCCAGCGGTTCCACCACCTCGAGCTCGAGCGGCAACTCGGGCAGCGGGACCGTCAGCAGCGTGACCACGAGTCAGTCATGAGCGCCACGATCGACCTGCCGATCGAGCAGCGGGACGCGTTCGCCTGCTTCGGGTCGCGGTGCACGGTGATCGTGGCGGACGACCGCGTGACGGATGCCCGGGACGCGGTTGCACGCGCGCACGGGCGGCTGCTCGAATGGCATGCGCAGTTCTCGCGCTTTCAGCCCGACAGCGAGCTGACCCGGCTCAACCAAGCTCCCGAGGAGGCCGTGGCCGTGTCGCCGATGATGCGTCGCGTCCTCGACGCCGCAGTGCGGGCTGCCCACGCCACCGGCGGACTCGTCGACCCGACGCTGCTCGGCGAGATCGAGCGCGCCGGTTACGACTCGCACTTCGAGGGCGAGGGCCTGCCACTCGCGGTCGCGCTCGCGCTCGCGCCCGAACGCGCGCCCGGGCGTCCCGCGCCCGACTCGAACTGGAGGCGCGTCCGGACCGACCGCCGAGCGGGCACGGTAACGCGCCCGCCGGGGGTGCGTATCGATCCCGGCGGGATCGCCAAGGGGGTGTTCGCCGACGAGCTCGCCTCGCTGTTGTCCGGCTACGGAGCGTTCGTCGTCGACTGCGGCGGAGACATGCGGCTGGGCGGACGGCTGGGGCTGGTGCGCGAGGTGCACGTGGCGAGCCCGTTCGACGACTCGACGCTGCACACGTTCGCGGTTGTCAGGGGCGGGGTGGCCACCAGCGGGGTGGGGCGCCGGAGCTGGCTGGCCCGGGACGGACGTCCGGCACACCATCTGCTCGATCCCGCGAGCGGCCGGCCGGCGTTCACCGGCATCGTCCAGGTGACGGCGCTCGCGCCCACCGCGACCGAGGCGGAGACGCTGTCGAAGGCAGCGCTCCTGAGCGGCCCCGAGCGCGCCGACCAGATCCTCGTGCACGGCGGGGCGATCGTCCTCGAGGACGGGAACTTCGTGGTGCTCGACCCCGGCGCACGGGCCTGATCGCCAGGGCCGGAGGCTAGCCGGGCAGGCTGGCCTCAGGCGCCTCGGCCCACGGGACGATCACCGCGTCCTCGAGCGGGGAGTCACGCGCGACGACGTACTCCGCGGGCTCGGTGTCGGACACGTTCTCGAGCACATGGGTCTCCCGCGGGGGGACGTACACGAGGTCGCGCGGCTCGAGCATCAGCTCGTGCTCGAGGTGATCCCCCCACTTGACCCGCAGGGATCCCGAGAGCATGTACACCGCGCTCTCGCAGTTCTCGTGGTAGTGCGGCCGGGACTGAGCGCCGGGCGGCACGCGGAACACGGCCATGTAGATGTTCTGCGCGCCGGTGGTGGCCTGAGAGACCTCGGATCCGCCGACCACGCCGCGGGGCACGTCACGGTCTGCGCCGGGCTTGACGACCTTCATCGGGGCGGGACTGACTCGAGCACCGACATGGGCGGCGAGTCTAGTGGGTCGAGCCGAGACGTTTGGCCCGGCATTACGGGTGGAACGTTGAGGCGGACCCTAACGCCGCTCACGATCGCCGCCGGGCTGGGCCGCCACCTCGATCTGGAGCGGCCCGATCTCGTGGTCGACCTGGAGTGTCGTGTGGTGGATGTGGAACCGCTCCTCGAGCAGGTCGTGCAGGGAGCGACGCAGCTCGTGGCAGTCGTCATCGGCGCGGACGACGACGTGGGCCGACAGCGCGGCGAACCCCGACGTGACCTCCCACACGTGGAGGTCATGAACCTCGACGATCCCGGGCTGCGCGGCGAGCGCCCGGCCGATCTCGTTCGGATCGAGACCCGCGGGCGCGGCCTCCATGAACACCCTCCCCGAGGCCAGCAGAAGGCTGTACGACGCCCAGAGCATGAGCCCGGCGATCAGGAGCGAGGCGATGGCGTCCGCCCTGTCGAAGCCGGTCGCGAGGATCACCACGGCCGCGACCGCGGTTGCGATGAACCCGTACAGGTCGGTGAGGATGTGCCGGTAGGAGCCCTCGATGTTGAGGCTCCGCTCGTGGGCGTGGCCGCCCGCGAGGATCCGAGCTGCCACGAGGTTGAGCGGGATCCCGGCGAGCGCGACCACCAGCACCACGCCGGCGTGGACGGCCGGCGGCGAGACGAGGCGTCCGATCGCGCCGTACACGATCAGGCAAGCGAGCACCAGCAGCGTCACGCCGTTGGCCTGGGCGCTCAGGATCTCGGCCCGTCCGAGGCCGTAGGTCATCGACCCGGATGCGCCTCGCGACGCCAGCCGCGCCGCCGCGAGCGATAGAGCGAGCGCCGCAGCGTCGGTGAGCATGTGTCCGGCGTCGGACAGAAGCGCCAGCGAGGAGGCGAGCACGCCGGCGACGATCTCTACCACCATGAACGAGAGGATCAGCGCCAGTGCGATCTTCAGCGCGCGCCGGTCGGCGTCGCGATGTACGTGTGAGTGATCGTGCGCGATGGTCGGATCGTAGACCCGATGGCCCCCACCGGCGGCGGGAATCAGTTCATCGAGGGATCCGCCGGCATGCGGGCGAGCAGGGCGGGAATCAGTTCATCGAGGGATCCGCCGGCATACGGGCGAGCAGGGCATAGCTTCCGCCCTTGCGGGTCAGGACCTCGGACCACAGGCCGCCCGCGTCGTTCGAGAACGCATCACCGAGCTGGGCCGGCTCGAGGATCCAGTCGCCGCGCTCGAGCTCGCCGTCGAGCTGCCCGGGCCCCCAGCCGGCGTGGCCGAGGAAGGCGCGGCCGGATCGGACGCCGGCGGTGTGCTCGTCGGGCGAGGAGCTCGTGCCGAGGACCCCGACGTCGTCGAACGCGAGCAGCGCCGCATCGGTCGGTTCCTCGAACTCGGCCAGGACGATCACCGCGGACGGCTGGACCGGGCCGCCGATGAACAGCCGCTCCTCGGGACCGAGCAGCGGCTCGAGCTGCGGGACGGCTTCGCCGACGCTGGTCTCAGCCGGACGGTTGAGCACCAGGCCGAGGGCGCCTTCCTCGTTGTGCTCGACGACGAGCACAACCGTGCGCCAGAAGTTCGGGTCCAGCAGGGCTGGACCGGCAACCAGCAACTGTCCTCTCACGGACTCCATCACGCGCCACGGCTACCCGGATTCGAAGGGGGCCCGCAAGCCTAACCCGGCACGGGTGCGCCGGGCTAACGGCCCCGTTGGGTCGGTAGGGACGACAACCGCTGCCGCGCCTCCGAAGCGAGCCGCATCGCCTCCTCGGCATCCTGTTCCTCGTCGAGGTCCAGCCCGGCCAGCTCGGCGATCACCTCGAACAGATCGATGCCCATGCAGATCTGCGCCTCCCCGGCTGCGCCCGCCCGCGAGGCGGCGAACATGTCCTTCTCGCGCCACACGAGGATCTTCGCGCCAGTGCTTGCGGTAAACGTCACGGTCATCTCGTCACTCGCCCGAGCCGGTTATCGGACATGTCGCCGTGCCATCGCCGCTCACGATCGCGCAAGCGGCGCTTATGCTGGGAGCGGGAGCAGACCCGTCCGGACACGGGGGCAGACCTCCGCAGAACGTCAGACTAACACACTACACCGTAAAGCGGTGTGTCAGCGTTTATAAGGGATCCGGAGGAATCACAGGAACATTCCAAATTACGGTCGGGCGCGGTGGCGCGTCCGGGGGCGCGGTGGCGCGTGGCGCGGGCACGGCCGGGGCGCGGTGGCGCGTGGCGCGGGCACGGCCGGTGGGCACTAGAGGCCGTACGACCGGCCGATCACCTCGAGCATGACCTCATCGCTGCCGGCGCCGATCCGGTTGAGGCGCAGGTCCCGCCAGGCGCGCTCGATCCCGTACTCCTTCATGTACCCGTTGCCGCCGTGGATCTGGATGCACTCGTCGGCCACCTCGACGGCGATGCGCGCCGCGTACAGCTTGGCCATCGTGATCTCCCGTACGGGGTACTCGCCGTTCTGGAACCGCCAGGCCGTCGTGTAGACCATCTGGCGGGCGGTTTCGATCTTGGTCGCCATCTCGGCGAACTTGTGCCGGATCGCCTGAAAGCGTCCGATCGGGCGGCCGAAGGCGGTGCGCTCTTTGGCGTACTCGAGCGTGCGGTCGAACACGTGCTGGGCCCCGGCCACCGAGCCGGCGGCGCCGATCAGGCGCTCGCCCTGAAGCTCCCACATGATGTGGTAGAAGCCCTTCCCGACCTGCCCGAGCACCGCGGACTCCGGCACGCGCACGTCCTGGAACGCGAGCAGCGCGGTGTCGGAGGCGTGCATGCCGAGCTTCTTAAGGCGCTTCTCGCGGATCACGCCCGGCGAGTCCATCGGAACGAGGAACAGCGTGAAACCGTCGTGGGTGGGCGGGGGATCCAAATCAGACTCGGTCTTCGTGACGAGCACGATCGCGTGTGCCCGGTGGCCGTTGGTGATGAACGTCTTGGAGCCGTTGATCACGTACTCGCCGCCGTCGCGGACCGCGCGCGTCTTGATCCCGGCCACGTCCGAGCCGGCGTCGGGCTCGGTGATGCCGAGGCACAGGATCTTGGTGCCCGCGATCGCGGGCACGGCCCACGCCCGTTTCTGCTCCTCGGTGCCGAATCGGAGAATCGGCGGGATCGTCATGTCCGTCTGGACCGCGATGCCCATGCCAAGGCCACCGCAGTGGGCGTGCACGAGCTCCTCGGCGAGGACCAGCGTCGTGTAGTAGTCGCCGCCCTGCCCGCCATATTCGACGGGCTTGTCCAATCCGAGGAAGCCGAGCTCTCCCATTCGCTCGAACACCCAATCGGGGAACGTCGTCTCCTCCCACTCCTCGGCGTGCGGCTGGAGCTCCTTGATCGCGAACCGCCGGATCGACTCGCGCAGCTGCTCGTGGTCGTCGGTGAAGATGAAGTGCTTGCGCCGGGAGGCGAAATCGGGCTTGAGGACGTCTACGGTGGCCATGGGCCGGGAAGCTACCGGAGCACGTTCGCAAAGTAAACAGTAGGACTTTCTACTTCCTGCAAGCGCGGCGCGAGGGCGAACAACGTAGCCTTCCCGGCCATGGCGTACTCCACGCTCCGCTACGAGTCCTCGGACGCCGGGGTCGCGACGATCGCGCTCGACCAGCCCGAGTCCCGCAACGCCCTGTCCAATGGGCTGCTCGATGAGCTGATCGCCGCCTTCGAAGCGGCCCGCGACGATCCCGCCGTGCGCTGCGTGGTGCTGACCTCCACCCACGAGCGAATCTTCTCGGCCGGCGCGAACCTGGGCGGGTTCGCGGGCGAGGAGACGCTCGTCGAGAAGCACCTCGGGACCGCACGCTTCCCGCGGTTGTTCCGGTTGATTGGCGAGCTCGGCAAGCCGACGATCTGCGCCGCCAACGGGCACGTGCTCGCCGGCGCGCTCGGAATCGCCCTCGCGTGCGACCTGATCCTCGCGCGCGAGGGGGCGCGGTTCGGCACGCCCGAGATCAACGTCGGGGTGTTCCCGTTCATGATCATGGCGCTGATCTACCGCAACGTCCCGCGCAAGAAGACCAACGAGCTGCTTTTGCTCGGCGAGCCGATCTCGGCGGCCGAGGCGGAGCGGATCGGGATCGTCAACAAGGTGTTCGCGCCCGCGGAGTTCGAAGCCGGCGTCAACGAGTGGGCCGGGAAGCTGGCGCGCAAATCACCGTTGCTGATGAAGCTCGGGAAGGACGCGATGTTCCGCCAGCAGGACATGGCGTTCCTCGAGGCGCTCGACTTCCTGCGCTCCCAGCTGACGATCGCGTTCTCGACCGAGGACATCCAAGAGGGCGTGCGTGCGTTCTTCGAGAAGCGCGATCCGGAGTGGAAGGGACGATGAGGCCGCAGCAAGTCCTGCCTTGACGGTCGCCATGCCAGCGTGGCAAAGTGAGGAGTAGCACGTCTCACTTGCCGCGATGGCCACCGACGCCCCATCCATGAGCCTCCTGCGCCCCTTGGCCGAAGATCTGCGCGCTAGGCGGGAGCGGATCAAGATCGGCGGCGGCCCGGAGAAGATCGCCGCGCAGCATGCGCAGGACAAGCTGACCGCCCGCGAGCGGATCGAGCTGCTGATCGACCGGGGCACTTTCGTCGAGCTCGGGATCCACGGCCGGCCTCACTTCTCCCAGCGCGCGATGGACGGCCGGGAGGCGCCCGCCGACGGCGTCGTGACGGGCTACGGCAAGATCGAGGGCAGGCTGGCGGCGGTCGTCGCGTACGACTTCACCGTGATGGCCGGGTCGATGGGGATGACCGGCGAGCTCAAAGTGGCGCGGCTGCGCGAGCTCGCGCTCACCAAGCGAATCCCGCTGATCTGGCTGCTGGACTCCGCCGGCGCTCGGATCCAGGAGGCCGTGGGATCGCTGTTCGCGGGGACCGGTCACCTGTTCCGCGAGGAGGTGATCAACTCCGGCGTGATCCCGCAGATCGCGGCGCTGATGGGGCCGTGTGCGGCCGGCACCGCCTACATCCCCGGGCTCGCGGACTTCGTGCCGATGGTTCGGGGGCGAGGCTCGATGGCGCTGGCCGGGCCGCACCTGGTGCGTGCCGCCGTCGGCGAGGACGTCACCCAGGAGGAGCTGGGTGGCTCGCGGGTCCACTGCCGGAAGTCGGGGGTGGGCGACCTCGAGGTCGAATCCGACGAGGCGTGCATCGACGCGATCAAGCATTACCTGAGCTACTTCCCGCAGAGCTGCGAGGAACCCCCGCCGATCACGCCGATCGATGATCCGGTCGATCGCGCCGACGAGCAGCTGCTCGACATCCTGCCCGCCTCCAATCGAAAGCCGTACGACATGTACGAGGTGATCCGCCGCATCGTCGACGACGGCGCCTACTTTGACCTCAAGCCGCAGTGGGCGAAGACGATCATCACCTGCCTGGCCCGGTTCGGCGGCCGGCCGGCGGGGATCGTGGCCAACCAGCCCAAGCAACTGGGCGGAATCCTCGACAACGACTCCGCCGACAAGGCGGCCCGGTTCATCAACCTGTGCAACGCCTACGGCCTGCCGCTCGTATACCTGATGGACGTTCCCGGCTTCATGGTCGGGACCAAGGTCGAGCAGGCGGGGATCATCCGACACGGCGCGAAGATGCTGTACGCGACCGCGAACGCCACCGTCCCGAAGATCACGGTCGTGCTGCGCAAGGCGTACGGCGCCGGCTACTACGTGATGTGCGGCCGTGCGTACGAACCCGACCTGATCGTCGCTTGGCCGTCGGCCGAGATCAGCGTGATGGGCGCCGAGGGCGCGGTCGAGATCATCTTCCGCAAGCAGGTCCAGGAGGCCGAGGATCCGGCGGCGAAGCGCGCGGAGCTGATCGCGAATGTCCGCGAGATCATCGACGTGTACGTCGCCGCGGGCAACGACATGATCGACGACGTCATCGACCCGCGGGAGACGCGCCCCACGATCTGCCGCGCGCTCGAGCTGTCGGCGGGAAAGCGGATGGAGCGGCCGTGGAAGCGAAGCGGCGTGGTGCCGGTATGAGGGTGTCGGTGAAGGTCGGACCCGCGGTGGCGTTGCCGCTGGCGATCGCGGCCTGCGGTGGCGGCACCACCACCAGCAGAACCAGCACGGGTCCGGGCAACGTCAACGAGCAGCCCTCCAGCGCGGCGAACGGCCGGCAGACGTTCAACGCCCCTGGGATGGCGATCCACTTCCAGTATCCGGCGAGCTTTCGCGCCGTCAGACTCGCGCCGAGCCGTCGAACCGCGGGTAGCGCCGCGCGCGCGACGCACTCGGCGATCGCGATCGGCGAGTACGACCTGCTGATCATCTCCCGCTATCCCGGGCTCAGGATCCCCGTCACCGCCCGGAACATTGCTGCCGTTAAGCCGCAATTCGACGCCGGCATCAGCCGGGTGCTCGGACGCAAGGTCAGCGGCAGAGTAGGGACGACCGGTGGGTTGCCGGCGATCTTCTGGCCCCGCGAGCCGGTCGTCGGACTCCCGGTGAAGGCCACCGTGACGATCGCGAACGTGTTCGTCGGCAGGGACGAATACGAGCTGCAGTGCCAAGCCACCCCCGCCGGCCTGGACGCGATCGACGCCGCATGCCGGGAGATGCTCGCCACCCTCACCATCCGCAGCCGAACATGAGCGTCGAAGACCCCGTGATCATCACCTGCGCGATCTCGGGCGCGATCGCCAACCGCGACCAGTGCCCGGCGATTCCGTACACGCCCGAGGAGTACGGGGCCGAGGCGCGACGGGTCGTCGACGAGGGCGGCGTACACATCCACATCCACGCCCGCACCCCCGACGGGACACCGAGCTACGAAATCGAGGATTTCGTCGCGATCCGCGATGCGATCCGCGGCGCCGTCGGCGACGCGGTAATCGTCAACTTCTCGACCGGCACCGTCGGCGTCCCGGTGGACAAGCGGATCGCCTACCTCGAGGCCGGCCGGCCGGAGGTGGCCGCGCTGAACATGGGCTCGATGAACTACGCCAAGTACTCGCGCAGCCGCAGGGACTTCGTGTTCAAGTTCGTGTTCGCCAACCCGTTCGACGAGATCGTCGAGTTGCTCGAGGCGATGCGCCGTCTCGGGGTCAAGCCCGAGCACGAGTGCTTCGATGTCGGGCACGTGGGCTCGCTGGCGCCGCTGGTCGACATGGGGCTGCTCGAGGCGCCGCTCCATGCCGATTTCGTGATGGGGGTGGTCGGGGGGATCCCGGCGAGCGCGCGCAACCTCGCGGTGATGGCGGACAACCTCGCCCAGGTCCCGGGGTCGGCGGGAATCGGGCTCGAGCACCACTGGGCGGTGATCGGCATCGGGCGCGATCAGTGGTCTCTTGTTGCCGCGGCACTCACGCTCGGCGGCTCGATCCGGGTCGGGCTCGAGGACAACTTCTACCTACCGAACGCGAAGATGGCGCGCTCGAACGGCGACCTGATCGCCAAGGCGCGGCAGATGACCGAAGACGCCGGGCGCCGTCCGGCGACCGTCGAGGAGGCACGCGAGCGACTCGCGATCACCCGTAGGCAACCGGAGGCCTCGGCGGCATGAGCGTGCGCCCCGCGCTCGACGGCCTGAGGGTCCTCGACCTGACCCGTCTCCTTCCTGGCGGGTTCTGCTCGTTGCTGCTGGCGGACTTCGGCGCCGACGTGATCAAGGTCGAGGACACCGGGATGGGGGACTACGTGCGCTGGGCGCCGCCGTACTACGAGGGCGCCGAACGGAGCGCGTCGAGCGGGCTGTTCCTGTCGCTCAACCGCGGCAAGCGCTCGATCCGCATCGACCTCAAGTCGGCCCCCGGGAAGGCAGTGCTGTTGAAGCTCGTCCAACGGGCGGACGTGCTGCTCGAGTCGTTTCGCCCGGGCGTGATGGACCGCTTGGGCGTCGGGTATCCGCGCCTGCGCGAGGAGAACCCGGGCCTCGTGTACTGCGCGATCACCGGCTACGGCCAGGACGGGCCGAACCGGGACCGGCCCGGGCACGACATCAACTACCTCGGTCTCAACGGGATCCTCGGGCTAACCGGCGAGGCCGACGGGCCGCCCATATCGGCGGCGGCCCAGATCGCGGATCTGGGCGGGGGCGCGCTGATGGCCGTCGCCGGGATCCTGATCGCTCTTGCCGAGCGCGCGCGGTCGGGCCAGGGCCAGCTGGTCGACTGTTCGATGTTCGACGGCTCGCTGTCGTTCCTGGCGATGCTCGCCGGCGAGATGCTCGCCGACGGCGGCATCCCGCGTCGCGGCGGGCTCCGGCTTGCCGGCGCGCTCGTCTGCTACCGCCCCTACCGGTGCGCCGACGGCTACGTGACGCTCGGTGCGCTCGAGCCCAAGTTCTGGGCGGAGTTCTGCCTCGGCGTGGGGCGCGAGGATCTGCTCGATCACGCGTTCGATTCGCCCGGCTCGGACGCGCACCGCGCGGTCTGCGAGGTCTTCGCCGGGCGCACCCGTGCCCAGTGGCTCCAGTTCGCCTCAGAGCACGATTGCTGTCTGGAGCCGGTGCTCGGGCTCGAAGAGGCGCTCGACGGGGACCTCGTGGCGGCGCGCGAGATGGTGGTCGAGCTCGACCAGCCCGGCGCCGAGGTGCCGGTCAAGTTGCTCGGGGTGCCGTTCAAGCTGAGCCGCACGCCCGCCGACCCGGTGCGCGCGCCGGGCCCCGGCCTCGGCGAACACACGCGCCAGGTGCTGGCGGAGGCCGGCTACCCGCCCGAGGAGATCGACGCGCTGCTCGAGTCCGGCGCAGTCGCGGGGCCGGCCGGGGACGCCGTGCAGGGCTCGTTCATGGCATAAGCGCGATGGCCGGCGGCGGGAACGGGAACGGCAATCTGAGGATCTCCGAGCTGGCGGAGCGCTCGGGCGTCAGCGCCGGCACGATCAAGCACTACCTGCGCGAAGGGCTGCTCGGCTCCGAGGACGAGGTAGTGCGCACCTCGCGCAACATGGCCTACTACCCGCCGAAGTTCGTCGAGCGGATCCAGCTGATCAAGCGCCTCCAGGAGGAGCGGTTCATGCCGCTGCGGGTGATCCGCGAGCTGATCGGGACCGACCCTGAGCGGGCGGCGCGGATGATCGAGCTCGAGGACCGGATCCTCGAGCGCGCGATCGCGGCGCGCGAGATCGGTCGAATCTCGCGGGCGAAGGTGCGCGAAACGTACGACCTGCCCCAGAACGTGCTCGATCGCCTCGAGCAGCTCGGCGTGCTGGCGCCGAGCGGGCGCGGTTACGACCGGGACGACGTGGCGATCATCGAGGCGATCTCACGCTTCCGCGCCGGCGGCTACGAGGAAGCGATCGGGTTCACCGTGTACGACACGCTCCGCTACCGCGAGGCGCTCGAGCCGCTCGTGGAAGAGGAGGTCAGGGTGCTGCTCGACCGGCTCGCCGGCAAGGTCGACGTCGACCGGGCGGTCCAGATCATCTCCTCGGGCGCCGAGCCGTTGCGCGAGCTGATCGGCGCGATGCACTCGAAGCTGCTGCTGGCGGCACTGCGCCGTCAGCGAGGTTTGGTGAGTTACACTGATCGAGCTGACTGACTAGTCAATCGAACTTGAATCCCACGCACCCAGCCGTGCGCGCCGCCGCCGTTCAGCTTAACGCCACAGAGGACACAGACCGGAATCTCGAGACCGCGGACCGGCTCGTCCGGGAGGCTGTCGCGCGCGGGGCCGAGCTCGTCGTGCTCCCCGAGAAGTGGAGCGTGCTCGGGACCGACGAGCAGATGACCGCCGGGGCGGAAACGCTCGACGGCAGGTGCATCTCGTGGGCGCGATCGACCGCCAGGGAGCTCGGCATCGACCTGGTCGCGGGGTCGATCGTCGAGCGCGTAGACGGGCGCGAGAAGGCGGCCAACACGAGCGTCCACGTCGGGGCCGACGGTGAGGTGCGCGCCGTGTACCGCAAGCTCCACATGTTCGACGTGGAGGTCGACGGAGACGTCTACGCGGAGTCCGCCCACGAGGAGGCCGGCGATGACGTCGTCGTCTCGGAGCTGCCCGGCGGGGTGCCGCTGGGCATGAGCATCTGCTACGACGTCCGCTTCCCCGAGCTGTACCGGATGCTGGCGATGCGCGGTGCGCAGGTGCTTGTCGTCCCCGCGGCGTTCACGCTTGCGACCACGCGCGACCACTGGGAGGTGCTACTGCGAGCTCGCGCGATCGAGAACCAGTGCTTCGTGATCGCCCCCAACCAGATCGGCGCCCATCCGCCCGGCCACCGCGCCGGCGGCCGGTCGCTGATCGTCGATCCCTGGGGCCTCGTGCTCTCCTGCGCGCCCGATATCGAGACCGCGATCGTGGCCGATCTGGACTTCGACACGCTCGAGAGCGTCAGGAACCGGATCCCGGCGCTCAGCCATCGCCGGCCCGATGTGTACGGCTGGAAGCTCTGATGGTCGCGTCAGGCACCGCAGCCGCAGATAAGCGCCGGGTGATCCTCGACGCGGCCATGCGGGTGTTCGCGCGCCAGGGTTTCCACACCTGCCGCGTGTCGGACATCGCCGACGAGGCCGGGGTCGCGTACGGGCTCGTCTACCACTATTTCTCCTCCAAGGACGAGATCCTCGACACGATGTTCCTCGAGCGCTGGAACGTGATGCTCGCGGCGATCGCCGAGGCAGACCGGACCGAGCCCGCGCCGCGCGACAAGCTGAGGGCGATCGCCGGCTTCATCGTCGATTCCTACCGGTACGAGCCCGAGCTGATGAAGGTGATCGTGGTCGAGGTCACACGCGCCGCCAACACGTTCGGCCGCACCCATCTCGAGAAGATCCGCGAGGCCTACGCGCAGATCGCCGCGATCGTCGAGCGCGCGCAGGCCGAGGGGATCTTCCGGTCGGAGATCTCGCCCGAGTTCGGAGCGCTCGCGTTCTACGGGTCGATCGAGCAAGTGCTGACCCGCTGGATCTTCGATCGCGTCGCGGTCGATGAGGACGAGCTCGAGGGTGCCAAGAGCATGATCGTCGAGACGATCTGCCGCGGGCTCGAGAGCGACCGGAGCCCGGTGGCTTGATCGGATGGTCGGCGGCGCCTGACGGCGGCGCCTTGGGGCGCCGCCTCGATGTCTGATTGAATCCTCTCGTGATGACTGAGAGTCCCCTGGTCAAGCGTCTGCTTTGGACGGGCCTGCTCGCCGGAACCGGCGCGCTCGCAACGCTCCTGTCGACGCGCCTGTCCGCGATGATCTGGACGCGCGTGTTCGGCGAGGATCCGCCCGAGTGACCGAAGACATCGAGACTTCGAGCACGCAGCCCACAGCGGACGGCGCATCCCGCGCGGCCGACGGCGGCGCATCCCGCGCGCCCGACGGTATTCCGCTGCAGGCCCGCGCCGCAGCGCTCGCCGACGATCGCCCGGAGGTGGCGGCGGGCGTTGCTTTCGCCGGCGGCCTCGTGGTCGCCATGATCCTCAAGCGCCTTGTCCACTAACACCAACGCCACGCCGGAGAACCTCGTCAACGCGGTGACGGACGTCTCCGACCGGGTCAGCAACCTGGTCCGGGAGGAATTCGAGCTCGCCAAAACCGAGGTCACGATCAAGGCCAAGAGCCTCCTCAGGGGGACGGTGGCGGTGCTCGCCGGGGCGGTGTTCGGGGTGTTTGCGATCTTCATCGGGCTGGAGGCCGCGGCGTGGGGGCTCAACGCGATCCTCGTCCCCGGCGCCGGCAGCATCTGGGAGGGCTTCCTGATCGTGTTCGGCGTGCTCGCGCTGCTCACGATCGCGTCGTTCCTGTTCGCGTGGACCAAGCTGAAGGCTGGGGCGCCGCCGGCCCCGACGATGGCCATCGACGAGGCGAAGCGGATTCGCGAGACGGTCTCGTCCAAGACCGAGATCGGAAGCTGATGCCGCCCGTAGCGCGCACGCCGGACCAGATCCGCGCATCGATCGAGCAGAATCGCCAAGAGCTCGGCCAGTCGCTCGACAAGCTCCGAGCCGAGGTGACCGAGCTCACCGACTGGCGAGGCCAGATCCGCCGCCACCAGCGAGAGGTCCTGATCGGGGCGGGGATAGCCGGATTCGTGCTCGGCGGCGGGTTCGCGGCACTCGGCGCGCTCACGTTCGGGCGCGGCCGGCGGCGGCAGCTCGGTCGCTGAGCGGCCTACCCGCCGATACCGTAGGGACGCGCAGGGAAGGACCACGATTTGCCCCGCACGCTCGTCACCGGTGCGACCGGCTTCCTCGGCTCGCATGTCACCCGGCTCCTGGTCGAGCGAGGCGACGACGTGGTCGTGTCCGCGCGCCCGCGCTCCAATCTGAAGCCGCTCGGGGAGCTGGACGTGACCACCGTGCGCGCCGACGTGCGCGACCGGCGTGCGATCCGGCGCGCGATGCGCGATGTCGAGCGGGTGTTCCACACGGCCGGCACGACGAGCCTCAGGCTGCCCCGCGAGCGGGTGTTCGCGCTGAACGTTGAGGGCACACGGATCGTGCTCGAGGAGGCCCTGCGCGCCGGCGTCGAGCGGGTCGTGTACACGTCCTCGGTGGCCGCGATCGGGCCGGCGGCGGAGGGATCCACCGCGAACGAGCGCAACCGCTGGGACGCGGGGCGCTACCGGATCCCGTACGTCGACGCCAAGCACGAGGCGGAGGTCACCGCGATCCGGCTGTTCGAACGAGGCCTCCCGGTGGTGATCGTCAATCCCTCGCTTGTCCTGGGCGCGGGCGACCCGGGCCGATCATCAACCGCGTTCGTGCGCCGGTTCCTGCGCCGCGAGATTCCCGCCTACGTGGACGGCACGCTCAACATCGTCGGCGTGAGTGACGTCGCCCGAGGACACTTGCTGGCCGACGAGCTCGGAGCGCCCGGCGAGCGCTACATCCTCGGCAATCGCAACTTCACGCTCGATCGCCTGTTTGCCGATCTCGCGCGCCTGTCCGGGGTCGAGCCGCCGTCCCTGAAGCTGCCGGTGCACGTGGCGCTGATGATCGCGCGCGCCGGACAGCCGGTCTTCGGCCGGCGGATGCCGCTGCCCTCCGAGGTGCGGGCCGCGTCGCTGAACTGGGCGTTCTCGAGCGCGAAGTCCAAGCGCGAGCTCGGCTGGCGGACGTCGCCGCACGAGGACTGCCTCGAGGAGACGATCGCCTGGTACCGCAAGCGCGAGGGCAAGCGGCTCTCGCCACCGGGTTCCCGCCAGCCGGCCGGGCTGCGGGTCGCCGGCGCGCTCGTGCGACGCTCGCCGCTGGGATGGAGGTAGTGGCAAGGTCGGCGGCGCCTGACGGCGGCGCCTGACGGCGGCGCCTTGGTGGCAAGGTCGGCGGCGCCTGACGGCGGCGCCTTAGTGCCGACGATGTACCGCTGCTCCACCCCGACCAACTGGCTGCGACTCGCGCGGGATCGTCGAGCCCGTCGAGTTCAGAGGCGCGGATCGATGACCCATTTCCCAGCCGGACCGCCGGCCGGCGTCCGGAGTGCGGCCGGAAGCTTCTCGAGCGGGATCGTCGGACCTCGCAGCGTGCGCCATAGCACCTCGTCGCCGGCCAGCGTCCGCAGGGCCTCGTCGACGTCTGCGCGCGAGTGGTGAAACGAGCCGCGCAGCTCGAGCTCCTCGTAATGGAGCGGACCGGTCGGCAGGGCGATCTCGGTGCCACCCGGACAGCCGCCGACAAGCAGGACGACGCCGCCGGGCGCAGCCGCAGCAGCGGCGCTACGCCAGGTCTCGGGGCGACCGACGGCCTCGAACACGAGCTCGTGAGCGGTCAGGGTCTCGGCCGTCTGCGCACCGAGCTCCGAGGCCTGCGCGCGGCGCTCCGGGTGAGGGTCCGCGACGGTCACCGTCCGTCCCTGCGCGATCAGCAGCGAAGCGAGCATCAGGCCCATCGGGCCGCCACCAAGCACGCCGACGTCGGTGGCTTCGCTGCCGCGATCGACGGCGTGCACCGCCGCGGCCAGCGGCTCGGCCATCGCCGCGGCGGCCGCCGGAAGCCCGTCGGGGATGCGGTGAAGCGCGGCTTCGGGAGCTCCGATCCGCTCGGCGAAGCCACCGAGCACCCAGGCGGGCGCTCGGCAGATCTGGGCGCGCCCGGATCGGCATTGCGCACACTCGCCACACGCCACGGAGTCGGACACGAGCACGCGCTCGCCGGTGTCGGCGCGCACGCCGGCGGTCTCGTGGCCGAACGCACACGGATATGGAGGCAGCACGCGGTGTCCGTAGCGCCACATCTTCACGTCGGTGCCGCACGTGGTCGCCGCCTCGATCTCGACGATCACCTCGGCCTCGGGCTCCGGGACCTCCTCGACGCGCAAGTCCTCCGGCCCGAACAGGACCGCCGCCCTCACGGCTCCACCACGACCTTCAACCCTCCCGCCCGGCGCTGGAGGTCGAGGGCGCGTCCGGTCTCCTCCAGCGGCAGCCGGTGCGAGACGAGCGGCCTCGGATCGAAGCGGCCCCCGGCGATCATCTCGAGCGCCGCCCGCATGTCGCCGGGTCCGGCCGAGTAGCTGGCGGTGACGGTGATCTCGCGCAGGTAGAGCGTGGTCGCGTCGAGCTGGGGAGGCGTGTCCGGGGCGGGCGGCGCGTAGAAACACAGCGTCCCGCCGGGCGCCACCGCCGCGGCGGCCGCCTCGATCGCCTCGGGCTTGGGCGTGCACGCGATCGCGACGTCGACGAGCTCGTTGCCGTGGTGCTCGGCGCCCCAGGCCTCGGCGAGCTCCAGGCGCTCCGGGCGCGGCTCGCGCACCCACACCGCCTCCACCCCGCGGGCGTGGGCGGCCGCGATCTGGAGCACCCCGTTGACGCCGGCACCGACCACGAGCAGTGAGTCGCCGGCGCGCAGCCCGGCCCGGTCCTGCGCGCGGAGCACGCACGCGAGCGGCTCGATGAACGTGGCCGTCACCGGGTCCAGGCTGTCGGGAAGCTCGAGCAGCTCGCCGACCAGCTCCTGGCTGACACGGACGCGCTCGGCGAATCCACCGGGGTCCAGCCGGGTGGCGCGAAACCGTTCGCACAGGGTCTCGTGACCGCGCCGGCAACGGCGGCACTCGCCGCACGGAGCGTGATGATGGATCGCCACGCAGGCCCCGGGGGCCGGCGCCGCCACACCGTCGCCGACGGCGCGCACCGTCCCGACGACCTCATGCCCGAGCACCGCGGGCAGCCGCGGCGCGATGTACCAGTCGGTCACGTCGGAGCCGCACACACCGCAGGCGAGGACGTCGCACACCACCTCGCCCGGCCCCGGTTCGGGCTCGGGCGCCTCCTCGATCCGGACGTCGCCGGGGGCGAACGACCGCGCGACCCTCATGCGCGCCGGGCGCAGAGCGTGGCGAGCGACTTGGCCCGTGGAGACCGGATGGTTCCGCGCTCGGTGACAAGTGCCGTGACGAGCCGCGCGGGGGTCACGTCGAACGCCGGGTTCCGGCAGCGCGTACCGGGGAGCGTGAGGCGGTGCCCGGCGGCGGCCCTGACCTCCTCGGGGTCGCGCTCCTCGATCGCGATGTGGGCGCCGTCGGGCGTGCCCAGGTCGATTGTGGAGGTGGGGCCGGCGACGACGAACGGGATGCCGGCGGCGTGCGCCGCCAGCGCCAGCCCGTACGTGCCGACCTTGTTGGCGACGTCGCCGTTGGCCGCCACGCGGTCGCAGCCGACGATCGCGGCGTCGACCGCGCCCGACGCGATCAACCCGGCAGCGGCCGAGTCGACGATCAGCTCGTGCGGGATCCCGAGCGTGGCGAGCTCGTACGCGGTGAGCCGCGCGCCCTGAAGCAGCGGGCGCGATTCGGTGGCGAGCACGCTCTCAAGCGAGCCGCGGTCGGCCAGCTCGGCGATCACCGCGAGCGCCGTTCCGCGGCCGGGGGCGGCGAGCGCGCCCGTGTTGCAGTGGGTGAGGATCCGCCGGGCGCCGGCGAGCAAGTCGGCGCCGTGCGCCGCGATCGCGTTGCTGGCGGCTTCCTCCTCGGCATCGATCCGGCGGGCCTCCGCCAGGGCCGTGTTGACGAGGTCACCTCCGCTGAGGTCGTTCTCGACCGCCCGCTGCACCCGGTCGACCGCCCAGGCCAGGTTGACCGCGGTCGGACGGGCGTTGCGGAGCAGCGCACAGGCTCGTTCGAGCGTCTCAAGCGACGGATCGTCCGCGAGCTCGAGGACGATCCCGTACGCGGCGGCGACGCCGATCAACGGAGCGCCGCGGATCGCCAGGCGGCGGATCGCGGCGGCCACGTCTTCGGCGGTGCGCAGCTCCAGCCGGCGCTCGTCCCACGGGAGCGCGGTCTGGTCGATCGCCCACAGCGCGCTGCCGTCGAACCGCAGCGCGACGACGCTCGCGGGCGTGGCCCGGGTCGTGGCCATCGGCCGATGCTATCCCGCGGCCCCCCGGGGTATGCTGTTCGCACCTCGCGAGGCCGCGGACGGGCTCGAAAGGGGCCTCGGAAATTGCGCCTACGCCTGCTGATCTTGGTCGTGCTCGGGGGGCTGTTCCTTCCCGTGAGCTCCGCATGGGCGGCCGGCGGGCCGATCATGCCGCTGTCGCAGGTCCAGCCTGGGATGAACTGCACCGGCGAGACTGTGATCCAGGGGACGACGATCACGTCGTTCAACGTCCGGATCATCGACATCGTGGAGGCGCCGGGCGAAGGGCCGCGGATCCTCGTACAGGTGTCGGGGTCGGCGGTCGACACCACCGGGGTCGCCGAGGGGTTCTCGGGCTCTCCGGTGTACTGCCCCGACACATTCGGGACGATGGAGAACGCCGGCGCGATCTCCGAGGGGATCGGGCAGTACGGCAACAACGTCGTGCTGGTGACGCCGATCGAGCAGATGCTGGGCGAGCCCGTCGAGCCGCCGCCGGACACGGCGCGATTGGCGGTCAAGCCGACGCCGCTGCTCGCGCCGCTGACCGTGGGCGGGCTGTCGCCGGCGGTGTTCGGCCTCGTCCAGCGTGCCGGTGAGCGCGCCGGCCGGCTGATCCTCGCCGCCCCGACCGGCGGCGGGCAGGTCACGAACTTCCCGGTCCAGCCGCTCGTTCCGGGCGCGTCGGTGAGCGCGAGCTACTCGTCCGGGGACGTGCCGATGGGGGCGGTCGGGACCGTCACGTACGTCGACGGGCCGACCGTCTACGCGTTCGGGCACGAGCTCGACGGCGCCGGCCGGCGATCGCTGCTGCTTCAGGATGCCTACGTGTACTACGTCGTCAACAACCCCGATCCGACGATCGCCCAGAGCTACAAGCTGGCCTCGCCCGGCCACACCGAGGGCACGCTCTCGAGCGATACGCCGAACGCCGTGATCGGAGAGGTCGGAGCACCGCCGCCGACGGTTCCGGTCGAGGTGACCGCGCACGACCTCGATACCGGCCGGTCGCTGTCGCTCGATACCCAGGTCGCCGACGAGACCGGCATCGGCCTGCCGCTTGGCAACTCACTGGTCGACACGATCGCGCCGCTCGAGGTGGCGCAGGCGGCCACGGAGATCTACGACGGCCCGCCGGCCAGCGAGTCCGGGAGCATGTGCCTGCGGATCTACGTGCGCGAGTCGAGCGAGCCGCTCGGGTTCTGCAACCGGTACGTCGGGACCGGGACCGCCGGCGACGCGGGCCAAACGCCCCCGGAGCTCGCGAACGCCGCCTCGACCGACGTGACGAGCGCGTTCGGTGACCTCGAGCAGGTCGATTTTGCCGCTCTGCACGTGACTCGCGTGGCGGCCGATCTCCACGCCTCGCGGGGCCTGAAGATGGCGTCGATCCTCGCGGCGCACGCTCCGCTACACGTCAAGGCGGGCCGGAGGGTCAGGGTTCGGCTGGAGGTGCGGCTCTATCGGGGCCCGCGCCGGACGGTCTCGTTCCCGTTGCGGATTCCCAGCGGCGCCCGCGGACCGATCGTCGTGACGATCCACGGGGCCGCCCCGCAGACGCCGGCGACGCCCAACAGCCTGTCCTCGCAGCTCGTCATCTCACTTTCCCCGGGCGGCGGGTCCTCGGGGAGCGGCAACGGTGGCGGCTTCTCGCCGATCTCCTCGGTGGCCGAGCTACGCGCCTTGATTGCGGCCATTCCCAGCTATGACGGGCTGTACGCGAGCGTGCCCGGGCACGGCAAGCAGCCCGTGTTCCGCGACCCGTCGCTGCTGATTACGGGCCGGGCAACGCTGGCGTTCGTCGTCGAGAAGGCTTAGAGTCCGCGACCGAGTAAGTGGCGGGAACCGTCAATGACGCAGTGGCGGGCCCTTAGAGGCGGTTCTCGATGGTGAGCGGCGCCGGCTCCTGCGCGGCGGGCTCCGGTGCCGGCTGATCTGCGCCACCGTCCTCGACCCCGAGCGACTGGTGCAGCTCGCCCGACTCGTACATCTCGGTGACGATGTCGCATCCGCCGACGAACTCGCCGTCGATGAACAGCTGCGGAATCGTCGGCCAGTTGGACAGCGCCGAGAGCTCCTGGCGGATCCGCGGGTCGGGAAGGATGTTCACGGCTGCGAACGGCGTCCCCACGTCCTGGAGGATCGCCACCGTGCGAGCCGAGAATCCGCACATCGGCTGGTCGGGGGTGCCCTTCATGAACAGGATCACGGGGTTCTCAGAGATCGCACTCTGGATTGCCTCGCGGATCTGGGTGGTCTGCTCGTCGCTCATGCGATGTTCTCCGTTTCCGAGGCTCTGGTTTGGATTGACAGGGCGTGGATGCGGTCCCCGACCTCCGCGCCGAACACGTCGTAGACGAGCCTGTGCTGCGCGATCCGGGACAGGCCCCGGAACGCCGGCGCCGACACGACCGCGTTGAAGTGATGGCCGTCTCCCGTGACATCCGCGGCCGCGCCGGGGATGCCCGCCTCGATCCGCTCCTTCAGCTCCTCGGGGGTGGCCGATGCGTCGGTGGCTGCCATGCTGCGTAGCGTAGCGAGATGCCATCGCTATACTGAGTGAAGCCAGCTGCCGAAGGGCTCCACTGCATGATCACACTGAGCGACAAAGGTGCCGAGAAAGTTCGCGAGTTCCTCGACTCGCAGAGTGCCGTGGCAGAGACCGCGGGGCTTCGGGTCGGAGTCCGCGGTGGCGGCTGCTCAGGCTTCCAGTACGCGCTCGCGTTCGACGAGCAGCGCGCCGACGACACCGTGTTCGAGGACAAGGGGATCCGCCTCCTGGTCGACCGCCCCAGCCTTCCGTACGTGAAGGGCTCGGTTATCGACTTCGTCGACGGCCTCCAGGGCGCGGGCTTCAAGGTCGACAACCCGAATGTGATCGCGGCCTGCGGCTGCGGCTCGTCGTTCCGGGTCGCCGAAGAGGAAGAAGTCTCCGCGGTCTGATCGCCGGTGCCGCCGATGCGGCCAGCGCCACCGATGCGGACTGCGCCACCGATGAGGCTGGCGCGACCGATGCGGCCGGCGCGACCGATGCGCGCGGCGCCACCGCTCATACCGGCACCGCGTGTAGCGAGCGCCACAAGTAGAAGCACGCGAGCGACCGGTGCGGGCGCCACCGCTCGCCGATCTCGGTCACCTCGGCGGCCTTCGGCAGCGCCGGAAGCCCGTAGCGGATCATCACCGCCCGGCGGATGCCGAGATCGCCCACCGCCAGCACGTCCGGCCGGCGGAGGTGGATCATGAGGAACATGTCGGCGCTCCACTCGCCGATGCCCTTGACCGCAACGAGCTCGGCCATCACCTCCTCGTCGGACATGTCGTGCAGGCGGTCGAGCTCGAGCGAGCCGTCGAGCACGTGCTCGGCCAGCGACCGCAGGTAGCGGACCTTCGCGTGGCTGAGTCCCGCCGCGGTCCGGAGCTCGTCGAGGTCGTCGGTCAGCACCTCCTCCGGCGTCGGCGGATAGCCTCCGAAGCGCTCGAGCAGCCGGCTGTAGATCGCGGCGGCAGCCTTCGTCGAGAGCTGCTGGCCGACGATCGCGCGGATCAGCGTCCCGTAGTGGTCGGTCGGGCGGCCGGCGAAGAAGTCCCCGAGCGGGCCAACTTCATCAATCACCTCGCGCAGGACAGGATCGGCTGCGCGCAGGGCTTCGACGGCCTCCGCTTCGGAGACCGGTGCGCGACGTCGCTTACGGCTGGCCGGCAACGACCCCGGGGACGCCGGTGTTGGTCGAGTACTTGGGCTGAATCCTGATGTCGGGGCGGATCTCGTGGACGGCCTGCGCCACCGCGATCGCCGACTCCGCGAACCCGGTGGCGATCAGCTTTAGCTTGCCGTCGAACGTGGCGATGTCGCCGGACGCCCACACGCGCTCCAGAGACGTCTTCATCAGCTGATCGACGACGATCGCGCCCTTGACCACCTCGAACCCCCAGTCCTTCAACGGACCGAGTGCGGTCTTGAACCCCAGCTGCAACAGGATCGCGTCGACCTCGACCTCGACCTCGTGCGCCTCGTCCTCGGAATGGAACAGCCTCACCCGCTCGACGTTCCCGTTGCCGTAGACCTCGCGGATCTGGAACGGCACGTGGATCGCGACGTCCCCCCGCGCCTCGGCCTCGAGCACCTGGCCCACGGTCAGCTCATGGGCGCGAAACCCCTCCCGCCGGTGGACGAGGACAACCGACGAGGCGACGTCGAGCAAGTTGATGACCCAGTCGCAGGCGGAGTCGCCGCCGCCGATGATCATCACCCGCTTGCCCTCGAACACGGACTTCTCGCCGACGATGTAATGCGCGCCGCGCCCCTCCCACGGCGTCATGTCGAACCCAGGCAGCTTCTTGGGCTCGAACGCGCCGTGGCCGCCGGCGACGATCACCGTCCGCGAGCGCAACTCGCCGCGATCGCTGTGCAAGACCACCACCCGATCGTCCCCGGAACCCTCCCACGAGATCGTCTCCGCCGTCGTCCCCAGATGAACCGGCACGTCGAACTGATCCAAACCCTGGACTCGCAGCAGATCGACTAGCTCACGCGCTAGCACGCGAGGATGACCGGGCACGTCGAAGATCCACTTCTCGGGGTAAAGCGTGGTCAGCTGGCCGCCGAGCTCGGGCAGCGAGTCGATCACGCGAGAGGAGGCCTCGCGCATGCCCGCCCAGAACGCCGTGCACATGCCGACCGGGCCGGCGCCGATCACGGTCACGTCACGGATCTCGTCGAAGTCGAGCGCGAGCTTGGCGGGATCGGCCGTCAACCGTCCACGGTCTCCGTCACGGTCAGCGCGGCACCGTCGAGCGCGCCGAGGGCGCGCCCCACCGAGCAAGAGATGCACGTGAACGTCGGAGTGTCGCGCAGCGTGTAGGAGCTCGATTCCGTGGTGCGCAGCCGCTGGACCAGGTCGAGAAAGTCCGCCGGATTGTCGGTCTCGAAGGCGACCACGAACTCCTGGTCATCGAGCCCGAACGAGTAGCTCGTGTTCAGGTCGACCGACGGGTACTCGCGTCCCATCTTGATGTGTTCCTGCATGATCCGCCAGCGCTCGTCGGGCGCTAGCGCATACCAGGCTCGCGTCTTGACGAAGGGATACACGAACAGGTACTTGCCGTGCGCCGGGCGGACCTCCAAGCGCGACTCCTCGGAGTACTCCGACGGCTTCGTCATGGCCAGGAACGAGTACGGCACCTCGCACCACTTCATCAGCCCGCTCTGCGCCAGGACCACGTGGAACTCGTGGATCCGCTCCAGGTTCTGAGCCTGGCTCAGCAGCATCAGGTCGGCGTCGCCCCGGGTCCCGACGAGCGAGAACGCCCGCAGCAGGTGGCCGTCCGAGAAGTCCTCGCAGGCGGCGATGAACTCGCGCTTGTCGTCGGCCCGCCGCTCGTCGTCGAGTCGCCGCCAAGCAGGATCCACCTTGAGAAAGGTGTATTTGACGAAATGTCTCACCGCCATCGGTGTATTGGATATTACGCGCGGTCCCGCGCCGGTGATGATCGCGCGGCCCCGCGCGCGCCCATGATCCGCTCCCTCAACCTCTACCATTGCACCTGATGCGAGTAGCGATTCTGTCGCCGTACTCGTGGACGTATCCGGGGGGCGTCACGAGACATATCGAAGCGCTCGCGGAGCGGTTCATTGCTGACGGGCACCACGTCCGTGTGCTCGCGCCGTACGACCCGCCCGGTCGCTACTCGTCGGTCCTCCACCGTGGCGCCCGCCCACAGGACATGGAGGGTGGGCGGGGACCCGATTATCTGATCTCGCTCGGCCGGACCTTGTCGCTGAAGGCCAACCAGGCGGTCTCGAACGTCTCGATTACGCCGTACGCCCTGGCCACCGCCCAGCACGAGCTGCGCACCGGACACTACGACGTCGTCCACGTCCACGAGCCGCTGGCGCCGGTTGCGCCGTGGTGCATCACCGACTCGACGTCGGTGCCGATCGTCGGCACCTTCCACACGTACAACGAGAACCGGATCTCGAATGGGATCGCGAACGCGCTGGGCGCGCGCCGGATGCTCAACCGCCTCCACGTCCGCATCGCGGTCTCCGAGGCCGCGGCCTGGACCGCGAGGCGCTTTTTCGGCGGCCACTACCGGATCGTCCCCAACGGCGTCCACGTCGACAGCGCGCGGGCCACGCTGGGCGCCCTCCGGCCCCAGGGAGACAAGCTCAAGATCGTGTTCGTCGGCCAGGCGGTCGAGCGCAAGGGGCTCCCGCTGCTGCTACGCGCGTTCGAAGCGCTGCGCGAGCACATCCCCACTGAGCTCACCGTGATCGGTCCGTCCGAGCAGGAGCTCTCGCCACTCATGCTCGACATGCGCGACGTGCGCGTGCTGGGCAAGGTCGACGACGAGACCAAGCGCCTGGAGCTCGAGGCCGGCGATGTGCTGTGCGCCCCCTCGCTCGGCGGCGAGAGCTTCGGCATGGTCCTGACCGAGGCGTTCGCGGCGGGCACGCCCGTGATCGCGTCGGACATCGCCGGCTATCGCGACGTTGTGCGCGACGGCGTCGACGGGGTGCTCGTGCCCCGCGGCGATGCCCAGACGCTCGCCGAGGCGCTCCGCGACCTCTACGAGGAGCCGGTCCGCCGCGCCGAGATGGCTCGCGCCGCCGCGCTCGGCGCCGAGCGCTTCGCCTGGCCGCGGGTCGCCGCCCAGGTCATGGAGGCATACGAAGACGCGATCGCCGTGCCCGAGCCGGCGACCACGCTCCAGCGGACCGCGGTGCGGGTGGGGGCCCGCGCGGCCGACCTGAAGCCACGGGTCCCGGCCCAGCGACTGGCCAGCCTCGAGCCGCCCCTCACCGGACCTCAGCGCCACAGCAAGGCGCTCGGTGTCGCGCGCCGCGTGGGCCTGGCGACCTTCTCGATCGGCGGCGCGGTGCTGGCGTTCCTCGCGCTTCAGAAGATCGGCTTGACCAACATCGCCTCGGCACTGATCACGGCGAGCCCGACACTGGTGCTGCTGGGCCTCGCGATCATGTGCAGCGCGATGGTGCTGCGCGCGGTCTCGTGGCACGCGATTCTCAAAGCCGCGCTGCCGCGATCGCGCGTGCGGATGTCCGACGCGGCCCAGGGAACCTTCATCGGCGTGCTGATGTCCTCGACGCTGCCCGCGCGCCTGGGCGAGCCGTCGCGTGCGCTAGTGGTGGCCAGACGCACCGGGCAACCACGCGAGAACCTCCCGATCGTGCTCGGCACGGTCGTGTCGCAGACCCTCCTGAACATCCTCGCGCTGATCGTGCTCGGCGCGATCATGTTCAGCTCGGTCGACTTCTTCAACGGCCACCAGAACGCTCTGCTGCTGGTGGCGATCGCGCCACTCGCGCTGCTGATCGTCGTGCTGATCATGCCGGTGGTGCTGCGCGGCACCGGCAGCAAATCGCGCTCCTCCCGGTTCCACGCGCTCGCGGCGCAGGCCCGGGGGGCGATGGCGCGCGTGCGCGCCGGCCTGATCGTTTTCCGCTGCCCGCGCCTCGGCGCGACCGCCACGGTCGCCCAGCTCGGGGCGTGGGCGCTTCAGTGCCTGTCGTGCTGGGTGCTGCTGGTCGCGCTCGGGCTCGACAAGCACGGCGCCGGCATCGGAGCCGCCGCCGCGGTCCTGTTCGCGGTCAACATCACCGCGGTCCTGCCGGCCACGCCGGCGAACCTCGGCGTGTTCCAGGCGGCGTGCGCTGCCGTGCTCCACACCGGCTGGCACATCGGCTACGGCGACGGCGTCGCGTTCGGCGTGATCCTGCAGGCCGTTGAGGTCACGACCGCGATCCTGATGGGGATGCCGGCACTGCTGAAGGAAGGCATGTCGTGGCGCGAGGTCAGGCTGCGGGCGATGCACACGACGCCGGTAAAGCTGCCGACGCGCCCGAGCTCGCGGCAGCCGGCGCCGGTGGTTCAGGGGCGGAATTAGCGGGAGCGTCGCTCGCCGTCGTTACGCCTCGGCCATCGCCGGCTCGCTGTCGGCCTCCGCGTCCGCGGGGACTTGCTCGCCCGGGTCGGCGTCGGTCAGCTCGGACAGGCGCGTCGGGTCCTTGCCGGAGCCGGCGACCAGCTCGTCGGCCGCCTGCCGGTCGGTCTTCGGCAGGAAGCCCGACTTCATCCCGAAGTACACGGCCTGGGGATGATGGGCCACGATCGCGAGCGTGGACTGCTCGGGCTCGACCGCGAAGCCGCCCGACAGACGCAGCCCGACCGCAGGAGCGTCGAGCAGCCTGAACACCTTCTCGTGCTCTGACTGCTCCGGGCAGGCGGGATAGCCCCAGGAATAACGGCGGCCCTGGGCCGGCTCGATCCCGAGATCGGCGCGAATCCGCGCGTGCACCCACTCGGCCATCCCCTCGGCGGTCTGCACGCCGAGCCCGTGGACGAACAGCTGCTCGGCAAACTCGCCCTCGGCCTCCAGACGAGCCATCAGCTCGGTGACCTCATCGCCGGCGGTGACCGCCTGAAGAGCGACCACGTCGACCTGGGATCGCCCCGAATTGATCGGACGGTAGAAATCGGCCAGGCAGATCCGGTCGTGGCGCGGCTGGCGCGGGAACACCAGGCGCTCGAGCTCGCGCGGGTGGGCGGGGTCGAAGTCCTCCGGATCCCACACAATCAGCTCGTTGCCGTCCGAGTTGCATGGGAAGTAGCCCACCAGCGCGCGAGGGTGCAGGTAGGTCTGCTCGCGCCACATACGCTCGAGGCGAGGCTTGAAGTCCTCGCCCACGAGTCGCTTCCATTCCTCGCCCTTGACGCCGCGCCCACCCCAGTGCAGCTTGAACAGCACGTGGGTGTCGAGGTGGCGGTAGACGTCGTCCATCGACACCTCGAGCTCGCGTACGCCCCAGAACGGCGGGGTCGGGATCGGGCTGTCAGTGGCGGCGGCGCTCCGGACGGAGGAGTCGGTGACCGCCGGCGCATCGTCGTCGGTCACCGCGGGTCGCTCGCGGAGCTTGCGCGCCGCGTCGCGTGTCTTGGCGATCAGCGCGGTCCGTGCCTCGCCGTCGACGAGCTGATCCATCTTCGAGAGTCCCTCGAACGCGTCCCGGCAATAGAACACGCCCGGCCCGTACACGTCGTCTGACTCGGTGCCGTTCGGGTACAGGATCCGCAGGCCGAAGTTGCGATTGATCGCGGCACCGCCGATCAGGAGCGGGAACTCGAGCCCCTGGGAGTAGAGCTCCTGGACGCACGCCGGCATCTGCTTGGAGGTCGAGACGAGCAGCGCGCTCAGCCCGATCGCGGTCGCCTTGTGCTCGACCGCGGCATCGATGACCGTCTGGATCGGGACCTGCTTGCCGAGGTCGATGACCGTATACCCGTTGTTGGTCAGGATCGTGTTGACCAGCGACTTGCCGATGTCGTGGACGTCGCCGAACACCGTCGCGAGCACGACCGTGCCCTTGGTGTAGCCCTCGATCTTGTCGAGGTAGCGCTCGAGCCGGGCGACCGCGCGCTTCATCACCTCGGCCGACTGGAGCACGAACGGGAGGATCAACTCGCCGGCGCCGAACTTGTCGCCGACCTCCTTCATCGCCGGCAGCAGCACGTCGTTCAGCGTCGGCACCGCGCCGATCTTCTCGACGCTGCGGTCGATCCAGTCCTCGACGCCCTCCTTCTTGCGGCGCAGGATATGGAAATGCAGCGCCTCCTCCGGCTCCATCCCGGCGGTCGGATCTGCCTTCTCCTCGGCCTCCGCGGGGCCCTTGGACTCGAAGTGGGCGATGTAGCGCTCGAGCGCGTCCTCGCGCCGGTTCAAAACCAGGTCGTCGGCGAGCTCGCGCTCGTTCTCGGGGATCTCGCCGTACGGCGTGATGTGGTTGGGATTGACCATCGCCAGGTCGAGCCCGGCCTCGACGCAGTGGTGCAGGAACACGCTGTTGAGCACAGCCCGCGCCGGCAGGCTGACGCCGAACGAGACGTTCGAGACGCCGAGCGAGGTCTTCACGCCCGGAATCGAGCTCTTGATCTCTCGGATCCCCTCGATCGTCTCGACCGCGCTCGGCCGCCACTCTTCGTCGCCGGTGGTCAGCGTGAACGTGAGGCAGTCGAAGATCAGCACCTCGGGGTCGAGGCCGTGCTCCTCGCAACACAGCTGCGTGATCCGCTGCGCGACCTCGAGCTTACGCTCGGCGGTCTTGGCCATCCCGACCTCGTCGATCGTCAGCGCGATCACGCCGGCGCCATGGGCCCTGGCGAGCGGGACGACCTTGTCGAGCTTCGCGCGGCCGGCCTCGAGGTTGATCGAGTTGACGATCGCGCGCCCCGGGATCTGCTGGAGCGCGGTTTCGATCACGTCGGGCTCGGTCGAGTCGATCTGGATCGGCGCCGGCTGGGTCAGCGAGATCCGCTTGACCACCTGGCGCATCTGCTCGTCCTCGTCCTGGCGCTCGGTCAGCGCGACGCAGACGTCAAGCACGTGGGCACCGCCGGCGACCTGATCTTCGGCGACGGTCAACAGACCGTCATAGTCGTCGGCCAGCAGCATCTCCTTGGCCTTGCGCGACCCCTGGGAGTTGACGCGCTCGCCCACCAGCGTGGGGCGGGGATCCTGCACGAGCGTGTTGGCCGCGATCATGCTCGACATGTGCGGCGGCCGCCGCGCCGGACGCTCGCTCGGCTTGGTCGCGCGGGCGCGCTCGGCGATCGCGGCGATGTGGTCGGGCGTGGTGCCGCAGCAGCCGCCGACGATCGTCACGCCGTAGCGCTCGATGAACTCGCCGAGCACGTTCGCGAGCGGCTCGGGTTCTTCGGGGAAGATCGTCTCGCCGTTCGGGCCCTGCAGCGGCAGGCCAGCGTTCGGGATGCAGTGGACCGGGACCGGGCAGTTCTCGCCGAGGAACCGGATTGCATCGCGCATGTCCTCGGGGCCGGTCGAGCAGTTGAGGCCGATCACGTCGACGTCGAGCGCCTCGAGCGTGGCGAGCACCGCGCTGATGTCCGTCCCGAGCAGCATCTTGCCGCCCTGGGGGAGCAGGGAGACGCTGCACTGGATCGGCACGATGCGGCCAGCCTGCTTGAACGCCTCGCGCGCGCCGAAAATCGCCGCCTTGACCTCGAGGATGTCCTGCGCCGTCTCGATGATCAGCAGGTCGACGCCGCCAGCGAGCAGCGCGCGCGATTGCTCCTCGAACACCGTCACCAATTCGGGAAACTGGATCTGGCCGAGCGTCGGGTCGTCGCTCGCGGGCAGGAATCCGGTGGGGCCGATCGAGCCGGCGACGAACCGCTTCTCGCCGGCGGCCTTCCGCGCGATCTCGGCCGCCTTCTGGTTGATCTCGTAGGTGTGGTCGGCGAGGCCCCATTCGGACAGCTTCAGTCGCGACGCCTGGAAGGTGTCGGTCTCAAGCACCTCGGCGCCGGCGTCGAGCATCGCGGTGTGGACGCCCTCGATCACGTCGGGGCGGTTGAGGACGAGCACCTCGTGGCACCGCCCGGACAGCTTGTAGTCGTGCTCGAGACTCAGGTCGAACTGCTCGAGCGTTGCGCCCATCCCGCCGTCGTAGACGATGATGCGGTCGCGCGTCGCCGCCATGAAGTCGCGCATTCGGGGGACTGTACCAAACGTTGACATGACTCTGTCAAGGTTAACGGTGGCGGGGGATGGGGTCTTTTGGCCGCCTGCGGCGGCGTCCGCGTGGAGCGTGGGGGCCGCCTGCGTCGGCGTCCGTGTGGAGGGTGGGCGGGGACCCAATCCGCGACCGGTCGGGGTTCGCGATTCGGCCGCCGGGCATGGACGCCCGGCGGAACGGCCCCAGGGATGTCGAGCGTAGCGAGACCCTTAAGAACCCGAGCGTGATACCAGCCGCGACATGACCACCTGCGAACGCGTCCGCACCACGTGGCCGTCGTGCTGGAGGTCCATGATCAGCCGCTCGAGGTCGGCGTTGCTCTGCGTGCGCACGCGGGCGATCGCGTCGGCCTCGCCGGTGACGCTCCACGCCTCGACGACCTCGGGGTGGCGGCGCAGCGTGTCGGTGACCGCGTCGAGCAGCGTGCCCGGGGCGTAGAACAGCTCGATCAGCGCCTCGGTGTTGTCGCCGAGCGCGCTGTGGTCGACGACGGCCGTGAACCCCCGCAACGCCCCTCGCGCGCGCAGCCGGTCGACGCGTCGCTTGACCGCCGGCGGCGACAGCGCGACGCGCCGCGCGATGTCGTCGTAGGTGCGACGACCATCTTCTACCAGCAGCGCAATAATCTGACGATCCTGGGCGTCCATACGGCGATCTGTTGCAGAGATTACATTCATTTCGGCATCGACATCCGCCGGAGGCATGGGTAGCCTCTGAGTCGTGACCGAGTCCGGAATGCTTGCCCGTGTCGTGTTCGACGAATCCCACAACGAGGCGTGGACGGTTCGGCCCGAGCTCGCGCGCCAGATGCAGCCCGCGCACCCCGGGGATGCGTCGTATGCCCGCGCCGCCGCCGCGCTGGCCGAGCGCGACTTCGTGGTCGAAGTCAACGCCGACCAACCGCTGACCGGGGAGGCGCTGATCGGCGCCGGTGTGCTCGTAATCGCGCATCCCTCGGAATCCACGTGGGAGCGGACCACGGGGACCGGTTCGCCGCGGCTGAGCGCGGACGAGCTCGACGCCGTCGAGGCGTTCGTGGCCAGCGGCGGCGGGCTGATCCTGCTCGGCGAGACCGAGCAGGACAAGTACGGCAACAACCTCAACGAGCTGTTGTCGCGGTTCGGGCTGCACCTCGAGAACGACACCGTGCAGGACTACGAGCACTGCCGGGAGGCGCCGACGTGGATCCTGGCCGAGCTGGCACAGGGCGGTCGTGGCTGCGGCGGCGATCTGCTCGCGCGCGTCAACGCCGCCTGCCTATACCGGGCGACGACGATCAGCTCGAGCAACGGCGGCGTCGTTCTCGCGCGCACCCACGCGAGCGCATCCGTCCCGCGGGCGCCGCTGATCGTGGCCACGACCCACGGTCAGGGTCGCGTGGTCGTGCTCGCCGACTCGGACCTGTTCGGCGACGACTGCATCGACGAGCTCGATCACCGCGCGCTGTGGCTGAACCTTGTGTATTGGCTTTCCCTCCCACCCGCCCCCGACCAGCCCGATGACGGGAACTGGCCGGTCCACCACCACCGCTACGGGCAGGGACCCGAGCACGAGCCCGCGTGGGCGCGTCTGCGCGACGAGACCAACGCGCTCGCGCTGCTCCAGGCGCCCGACGGATCGCTGCTCGGCAACGCCGATCCGGCCGTCGCCCGCGGGCACGTGGAGCGAATGATCGAGGCGGTCGAGGAGCTGAAGCCGCGCTTCCCGCACGACGAGGCGTACCTGACGGCGGCGGTCGAGGATCTCCGTGCCTGGGACTTCGGTACGGGTGGGCGGCCTGATTTCACGCGCGCGCTCGAGGAGTTCCGTCCCGAGCTGATGCGCACCAACGGGATCGAGCATCTCGTGCTGTTCCCGATGTACAAGCAGAACGGCTCGCGCGACACGTGCTTCGAGGCGCTGATCGTCAACGTCCCGTGGCCTGACTGGATCGCCGAGCTCGAGCGCGGGTGGGCGGGATTCAAATTCGACAACCCCAAGTACGTGCCGGTCGAGCTCGTCGACGCGACCCGCGGCTACGACAGCGAGTGCGCGGTGCTGTTCCCCGAGATGGTGGCGACGACCGGGGATCCCACCGCCCACCCGCAACCACCCCGTCGGCCGGTCTCGAATTTCGGGGCGATCTTCTGCGACCGTGAGGCCGCTCGGCTGCGGCGCCTGGCCGGCGCCGCAGCCGATCTTCTCCGCCTCAACCTGCCGCCCGACGCGGCCTGCATGCTGGCCAGCCCGGCCATGTCCCAGCAGGCCTACATCCTGTGGGACCTGATCCACGACCGCGCCCACAGTCACGGCGATCTTCCGTTCGACCCGTTCATGATCCGCCAGCGCGCGCCGTACTGGATGTACTCGCTCGAGGAGCTCCGCTGCGACCTGACGGCGTTCGGGCAGGCGGTCGAGCTCGAGCGCGAGGGGGTCGCGTTCGCCCGTTACGTCCAGTACGCGATCCTGCTCGACCGGCTCTTGCGGTTCCCGATCACCGGATCGCGGATCCGCAACTACGACGGGCTCGGCGGGCAGCTGCTGTTCGCGTTCCTGCACCGCCGCGGCTACCTGCACTGGACCGACAACCAGCTGACGATCGAGTGGGACCGGGTGAGCGAGGGGGTCGCGGCTCTGCGGCACGAGGTCGAGGAGCTGTACCGGCTCGGGATCGACCGCACGAAGCTTCAGCACTGGGCCGCGGCGCACGACCTGGTGGCCGCGAGCGTCCCGCCGGCGGTGGGGTCGAAGTGGATCGCGTCGGCGCGCGATTTCACCGACGTCGAAGAGCCCCGGCCCTACATCGACCTCGTCCGCGACGACGAGTTCCCGCTGTCGATCTTCTATTCGACGCTGAAGGCTAAGCTCGCCGCGTGAGCTCGGCGCGCGGCTTCGCCTCGGACAACTCGGCCACGATCCACCCCGACGTCCTCGCGGCGATCGCGCGGGTGAACGTCGGCCACGCGTTCGGGTACGGCCACGACGACTACACCTCGGGCGTGGCAAGGCGCGTGGCCGAGTGCTTCGGCAAGCAGGCGGAGGCGTTCTTCGTGTTCAACGGGACGGGTGCGAACATCGTCTCGTTGCGCGCGGTGTGCCGCCCGTTCGAGGCCGTGATCTGCGTTGACACCGCTCACCTCAACGTCGACGAATGCGGGGCGCCGGAGGCGATCGCCGGCGTCAAGCTGCTGCTCGCGCCGGGCGTCGACGGCAAGCTGACGCCGGAGGCGCTCGAGAGCCGGATCACGCGGATCGGCGACGAGCACGCGGTGCAGCCTCGCGCGGTGTCGATCTCGCAGTGCACCGAGCTCGGGACGCTGTACACACCGGCGGAGACGCGAGCGCTGGCCGATCTCGCGCACGCGCATGACCTGGTCCTGCACATCGACGGGGCGCGGCTCTCGAATGCGGCGGTCGCGTTGGGGCTCACGCTGCGGGAGGTTGCGGCCGGGGCCGACGTCGTCTCGTTCGGCGGCACCAAGAACGGACTGCTCGGAGCCGAGGCGGTTGTGGTCCTGAACCCCGAGCTCGCGCACGACCTCCTGTACATACGCAAGCAGTCGATGCAGCTCGCGTCAAAGATGCGGTTCCTGGCCGCGCAGTTCGACGCGCTGTTGACCGACGAGCTATGGCTGCGGTGCGCGGGTCACGCCAATGAAATGGCTTCGCGGTTGGCGGGCGCGCTGGGCGACGCCCGGGGGCTGACGATCACGCGGCCGGTCCAGACCAATGCGGTCTTCGCGACGCTGCCGCCACCGATGATCGAATTGCTCCAGCGTGACTTCCCGTTCTACACGTGGGACGAGCGCGTGGGCGAGGTCCGGTGGATGTGCTCGTGGGACACCACCGAGGACGACGTCGACCGGTTCGCGGCGGCGGTACTGGGCGCGCTTCGATGAGGGTCGGCCCGAGAATTCGGTAACCCTTCCTCGGGGAGCTGAACCGCGATACGGGCGTGATCACGCGCGCGAGGGTGAGCGGCCCGGCGGTCGAGCCTCAGGGAATGCTGTTCCTCGCGCCCTGATCGGCGACGCAGCGGTTCTCGATCCGGCCGACGCCGTCGACCTCGACCACGACCACGTCCCCGTCGGCTAGCAGCAGCGGGGGGTCGCGTCGGTAGCCCACGCCGCCGGGCGTGCCGGTGAGGATCAGGTCGCCCGGCTCGATCGTGGCGAACTCCGAGACGACACTGACCAGCGTGGCGACGTCGAAGATCAACAGCTCGGTGGAGGCCTCCTGGACCTTCTCGCCGTTTACGAACGTCCGCAGGGTGAGCGGTTCGGCTACTTCGTCGAGCGTTACGAGGTCGGGTCCGACGGGCGTGGACGCGTCCCAGGCCTTGCCCTGGAGCCACTGGTGGGTCTTGTACTGGTAGTCGCGCATCGAGACGTCGTTGGCGACCGCGTAGCCGGCGACGTGGTCGAGAGCGCGCTCGCGCGGGATACGGCGCCCGCGTTCACCGATCACCACGACGAGCTCGCCCTCGTAGTCGATCGCCTCGCTCTCCGGCGGAAGCGCGATCGGGTCATGTGGCCCGGTGAGGGTGGTGGCGAACTTGGTGAACAGCACCGGGTAGTCCGAAGGCTGCCGCATGGTCTCCTCGATGTGGGCGGCGTAGTTGAGCCCGACGCAGATGACCTTTCCGGGCCGGGGGACGACCGGGCGCCTGTGGATGGCGTCCGCGGGAAGGCTCGAGTCGCGGTCGAGGGGCGGGTCTTTGAGCAGCGACAACGGGGTCTCGGGGCCGAGCTCGATGACGCCCCGGATCGGCACGGCGCGGTCGCCCTCGAGCGCGACCGCGAGCGGGGCGTCTTGGTGCAGCACGGAGGCGAATCGCATCGCGCGGGAAAGATACGCGGAGCGGGCGCGCAATGACGGGCTGACCGGGACCGTACGGACGGCAAGCTACTCTGCGCGGCGCAACGTTTGAGGTCGCGGCGGGTTTCATGATTGGTTGCAGGAGGTTTCGAGACAATTGAGGTCCCGACGTCGGTCTGGGGTCACGCGGGGGGTCGTGGTTGCGCTCGTGGCGGCGGCGGTGCTACTCGCGGCGGCGCCGGCCGCGCTCGCCCAAACGGCGGTGGCCGTGTTCCCGAGTCCGAACACGGACACCGCGCTGCCCCAGACTCAGATCACGTTCAGGGGCATCCCGGCCGGCCAGATCGGCCAAGTGACGGTGGTCGGCTCGAGCTCGGGCGCGCACAGCGGCACGATCGAGGCTGACTCCGACGGCCAGGGCGGCAGCTTCATTCCGAGCACGCCGTTCGCCGCCGGCGAGACCGTGACCGTGACCACGGGGCTGAACGTGACGGGCGGCACGAACGGCAGCTTCCACTTTGGGATCGCGGTGCCGTTCGGGTCGATCAACCCGATGACGCTGCCGCTGGTGCCGGCCGGCTCCAACGGCGTCCAGCACTTCCACTCGCGCACCGACCTCCAGCCGGCGTCGATCACGATCAACAAGCGCTCGTCCTCGGCCTACGGCGGCGACATCTTCCTGACCCCGCAGTACGGCCCGGTGCAGAACGGCCCGATGCTGCTCGACCCCTCGGGCAACCTGATCTGGTTCCAGCCGCTGCCCGCCAACCAGCTCGCCACCGACTTCCGCGTCCAGCAGCTGAACGGGCAGCCGGTGCTGACCTGGTGGCAGGGCTTTACGAACAACGGCTCGGGGCGCGGCGAGGGCGTGATCTATAACACCCAGTACCAGCAGATCGCCACCGTGCAGGCGGGCAACGGGCTGCAGGGGATGGACCTCCACGAGTTCCTGGTCACTCCCCAGGGCGATGCCTACATCGTCGGCGTCTCCCCGATCCACTGGGACGGAATGGGGCGGCCGCTGATGGACGCGGTGATCCAGGAGATCGACATCAAGACCGGTCTGGTCCTGTTCGAATGGCACGCGCTCGATCACATCCCGATCAGCGAGTCGTTCTTCAAGCAGGGCGCCAAGGGACTCGTGTACGACCCCTACCATGCCAACTCGATCTCGATTGACACGGACGGGAACCTGATCGTGTCGCTGCGGAACACCTGGGCGATCTACAAGATCAACCACGAGACCGGGGCGTTGATGTGGACGCTCGGCTCGAACCAGAACAACTTCAAGATGGGGCCGGGCACCCAGACCGCGTTCCAGCACGACGTCCAGGTCCAGCCGGGCGGGATGCTGACGATGTTCGACGATGGCGCCGGCCCGCCCACCGTGCACTCCCAGTCGCGGGCGATCGAGGAATCGCTGAACGAGTTGAACAACACGGTGACGCTGGTCAGGCAGTTCGAGCACACGCCGGGGCTGAGCGCGGAATTCGAGGGCGGTGCGCAGATGCTGCCCGGCGGCGACCTGTTTGTCGGCTGGGGTCAGCAGCCGTACTTCTCGGAGTTCAACTCGTCCGGGCAGCTCGTGTTCGACGCGCGTTTCACCTCGAACACCTCGAGCTATCGCGCCTACAAGTTCGCCTGGAGTGGGCAGCCGACGACGCCGCCGGCGATCGCGGCGGCTCCCAACAGCGACGGAACCACCCAGGTGTGGTCGAGCTGGAACGGCGCCACCGCGGTCTCGTTGTGGCGGGTGCTCGCGGGATCGAGCCCGAGCAGGCTCGCGCCGCTCCTGACGACTCCCAAGCAGGGATTCGAGATGGGGATCTCCGCGCCCACCGGGATGGGTGTGCTCGCGGTGCAGGCGCTGGACTCCAGGGGCAACGTGCTCTCCACCTCGCCGACGGCCACGGTGGGGCCCCACATCGGGGTTGCCGGCCGCGCCGCGTTCGTGTCCGGGAGCGGCACCGGCGGCCTGCCGGCCGTCTGCGACAACGGCTTCACGTGTCACATCGCGGTCACGATCACCGCCGGACGCACGCTGATCGCCCGCACGGGCTCCGAGCACATCCCCGCCAACGGCGGCGGGATCATCTTCTTCTCGCTGACCGGCGCCGGACGGTCGATGCTCGCGCACGCGCGCGGCCACCGGCTGCTGGTGCGCCTCAGCGGAGAGTCCGGGAAGCTGTCGCTGAACCGACTGATCACGCTGGTTCCGTTCTCCACCAGTGGGGCGGCGCCCGCACGCAGCGCCAGTCAGTCGCCGACGCTGCAGCTGGTGGGTCTGACCGATTTCGTGTCCTCGAACGGAGTGGGCGGGATCCTCGCCGAGTGTCTGGCTTCGACGGCGTGCCACACCCGCACGACCGTCTCGGTCGGTAGCACGGTGGTCGCGACAACCGGGACGGAGCTGCTCGGCGCCCGCGACGTGGCATACCTGATCTTCTCGTTGACCTCCGCCGGCAAGTCGATGCTCGAGCACGCTCGCGGCAACCAGCTCGGGGCGCAGGTGAAGATCTCAGACGGCGCGTCCAGCGCGAGCGGCGCGGTCTCGCTCGTGCGCTTCCGCTGAGTAGCGGCTACCCGGGCCGGCGCTCGACGGCCCACCCGCGGCTCGCCCCGAGCCCGGAGCGGGTAGGGCCGGCGCCGCCCGGCCCACCCGCGGCTCGCCCCGAGCCCGGAGCGGGTAGCCTGCCCGCCCACAACTCATGCCCCAGCTGATGATCGTCATCGCTTCGACGCGCCCGGGCCGCGGCGGCTGGCCCGTCGCGCAGTGGTTCATCAAGCGCGCCACCGATCACAACGGGTTCCAGATCAACGTCGTCGACCTCCTTGAGCTGAGGCTGCCCGTGCTCGACGAGCCGAACCATCCGCGGCTACGCCAGTACACCCAGCGGCACACACGCGAGTGGAGCGAGCAGGTCGAGGCGGCCGATGCGTTCGTGTTCGTCACGCCCGAGTACAACCACGGCTATCCAGCGTCGCTGAAGAACGCGATCGACTTCCTGCACCACGAGTGGCGCTACAAGCCGGTGGGCTTCGTCTCCTACGGCGGGGTGGCGGCGGGGACGCGATCGGTCGAGCAGCTCCAGCAGGTCGTGACCGCGGTCAAGCTGACGCCGCTGATCGAGCAGGTCAACATCCCGTTCTACCAGCAGTTCATCGACGAGGACGACGGGGAGGTCCACGCCAACGACGTGATGGAGCAGGCGGTCGGCGCAATGCTCGATCAGCTGGTCAAGCTCGAGGCGCTGCTGCGCCCGTTGCGGGAAGAGGCCCGGGCGCGGGTCTAGCCGTCTAGCGCGCGGTCCAGCCCTGATCGAGCGTCACCGGGACGCCCGTGAAAGCTCGGCCCGCCGGGGTCAGCAGAAACGCCACCACGTCGGCGACTTCGGACGGCTCGATCAGTTGCTTGACCGCGTGCGGCGCGAGGATCACCTGCTCGATGACGTCCTCCTCGGGGAGGTTGTGCGCCTTCGCCTGGTCGGCGATCTGCTTCTCGACCAGCGGCGTACGGACGTAGCCGGGGCACACGGCGGCGGCAGTGATCCCGTCCTCGGCCCCCTCGAGCGCGAGCGTCTTGACCAGGCCGAGGACACCGTGCTTGGCCGAGACGTAGGCAGCCTTGAACGGCGAGGCGACCAGGCCGTGAACGGACGCGATCGCGATGAACCGCCCGTGGCCGGACTCTTTGAGCGCCGGCCACGAGTACTTCGCGAGGAGGAACGGACTCGTGAGCAGCAGCGACACGATCGTGTCCCAGCGCTCGACCGGGAACTCCGCGACCGGCGAGACGTGCTGGATGCCGGCGTTCGCGACGATCACGTCGAGCCGGCCGAATCTCTCCAGCGCCGCGCTCACGCTGGCCTCGTTCGCCTCGGCGCTGGTCAGGTCGGCCTCGTACGGAGTCCCCGGACCGTCCGGGTCGGGATTGAGGTCGACCGACAGGACGTCCATCCCGTCGGCCTCGAGACGGGCCGCCACCGCGCGGCCGATTCCGCTCGCCGCTCCGGTGACGAGCGCAGCCTTGCCGTGCCCCTCGCCGGCGCTCAACTCGAAGCTCGCTTGCTCGCCGGCGAGGAGGCGACGAACGATTCGTAGATCTCGACGAGCGCCTTGCGCTGGCGCGAGGTCAGCTGGTGGTCGGCGGCGATCGCGTCGAGCACCGCGTTGTCCTCCTCTTCCTCGCCCGGAGGCGTCATCCCGGCCTGCTCGTAGAGCGCGTCGGCCGATAGCTGCAGCGCCCTGGCGATGCCGTCGACGACGTGCTCGGACGGGGCCCGCAGGCCACGCTCGATCTGCGACAGGTACGGGTTGGAGATTCCCGCGAGCTCGGCGAACTGGCGCATCGACATCTCGGTGAGCTCGCGCTGCCGGCGGATGATCTCGCCCAAGGCTGCGGACGACCGGGGCATCCCAGGAGGATAGAGAGAGATCGCCTCTCAAGAAGACTCTCATCGGCCCGGGCGCAGGACGCACCGGCCGGGGAGCGAACGGGACTCCCATCGCTCCGAGCACGGCAATCCGTAGATACGAAGAGCAGATCCTCGCGTACGAGCGCCTGCCGGCCACCCGCGCGTCGCCGCGCCGGCTTCCCTCGTCTCGGCAGCGCGCGAGTCCGCGTGGCTCGGTGCGGGTCCGCGTTCGCCGGATCGTCGCGATGGTGGTGTTGTTCCTGCTCGCGGACACGTGCCTGTCGTTTGCGAGCGCGATGCTGCAGCCGTCCAACGTCGGTGCGGGGGTCCGCGCCGTCGAGTGGCTCCGCGACAACGGCGCGGCCGGGCTCGTGTCCGAGGTCGAGCACGTCTACTACTCGCTCAACGCGCCGGCAACGGGCGGTCCGGCGCTTCGGAAGCTGCCGAGGGTCGGCGCAGCCAGTGCTCGCGGCTTTGCACCGCCGGCGATCGCTCCCGTGATCGAGCCGGCGCTGCCGGGCGAAGGCGTGTGGCACGGGACGGGACCGCTGGTCGCGGGCGCGTCGCCCGTGCTCGTGACGACCTTCCGTCCCGACCCGAACTACCCGCAGATGGTCGCGGGCGTGGCGTGGATCGACATGGCGCGCGCGTCGCTCGCGCTGTACCCGGGCCGCTACGAGCCCCCGAACGACGGAAACCAGCCGGCCGAGGTCCCGCCGCTACTGCGCGGCGCTCTGCTGGCCACGTTCAACGCCGGCTTCAAGCTCGAGGACTCGGGCGGCGGCTTCCTCGTCGGCGGGCAGGTATACGCGCCGCTTCGCGACGGGCAGGCGACGCTGATCGCCTACACGGACGGGCGTGTCGACATACGGTCATGGACGGGCGGGGCGGAGCCGGGGCCGGGCGTGGTGTTCGCGCGCCAGAACCTGCCGCTGATCGTGTCGAATGGGAGCCTCGCGGCCAATCTGAGCGACGGCCCGGAGTGGGGCGCGACGCTCGGCAACGCCGTGCGCGTGTGGCGCTCGGCGGTCGGGGTCGACGCCCACGGCGACCTCCTGTACGCCGCGGCGGACCTGCAGACGGCTGCGAGCATCGCCCAGATCCTCCAGCGGGCCGGAGCGGTGCGCGCGATGGAGCTCGACATCAACTCCGAATGGGTCACGTTCAACTTCTACGGCGCCTGGGGGGCAGCCGACCCGCAGAGGCTGCTTCCGGACATGACGCGCGACGCGACCCGCTACCTGACGCCCGACGATCGCGACTTCTTTGCGGTGTACGCGCGGCGACGCTAGGCCTCGGCCAGGAGCGCGTCGTAGCTGCCGTATGCACGCTCGATGCCGTTCTCGCGGGCGTACGTGTCGGCGCGCTGCTTGGTCGCGGCTCGCCACCGCCAGAATCTCCACATCGTGTGATTCGCGAGCGCCCGCCAGGAACAGGCGGTTGATGCGCGCGGTCGACACGATTCCCCACTTGACCGCCATTGCGAGGACACTAGTCGAACCTTGACCAGCAACGCCGTCGCCGTCGCATTCGCCCCTGGTCGCGCCAATCTGATCGGAGAGCACACCGATTACAACCAGGGCCTCGCGCTGCCGTTCGCGATCAGCGAGGGGGTGACGGTTCGCGCTCGCGCGCTGCCGCAACCGCGGATCGACGCGGTCGCGGTCGATCTCGGCAAGTACGACAGCTTCGCGCTCGACGACGTCGAGCCCGCCGACGGCTGGCGCGCGTTCGTGCGGGGCGCCGCCGGCGAGCTTCTGGGCGCCGGAGTCGAGCTGACGGGCGCCGAGCTCGAGATCAGCGGCACGGTGCCGCGCGGCGCCGGTCTGTCCTCTTCGGCGGCACTCGAGGTCGCGCTGGTGTTCGCGCTGCTTGCGATCAGCGACGCACCCAAGGTCGATCGACTCGATCTGGCTCGGATGTGCTCTCGGATCGAGAACGACTGGGTCGGCGCGCAGACCGGTCTGCTCGACCAGATCTCGTCGCTGTTCGGACAGCACGACCGGGCGCTGCGGATCGACTTCCGCTCGCTCGACGTGCGCCCGGTCGCGCTCGAGCTCGACGGCTGCAAGCTCGTCACGCTCGACTCCGGCCAGCATCACTCGATCGCGGTTTCCGGCTACAACGAGCGGCGCGCGGAATGCGCGCGGGCGTGCTCGGAGCTCGGCGTGGCCAGTCTGCGCGATGCGACGCTGTCCGATGCGGAGCGGCTGGCGGCGCCGCTCCGGCAACGCGTCCGCCACGTGATCACGGAGAATCAGCGGGTCCGGGATGCGGTCGATGCGCTCGAGCGGCGCGACCTCGTCGAGCTCGGCCGCCTGATCGACGCCTCGCACGCGAGCCTGCGCGACTGCTTCGAGGTCTCGACGGCGGCGGTCGAGGAGGCGGTGGAGCGGCTCAAGGGCGCCGGCGCGCTGGGCGCGCGGATCGTGGGCGGCGGCTTCGGGGGGCACGTGCTCGGATTGCTGCCGGCGGATGCGCGAGTGCCCGATGATGCGGTTGAGGTGCGTCCGGGGGACGGGGCGCGGGTGTCGGACCGATGACAGGCGCGGTGTCGATCGGGGCCGGCGGCCTGCCGGCGTCCGAGGTGGTAGCGGTCGCGCGCGACGGCGCGGCGGTTGTGCTGGGTGATGAGGCCCGCGCGGCGATGGAGCGGAGCGCGGCGGTCGTGACCGAGCGGGCCGCGTCCGATGAGGCCGCGTACGGGATCTCGACCGGGTTCGGCTCGCTGGCACTGGTCCGGATCCCGGCGCAGGCGCGCGCGCAGCTCCAGCGGGCACTGGTCAGGTCGCACGCGGCCGGCATGGGTCCGCCGGTGGAGCGCGAAGTCGTGCGCGCGATGATGGTCCTGCGCGCCCGCACGTTGGCGATGGGGTGCTCGGGGGCGCGGCCGGTCGTGGCCGAGCGGATCCTGGCGCTGCTCGGGTCCGGGATCACGCCGGTCGTTCCCGAGCACGGGTCACTGGGGGCGAGCGGGGATCTCGCACCGCTCGCGCACTGCGCGCTGACGCTGATCGGGGAGGGAGACGTGTTCGACGCCGGCGGGCGGCGCGTTCCGGCGGCGGAGGCACTCGCGGCGGCCGAGATCGAGCCGATCGAGTTGACCGCCAAGGAGGGCCTCGCGCTGATCAACGGCACCGACGGGATGCTCGGCATGCTGGTGCTCGCCTGCTTCGATCTGGGGGCGCTGCTGCGGGTCGCCGACGTGGCCGCGGCGATGTCAGTCGAGGCGCTGCTCGGCACCGACCGCGTGTTCGCCGAGGACCTGATCGCGCTGCGGCCGCAGCCGGGGCAGGTGGCGAGCGCTTTCAATCTGCGGGCGTTGTTGACGGGATCGGAGATCGTCGCCAGCCATCGCTTCGGCGACCTGCGGGTGCAGGACGCGTACTCGCTGCGGTGCGCGCCACAGGTTTGTGGTGCGGCCCGGGACGCGCTGGAGTTCGCCCGGGGGGTGGCTTCGGTGGAGCTCCGGTCCGCGATCGACAACCCGATGGTGCTGCCCGACGGCCGCGTCGAGTCGTGCGGCAACTTCCACGGGGCGCCGGTGGGGATGGCGTGCGACTTCCTCGCGATCGCTGCGGCCGAGGTGGGCGCGATCGCCGAGCGGCGCACCGACCGCCTGCTCGATGCCACGCGCTCGCACGGCCTGCCGGCGTTCCTCGCGTCGAGTCCGGGCGTCGATTCGGGGATGATGCTGGCTGGGTACACGCAGGCGGCGCTCGTGGCCGAGAACCGCCGGCTGGCGGCACCGGCGAGCGTCGACTCGCTGCCGACCAGCGCGATGCAGGAGGACCACGTGTCGATGGGGTGGGGAGCGGCCCGCAAGCTTCGTCTGTCGGTGGCGAACTTGACGCGGATCGTTGCGGTCGAGCTGGCGTGCGCCGCGCGTGCGCTCGATCTTCGGGCGCCGCTCGCACCGGCGCCCGGTACGGCCGCTGCACTCTCGGCTGTGCGTTCGCGCGTTCCCGGGCCGGGTCCGGATCGCTATCTGGCGCCGGAGCTGGCGGAGGTCGAGGAGCTGGTCCGCTCGGGTGCGGTGCTCGACGCGGTGCAGGAGGCGATCGGGCCGCTCACCTGAGCGCTTTCAGCGCCGGGTAGAGCGCCCGGAAGCGCTCGCGCTGGTGTTTGTACGTGTCGACCCACTCGCGGACGGGTTCGATCTGGGGGCCGGGTCGCACGGTGGCGGCGACCGCGGCGTGAACGTCAGGCCACACGCCCGCCGCCACGCCGCCGAGGATTGCGGCGCCGAACGCGGCGCCCTCGTCGACCGCCACCGGTTCGAGCGGCAGCTCGAGCACCGAGGCGATGATCTGTGTCCACAGCCGGCTGCGGGCGCCGCCACCGGAGACGCGGCCGACCTGCGGCCGGCCCCCGAGCTCCTCGGTCAGGTCGAGCGAGTCGCGCAGCCCGAACGCGACGCCCTCGAGCACCGCGCGGGTCAGCGCGCCGCGGTCGTGGCGGATGCTCAGCCCGACGAACGCCCCGCGCGCGTCGGGGTCGGCGTACGGAGTGCGCTCGCCGGCGAGGTAGGGGAGGAAGATCAGATTTTCGGTGCCCGCCGGCCACTCGTCCGCCATTGCCAGGAGCGCGTCGTAGCTGGTCTCCGGCGCGGCGGCGTCGCGCAGCCACGCAAGCGAGCCGGCGGCCGAAAGCATCACGCCCATCGCGTGCCAGGCGCCGGGCACCGCGTGGCAGAAGGCGTGGACGCGAGCCTGCGGGTCGGCCGCGAACGCGTCGAGCGCGGCGAACACGACGCCGGAGGTCCCGAGCGCCACCGACACCGGTCCCTTGCGATCGACGCCGACTCCGACGGCGCCGGCGGCCTGGTCGCCACCGCCGGCCGCCACCGGCGTTCCGTCGCTGGTTTCGCCCGATTTCGCTGGGCTTTCGAGGACTTTCGGCAGCCAGGCCGGGTCGATGTCGAGCGCTTGTAAGACTTCGTCGCTCCAGCTTCTGTTCGCGACGTCGAGGAGGAGCATCCCGGACGCGTCGGAGACGTCGGTGGCGTGCTCGCCGGTGAGGCGGAGGCGGACGTAGTCCTTGGGGAGCGCGACGCGCGCGATCTTCGCGTAGTTCTCCGGCTCGTGGTGGCGCAGCCATAGGATCTTCGGCGCGGTGAAGCCGGTCAGCGCGCGGTTCCCGGTGAGCTCGATCAGCCGGTCGAGCCCGATGGTGTTCTCGATCTCGTCGCACTCCGCTTGCGTTCGCTGGTCGTTCCAGAGGATCGCGGGGCGGATCACGTTGTCGTTCTCGTCCAGCGCCACCAGCCCGTGCATCTGGCCGGACAGCCCGATGCCGGCGGGCTCGCCCGCGGTCTTCGTGAGGTCGGCGAGCACGGATTCGGTGGCGCGCCACCAGTCCTCCGGATACTGCTCGGACCAACCGGGTTTCGGCGTCGAGAGCGGGTAGGCCGCTTCCTCGGTGGCGACCACGCCGCCATTCGGGTCGATGGCGAGGCCCTTGGTGGCGCTCGTCCCGACGTCGATGCCGAACAGCACGGTCACGTGTCGAAACTCTGCAACAAATGGATGGGGCGGTGGCGAACCGGTGGGATCCTGGGCTGCGGATGACACAAACGCCACCGCCCGCCGACCGCCCGCCACCGCCCGCGAGCCCCGGCCCCCCGCCACCGAGCCCCGACCGCCCGCCACCGCCCGCGAGCCCCGGCCCCCCGCCCCCGCCACCGAGCTCCGACCGCCCGCCCCCGCCACCGAGCTCCGACCGCCCGCGACCGCCCGCGAGCCCCGGGCCCCCGCCCCCGCCACCGAGCTCCGACCGCCCGCCCCCGCCACCGAGCTCCGACCGCCCGCGACCGCCCGCGAGCCCCGGGCCCCCGCCCCCGCCACCGAGCTCCGACCGCCCGCGACCGCCCGCGAGCCCCGGGCCCCCGCCCCCGAGCCCCGACCCTTTGGGAAGAAACCATGAATATTTCAGGGTTTCTTCCCAAGCGGCGGTGGACGCGGCGATTGCGGCGGTGGCGGCCAGGCAGAACGGCAACATCACGCGCCGGCAGCTGCACGACCTCGGACTCGACGACAACGCGATCGATTACCGCGTGCGGATCGGGCGACTGCACCGGGTGTTCCGGGGCGTCTATTCCGTTGGCCGGCGCCCGATCACGCCGCAGGAGTGGGCCACGGCCGCCGTCCTCGCGTGTGGCGCCGGCGCGGCGCTCAGCCACGGATCGGCGATGGCGCTGTGGGGCTACTGGCGGCGGTGGGACCGGCCGTACGAGGTCACGGTCGTCGGTGACCGGCGGACGCCAGGGATCCGCGTCCACCGCAGCACGACGCTTCGCCGGCGCGAGCTGACCACCCAGCTCGGGATCCGCGTCACCACACCGGCGCGCACGCTCATCGACATCTGCCCGCGGTTGACCGACAAGGCCCTCAAGCGCAACGTCAACAACGCGCTGAACTCGCAGTGGCTCACCGAGGATCAGCTGGCCGAGACGCTCGCCCGTCACCCGACTCTCCCGGGTACGAAACGCATCGCCAAACTGATCGGCCTCGACGGCACCCCGACCCGATCGGGCTGGGAGGACGACTTCCCGCGCTTCTGCGCGGACCACGGCCTGCCGGCGCCGGTGATGGGCGCGCCCATGGGCGGCTACATCCTCGACGCCCTGTTCCCAGTCGAGAAGGTGATCGTCGAGCTCGACAGCTGGGGCTTCCACAAGGGCAAGATCGCGTTCGAGGCCGACCGCGAGAGAGATGCGGAGACGCTGGCGCGAGGGTTCGTCACCGTCCGCGTCACCGAGGAGCGGCTCGACGAGCGACCAGGCGAAGAAGCGAGCCGGTTGCATACGATCCTGGCGACGAGACGGGCCGCTCAGGCTCCCAGCGCGGCGTAGACGATTTCGTACGCGCGCACCGCGTCCTTCGCGGCCTGGGCCTCACGCAGCGCGGCGTCGTCGATCCGTGCCGCCACCGAGTCGATGAACCGCCATTGCATCACCGACCGCCTGACCGCCCCGACCTGATCCTCGGTGTACGGGTACAGGTCGAACCCCAGCCGCTCGCCGCGAGAACCGTAACCGCACCGGCGTAGCTCCAGTGCGAGCTCGAGCGTTTCCATGAACGCGGTGGCGCCGACCATGTTGTCGTCGTCGGTGATGCCCCAGCCGGAGTTGGCGTGCAGGTGGCCGAGCAGGCCCTCGGAGGCGAGCAGCGCCGCGTACTCGGGCAGGTGCTCGCCGTTCATGATCAGGTGCTGCCAGTCCATGTTCACCTGGACGTTGTCGAGCCCCTGATCCCGCAGCTTCCCGGCCACGAACAGGCACATCCCGATGTTGCGCATCAGGATCTTCATCGCCGGCTCGGAGTTCTTGTGCTCCAGAAACAGCTTGGCGCCGTACTCGGCGCACACCGACGCCGCCTCGCCCATGCCCTCGATCAACCACTCCCACGACTCCACGTACGGCGTCTGGAACGGGTAGTTGTAACCCTCGCCTCCCGGCCAGATGATCAGATTCGCTCCGAGCGACCCGGCGAACGCGGCCGCATCGCGGACGATGCGAACGGCCTCCGCACGAAGCGCCGGGTCGGGGTTCACCAGACCGCCGCGGCCGAAGCGCGGGTCGAGGTGCAACCCGCCGGCGATGCAATAGATATCGTGATCGGGCCCGAGCGCCGCCCGGATCTCTTCGAGATTCGAGGGCGAGAGCTCGTCGGGGTAATGGAACTCGTAGCCGTCGATCATTTCGCCGAGCCCTTCCACCGCGCGGTGCACCTTCTCGGCGACCGGCTCGGTGGCGTAGCTGCGGCCTGGTTGGTAGCCACCGGGCACGAACCGTGTGATCATCGGTCCGAACGCCCAGATGCCCAAGCTCGTCTTCATTGCGGCTCCTTCGAGGTCGAGTCGTGCGCGGCGATCTTATTTGTATTCGATACCTGCCGTTAGCGCTAACATGGCTGCCCGCGAAGGAATTTTCGGGGGATGAGCCGGGCGGCGGATCACTCTTTGATGGACCAGGCGACGAAATGACCGCGATGGAGCCCGTGGACGACGTGGCCACGCGACGGCGGCCTCGCGCGCCGGTGATGTCGGACGTAGGCCGGCTCGCCGGCGTCTCGCACCAGACGGTGTCGCGGGTGATCAACGGCAGTCCGCACGTACGTCCGGAGACGCGCAACCGGGTGCTGGCGGCGATGGAGGAGCTCGGCTACCGGCCGAACTCGGTGGCGCGCGCGCTCGTGACCGGCCGGTCTCAGACGCTCGGGGTGGTCAGCTTCGACACCACGTTGTACGGCCCCGCGTCCACCCTGTTCGGGATCGAGCAGGCCGCCCACGAGGCCGGCTACTTCATCATCGTCGCCAGCCTGAAGGCGCTGAACCGGTCGTCGGTGACCGAAGCCGTCGAGCGCCTGCGCCGCCATGGTGTCGACGGGATCCTGGTCATCGCCCCGCACGAGGAAGCGGGCGATGCGCTGCTGCACACGCACGCCGATGTGCCGCTGGTGGCGGTCGAGGCGGGTCCGGAGCACGGGGTGCCGGTGGTTGCGGTCGATCAGGTCGCGGGTGCGGTCAGCGCCACCAGGCATCTGCTCGAGCTCGGCCACGAGACCGTGTGGCACATCAGCGGACCGCCGAGCTTCATCGAGGCCGGGAAACGGCTCGAGGGCTGGCGCGCCACACTCGAGGCGGCGGGCGCGCCGCTAACCGAGCCGCTGGTGGGCGACTGGAGCCCGCGGGCTGGATACGAGCTCGGCCGGCGCCTCAGTCGCGAGCCGGAGGTCACGGCGGTATTCGTGGCCAACGACCAGATGGCGCTGGGTCTGCTGCGGGCGATGCACGAGGCCGGCCGAGAGGTCCCGGGCGACCTCAGCGTGGTCGGGTTCGACGACATCCCGGAGGCGTCGTATTTCCTGCCGCCGCTGACCACGGTCCGGCAGGACTTCAACGAAATGGGCACCCGCAGCCTGCGGCTGCTGCTGCGTACGATCGAGACCGGGGAATCGCCGTCGTCGGGGACGCTCGTACCGCCGGAGCTGATCATCCGTGCCAGCACGAGTGCCGCTCGCCGCCGCCATTGACACGGCGCCGTTGTGATCGCTAACATGGCCGGCGCAGCAACGCGAGAGGAGGGCTAGAGGCGTGGGTCGAGCCGACGTTCATCGCGGTGTGTCGCGAACGGCGCCGGCGAACATCGACGTGCGCGGCGAGCCGCCGGAGGCTCAGCCGTCACCGGTGTTGTGACCCCGTTAGTGTGCGGCCAACTACTGATTTGACGACGGTGACAGTGGTGGTTTTCTGAGCGGACCTAGTCAGGTCTTGTCGGAGCGGACGAGAGGAGCAGTACAGGTGTCACAAGACGATATTTTGGGGGACGCGATCGAGCGGCTCGAGTGGGACGAGCGCAAGGAGGAGGAGACCCCCTCCAAGAAGTGGCGTCAGCTGACGCGACGGACCGCGCTCACGGGCGCCGCCGCCGGAATCGCGGCGGCCGCGCTCGAGGCTTGCGGCTCGACCAAGAGCACGACCTCGGCAGCGGCGGCTAGCGGGGGCGGGAGCGGGGTCTACGGGAGCAGCGGGAGCCACCACTTTGTGATGGTCAACCACGTGACGACGAACTCGTTCTTCACCGCGACGATCTATGGATGCCAGGACGCCTGCGCGCTGACAGGCTCCTCGTTCCAGTGGACGGGCTCCAATAACTCGATCGTCGGGCAGATGGTCTCGGCGTTCAACAGCGCCATCGCCGCAAAGGCGAGCGGGATCGGGTGCTGTCTGATCGACAACACCGCCTTCAACACACCCGTCGACACTGCGCTCGGCCAGGGCATTCCCGTGATCGCGTATAACGCCGACGTCTCGCCGGGATCCAAGAACGCCAGGATGGCGTACATCGGCCAGAACAACCTCACCGCGGGCGCCGCGGTCGGGGCGGCGATCCTCAAAGCGGGCGTGAAGTCGGGCGACAAGGTCGCCGGGATCATCGCGACTCCGGGGACGGGGAACATCCAGCCGCGGATCGACGGCGCGAAGCCCATCCTGACCGGCGCCGGCATACACGTTCGTCGAGGTCGGGACATCGGCGACCGAGGGCTCGCCGGAGTACAACAAGATCTCCTCGTGGTACGCCGGCAACAAGGACGTGAGGTGGATGATGGCCGTCGACAGCGGGGACAGCAACGCGGTGGCGCAGTTCATCAAGGCCGAGGGTCTGTCGGGCAAGGTTGGCGCGTCGGTCTGGGACGTCGGATTGCCGGTTGCACAGGCCATCAACGCCGGCTACGTAACCGCCACGATCGACCAGCAGGCCTACCTGCAGGGCTTCGACACGATCATGCAGCTGTTCCTGTGGAACGTCTCGGGTGGGTTGATGAAGCCGACGGACACCGACACGGGAATCGGCATCGTCACCAAGGCGAACGTCGCGCCGTACCTCATTCCGAACCGGTTCGAGGGAACGTCTTCGTCGAAGAAGGCATTGACGACGCCGTCCTCGATCTCCACGTAGTCTCCCGCGAGCGTGTCATCGGACGCTCCAACGTCAGCTGCTGCCTCGCCGGCCAGCCCGCCGGGGCAGCAGCGCGAAGCCGTGTCGATGGGGCGCCGAGTCCTGCGCGTCTTCCTCTACCAGCGCGAGCTGACCCCGATCGTGATCACGATCGCACTGTTCGCGTACTTCACGATCAGAGCCGGGTCGACGTTCACCGGCTCGCTCAGCCTCAGCTCGGCCGCCGGCTATGCGGGGCCGATCGGTGCGATCGCCGTCGGAGAGGTACTGCTGCTCGTGCTCGCCGAGATCGATCTGTCCGCCGGTCAGGTCTTCCTGTTCTGCCCGTGGATGATGTACTGGATGCACAACGACGGTGTGCCGCTCGTGCTCGCGATCGTGATCGCGCTCCTCGCCGCCTCCGCCGTGGGGGCGATCAACGGGCTGATCACCGTGCGGCTGAACGTGCCGTCCTTCGTGACCACGCTGGCCACGAACTTCATCCTCTACGGGGTGGTGCTCGTCGGGTCGAACGATGCGCAGGGCAGCCCGATCCCGCTGAGCGGTGGGACGAGCTTTATCAGCCAGTTGATGGGGTCCTGGAAGTGGGCCGAGATCCTCTGGGTGGTCGCGATCACGATCGTCCTCGGCGCGCTGCTCACGCGCACGCGCTTCGGCGTTCGGATCGTCGCCACAGGCGGCAACCTCGTCGGCGCGGCCGAGGCGGGCGTGCCCATCCGGCGGGTCAAGGTGTGGTGCTTCGTGATCTGTTCGTTCGTCGCCGGTCTTGTCGGAATCGTCGACGCGGTCAAGTACGGGACCCTCGACCCGGGCAACTTCGGCGTCGACTACATCCTGTATGCGATCGGCGCCTGCGTGATCGGCGGCACAGCACTTACCGGCGGGCGCGGGACGGTGCTGGGGGCCTTGATCGGCGCGATCCTCATCGGCCTTCTCGAGGACGGGCTGACGCTGATCGGGGTCAGCACCAACCAGTTCTTCATCTGGGTCGGCGTGGTGATCATCCTCGCGATGGCGCTGAACGTCCAGTTCGACCGGCTAATCGCCCGCTCGAGGGGCAGATGAGCGCCGGGCCGGAGCCCGCCGAGCCCACGCCCGCCGTCTCTGCCGGCGCGCCCGTGCTCGAGGTGCGCGGCGTGACGAAGCGCTTCGGCGCGCTCGCGGTGCTGCGCGGCATCGATGTCGTCCTGGGCCAGGGCGAAGTGCTCGGGCTCGTCGGGGACAATGGCGCCGGCAAAAGCACGCTCGTCAAGATCTTGAGCGGCTTCCACGCGCAGGACGGGGGAGAGATCCTGCTCGAGGGAGAGCGCGTGAGTTTCAACTCGGTCGAGGCCGCCCGATCCCATGGAATCGAGACGGTCTACCAGGATCTCGCGCTGATTCCGCAGCTGCCCGTCTACCAGAACCTGTTCCTGGGCCACGAGGTGACGCGCCTCGGACCGATTCGCTTCCTCGACAAGCGCGAGATGCGCAAGCTCGCACGTCAGTACCTCGACGACATCAACGTCAACGTGCCGAGCGTGGACGCCGAGGCGGCGGATCTCTCTGGCGGTCAACGGCAGGCGATCGCGGTCGCCCGGGCCGTGCGCGCGGCGCGAAAGATCCTGCTGCTCGACGAGCCGCTCTCGGCCATGGGGGCGCGCGAGTCACGTCTCATCATCAACCTCGTCAAGGACCTTGCCTCGAGCGGCCGAGTCTCGATCATCGTGATCGACCACAACTACGCTCACCTGTTCGAGCTGTGCGACCGCATCAACGTCATGCAAGGCGGCCGCATCACCATCGACCAGCAGGTGCACGAGACGTCGCTCGAGGAGCTCACGGAGCTGATGGTCTCGAGCTATCGTCGCCAACTGGAAGAGGTGCAGAACGCCGGCGCCTGAATCCGGCCCGCAGTGACGTACGCGATCGGTGTCGACTTCGGCACGGAATCGGGCCGCGCTGCGCTGGTCGACCTGAGCCGCGGCGACGTGCTGGCCACCAGCGTCGTCCGCTACCCGAGCGCGGTCATCGACCGGACGCTCCCCTCGACCGGCGAGCAGCTCCCGGCCGACTGGGCCTTGCAGGACCCGGACGAATGGGTAACCGTGGTCGAGCAGGCGGTGCCCGAGGTCATCAAGGAGGCGGGAGTGGACCCCGAGCGGGTGGTCGGGCTCGGTATCGACTTCACCTCGTGCACGGTGCTGCCGGTCACCAGTGACGGCGTGCCACTGTGCACGCTCGAGCAATGGCGAGCTCGCCGGCACGCCTGGCCGAAGCTGTGGAAGCACCACGCCGCGCAGCCGGTCGCCGATCGCCTGAACGAGGTCGCGCTCGAGCGAGGCGAGTCGTTCCTGGAGCGGTACGGCGGGCGGATCTCCTCGGAGTGGTACTTCCCGAAGCTGATCTCGGTGTGGCTCGAGGACCGCGAGGTCTACGACGCGGCCGCGGCCTACATCGAAGCGACCGACTGGATCGTGTGGTGGCTGACCGGCGCCGAGTGCCGTCAGACCGCGACCGCCGGGTTCAAGGCGATGTGGTCGCCGGCCGAGGGACTGCCTCCGACAGAGTACTTCGAGGCGGCGTATCCCGGCTTCGACAAGCCGGGCGAGAAGCTCGGCGACACGTTCGTGCCGCTCGGGACGAAGGCGGGCACGCTGCGGGCGGAGGTCGCGCGGCGCACGGGGCTGAGCGAATCGGTCGCGGTCGCGGTCGGGAACGTGGACGCGTGGGTATCGGTCCCGGGAGTCGGCGTCGAGGAGCCGGGCACGTTCGTGGTCGTGATCGGGACCTCGATCTGCGACATGATCGTCCACCCCGAGGAGACCCGGCTGCCCGGCATCACCGGGGTGGTCAAGGACGGGATCCTCCCGGGCCTGTTCGGCTACGAGGCCGGTCAGGCGGCGGTCGGCGACATGCTCGCCTGGTTCGTCGAGAACGTTGCCCGGGACCCGGGCAGCTACGCCCAGCTCGAGGAGGCGGCGTCCAGGATCGGGCCGGGCGAGACCGGGCTGGTCGCGCTCGACTGGTGGAACGGCAACCGCACGATCCTGGCCGACGCCGATCTGACGGGCGCGATCCTCGGCATGACGCTCCAGACCACGCGCGAGCAGATCTACCGCGCGCTGCTCGAGTCGATCGCGTTCGGAAGCCGCCGGATCATGGACAACTTCGAGGAGCACAGGCTCGTGCTGTCGCGGATCGTCGCCTGCGGCGGGATCGCCGAGCGCAGCCCGCTGATGATGCAGCTGCTGGCCGACACCAGCGGACACGAGGTGCACGTGCCCGAGGTGAATGAGATCCCCGCCCGCGGCGCCGCTCTGTTCGGCGCGGTGGCGGCGGGTGTGTTCGAGGACATCGGGAGCGCGATCGACGCGACCCGTCCGAGGAGCGTGCGCAGCTATAAACCGGACCTCGAGGCCAAGAAGACCTACGACCGCGTGTACGAGATCTACCGCAAGCTGTACGAGATGCTCGGGCGCACCGAGGTACGGCTCCTGCACGACCTGAAGCGCATCCGCACGGAAAGGAGATCAGCGTGAGCGGGCAACCTCGAATCGGCCTGCTCGGGATCATGCAGGAGCTCTACGACGACATGATCCCGGGGATCACCGAGCGCCAGGGCGAGTACGCGGCCGCGGTCGCGCAGAAACTGGCTCCGGTCGCGGAAGTCCAATTCACGCGGCCGGCGCGCAACCGCGAGGACGTCGAGGCCATCGCGCGCGAGCTGGTGGCGGCGGACGTCGACGGGATCGCGATTGTGATGCTGACCTACGGGCCGGCGATGCGCACCGTGCGCGCGCTGCTGCAGACGCCGGTGCCGCTGCTGCTCGCGAACATCCAGCCCGAGCGTTCGATCACCCCACGCTGGGACATGTCGGACCTGACCTACAACCAGGGCATCCACGGCGCCCAGGATCAGGCCAACGCGCTGGTCCGTTCGGGGCTGCCGTTCTCGGTGATCACCGGCGACTGGCAATCGGCGGAGTTCGAGCGCGCGTTCGAGGACTGGTCGCGGGCCGCGCAGGCGGTGACGCAGCTGCGGCGGATGCGGATCGGCCTGCTCGGCTACCCGATGAACGGCATGGGAGACATCCTCTACGACCCGCCGTCGTTGTTGCGCCGGATCGGGCCGACCGTCGTCGGCGAGGATCTCGGTGCGGTGGTGAAGAGACTCGATGCGGTCACGGACGCGGAGGTCGACGGCGTCCTTGCCCGTCATGCCGAGGTGTTCGAGGTCGCGAGCGATCTCCCGCGCGAGCGTCACGCGTATGCCGCGCGGTTCGAGGTGGCGATCCGCGGCCTGCTCGAGGACAGGGGCTACGCCGGATTTTCGTTCCACTTCGACTCGATCGGCGGCGACGGGCGGTTCGAGCAGCTGCCGCTGCTGGCCGCCTCTGACCTGATGGCCGACGGTTACGGGTTCGCCGCCGAGGGCGACACCAACACCACGACGCTGATGTGCGCCGCCCAGACGATGATCGGTGACGCGCACTTCAGCGAGATGTATGCGATGGACTGGGAGCTCGACTCGGTGCTGATCAGCCACATGGGCGAGGGCAACTGGAAGATCGCGCGCAGCGACCGTCCCGTGAGGCTGATCGACCGCGAGCTCGGCATCGGCCGGCTCGACAATCCGCCCACGCCGGTGTTCTCCGCCGAGCCGGGCGTGGCCACGACCGCCGCCCTCATCCCAGTCGAGGGCGACTACTACCGCCTCGTGGTCGGGCGCGGCGACGTGCTCGACACCCCGGAGTTGCCGAACGTCGAGATGCACCACTTTCATTTCCGCCCGGATGCGGGTATGGAGGAGTTCATGAACCGGTGGCTTTCACTCGCCGGGCCGCATCACTTCGTGACGAACCTGGGCGACCACCGCGGCCGATGGCGCCGGCTCGCGGAACTGCTCGACATCGAGCACGTCGAGATCTGACGGAGCGGCGCTGGTGGTTGACGGCTCGCTGATCACGGACGTGCTCGAGGCCAACTGCGCGCTCGCAGCACACGGTCTGGCGCCGCTCACCTGGGGAAACGCAAGCGCGATCGACCGTGACGAGGGCCTCGTCGTGATCAAGCCGAGTGGCGTCGCCTACGACGAGATGACCGAGGCCGACATGGTCGTCGTCGATCTTGACGGCAACGTGATAGCCGGTCCCCACCCACCCCGGCGGCCGTCGACCGATACGCCCACGCACCTCGCGCTGTATCGGGCGTTCGGGGAGATCGGCGGGGTCGTGCACACGCATTCGACGTGGGGCGTGGCCTGGGCGCAGGCGCAGCGCGAGATCCCGTTGCTGGGAACAACCCATGCCGACCTGTGCGCTTGCCCGATCCCGGTGACTCGCGCGCTGACCGGCGAGGAGATCGCGTCAGACTACGAGGGCGCGACCGGGACGACGCTGATCGAGCTGATCTCCGAGCGCGGACCGATCGAGCTGCCCTGTGCACTCGCGAGAGGCCACGCGCCGTTCTGCTGGGCGGCCACGGTGGCGGGCGCGGTCGATGTCGCCCTCACGCTCGAGCAGGTGGCGAGGATGGCGCTGCTGACCAGGTTGCTCGAGCCGAACGCGCCGCCGCTCCAGTCGGAGCTCCGCGACAAGCATTACGAGCGCAAACACGGGCCGCAGGCGTATTACGGGCAGCCGTGAAACGACCCCCTGCACCGCGGCGGAAACTTCGGTAGGGTGCGGCCGGGGCACGGGTGGCGGCAGAGAAGGAGAAGCGGATGGCAGACACGATCGTAGTGGGGACGGACGGATCGGACAGCGCCAAGCGCGCGGTGGCGGAGGCGGTCCGCGTGGCCAAGGCGCTCGGCGCCGAGCTCCACATCGTGTCCGCGTTCGAGCCGTTGCGTGCCCACATCCAGGGGGCCGCGGACGAGGCCGCCAGGGTCTGGCAACCGTACCCGGACTCCGAGGCGGAGAGCATCCTCGGCGACGCCGCATCGGAGTTTCGCGACACCGGCGTCAAGACAACCACCCATGCGACCGAGGAAGACCATCCCGCGGACGCGCTCCTGCGCGTCGCCGACGAGGTCGGCGCTAGCCTGATCGTGGTCGGCAACCGTGGGATGCACAGTGGCCTCAGGCGGTTCGTGCTCGGAAGCGTGCCCGACAAGGTCTCGCACCACGCGCGCTGCAACGTGCTGATCGTCGCCGCCGACCGCGAGTGAGCGCTCCCGGCGCTCGCCAGGTGCGACTTGTGATCAGCTCTCCACGGCTAGGGCGCGATGTCTGAGGACGGGCTGAAGGCGGCCGAGGAGAAGATGCGCGACGCGGGTCAGCCAGACGAGGCGATCCGCAGCTTCGCGAGCGCCTACCGGCGGCTCGTCGCCGGCGAGTCGGCGATGCTGCCGACCGCCGAGCTCGAACCGGCCGGCGACGTGGACACGCTGGAGGAGCTGCCCGAAGCTGACGCCGGCGCACTCGATCGCGTCGCCGTCATCAAGCTGAACGGCGGGCTCGCGACGACGATGGGGCTGCGCAGCCCGAAGTCGCTCGTGGAGGCCCGCGACGGGCGGTCGTTCCTCGACATCATCATCGGGAACACGCTCGCGCTGCGACAGCGCTACGGCGTCCGCCTGCCGCTGGTGTTGATGAACAGCGAGGCGACGCGCGCGGACACTGCGCGCGCGCTCGAGTCACACCCGGACCTCGACACCGGGCTGCCGGTGTCGTTCATGCAGAGCATGGAGCCAAAGCTCGACGCCGAGTCGCTCGCGCCTGTCAGCTGGCCACGCGAGCCGTCACTCGAGTGGTGTCCGCCGGGACACGGTGACGTGTACAGCTCGCTGCGCAGCTCGGGGATGCTCGACGCGCTCCTCGAGCACGGCTTCCACTACGCGATGATCGCCAACGCCGACAACCTTGGTGCCGCCACCGACGCCCGAATCGCCGGTCACATGGAGCGTGGCGAGATTCCATTCTTGATGGAGGTGGTGGAGGGAACCGAGGCCGACCGCAAGGGCGGACACATCGCGCAAAGGCGTGCCGACGGGCAGCTTGTGCTGCGCGAGACCGCACAGACCCCGCCCGAAGACCAGGAGTCGTTCCGCGACCACCACCGGTGGCGCTATTACAACACGAACAGCCTGTGGGTCGATCTGCGCGCGTTGAAGGAGAAGCTCGACCACACCGGCGGCGTGCTCGAGCTGCCGCTCATCATCAACCGCAAGACCGTCGATCCGCGCGACTCGAGCTCACCGCCGGTGATCCAGCTCGAGAGCGCGATGGGTGCCGCGATCGGCAGCTTTAAGGGCGCGCAGTTGCTGTGCGTGCCGCGGGCGCGGTTCGTTCCGGTGAAGACGACCGATGACCTGCTCGTTCTGCGCTCAGACGTGTACACGCTGTCGGACGAATTCGTCGTCTCAGCGGTGCCCGAGCGCGTGGGGAATCTGCCGTACGTCGAGCTCGACCCCGAGTTCTACAAGCTGCTCGACGACTTCGAGCAGCGCTTTCCGGGCGGCGCCCCGTCGTTGCGCGAGGCCGACCGGCTCGTGGTGCACGGGGACGTCACCTTCGGCGAGGGCGTGCGCGTACGCGGTGCGGTCGGGCTCGACGTCGACAAGCCGACGCTCGTCGACGCCGGGACGACACTCGAGCCCTGAGCCGGGCAGTCGGGGGCGCCCTATGAGTTAGCTGGTCTTCGGCTTCGAGCGCGTGGTCTTCGCACGCGATGCGGTCGAGCGGCTGGCGGTCGAGCGGGTGGCGGTCGAGCGGCTGGTGCTCGAGCGTGCGCTGCTGCGCGACGATCCGGCGCTTGGCTTCGCGGCGCCGGCGCTCGTCTTCGCTCGAGAGTTCGACTTCGCGGCTGCGGGAGCCTTCCGCGTCACCGAGGTGCGCAGCTTGTCGAAATCCTTGAGCGCTTGCTTGTTGGTCTTCGCCGCCTCGCGACGGAGCGCCGCCAGCGCCGAGGTCACTTCCTTGTAGCTCCCTTGGGCGCCGTGACCGAGGTGCGTGCCGAGGCTTTTGAGCGCGTCGTTGGCGTCGTCGAGCCGCTTCTCAAAACGTGCAATGGACTGCTCCACCTCGCGCCGCGTCGCCGCGGACGTAGAGGCTGCGCGGGCACGGACGCCCTTGGTGGCGGTGCTCGCGCGGGCGGCGGGCTTTTTCGTGGCTGACCTGCGGGCTGGAGGCATGCCTTCTCCCTGTTGAACTGAACGAGTGCAGCAAAGCTTTACGTATTGTGCGGCGCATGTCAGCACATACCGGCGTCGCGTGCGTTACCGGTGCTGCGATTGCGCTGGTACGCCAGGTATTGTGACCGCGATGGACGAGGCTTCGCGGCAGCTAGCGGCCGAGTCGCAGCACATCAACGGTCCCCCTGACGACCTGCCAGGCCGCGAGCTCGAGCTGCTCTGAATCGCGAGTGAGGTCGCGGGCCCTAACCCGCGCCGCCGGCGCCGGCGATCTCGTCGCGCGTGGCGCGTGCGCGGGCCGACTTCGGCACGTGCATCAACAGCGGCCGGTGCCCGCTGCGCGAGCTGTGCACGGCCGCGGCCGAAGCGACCACCGCGCCGGTGCGCGTCCAGGTCACCGGTGCGGGCGCGGAGCGCAGCAGCGCCGTCCACGTCGCCGGCCCGACGACTCCGTCGACCGTGAGCCCCTGGGCGGTCTGCAGGCTCTCAACGGCGGTTTGCGTGGCCGGGCCATAGTCACCGTCGATCGGGATCGTGTAGCCCGCCGTCGCCAGATGCTCCTGCGCCCACACGACGAGATCTCCGAGCGAGCCGAGTTTCAGGATCGGCGTGCCGGTGGTCGGCGTGACGCCCGCGAGGTTGCCGGCGCCGATGGAGATCCCCTTCCAACCGGTGGGATTCGCCTGCTGCCAGTTCCACCAGGAGACGCCGGCGGCGTCGTAGGTGCGCGACAGCTGGCGGAAACGAATCAGCTGTCCCAGCGGCGGGTTCTGGTAGACCTGCCCGAGCGGATCGACTGGGCGCTCGTACACGTTGTTGTACGCGTACGTGTGCGCGTACACGGTGTTGACGCTGGTGCCGATGTCCATCCAGTACATCTGCGGCGAGTTGTACTGAGCCCCGCCGGGACCGAGGAACACCGAGTAGGGGAAACCGGGGTGGTAGTCAACGTAGGGGAACCCAGCGAGTGCCACCGGGTAGGTCTGACCGATCAATTTGCGCAACTGCGTTATGTAACTCTGCGCGGCGACGTACTTGCCCTCGTACTCACTCTCGGCGTCGATCGCCAGGCAGTCGGCGCCGTCGCGAACGGCCTGCGCTCCCACCTGCGCCTCGAGCAGCGGCTGGTTTCCATAAACGTACTGCCACGCGCACACGCGCAGGCCGTTGGCATGGAGCGTCGACACGACGCTCGGGTTGAACTGCGACCACATCGTCGGGCCATCGCTGCTCTTGATGATGAGCGTGCTGATGCCGTAATGGCGCGCTTCGGAGATGATCGACGACAGCGTCCCCCCGGCCGAGCGCGAGATGTACCAGATCCACATGCCGCGGCCGGCGAGCGAGTCGGCCGCCTTGTGGATCGTGTGCGCCGTCGCCTTCCTGGAAGCCGCGGCAACCGGATCAGCAGTGATTGCGAGTCCCGTCAGCAGGAGCCCGACAAGCAGGGCCACAAAGCGCCCGCGGTGTTCAGTCATACGGCCTGCCACCAGTGCCACCGTACCGTAGAACCCGGCCGGCGTGCACAAGTTGCGTTGCCGAGAAGAGGAAGCTCATCCCCCATGTCGTGCCACTCGCGTCGGCAGGCGGCAAGGGTGGCTTTAGCCGCGTGAGAGTGGCTTCACGGCTTTCAGCGAGGAGGAGGCCCTGCGAGCGTCGGCGGGCAGGACAGCCACCCGGACCCCCTCGAGTGAAGTTTGAGTGGGTCCGGGTGGCTGTCTCTCCCGGGCGGCGCTATTTAATGAATAGGATCTCCGAGTACTTTGGCAGGGGCCACAGATCGTCGGCGACGACCTTCTCGAGCCGGTCGGCGGCGTCACGGACCTCCGCCATCGCCGGCACGACCGAGTCCCGCATGAACTCCGCGTGGTCCTCGAGTTCAGGCGGATGGTTTTCGCCCAGGTTCGCCGACTCGAGCTTCTTGATCGCCTCGGTGAACTCCGCGATCAGGTCCGAGGTCTCGCCGGCGAGCTCGCCGAGCTGGGCCTCGAGCAGCAGCGCAAGGTGGCGGGCCGCCGCCGGCAGCAGCATCGTCCGCGCGAGCGACGCCGCCGTCTCGGCCTCGATGTTGAGCTTGGTGACGTACTGCTCGAGGAACACCTCGTGGCGCGACTCGAGCTCGCGGCGGGAGAGCACGTTGTGTTTCTCGAACACCGCGACGGTGTCGTCGGAGACGAGGTAGGGGAGCGCGTCCGGCGTGGCGCGCAGGTTCAGCAGACCGCGGCGCTCGGCCTCGGCGTGCCACTCCTCGTCATAGTTGTCACCGCCGAACACGATCCGCCTGTTGTCGGCGTACGTGCGCTGGAGGATCGGCCGCAGCGCGTCCTCGAGCACGGCGTCGCGGAGCGGATCGCCGGCCGGCGGACCGTCCTTGACCGCCGCCTCGAGCTCGTCGGCGAGCTCATCGATCGCCTCGGCGACGATCGTGTTGAGCACGGTGTTGGGGAGCGACGGCGACTGGCTCGAGCCGAGCGCGCGGAACTCGAACTTGTTCCCGGTGAACGCGAACGGGCTCGTGCGGTTGCGGTCGCCGCCGTGCTTGGGCAGCTGCGGCAGTACCGGGGTGCCGAGGCCGAGGAACGACTGCGCTCTGGTCTCGGACGCCTCTCCGCGCTCGAGCGCGCCGAACACGTTCTCGAGCTCGGCGCCGAGGAAGATCGACATGATCGCCGGCGGCGCCTCGTTGGCGCCGAGGCGATGGTCCTGACCCGGCGAGGCGATCGATGCGCGCAACAGCCCCTGGTACTTGTTCACCGCCTGGATCACTGCCGCGCAGAAGAACAGGAACTCGAGGTTCCGGTGCGGTGTGTCGCCGGGCTCGAGCAGGTTCTTGCCGGTGTCCGTGCCCATCGACCAGTTATTGTGCTTGCCCGAGCCGTTGACGCCGGCGAACGGCTTCTCGTGCAGCAGGCACACGAGCCCGTAGCGGCGCGCGATGTTTTGCATGATCTGCATCGTCAGCTGCTGGTGGTCCGAGCCGACGTTCGAGTTCTCGAAGATCGGCGCGATCTCGTACTGATTCGGGGCGACCTCGTTGTGGCGGGTCTTGACCGGCACGCCCAGCTTGGCCAGCTCGCGTTCGGTCTCGAGCATGCAGGCGAGGATCCGCTCGGGGATCGAGCCGAAGTAGTGATCGTCGAGCTCGTGCCCCTTGGGCGGCTTGGCGCCGAACAGGGTCCGGCCGGTGGTGATCAGGTCAGGACGCTCGAAGTAGTACTGCTCGTCGATCAGGAAGTACTCCTGCTCGGGTCCGATCGTCGTGAACACGCGCTGCACGCCGGAGTCGCCGAACAGTCCGAGCGCGCGGACGGCCGACTTCGACAGCGCGTCCATCGAGCGCAGCAGCGGGATCTTGTGGTCGAGTGCCTCGCCCGTCCACGACGCGAACGCGGTCGGGATGCACAGCAGCGTGCCGTTTGGGTTCTCGAGGATGAAGGCGGGGGAGGTCGGGTCCCAGGCGGTATAGCCGCGCGCCTCGAACGTCGCGCGGATCCCTCCGGTCGGGAAGCTCGAGGCGTCGGGCTCGCCCTGGATCAGTTCCTTGCCCGAGAACTCCGCGATCGCCGTACCCTCGTCGGTCGGGGCGTAGAAGCTGTCGTGCTTCTCCGCGGTCGAGCCCGTCAAAGGCTGGAACCAGTGCGTGTAATGGGTCGCGCCCCGCTCCATTGCCCACTCCTTCATCGCGAGCGCGACCGCGTCGGCGAGCGACGTGTCGAGCGCTTGGCCGCGGGCGAGCGTGTGCTGCAGGCGGTTGAAGACGTCGGAGGAGAGGCGCTGGCGCTGCACGGCGCGGCTGAACACGTTCGCGCCGAACACCTGGTTGTCGGAGAGCGTGAGATCGGGCGCCCCGAGTGCGGGCGGGTGGGGCCCATTCATAGTCCACTGCGCGGCGAAGATGTTCTGCTGGCGGATGCGAGGCATGTGCGTTATCGATTTCCTTCCATGTGGGCGCCACGGCGGCGCAGGCGCGTACGAAACCCCACCTCGACGGGGCCGAGGCGTACGAGTCAGAGATTAACGCCGGGCCGCGTCCGCCGTCATTATCCGGATGTCCAAATCATCCGTCCCAGTTGGACAAAGGCGCCGTCGCCATGGAGCCGGCGTGTAATACTCGCGCACATGCCGTTCAACCCACAGCTCGGCTGGCAGGCGTACGTGCCCGACGAGCGCCGGTACGAGCGGATGCCCTATCGCCGCTGCGGGCGCAGCGGGCTGCAGGTGCCGGCGATCTCGCTCGGGCTGTGGCAGAACTTCGGCGACGATCGGCCGCTCGCGGTCAGCCGTTCGATCATCCGCCGCGCGTTCGACGTGGGGATCACGCACTTCGATCTCGCCAACAACTACGGGCCGCCGTACGGCAGCGCGGAGATCAACTTCGGGCGGATCTACGAGGAGGACCTGAGGCCCTACCGCGACCAGATCGTGATCTCGACCAAGGCCGGCTACGACATGTGGCCAGGCCCGTACGGCGAGTGGGGCTCGCGCAAATACCTGCTCGCCAGCCTCGAGCAGAGCCTCAAGAGGATGCGGCTCGACCACGTCGACATCTTCTACTCGCACCGGTTCGATCCCGACACGCCGCTCGAGGAGACGATGGGCGCGCTCGACGCCGCTGTGCGCCAGGGCAAGACGCGATACGTCGGGATCTCGTCCTACGGGCCGCGCCGGACCGAGGAGGCGGCGCTGATCCTGCGCGAGCTCGGCACGCCGCTGCTCATCCATCAGCCCTCGTACTCGCTGATCAACCGCTGGATCGAGGAGGAGCTGCTCGACGTGCTCGAGCGCGAGGGCATCGGCACGATCGTGTTCTCGCCGCTCGCCCAGGGACTCTTGACCGGCAAGTACCTCGACGGAGTTCCCGAGGACTCGCGCGCGCGGATCGGGAACTACTTCGACGAGGGCATGCTGACGCCTGAGAACCTCGCGCGCGTGAAGGGACTGAACGGGATCGCGCAGCGGCGCGGCCAGTCGCTCGCGCAGATGGCGATCGCGTGGGTCCTGCGCGATCCGCGCATCACGAGCGCGCTGCTCGGCGCCAGCAGCGTCGCGCAGCTCGAGCAGAACGTCGCCGCGCTCGAGCGCCTCGACTTCGACCCCGCCGAGCTCGAGGAGATCGACCAGCTCGCGGTCGAGGGCGGGATCAACATCTGGGCGGCATCGAGTTCGGAGTAGCGAGAGGGACCGGACGGGCAGCCGAAGCTAGGACGGGTCGTGACGACCTGGCCGTTGTTGTTGACGTACGACTCGGACGGCGCGCTGTGGATCAGGACTGTGAACGTCCCATGCGGAGCTGAGCCGTTGCCGGTCACGGCCTTGGCTTTGCCGTTCAGGCCGGCGGCCACCTCCCATGCGACCACGTGACGGCCGGGCGCCACCGCGGTCACGGCCCAGTCGAACTTGGCCGTGTGGCCCGGGGCGAGCGCTCCGAGCGCCCAGGTGTTCGAGTAGGCGGTGACGGCGCCACCGGGGCTGCCGCTGCCCTCGGTCGAGCCGGGGTGGCAGCCGGCGTTGCACGCGCCCGGAGGCCGGTCGACGACCCACACCGGGCGCGAGGAGTTCGCCAGCCCCGGCATCTGCAGGTCCTGCCCGAACGCCGCCGTGTCGGTGCCCTCGCCCGCCGGCGCGGGATAGGCACAGGTGACGTTGCAGATCGTCACGGCGATGTTCGGGATCGTCTCCCTGCCTGTGTTGCGCATGGCGAGCACGAGGTGCGTCTGCTCGGCCAGGCGCTGCGATGAGGGGAATGTCGCCGTCGTCACCGAAACGGGGAAATTGCCGCTCGGCTCGCTCGCATCCTGCCGGGTGCCGCCGCCGCACGCAGCCAGGACGAGCGCCGCAAGCGCTCCGCAGATCAGACCAAAGCTCCTCCAGGGCACGGCGCGCCGAACATAGCAACTGCCCTGCGCGCTCACGCCGGTTCGGCGACGGTTCGAATTTGGTATTTCGCAGCGGCGCCCCGTACGCTTAGCCGGTCAGCCGCGTGGCGGCACTGCAGACCAGGGAGGGTGGAGCAAGCTTTGATCAGAGCCGTCGCCGATCGCGGGTACACGCCCATCAAGGGCTTGCTCGAAGAGGTCGGCAACATGATGATCCTGACCGGCAAGACGCTGGTCTCCGCCGTGCGGCCCCCGTATCCGTACGGCCCCGAGTTCGTCGGCCAGTTCATGTTCGCGCTGCGCCTGTGCTGGTTCCCGCTGCTGATCTCGACGATCGCCTTCGGGTACGAGGCTCCGGGCCTTCAGGCCGCGAACTTCCTCGTGCTGTTCGGCGCGCTCGACCGCCTCGGCGGATTCTTCGTGCTCGCGTCGATTCGCGAGTTCGCGCCGTTCGTCGACGCGATCGTGCTCGCCGGCGTCGCCGGGACCGCGATCACCGCCGACCTCGGCGCCCGCAAGATCCGCGAGGAGCTCGACGCGCTCCAGGTGCTCGGCGTCGACCCGATCAAGAACCTGGTCGTTCCCCGGTTCCTCGCGCTGATGCTGCTCACCGGCCTGTTCGACATCTATGCGCTGATCTTCGGCATCTTCGGCGGGATCCTCGCGACGCTCGTCAACCACGCGTCGCTCGGCCCGTTCTTCTCTACGTTCTTCAACAACGCCGAGACGACCGACCTGTGGGGATCGGTGGTCAAGACCACGCTGTTCGGAGCGATCATCGCGGTCGTCTGCTGCTACAAGGGGATGACCGCCTCGGGCGGGGCCGAGGGGGTGGGCCGCGCGGTCAACCAGGCGGTCGTGATCTCGTTCCTGGGGATCTTCGCGTTCAACTACGCGTTCACCCAGACGCTGCTCGCGACCCATCCCGAGATCACGACGATCCCGCGCTGATGAACGACCTGATCGTCACTCCCAAGGGCTGGGTCGAAGCGTTCGGCGAGATTGCGAAGTTCGCGACGCAGGTGCTCGGCGAGGTGTTCCGCCTGCGCGTGTTCAAGTTCTTCGGCGAGGCGCTGCGCCAGGCGGGCATCCTGATCGTCGGCTCGGCGATCGTGATCTGCACGCTGGTGTTCATCGTCGGCCTGTCATGCGGGATCGAGGGCGCCTACCTGCTGCGCTCGCAGGGAGCCCCCGCGTTCTCCGGCGTGTTCTCGGCGTGGTGCGACCTGCGCGAGCTGGCGCCGCTCGCGTTCGGCTACATGATGGCGGCCAAGGTCGGCACCGGAATCGTCGCCGAGCTCGGCTCGATGCGGATCTCCGACGAGATCGACGCGCTCGAGGTGATGGGGATCAGCGGCATGACGTTCCTGTGCGCGACCAGGCTGCTCGCGGCGTGGATGGTGCTCCCGTTCGTGTACGTCATCTCGATCGGCGCCGGGTTCCTCGCGAGCTACATCGCGGTCGTGCAGCAGATCGGCGACGTCTCCTCAGGGGGGTACTTCCTGATCTTCTGGGAGTTCCAGAACCCGCCGGACCTCCTGTTCAGCCTCATAAAGGCGATGGCGATGGCTACGCTCATCGTGCTGGTCGGCTGCTATTACGGGTACAACGCAAGCGGTGGGCCTGTAGGCGTCGGTACCGCGACCGCGAAGTCGATGGTCTTGAACCTGGTCGGTGTACATCTCATCGGAATGCTCGGCACGCAGCTCTTCTGGGGCGCCAACCCCCGGGCACCTATCGGAGGCTGAAGATGGTGTTTGACGAACAAGAGTGGAGCCCCGAGCACGCCGGGCACGGTGGCGAGTACGAGCCGGCGCCGTTTGACGGCGAGCACGAGCCCGACTCCGACTCCGACTCGGGCTCTGGCAAGGATCAACCGGCCGCGAGCGGCTCGCGCGTGTCGGTGGTCGACGAGCAGCCGCCGCGTCCGAGCCCGCCCCCAGGCACGTCCGACGACGAGTACAAGTGGCACACGTACAAGGTGTATCCGTCGGGCCGCCCCGACGCCGTCGAGTTCATCGACATCTACAAGTCGTTCGGCCGCGCGCACATCCTCCGCGGGCTGAACATGGGCCTGCCCGAGGGCATGGTCTCGATGATCATCGGGCCGTCCGGCACCGGAAAGTCCGTCTGTATCAAGCACATGGTCGGGCTGCTGTACCCCGACGAGGGCGACGTCCTCGTGCACGGCGAGTCGGTCCCGAACATGCCAGACGACCAGCTGTTCGAGATGCGCAAGAAGTTCGGCCTGCTGTTCCAGGACGGCGCTCTGTTCGGATCGATGACCGTGTTCGACAACGTCGCGTTTCCACTGCGCCAGCACACCGAGAAGAGCGAGGGCGAGATCGAGGACATCGTCATGCGGCGGCTCAAAGAGGTGGGACTGGGCGACGCCCGCACGAAGATGCCGAACGAGCTATCGGGCGGGATGCGCAAGCGCGCCGGGTTCGCGCGCGCGCTCGTGCTCGAGCCCGACATCCTGCTGTTCGACGAGCCCGACTCGGGGCTCGACCCGGTTCGCACCGCGCTGCTCGGCGAGCTGATCCTCGAGATCCACCGCGACATGATGGAGGAGGCGAAGGCCAAGGGGAAGGAGCACCTCCCGACCTTCTGCGTGATCACGCACGACATCATGAGCGCCCGCCGGGTCGCGGACTACATCAACGTGCTGTGGAAGGGCCGGATCGTCGAGGCGGGCCCGGCCGAGGACATGCTCAACTCCGAGAATCCGTTCATCCGCCAGTTCCTGTCCGGGGAGTCGCAGGGCCCGCTCGCGATGGACTAACGACGCGATGATGGCCAAGACGTTGGGGCGGCTCGCGGGGGCGGCCGCGAGCAAACCGGCCGTGACTCTCGGCATCGTGCTCGCGCTTGCGTTGGGCGGTGGGGCGCTGGCGCTGCGGCTGACGCCGAACACGAACAGCGACACGTTCGTCAGCCGCTCGTCGCCGACGTTCCAGGCGAGCGTCGACGACAACCAGCACTTCGGCGGTGATCCGGTGGTGATCCTGATCCGGGAGCCGCTGACGGATCTGGTCGAGACCAAGGACCTCGCGACGGTCAGCCAGCTCGAGGCGTGCCTGGCCGGCGAGGTGGTGGTGGCAAATCAGCAGCTCGAGGCGTTCACGCCGGCGCCGGTCGGATCCGCGACTCCCTACGGAGGGTGGGGGAGTCCGTGCGGCAAGTTGATGAAGGCGCGGCCGGCGCAGGTCGTGTACGGGCCGGGGACGTTCCTGAACCGCGCGGTCGCTGCCGTCAACACCGAGATCGCGCAGATCACGAGGGCCGCCGAGCAGACGATCCAAACCGCCAGGACGAGCGCCTACAAGCTGGCGCTGGCACGGCACCTGTCGCGCAAGGAGGCGACCACGCTCGAGGACGCGGCCGGTCAGGCCGCCAACGAGCAGGAGACCACGAAGCTGCTCCAGATGTACCTGAACTCCGGCATCTCCGGCCAGCCGAGGATCGACGATCCGCAGTTCATCCCCGAGATCGTGTTCGACCAGACCCGCGGCGTGAACCAGCCGAAGGCGCGGTTCGCGTACCTGTTCCCAACCGCCGACTCCGCGCTGATCCAGGTCCGGCTGAAGGCGTCGCTGACGGCGGCCCAGCAGGCCCAGGCGATCACGTGGATCCAGCAGGCGGTGCAGATGCCGATGTTCCGCTCCGCGTACCACGGCACGTACACGGTCTCCGGAGTGCCGGTGGTGACCGACGCCCTCGCCTCGACGATCACCGGTGGGGTCGCCGGCCTGCTCGACGCGGCGCTGATCGTGATGGGCGTGGTGTTGCTGCTCGTGTTTCGCTCGCGTCCGCGGCTCCTGCCGTTGGGGATCGCGCTGGCGGCGGCGGGGATCACGTTCGGGGCGGTGTCACTGCTTGGCGGGTCGCTGACGATGGCCTCGATCGCGGTGCTGCCGATCCTGATCGGGCTGGCGGTCGACTACGCGATCCAGTTCCAGGCGCGCACCGACGAGGTGTCGGGCGACGTCGCTCAGGCGACGATCGCCGCTGCGCCGACGATCGCGACCGCAGCGCTGGCCACGGCCGCCGGCTTTCTGGCGCTCCTGCTCTCGCCGGTGCCGATGGTCCGCGGGTTTGGCCTGCTGCTGATCGTGGGAATCGCAGTCGCGCTCGTGTGCGCGCTCACCGCGGGATCGGCCGCGATGGTTCTCGCCCGCCGCCGGCGACCGGTTCGCCACTGGAACCCGCCATCGCTCGGCATCGTCGGCGCCTCGGTGCGCGGCGCGGGGGAGATCCTCGGTGACGCCCGGTCTTCGGTCTCGTCGCGCGTGGGCTGGGTCGCGAGGGCCGCGAGGGCCGCGGTGGCGGGCGCGGCGCGGCGTCCCGGTTTCGTGCTGCTCGTAGGCCTCGTGCTGGCCGCGCTCGGGTGGGTCGCGGACACGCAGATGCCGGTGCAGTCCGACGTGACCAAGCTCGTGCCGTCGAGCATGCCGGCGCTGCGCGATCTGCGGACGCTGGAGCGCGTGACCGGAGTGTCGGGGGAGATCGACGTGCTCGTGCACTCGAGCAACGTGGCGACCCCGCAGACGATCAGCTGGATGGTGCGCTACGAGAACACGCTGCTGGCGCATTTCGGGTACGTCGAGACGAAGGGCTGCCCGCGCGCGACGCTGTGCCCGGCGCTGTCGCTGCCTGATCTGTTCTGCTCGGGCAGTCAGGCGACGACGGGCTCGTGCGGCAGCTCGTTGTCCACCGGCCTGATAACGAGCCTGCTCGACGCGGTGCCACCGTACTTCTCCCAGGCGGTGATCACGCCCGACCACCGCGAGGCGACGCTCGCGTTCGGCATTCGTCTGATGCCGCTGTCGCGCCAGCAGCGCGTGATCCACTACATGCGGGCGCACCTGCATCCGCCCTCCGGCGTCAGCGCGGAGCTCGCCGGCCTGCCCGTGCTGGCCGCGCAGGCGGACGCGTCGCTGTCGTCGTCGGGTCACCGGATGCTGATGCTGCTGGCGGGGCTGCTCGCGGTCGGCCTGGTGCTGCTCGCGGTCCTGCGCACGGTGCAGCGGGCGCTCGTCCCGCTCGTGCCGATCGCGCTCGCGACCGGGTGGTCGTCGCTGATCCTATTCGCGACACGGATCCCGCTGAACCCGATGTCGGCCACGCTCGGCGCGCTCGTGATCGCGATCTCGACCGAGTTCAGCGTGCTCCTGTCCGAGCGGTTCCGCCAGGAGCGGCTCGGCGGCCGGTCGCCCGCCGACGCACTCGCGCGCACGTACCGATTCACCGGATCGGCGGTGCTCGCCTCCGGGATCACCGCGATCGCCGGGTTCGGCGTGCTCGCGCTGTCGAGCATCACGATGCTGCGTGATTTCGGGCTGGTGACGCTCGTCGACCTGACGGTGTCGCTCGGTGGCGTCCTGCTCGTGCTGCCCTCGGTGCTCGCGCTGTCGGAGCGGCGCGACGCGCTTGACGGCGTCCGCGAGCTCGGGCGGCGAGTCGCCGGCGGATTGCCGCGGCGCCGGCGGGCACGCGTAGCGTGAGCCGGTCCGAGCGCGCCCGGCCGCCGGAGAGCGAGCACCCGACTCCGTTCGGAGCCCTGATCGACAATCGGCGCTACGCGTGGATGGTCGGTGTGCTTGCGACCGTGCTCGTGATTGGCTTCCTGGTGTACGCGCTGACGTCTCACCATGCGGGACCGGGGAGGCCGGGGATCGCCGCCGGCGGTCAGCTTCGGTACTTCGCTGCGCCGCTGGCGGCGTCGACGCTGAACGGCGACGCCAACCTCGACCCGCCGTGCACGCTCGCGCGCCACGATCCGCGCGCCTTGAACGTCTGCCTGCTGGCGCAGCGCGGACCGCTTGTGCTCGGCTTCTTCGTGACGGGGTCGCGCGCCTGCGAGCGCGAGGTCGACGCGATGCAGGCGCTCGCCTCGGCGCCGGGGACGCGGGCGGCGCAATACGCGGCGGTGGCGGTCAACGCGAGCCATACGGGGGCTGCCAAGGCCGTGCGCGCACACCGGTGGACGATTCCCGTCGCATACGACGCCGACGGCGGCGTCGGCGGCCTGTACGGCGTCACCGCCTGTCCGCTGCTCGAGCTCGCCTATCGTGGCGGGACGGTGGCTCAGCGATTGATCGGCGAGCACTGGCTCGAGAGGTCGGCCCTTGCGGCGCAGGTCCAGATGCTGCTGCGTCGCAAGTGAACCGCTGCCGAGGCGGGGCGTCGCCGGGTGATGAGCACCGTTAGCGGAGTCGTCGAGCCCGCGCTGCGGGATGAATTTCCGGGCCTGCGGTTGATCTTGACCGCGGTCGACGCGCGCGTGCGCGGCAGCTCCCGCGAGGTCCAGCGGCGCCTGCGACAGCTGTCCGATGGCTACCGCGGCGCCGGCGTGGTGGCGATGCGCACCCGGCCGATCCCGCACGCGTACCGGGCGTTCTTTCGCCACGTCGGCCTCGATCCCGACGCGGCTCGGATTCCCAGCGAGGCCGCCGCGGTCGAGCGCCTGCTGCATGGCCGCTTCCAGTCGCGGGATTCGCTCGCGGACGCGCTGCTGATCGCGCTCGTCGAGACCGGCGTGCCGGTGTGGGCGCTCGATGCTCGCGTTGCCGACATGTCCAGTCTCGGTATCCGGACCGCGGTGGCCGGCGACCGGTTCGGGGGTGGCCTCGACGGCGGGATTCCGCTCCCCGAGGGCCAGCTCGTGGTCGCGGACGAGCAGAGGGTCCACGCGACGTTGTTCGGCGATCCGGCCCATGGCCCAGGGCCCCGCACGAGCCGGATGGTGCTGTTCGCGGTCGGCGTCGACGGAGTCCCGGCGATCCACCTCGAGGAGGCGCTTTGGGTCGCTGTGGACGTTCTGGGAGCCTCCTAAATCGGGGCGGTGGGGGCTGGTAAGCTGGCCCGAGCTCCCGAAAAGGAGGCAGCGTTGGAGCTTCTCGAATACGACTCAGGCGCCGTTTTTCAGGGATCGTCTGTCGCGTCGCTGCGTGGTCCGGAGCAAGACGAGCGGGCGGCACGACGGTCGCTGCGGTCCCAGATCGACAAGCTCGAGCGGGAACTCGCCGACGCGTTCGTGACCGCTTTTACGATGGGAGGGCTCGACGAGGAGCCGGCGCGGCCGTGCGGCGCGCCGCGGCTGCTCGACCTCGGCGAGCTCGAGCGCGTCCGGGACGAGCTCGCGGCGCGCGTGCAGGCCGCGCGGGCGTCGATCGCCGAACGCGCCGACCTCCAGGCCGCCAACCGCGTGCGACTCGAGAAGCTGCTGCTCGACCCGGGCCACTACCGGTTCGTGCGGATCGCGAATCGAGAGATCGGCGAGCCGGGATGCGGCGTGTGGCACGTCAGGCCGCGGCTCGGGCTGATCGGGATGCTGATGGGGTGGTGGGAGGTCAAGCTCTCCTCCGGCTGTCCGTTAGCCACCGCCGCGCGCGTTCGTGATGAGCGCCGCGGCCGGCGGTCAAAGCTAATCTCGGGCCGACGTGCGCGACCTACTGAGGACGGGCGTCGGCGCGACGCTGGTACTGCTGATCATGTTCATCGGCAGCCTCGTCCTGTGGATCGGTACGCCGCTTTTGTGGCTCTGGGTCGGCTCGCAGGTCCAGGGGGCGACGTCCTCGCTCGGGACCGCGCTCGGCGTCAGCTTCATCGGGGTGGTGGCGACGATCGGGCTACTCGCCGCGGTCCTCGCGAAGCTGAGCGACTTGTACCAGGCCAACCGCCGGTCTCGAGGCCTCGACGACACCGGACACTACGTGCTCGAGGCCGTGCTCGTGGTGAGCGCCGGGTTGACGCTGGCGGCGTTCGTGGTGTGGTTCTTCTTCTTTGCCGGCGCCAGTCCGGTGCCGGTCGGAATCCAGATCTGAGGTCGCCGGCGGAGTGGGTGCAGGTGCGGCGCCGGTGGGGCTCACGGCCCGGGTCCCGCGCGACCGCCCTGGCCGGGCGGTCGCGCGGGGCCGTCATGGCTTCTCTACACGCTGAGCAGCTCGAACGCTCGAGCTGTGCATGACTCGAGCTGGTCGGCGAGCAGATGGCGCTGGCGATCCGTTAGCGCGCCAAGCGTCTTGGTCTCGGTGATGTGATAGCGCGAGAGGAACTTCCTGCACTTCGTGCTGCCCCAGCGTCGCTGGCTCATCAGCAGCTCTCCGATTGCCCAGCTGAGCGCCTCATCGGGCGGATCCAAAATGACGTCCGCAGCGGAAGCTTCTCCCTCAGCGATCCTTCGCTTCAGCTCCGCGCGGGCGAGCCTGACCGCGTTGGCTCGTTCCAGTGCCCGCAGTCGTTGCGGCGCCGGGGTCATCGTGGCGGACTCACTCATTTGGTGCTTCGCTACCTCCCAGTCGGTCCGACGCAGCGGACACTCTTGTTTTACTCATGGCAGGGGTCCACGAGGGCCCCTCCCGTGGGTCCTAGATGTGCTGAACTACTGTTCCGCACGCATACGCGCGCGGTTTCTTCACCCCCGTTTCCGGCCCGTTCCTACCTTGTCGACCTCTGTTCTGCTGGCCGCTCGGGTAGAGCAAGAAGCTACGACATCGGCGCGAGTAACAGCAACGTCACAAGTGCGGCCCATGCGCTTAGAGCGTGTTTTTTTGAGAGCAGGGGCCTTGTGCGACTGTGGACAAGCCAGCGGTCGCGAGTACTCCCTTAAGGCAGGGGGTGGGGGCACACCTATCCCAGGCCGGGCAGCGCCCCGTGCTCAGCCTCGAAGGTCCGCTTGGCGTCGGCGAAGATCTCGAGTGCCTGGTCGAGCGTGGCGTGATCGTGAGTCGCCATCACGCTCGTTCGCAGCAGCGCGCCCGCCGGCGGCACCGCGGGGTGGAGCGCGACGTTGACGTACAGGCCGCGGTCGTACAGCGCCTTCCACAGGAACGCCGCCTTCCAGTCGTCGCCGACGACGACCGGGACGACCGTGGTCACGACCTCGGTGCCGTCGGCCAGGCGAGTCGGCTTGACCACCTGGAACCCGAGCTCGTCCAGGCCCCGATGCAGGTAGCGCGCGTTGTCGAGCACGCGTGCGAACAGCTCGCGGCCCTCGTCGGAGCGGCATATCCTGACCGCGGCCAGAGCCGCCCCGAGCGCAGCGGGCACGGCCGAGGCGGTGAACATGAATGGGCGGGAGGAGACCCGCAGGAACTCGATCACGTCGGCCGGTCCCGCGATCACGCCGCCGCAGGAGGCCAGCGACTTCGAGAACGTCGCCATCCGCAGATCGACCTGGTCCTCGACGCCGAACAGCTCGGACGCGCCGGCGCCGCGAGCGCCCAGCACGCCCAGCGCGTGCGCCTCGTCGACCATCAGGCGGGCGCCGTAGCGGCGGCTGAGCTCGGCGATCTCGGGAAGCGGGGCGACGTCCCCCTCCATCGAGAAGACGCCGTCGACGACCACCAGGATCCCGCCGGCGTCGCGGGCGGCCTTCTCGAGCGCCTGCTCGAGCTTGTCGATTCGGTTGTGGCGGAACGGCCGCAGCTTGGCCCGCGAGAGGATGCAGCCGTCGAGGATCGACGCGTGGTCGCCCGAGTCGACGACGACCGTGTCGCCAGGCGCGAGGATCGTCCCGAGCGCGCCGAGGTTCGCCTGGTGGCCGGTCGTGAACACGAGCGCGCCCTCGGTGCCGAACCAGTCGGCGAGCTCTTGCTCGAGCTCGAGGTGCAGATCGGTGGTCCCGTTCAGGAAGCGCGAGCCGGTGAGCCCGGTCCCGTAGCGGTTGAGCGCGTCGAGCGCGCCCTGTTTGACCCGCTCGTCCCCGGTCAGCCCGAGGTAGTTGTTGGAGCCGAGCATGATCCGGCGCTTGCCCTCCATCTCCACGACCGGCAGGGTGGGGCCCTCCAGGACGCGGAAGTACGGGACAAGGTCGAGCTCCCGGGCGGCCCGCAGCTGCTCCAGCCGCTCGTGCTCGCGGGCCTTGGCGAAGACATCAATCGAGGTAGACATATAACGTTCCGGGGCAGATGGCGCTAGACGTGACCCTGCCGGCTCGTCGGGCCCTAGACGTACGCCCTGTCGCGAGCAAGCGCGAGCTGAACACATTCATCAAGCTGCCGTGGCGGCTCTATCGTAACGAGCCCAACTGGGTGCCGCCGCTGCTGTTCGATCGCAAGCGGTTCTTCGACCGCGAGCGCAACCCGTTCTTCAAGCACGCCGAGGTCGAGTTCTTCCTGGCCTGGCGGGGCGAGCGGGCGGTCGGCCGGATCACCGCGCAGATCGACCGCCACTTCAACGAGTTCCAGCATCACGACTGGGGGATGTTCGGGTTCTTCGAGTGCGAGGATGACCCGGAGGCGTCGGGCGCGCTGCTGTCGACCGCCGAGGAGTGGCTCCGCGCCCGGAGCCGCGACCGAATGGTCGGTCCGATGGACTTCACCACCAACGACGAGTGCGGCGTGCTCGTCGACGGCTACGACCTGGTCCCGACCGTCCTGACCAACTGGCATCACCCGTACTACCCGGGCTTGATCGAGGGCGCCGGCCTGACCAAGGCGATGGACCTGTACATGTGGACGCTCGAGGTGTCCGAGCGCTCGTCGGTGAACCCGGTGATCTGGCGAGCCGCCGCGGACGTCGAGCGCAAATACGGGATCACCGTGCGGCCCATGCGGAAGAAGGACATGGAGGCTGAGATCGGCCGCTTCCTCGAGGTCTACAACGCCGCGTGGGAGCGGAACTGGGGCTTCACGCCGCTGACCGAGGAGGAGGTCCGCCATTACGCCAAGGACCTCAAGCCCGTGCTCGACGAGAACTGGGCGTTCATCGCCGAGAAGGACGGCGAGCCGGTTGCGGCGGGGCTGACGCTGCCCGACTACAACCAGGTCCTGATCCATCTGAACGGCCGGCTGCTCCCGTTCGGGTGGGCCAAGGCGCTCTGGTACAAGGGCAAGATCGACCGCGTCCGCGTGTTCGCGCTCGGGGTCAAGCCCGAGTACCAGCACACCGGCATCGGGGCGAAGCTGTACGAGTTGCACTACGACGCCGCCGAGCGAACCAACCAGAAGAAGGGCGAGACCGGCTGGATCCTCGAGACCAACAAATCGATGAACCGTGCGATGGAGCGCATGGGGGGCAAGATCGTCCGCACCTACAGGGTGTACGAGAAGCTCCTTTGAAGTTGACCGCCGGCGCTGTCACCATGTCGCGGGCATGACTGAGCCTTTCGCGGACGAACAGGCCCCTGGGGTGGCTGCCTCGGAGGGCGCCGACCCTGCTGGGGTCGAGCCCGCTGAGGAGGTCATCGACGGACTGCCGGTGCTCGCCGAGGTCCGGACGATCGAGCGGCCGGGCCCCGCGTCGCTGCCCGCGTTCCAGGCGGCGGCCGCCGCCGCCACCGGGTTTGTCGCCGGCGCCGCCACGATTGCCCTGATCAAGCGGCGCACGGCCCGCAAGCTGGGCAACGGCAAGTCGGGCCCGCGCCGCGCCGTCGACATGCTGCCGATCGTGGGCTCGCGGTCGTTCCTGGTCGACGTCCACGTGATCGGCAAGCAAGGCGATTGACCCCGCTCGGCGGTCCGGGGCGCGAGGTTCGCGTCGAGGTTCGGCCCCGCTGGGTGTTCGCCCTGCCGCTGCGCAACGGGCTCGACGGCCTCACGCGGGTGCGGGGCGGGGTGCTGCATCGCCTGCTTCATTCGGGCGAGACGCCGGTGCTCGTTCGCGTGGCGCAACCGTCGCGCGACCGGGTGGTGTTCGGCGCCCGCGCTTCGGAGCGGGACGCCGCGGAGTGGGGGATCGACCGGATGCGACTGGCGCTCGGGATCGATCAGGACATCGAGCCGTTCTACGAACGATTCCGGTCCGATCCGCTGATCGGCCGGTCAGTGCGGACCTCGCCCGGCCTGAGAGTCGGCGGGAAGCCGGAGCCGTTCGAGGCGCTGGCGTGGGCGATCTGCGAGCAGCTGATCGAGTTCAGCCGCGCGGCCGCGATCGAGCGCCGCCTGATCGCGCGGCTAGGCCGGCGGTGTTCGTGGAGCGGGATGCGGGACGCGCCGACGGCGTCGGTGCTTGCCGTCCAGGCGCCGGCGCTGCTCCAGTCGATGGACTTGGGGGGCGGTCGGGCGGTGGCGCTGGTCCGCGCCGCGCGCGAGGTGGCGAGCGGGGGCGTCGATCTGAACGATCCCGACCACGAGCGCAGCTGGCGCCGGCTGCGCGCGATCCGGGGGATCGGCAGCTGGACGGTCCAGATGCTGGCGTTGACAGGCCAGGGCCGCTTGGATCAGCTCCCTTGTGGAGACGTCGGGTATCTGAAGCTGGTGGGACGGCTACGGGGGTCCGGGGATCCATGGGCACGCGCCACCGAGGACGAGGTCGCCGAGTTCTTCGCCCCGTATGCGCCGTGGGCCGGACTGGCGGGGTTGCACGCCCTGCGGTTGGCCGGGGGGTCGGCCGCGACGCGCGTGGCTGCTTGACGCGAGCCCCGACGGCACCAGTGGCGCGCCGGATGCGTCCGCCGAGCAGCAGGTTCGCGCCGTTCGAGCGCGCCGGCACGTGTGCGATGAGTTTGCGGCGCCTTTCCGGTCTTTCACGCGATGGCAGCGTTGCGGCCAAGCACGATCACGTTCGCGATCGGGGGTCCGATCGACCGCAGCGACGTGCCGGCGCTGTATGAGCGGGTGTGCTCGCTGCTCGCGGGCACCGACGCGGCCGTGGCGGTCTGCGACGTCTCGGGGGTCGCGGCCGACGCGGTTGCGGTCGACGCGCTGGCGCGCCTTCAACTGGCCGCGCGCCGGCACGGCTGCCGGATCCGGCTGGAGCACACGTCGGCTGAGCTCCGCGACCTGATCGTGTTCATGGGGCTGGCGGATGTGCTGTCGGGCTAGGAAGGCCGCGGGCCGGGCCGGCCTCCCGGGCCTGGGCCGTCCAGGGCGACGAGCCTAGGACTCGAGCCGGGGCGGGAGCCCGAATAGCGGGAACAGGCGCTCGGTCGAGAGGAAGAACGTCAGCTCGACGATCTTCCCGTCGGCGATCTCGAGCACCTGGAGTGCCCACGGGTCGTAGCCGCTTCCCGATTCGCTCGGCTTGTACTGGCCGAACGCGACCGAGCCGTTCGCGGTCTCGACCGGGAGCACCCGCGAGTGCTTGCACCCGATCCCGGGACCGAACCACCAGGCGAAGACATCGTCCCGGCCCGAGAGCCACATGTCGTACGGCGGCATCGACTGGGTGGCGTCCTCGCGGAGCAGCGAGGTGAGCGCGTCGACGTCATAGCGCTGGAACGCGTCGACGTAGCGCGCCAGGAGATCTTTCTGGGTCGGGTCCATCGGCGCCGCGGCATCGGCGGCCTCGATGTCACGCTCCTCGAGCGTCGCCCGGGCCCGCTGGAGCGCGCTGTTGACCGACGCCACGCTCGTGTCGAGCAGCTCCGCGACCTCGCCGGCCTTCCAGCGCAGGACCTCGCACAGGATCAGCACCGCCCGCTGGCGGGCGGGCAGATTCTGGAGCGCGGCCACGAACGCCAGGCGGATCGTGTCGTGCTGCACCGCCAGCTCGGCAGGATCGCGCTCGCCACTGACGAGGCTCGTGGGGATCGGCTCGATCCAGCTGACCTCGGGCAGCGTGTTGAGGTTCGACTCCACCGGCTCCTGCGCCGGGCCGAAGTCCATCGGCCGCGCCCGCTTCGAGCGCCCGTTCAGCATGTCGAGGCAGACGTTCGTGGCGATCCGGTACAGCCACGAGCGCAGCGCCGCGCGGCCCTCGAACCGGTGCAGTCCGCGCCATGCCCGCAGGAACGTGTCCTGCACGGCGTCCTCGGCCTCGAACGGCGAGCCCAGCATCCGGTAGCAATACCCGGTCAGCTCGGAGCGGTGCTGCTCGAACTGACGCTCGAGCCCGCCCTGCGCGACCGCGAGTTGCGACTCCTGCACGAGGGTCATCGTAGGGGATCGGTCTTGCCGGGGGCAATCGATATGCGAGCTCTCATCGCGACTGGGCCTCCTTTTCGCATGCGCCTGACACCGTAGACCGGCGCCGCCGGAGAAAATCATCGGTCGCGTCCAAACGCGACGCGCGGCCTACAGACCCTGGCCCGCCAGCAGCTCGTTGGTCGAGGCGTCGAGCACCGCGTTCGGCTGGGCTATCAGGTGGTTGCTCAGCATCCACTGGCCGTAGGCGTTCCACTGATTCGGGTCCTGCCAGCCCCACGGATCGGCGGGATTGCTCGGGAAGAACGCCGGCAGGGTCGCGCGCACGCTTGCCAGCTGAAGCTTCGGATCCAGGCCGGAGCTTGCGTGGACGAGGTTGGCGACGGCCGCCTGCGGATTGCGCCGTGCCGACTCGTAGCCACGCGCGAGCGCCTGCACGAACCGCCGGACGAGGTCGGGATGATTGACGATCGTGTTCTTGCGCACGACCACCACGAGCTCGTCGTAGGTGGGGACGCCCACGTCCTGCATGTGGATCACGTTCGGGTGCTTGTGGAGCTGGGCGAGCTGGATCGCCTCGTAGTTCCAGAACGCGCCAAGGGTCGCATCGACGCGGCCCGACAGCATCGCCGGAACCAGGTTGTCGCCGACGTTGATCTCCTTGACCGAGCTCGCGGGGACGCCGGCGCGCGCCAGGATCGTCTGCAGGTAGGCGTGCTGATACGGGATTCCGGCGTCACCGACGAGCTTGCCGCGCAGCTGGGCCGGTTTCGTGATGTGCTTGGAGCCGATCGACACGATCGAGGTCAGCGGCTCCTGGACGATCGCCGCCACCGACACCAGGGGCAACCCCTGGTTGCGCGCGAGCAGCACCTCCGGCTCGTAGGAGATCGCGGCGTCGACCTTGCCGGCCGCCAGCAGCCTGAGGGGGTCGGCCGGATCGGACGGGATCTCGATGTGCACATCGAGATCCGCCTTCGTGAAATCGCCTTCGGCGAGCGCCTGGTAGATGCCGACGTGGTCGGCGTTCGGGAACCAGTCGAGCATCAGGGTGAGCTGCTGGGCGCCGCTGGCCGAGCCGGTTACCGCCTCCCGCTTCTCGCCGCAGCCGGACACCGCGAGCGCGAGCGCGACCGCGACGGCCGCCGCGATGATCTGCGCGACCGCGCGCCTCATGCCGGAAGCTCCTGGCGCGGGCGGTAAGCCCAGGGGAGCGCCAGACGCTCGGCCAGCGCCAGCAGGGAGAACAACGCGATCGCGAACAGCGACAGGACCACGGTAGCGGCGACCGCGCGCGCCGCCAGCAGCTGCGGCTCCGAGACCAGGATCACGTAGCCGAGCCCGGAGTTCGACCCGGTGTACTCGGCGAACACGGCGCCGATGACCGACACGGCGATCGCGATCTTCGTTCCCGTGAAGACGCCCGGAAGCGCCGAGGGCAGCTCGACCTGCCGGAACGTCCTGAGTCTCGAGGCGTCGAACGTTCGCATGAGCTTGATCAGGTCGGGGTCGACGGCGTCCAGGCTGGCGGTGGTCGTCACCACGATCGAGAAGAACGACACGACCGCCACCACGACGAGCTTGGGCAGTATGCCGAAGCCGAGCCAGAACACGAGGACCGGAGCGAAGACCGGCACCGGCACGGCTTGCGAGGCCACGATCAGGGGATAGGTGACTCGGCGAAGCGTCGGCGAGAAGTGGATCGCAACCGTCAGGACGCACCCGAACACGATCGCCACCAGGATTCCGAGGAGCACCTCCTGCGCGGTGACGAGGAAGCTGCTCCACAGCAGCGAGCGGTCGTCGTAGAGCGCCTTGAGCACCTGGTGGGGCGACGGCAGGATCAGCGAGAAGGTCGGGCCTTTGAGATCGACGTACAGCTCCCAGATCCCGATCAACGCGAGGATCAGGATGACCGCCGGCAACACCCGGAGCGAACGTCTCATGCGTCGACCCCCAGGGCCGCGAGCGCGCGCTCCCGCAACTCGACCACGGCGGGGTCGGTGCGCCGGCGGGGGCGTGGGAGCGCGACGTCGATTTCGCTCACCGTCCGTCCCGGTCGCGCCGACATCACGACCACGCGGCCGCCGAGCACCACTGCCTCCTCGACGTCGTGGGTCACCAGGATCACCGTCCGCGGCTCGCTCTCGAGCACGTGGCCGAGCCAGCCCTGCATCTCCTGACGAGTGATCGCGTCGAGCGCCGCGAAGGGTTCGTCGAGCGCGAGCACCGGCTTGCCCGCCAGCAGCGTTCGCAGGAACGACACTCGCTGGCGCATCCCGCCCGAGAGCTCCGCGGGCCGGGTCCGCTCGAACCGCTCCAGGCCGAACCGCTGCAGCCAGGGGGCGGCTGCTCTGCGCGCGTCGTCCCGCGAGACCCCCTTGGCTCGGAGGGCGAGCCCGGCGTTGTCGATCGCGCTCAGCCACGGAAGCAGCAGATCGCGCTGGGGCATGAGCGCGGCCGGCGCCGCCCGCACGGTGCCTGAGTCCGGCTTCTGTAGCCCACAAATCAGCTCGAGCAAGGTTGTTTTGCCGCAGCCACTGGGGCCGACGACGGCGACCACCTCGTGCGAATCCGCGCGCAGCGACATGCCCGCCAGCGCTTCCACGCGCCCGCGCTTGGTCTCGAAGATTCGACTCACGAGCTCGACCTGGACGCCGTCCGCGGCCTTAAGCTCGCGAGGCTCCTTGGGGGGAGCCTCGACCATCTCAGTTGTCGCTCCCTTCGCGGGCATTACCCCACAGGTTCGAAGGGTCAGCGCCAGGTCGCAGGAGGCGTATGGCGCTATCTCAGCCGGCTATTCCCGCCAGCACCCCTGGTTGTCAAATTGCTCTGTGAATGCTACTCGGCGTGGCGCTGGATCGTCGGGCACAGCTCGCGACCTCAGTGCTGGATCGCGCGCCGGAACCGCCTGGACAGGCGACCGGCGGTGTTGTGCTGGCCGATGGCGAGGCCTGTGACGCCGAGCAGGGTCACGAACACACCCGCGACCAGTGCCAGCCCGGCGACCAAAGTCGGCCAGTGTCTCTGAAGCCAATCGCGGGCCGCTTCGATGACGGCCTTGGCCTTGTCTCCAGCGACCTGGAGCACGATGATCATCAGGATCAACGGCAGTACGAACGCGATGTTGTAGAGCGCGAGCGCGATGAGCTGTCGGACCGGGCCGAGACCCGAGCCGACGATCGCGGCGATCGCGGCGAAGTAGGGGAACGCGGTCGGAAGCTCAACGGCGCTGATCGTCAGGCCCAGCAGGATCGCCGACTTGCTCTCCGCTGACGGCTTCGGGAGCTCGCGCTGGCGCAGGCTCTTGCGCTTGGCCCAGAGCACGCCGGCGGCGATCAGCATGACCACTCCCGCGACCGTCTCGAGGATGTACCTGGCGGTTGCGTGGGGATGCGGAACGAGGTGGAGGATCGCCTGTCCGGGACCGAGCGCGATCACGGCGCCGCCCACGAAGTTGACTGCGAACACCGCGAGGGTGAACTGAAGCAAGCTGCTCCGAGCCCGCTCGCCCAACGCCAGATACAGCCCCGGGGCGATCGTGCTCGGGTTCATCGAGTCGGCCAACCCGATCGAGACGACGATTCCGAATAATCGCAGCACGCTCTTGTTCTCGCAGATCTCGCCCCGGCTGTGGGACTGACGTCAGATTCGACGCCGCGCGTCGCGCGCCTTGCGCGGTGCTACTTGCGGTGGCCGGGAGCCAGCGCGAGGTAGCTCTGGCCGGCGTGGAGGATGACCGTCTTGTGGTGGACGAAGTCGTTCACCTTGACCGAATCGGTGATGTCGTGGACTAGCGTCCCGTCGCAGCGGTCCGCGATCGTCCAGATCGTGCCAAGTACGGTCGCGGCGCTGTACCTGCCCTTGGTGGTGAACTTGCCATGGGCGCTCGCGTGCAGCAGCTGGAGCGTGCGACTCGAGGCCTTCGCCACTGTGGCGTCGGCTGTGTGATGGGCGTTGCAGAGGGCGTATGAAGGCGCACCGGGGAAGGCGTCCTCGACCAGCGTGAGCGTGACCAGACCCTTCAGCGCACCCTGCCGGGTCTGGGTGAGCTTGAATATCGCGCCGCCGAAGACGCCGCGCTCGGTCTTGTGCTTGCCGACTGACACAACCAGCTGCAGCGACCCGTGGAGCGCGTCGATCACGGTTCCGTTCGGGATCTGGGTCGCACCCGTAAGTAGGACGAACGCGCCCGACGGAGACTTGATGAACACCCTTCCGGTGACCGGGGACACGTTCTCGTTCTGACCGAGCACGGGCGGTGGCGGCGACGCGGCCGCCGGAGTCGTGAACGTCTGATCTGCGCCGAACGTCGTACCTGCGTTGTTGACGGCCACAAGCCGGACGTGGTAGAGCGCGCCGGGCAGGAGCCCGGTGAGCGGCACCGAGATCGGATGATTGCTCGAGTCGGTGCCAACCGGTTGCGGGGTGGTGGACTGGTCATACAGCGTCGTCGAGGCTCCCGGCCCGCGCTGACTGAGGTCGAGTCCGTACTGGAAGTACGCCTGTGTCGGCGTTCCCTCGGGGTTCACCGACCCGGAGAGGGCGGCGCCGTTGCTCGTTTCGTTCGTCGGCGCCCCGCCGGTCACCGCTGGGGGTGAGGCCGCGGCCACCGTGTAGTGGATCGTGGCCATGCCGGTCTGACCATCGGCGCTCGTGGCGGTGACGGTGTAGGTGTGCGGGCCGGAAGTCGTGGTGTCGAGCGTGCCGGTGCCGCCGGTGCCGCCGCTCGAATCCTTGCAGGATTGGATGCCCGGGCCCCCGCTGCCCTCGGCGCAGGAGAAGCTCGTCGTGACCGACTGGTTGAAGGCGAACGCCTGGTTGTCGTCCGGGGAGGTGATCGTCGCGGTGGGCGGCTGTTGATAGGTGTACCTGTCGTTAGCCCCCGTGCCGCTCGTGCCCCCGAGCGTCGTGACGGTGACGTCGACTGTCCCCGTGCCGGCGGGGGCGTCGCGGTGATCTGGGTGGCGGTTGCCGTGACGTTCGTCGCGGGGGTGGGACCGAAGTTGACAGCGATGGGGTTCGAAGCAGTGCCGGTGATCGTCACGGTGGTACCGCCTGTCGAGGGACCGGCAGAGGGGCTCGCGCCGGTCACGGCGGGGGACGGCAGGTAGGCGAAATACGCGGGCGAGCAACTGGTGCCGGCCGCGGTCGTGACCGTCACCCTGACCGTGCCCGTGCCGGCGGGGGAAATCGCGGTGATTTCCGTGGCGCTGTCGACGACGAAGCTCGTGGCGGGCGTAGAGCCAAATCTGACCGCCGTCGCGTCCGTGAAGTGTGCGCCGGTGATGGTGACGCTGGTCGCGCCGGCTGCCGGGCCGGAAGACGGGCTGAGGCCAGTTATCGTCGGCCGGTGCGAGTCCCTCGGCCAGCGCCAGTGGCCGTGGTGGTCGGGTGAGTGCGCGTCGGCTTGGGGTGCGGTCCCTGCGGCGCCGAGCAGCAGGCAAAGGAGGCTCGCGACCAGCGCCCACGACCGACCGGAAAGCCGTATTCCCCCTATCAGCCTCAATGTCGGTCCCTCATTAGCTTCTTCCTCCCCTCATCCTGAGGAAGAGTCCGTGTCTCGGCTCCCTACCAACGTTTCGACGAAGTCGAAACGTTGCGGCTTAAGTGCAGTCTACTCGGTGGCATCCGGCCGCGGGCTTTATGCGCCCGCTCCGCGTCCTCGTGGCCCTGGCAGGAGATAGCCGCGCGACACGGTGCCGAGCACGGTCGCTGACCTCAACTCTACTTTCGTGCTTTGGCGAGGTAGTTCTGGCCTGGGTGGAGGACGATTGTCTTGTGGTGGACGAAGTCGTTGACCACGACCGAGTCGGTGCTGTCGTGGACGAGCGTTCCGTCGCAGCGGTCGGCGATCGTCCAGATCGTGCCGAGAACGGTCGCGGCGCTGTAGCGGCCCTTGGTGCGGAACTTGCCGTGGGCGCTGGCGTGGAGTAGCTGGAGGGTCCTGGTCGAGGCGGCGGTGGCCGTGGGGTCGCCGGCCTTGTGTTTGGTGCAGAGGGAGTACGAGGGCGCGCCATTGAATGCGCCCTCGACGATCGCGAGCGTCACGAGGCCCTTGCTCGCGCCGGCGCGCGCCTGCGTGACCGTGAACACCGCGCCGCCGAACACGCCTTGCTGCGTCTTGCCCTTCTTGGCGGTCGCGGTGGTGATCTGGAGCGACCCGTGGAGCGCGTCGATCTCAGCGCCCGATGGGATCTTCTCCGTCCCGGTGAGCAGCACGAACGCTCCCGAAGGGAGCCTGATGAACACCGTGCCGCTGACCGGCTTGGCGTTCTCGCTCTGGCCAAGCACGGGCGGCGGCGGTGCCGGCGCCGGTGGCGTCGTGAACGTCTGGTCAGGACCGAACGTCGTGCCGGCGCTGTTGGTGGCGACGAGCCGAAGGTGGTACAGCGCCCCAGGCACCAGCCCCGTCAGCGCCGCCGCCACGGTGTGGCTCGAGGAGTCCGAGCCGATTTGCTGCACCGGCGTCGACTGGTCATACAGGGTGGTGGAAACGCCCGGGCCGCGATCGCTCGGGTCGAGCCCGTACTCGAAGAACGCCGTCGTCGCGAGGTCCTCCGGGTTGACCGAGCCGGACAGGCCGGCGCCTCCGGTGCTCTGGGTCGTCGGCGCCCCGCTGGACACTACGGGCGGCGAGGTCGCCGGCGGCGGTGGTGGTGGGGGCGGTGGCGGTGGCGGCGGCGGCGCGCTGTAGGTGAACCGATCGGCTGCGGCAGTGGCGCTCGTACCGCTTGGCGTAGTGACGGTCACGTCGACAGTTCCCGCCCCTGCGGGCGATGTCGCCGTGATCTGCGACGAGCTGACAACAATGACGTTTGTTGCTCCGTTTGATCCGAACCGGACGGCCGTCGCGCCCGTGAGGTTCGTTCCGGTGATCGTCACGCCGGTCCCGCCGGAGGCCGGCCCCGACGCAGGACTGAGCCCCGTCACCGTCGGCGGCTGAGGCGCGCCGCCCTGGTACGGGCTCGATGTGACCGCACTGGTATCGGACGTTGATTGCACCGTCAACGTGGACGAGGTGGACACGTTCGAGGCGTTGGTCACGCCGTCGAGTTCGACCTTGAGCGTGTCGCCCGCGGCCACGGTCTTACCGGCGGTGATCGTGCAGATCTCGGCGGTGCTGGTGCTGACGCCGCAGCTGCCGACCTGAACGCCGGCGTCGGTGACGACGGCGTTGACGATCGACAGCGTGCTCGAGTGCCCGGGAGGGTGATCGTGATCTGGCTGTGCGCGGTCCCGGATATCCCGCCGGTCGCCGACGCCTTAAACGTGATTGTGTAATTGGCTGACGCGCCCGCCGGTGAAGTTGCTGAGCACGACCGTCGGGGTCGAGATGGAACCCGTGGTGGCGACGGCGAAGGCGCTCGAGGTTGTGGTGGTGGTGTCCGATGTGGTGGACACAGTCAGGGTGGCGGTGTTGCCGCCCGGGGCTGGGGATTCGGTCGTGACCCCGTCGAGTTCGATGTGAGCGGTCGCGGCGCCGCGGACTTGCCGGCGGTGATCGTGCAGATCTCGACGGTCTCGGTGCTGACGCCGCGGCTGCCGACCTGGGTGCCCGTCTGGCGTCGGTGACGACGGCGTTGACGATCGTGAGCGTGCTGAAGGGCGAGGTCGCGTCGCCGGGAGGGTGATCGTGATCTGGCTGTGCGCGGTTCCGGACATCCCCCCGGTGCCCGAGGTGGTGAACTTGATCACGTCGTCGGTCCGCGCCCTGCCGCCGTCGACGGCGAAGTGTTATCGACGGTCGGAGTGGGAGATCGTGCCGCCGGTGGCGACGGCGAGACGTGCTGGAGGTCTTGGTGGTGTGTCCGAGGTGGTGGACACGGTCAGGGTGGACGGATTGCCCCAGTCGGGCGCGGGGGATTCGGTCGTGACCCCGTCGAGTTCGACCTTGAGCGTGTCGCCCGCGGCCACGGTCTTACCGGCGGCGATCGTGCAGATCTCGACGGTGCTGGGTGCTGACGCCGCAGCTGCCGACCTCGGAACACCCCTGGGCGTCGGTGACGACGGCGTTGACGATCGACAGCGTGCTCCCAGTCGAGTGGCCCCCTCCGGGAGGGTGATCGTGATCTGGCTGTGCGCGGTCCCCGGACACCCTCCCAGTCGCGGAGGTGTTGAATGTGATCACGTAGTCCGTCCGCCCTCCCGCCGCTGTCGATGGCGAAGTTGTTGTCGACCGTCGGGGTCGAGATGGAACCCGTGGTGGCGACGGCGAAGGCGCTCGAGGTTGTGGTGGTGGTGTCCGATTGTGGTGGACACAGTCAGGGTGGCGGTGTTGCCGGCCGGGGCGGGGGATCGGTCGGTGACCCCGTCGAGTTCGATTGTGAGCTGGTCGCTAGGCCCCGTCGGACTTGCCGGAGGCGATCGTGCAGATCTCGACGGTGCTGGGTGCTGACGCCGCAGCTGCCGACCCGGCTGCCCGCCTTGGCGTCGGTGACGACGGCGTTGACGATCGTCGTAGCGTTAGAGCTCGAGGTCGCGGGCCGGGAGGGTGATCGTGATCTGGCTGTGCGTCGGTCCCCGGACATCCCCCCAGTCCGCGGAGGTGTTGAATGTGATCACGTAGTCCGTCCGCCCTCCCGCCGCTGTCGATGGCGAAGATGTTGTCGACCGTCGGGGTCGAAATCGGAGCCCGGGTGAGACGACCGTGTAGTTCGCGCGGGGCCGTGACCGCGTCAGTGTCCGTCACGACCGATAGCGTTTGCTGTGCGCTCCGGTTGGAAGCTGACGGCGGGTTGGTGACGCCATCGAGCTCGACCGTCACTCGCGTTGCCGTTCGCGATCGACTTGCCCGAGCTGATCGTGCAAATCGCGACCGTGTGGGTGCTGGCGCCGCAGGTCCCGACTGCCGCATTGATCGTGTTATCGGTGACGACGGCGTTGACGATCGTGAGCGTGTTCGAGCCCAGGGGGAACGTGATGGTGATGTGTGCCCCGCCGCCAACGCGCCAGTGGCGGAGGTGGTGAAGTGGAGCACGTAGTCGGTCCGCGCGCTGCCGGCAATCGACGGCGAGAGAGGGTCCACCGTCAGCCCACTGACCGGATTCTGGGCGTACGCCACGCCGCGAACACTCCCATCAGGAGAAGTGCCGCGATCGTAAGCGAGCCTAGGAGACGCACTCGGCGGAGCAAGGGCAACGGCTGCCTCTTCAGCAACGATCCTGCGTCGACTGCCAAACGGTCCCTTCCGGTTGGCCCTAGAGCGCGTGCGGCTCGACGTCCCGCGGCGCCCGGCGCCGACTTGGCCTCTGAAATGGCCACGCTAACGCGCTCATCTGGCCAAAGTCAATAATCCCTGCGCATACCTTGAGGTGTTCACCCGGGCCTGAAACCCTAGGCGAGCCGACGGGGTGTGAACACGAGCACCTGCGAGAGAATGTCGTAGTGACGATCCGTGAGCGACGTCAGCGGCGTGCTGCTGGGCGCAGGCGGCGATGAGCAGGTCGGGGATGGGGCTCCGGTGATGACCCGAGTCGACGAGCTGTCGCTGCGCCGAAAGCGCGACGGCAAACGTTTCGGCGTCCATCCGCAGGTCACGGAACTCGGCCAAGTCTTCCTCAGGCGCCCGTAGTCCTGAGCCAGATCGGGCGCTGTACAGGAGCTCGAGCCGGGTTACCGCGCACAAGCACAACTCGTCATCGGCGGAGACTTCTAGCCCGCGCACGTAGGCGGACTTGTCGATGAGCACGTAGGCTCATCGCCAGGCGGCGTCGGTCAGGAGCGTCTCGGTGTCGATGAGCTCTGGAGCACGCGCAAGGGCGAGGCGTTGCCGCTCTCGGCGCGAATCGGCTGTCGTTGCGTCGAGTTCGAAAGCGATGCGCTCCGCTCCTGCGCCAGCCAGTCGCAGCAGCAGTTGTCGACGGTCCTTAATCCAGGCCAGCGCCGGTGCGCAATGTCGAGCATCTCGCGCATCTCGCCGGTGTCCGTGACGGTATAGCGAGGGTGGGTTGTGGGCACGGGTATAAGTGTAGCACCGACCAGGCCAGGTGCGACACCAAGCCCCGACCGCCCAACAAAGTCCGCAGCGCGTGGTTTCACGGATGCGGCTTCGCCGAGCGCTCCGACACGGTCACCCGTTTAGGGTTTCTTCGCCAGGTAGCTCTGGCCGGCGTGGAGGACGATCGTCTTGTGGTGGACGAAGTCGTTGACCGACGACCGAGTCGGTGATGTCGTGGGTGAGGGTTCCGTCGCAGCGGTCCGCGACCGTCCATTTGGTCCCGAGGACGGTGGCGGCGCTGTAGCGGCCCTTGGTGCGGAACTTGCCGTGGGCGCTGGCGTGGAGTAGCTGGAGGGTCTTGGTCGAGGCGGCGGTGGCCGTGGGGTCGGCGGCCTTGTGCTTGGTGCAGAGGGAGTAGGAGGGCGCGCCATTGAAAGCGCCCTCGACGATCGCGAGCGTCACGAGGCCCTTGCCGGCACCGCGGGTTGTCTGGCTGATCTTGAAGATCGCGCCGCCGAACGTGCCCTTCTGGGTGGGGGTCTTCTTGTGCTTCTTGCCCTTCGCGGCGGCATCGCGGGCGCCCGACGGACTGCCGGCGGCAGTGGTCAGCGTCAGCGTGCCGTGGAGCGCGTTGATCACCGTGTTCTTCGGGATCTGCGTGAGCTCGGTAAGCGGGATGAACACGCCGTGGACCTTGACCAGCACGAGCCCGCTGACCAGCGAGACGTTGAACGTCTTGCCGAGTGTCGGGGAGCCGGGCGCCGGCAGTTTCCCGGTCGTGAATGTCACGTCGGGCCCGAACGTGGTTCCTGCACTGTTCGTGGCGGCCAGCCGCACGTGGTACAGCGCGTTCGGCGCCAGGTTGGCGACGGACGCAGTCACGACGTGGCTCGCGAAGTCCGAGCCGACGGATTGTGCCGGCGTGGAGTTGGTGTACACGACGGGCCCGCCGCCCGTAGTACTTCGGGTCCAGCCCGTACTGGAACACCGCCGTCGTCGGAAGGCCGTTCGGGGTTCGACCGAGCCCGGAGAACCCGGCGCCGGTGGCCCACCGCCGGCGTGCCGGTGGTGACCGGGGACGGCAGCTGAGCCAACCGTTGCGGTCGTGGTCGACCGCGCTGGCGCCGCCGGCGGCCGAGATCGAAATACTCGTGCTGTAAACAGTGCCGGTCGCGTAAGCATGGGTGCCGGTGACCTGAAATCCGCCGTTAACTGCCGTGATCGTTCCCGCTGTGACCGACCCGTCGCCCCAGTTGATCTCGCCGAGTAGGCGCACGCGGTGGCGCACGGATCGGGTCGGTGATCGTGGCGACAGGCCGCCGAACGGCGTGCCCGCGACGGCCGTGAAGCTGACCGGGTTTGCGGTCAGCGGGGCGTCAATGACCTTGAGGTCGAACGGCGATCTGCTGCGGCGAACCGTCGCTGTTGTTCCAGTTGATGGTACGCGTGGTAGATGCCCTCCTCCGCGTACGTGTGCGTTCCGGTCACCCGGCCGAGTGCATCGACGGTGCCCGTCAAGGGCGAGGCTGCCGTCACCCCAGTTGATCGTCGCGGCGCCGGCACCGACTTGGCCGACGACCGTCGGTGAACGGAATGCCTTCGACCGGCTCGAACAGTTCATACGCGCCGCTGTCGCAGCGAGTGCCTTGTGGCCGTGCGACGTCGCGCTGATCGGTTGCCGAGCAGCCGGTTACGGCGTCGGGACCGCTGTCGATGGCCGAGCTGGTCGCCTTGAGCGCGAACGTCGCGGTGTTTCCGCCATTGAACGCCAGGCCGCCGGTCAGGAACTGAGGGTCGGTGTTCTGAAGGTCGCCAGTGGACTTGAAGCCGCAGTCGGTCCGGTGTCGAAGCTGTAGCCGGCGAGGTGACACGCCCGGCTCGATGCGCCGCCGTTGTTGGCGACGCCCCGCCTGCAGCGGGTTCGTGACGGTGTTGATGCAACGATCGAGTTCGCCACCGAGATCGTGCCGACGATGGCCAGCAGTCCGCCGCCGGTAGTAGCTGCGAGAACCGCCGTTGTTGTCCGCGATCGTCGAATTCGTCATCGTGGTCGTGCTGGTGGCCCCGGTGGAGGAGCACGCGCCGCGGTCCCACCACACCCTGAAGATCCCGCCGCCGAGGGCGGCGGTATTGTCCGCGACCGTCGAGTTGTCGATGTGCAGGGTGCCGGCGCCCACTGTGTCGTCGCCGTAGTTCTGGATTCCGCCCGAATCGCCACCGCCGTTGGGGTTCGTGCTGGTGTTTTGCCAGACCAGAGAATGGGTGACGGTGAGCGTGCCCTCCTTCGTTCGAGATCCCACCCCCCGAGCCCGAGGTCGTCGAGCCGTCCGCGATCAGGTCTCCGCTCAAGCGTCAGCGTCCCCTCGTTGAGAATGTCGCCGCCGAAGAAACCGTTGCTGGAGTCGGCCTTCCCGAAGAACATGCTCAGCCCGGAGATCGACAACGGTTGGGTTGGCGTTCACCTTCGCGTTGGGGACGATCGCGAACACGCGTGAGGTCGCAGTCGTAGTCTGCTGGTACGATATCCGTCGTCTGCGCCCCGGCACCGGAGATCGTCACGCTCTGGTTGATCGTAAACTGGCCGTTCGTGAGCGTTGTAGCATGCCGGCGGGCACGATGATCGTGTCCGGCAGATCGGCGTCGTCGACAGGCCGTTCTCGTAGTTGATCAGCTGCGCGCAGCGAGCACGTCCGCTGCCCGGCGTAGAGCGCTCACGCGGCCACCGGGTCGAGAGGTAGTGTCCGACGTGAAGGTCGACGCCGCCGCCGCGCGGGAACCGCGATCAGCGCCACCAGCAGCACGCCGGTGACCGTTCCGGCGAGCCGCCGGAACGATTGCCTGCCGATACGCGCGAGCCTCACTGCAACCTCCGCTATCTGCCTCGCTTACGGTTTCGTCGCCAGATAGCTCTGCCCGGCGTGCAGTGTGATCGTCTTGTGGTGGACGAAGTCGGTCACCTTGACCGAGTCGGTGAGGTCGTGGGTGAGCGTGCCGTCGCAGCGGTCGGCGACCGTCCACTTGGTGCCGAGGACGGTGGCTGCGCTGTACTTGCCCTTGGTGCTGAACTTGCCCTTGGCGCTCGCGTGGAGCAGCTGGAGCGTCCGGGACGAGGCCTTCGCCGCGGTGGCGTCGCCGGCCTTGTGCTTGGTGCACAGGGAGTAGGAGGGCGCACCCTTGAATGCGCCCTCGACGATCGCGAGCGTCACGAGGCCCTTGCCGGCGCCGCCGGTCGCCTGGCTGATCTTGAAGATCGCGCCGCCGAAGTTGCCCTTCTGGGTGACGGTCTTGCCCTTCTTCCCCTTCTTGCCCTCTTGCCCTTAGCGGCCACGTCAGCGGTCGGATGGGAGCCGCCGGGAGCCGCAGTGATCAGCGAGAGCGTGCCGTGGAGCGCGTTGATCTCGGTGTTCTTCGGGATCTGCGTGAGCTCGGTCAGAGGGATGAACTTGCCGTGGATCTTGACCAGCACGAGCCCGCTGACCGTCGAGACATTGAACGTCTTGCCGAGCGTCGGGGAGCCGGGCGTCGGCCCGTGGCTTGTAGTGAACGTGATGTCGGGCCCGAACGTGGTGCCGTTCTTGTTAGTCGCGACCATGCGCGCGTGGTAGAGCGCGTTCGGCACGAGCCCGGACGACAGTCGCGAACACGAAGTGGTTGTCGAAGTCGCCGCCGGGCGCGGGCGTCCCCGGCGACGCTCTGCGTGTAGTTCGGACCCGATGCTCCGGGCTTGCTGTATTTCAAGTCGAGTCCGTACTGGAAGTAAGACGGTTGTCGCCGCCCGTTCGGGTTGACGATGCCGGAGAAGCTCGCGCCGGTGGCGGACACGGTCGGCGCGACATTGAAGGACGGGCCGACGGGGGCTGAGCCAACGTTGATCGCCGCGGCGCTGGGAGGCTCCTCGAGGCTGAAGTAGGCCGACCGCCGTGCGCCGGGATCGCCGGGGAGAAGACGACCGTGCCGGAGCGTGAAATCGGCCGAGACGTTCGTGAAGTAGTCGTCGGGCCCTCGTAGCCGTTCTGAGTGCTGCCCGAATACTGGTCGGGGTCCGCGGCCGGCTGTCCGGGCGCCGGCGGGAATGCGCAGGGCATGCCCCGAGCTCGGGTCGCACGGCGTGCCGGCTGGGAGCCGATCTGCGTGAGCACGCGGCGGGCACGGGTCCGGCGCCGTTGTCGCACAGGCCGTCGCCGTCGAACGAGAACGTGTCGGAGCCCGGCGTGGAGATCGGGATCGAGGAGAGCGGGGCCGAGGAATCGTTCTTGATGCCGATGAGCGCGTCCTCGGAGCTCTCATAGGGCCCCTGCGTGCTGTCCTGCAGGACCGTGGTCCCGCCGGGCGTGACGTCGATCAGGAACTGGCAGCCGACGTCAACGCCGACCTGCGGACACTGCGTGAATTGGGGGGTGGCGCCGACGTTGGCGGTGAACGGTCGTCGGGGCGGCCCGGTACAGTCGGTCGCCCCGCTGAAGGTCATCGTGCCGCTGATAGGTGCCTGGTGCCGCGTACGTGTGGGTACCGCTCGACCTGTTGTCAGTCGAGTTGTAGGACCCTGTCGAGGTCGGGGCTGCCCGTCGCCCCACGTGATCGTGGATCGCCGTAGCGTCCGGCGCACTGCGGGCCGGCGTCGACCACGCCCTTGAACTGAACGTCCGCTGCCGCTGTGATCGTGGTCCCGCCGTTCGCCAGCGCCACCGGCGCCGCGATCAGCGCCACCGCCACGAGCACGCCGACCATCCCGGCGGTCCGCCGGATAAAGCAACCACACAGCCCCGTCATCTTTCGTACCCCCGTAAGGTGGCCCGCGATTATCCATTTTCGCTCAGCCTCGGCCCCGAGCCGCCGCGAGGTTATCGCAAGTTTGAGTAGGGCGCAAGCCGACCACGTGTGCGCGATGCGGTCGCCCCCCGCAGTTGGAGTACGACGGGCTATCCGAGCGAGGTCATGCCGAGGCTCGTGAACGAGTTCGGCGTGACGTCGAGCGCCTTGACCGCGAGGTCGGCGAACAGGGCCGCGGGCTCGAGGTCGTCGTTGCGATAGGCACGCCCGTCGCGACGATCGAGGATCGTGAGGGCACCGATCGGTCGGCTGGCGCGCAGCAGCGGGACGACGAGCATCGTGTACGGCACGTACCCGGTGCCCTCGGCGATCCGGGACGCCCACCGTGGATCGGTGCGGCAGTCGGGGACCGCCTCGGCGGCGCCGCCCTGCACGACCTTCCCCGCGATGCCTACCCCGGGCGGGAGCCTCACGCCGACGATCTCGCGGGCGCCGGCGCCCCAGGCCGACTGGTACACGATCTCGCCGGTGGTCTCGTCGACCAGGCAGATCGACGCGGCGGCCGCTCCGAATACGCCCGCGGCGGTGTGGACGACGGCTTCCATGAGGCCGCGCGAGGCGTCGGGGTTGTCGATCGAGACCGCGAGCGACACGCCGGTCTCGGTGCGCAGCGGCGCACCCAGCGCCTTGGCGAACGCGGACACCGACGCGACGCGGCGCTCGGGGATCATCTCGAGGCCGGCGGAGACGGTGCGCTCGAGCTCGCGGGTGACATCCGGGTTTACGGTGGACAGCTTGGTCGGATCGGCGTACACAGGCGGCCGGCCCGTGAGCAGCGTCCATAGGGTCGCGGCGACGCTGAACACGTCGGTGCGCGCCGAGACGTTGCCGCCGGCAAACACCTCGGGGGCCATGAAGCGCGGCGTCCCGATGCCGACCGTGCCCTGCTCCTCGACCTCGTCGAGGAGCCGCGCGATCCCGAAGTCCACGAGCACGATGCCGTTCTCGCTGAGGATCATGTTCTGCGGCTTGACGTCGCGGTGCACGATCTGCTGTTCGTGCACGTACTGGAGCGCTTCGCAGGTCTGGCGCGTGTACTCGATTGACTGGTCGACCGGAAGCCCCGGCTGGCCGCGCTGCTTGAGCAGCGCGCCGAGATCGACCCCGCGGACCAGGTCCATCACCAGGTACTGGCCGGACGGCGCGGCAAAATGGTCCTTGATGCGGACGACCCGCGGATGCTGGAGGCTCGAGAGCAGTCGCGCCTCGGCTTCGAACCGCTGGTCGTGGTGGGGGTTGGTGCACTGCTTGAGCGCGACCTCGGTATCGGTCTCAATGTCGATCGCGCGGTAGACCTGGCCCATCGCGCCAGCCGAGATCGGCTCCAGAACCCGGTACCGACCTCTTAATGTTCGCCCCAATACCTGTGAGGCCGTTCGTGGCTCGTTCACGCGATCAAGCGTCGCCAACACTCCACCTTGTTCCTGCCCCATCGGTTCTACCCCCTGGCAGTGTAGACCCGCCCGGCCCCACAGTCTATCCCAGGCTGCCCAAATCTCAAGACGTTCCCGGACCGCCCGCCTTCTGGTGCCTTAACGACTGTGGCCCCGAAAACCTTGCGTTTGCGGGGGTCAGTGGACGATCAGGCCGATCACCAGGCCGGCGGCGAACGCGACTGCCACGAGCAACGTGATCAGGGCGAGCAGCCGTGGAGGAAGCTCGCCGAGACGTGGTTCCTGCGTCGCCGACGCGGCCGCCGCCGGCGCTCCCGGTGCCTGCGTCGCTGACGCGGCCGCCCCCGGCGCCTGCGTCGCTGACACGGCGGCCTGAGGCGCATCAGCCGCCGGTGGCACCTCCGCGACGTCGCCGACGGGCCGCGCCTCCCGCGTCGGCCGCCGGTGGGTCCGGGCCCGGCGGGACCGGGGCGATCACGGGTCGGCTGATGTGGCGGGTCACGTCGGAGCGGGCGGGCGCCCGCGGCTCGGCGGCTCCGGCGACTGCGGGTTCGCCGGCGCCGGTGCTGTCCCGGGTGGAGCCCACCGCGGGAACCTTGGTCGTCTGCACCCGGCGCTCGCGCTCGGCGGCGCCGTCGCGGCCATCGGCCGGCGCGGGAGGGGCGAGGTGCGAGGCGCTCGAAGACAGCGCGCGGGAGGCGGCCTGGATCAGCTCGGCCGCAAGTGACGGCCGGACCCACGGATCCTTGGCCATTCCCTGCGCAATCACCCCGTCGAGCGCGGCTGGCAGGTCGGGCCGCCGCTCGCTCACGGTCGGCGGTGGCGACATCACGTGCGCGTGGAGAGTGGCTGCCTCGGACGGCTTCGGGAACGGGACCTCGCCGGTGAGGCACTCGTAGAGGACTCCCGTCAGCGCGTAGCAATCGCTGGCCGGGGTCGCGGGATCGCCCTGGATCTGCTCCGGCGCGACGTAGTCGATCGTGCCGATGAACTGGCCGGTCCCGGTCAGGCGCGCCTCGTCGGGCGCCTTGATCAGCCCGAAGTCGGCCAGGTAGGCGTGGTCGCCTCTCCCGATCAGGATGTTCTGCGGCTTGATGTCGCGGTGGATCAGCCCGGCCTCGTGGGCGGTATCGAGCGCGTAGGCGACCTGCGCGAGCAACCGCACGCTGCGGCGGGGGTCGAGGTCGCCGTCGAGGATCAGTCGCTTGAGGGTCGGCCCGGCGATCAGCCGCATCGCGAGGAACAGGCCGTACTCGCTCCGCCCTGCCTCGTAGACCGTGACGATGTGTTCGTGGTCGAGCGCGGCCTGAACCTGGCCTTCGCGTTCGAAGCGGGCCCGGAACCCCGGGTCGTCGCTGAGGTTCGGCGCCAGCAGCTTCAGCGCCACGACGCGGTTCAGCGATAGCTGGGTGGCTTGATAGACGGCGGCCATGCCTCCCTCTCCGAGTACCCCGTCGATGCGATACCCGGAAACGATCGTGCCCTCCTCTAGCAAAGCAGCACGATTCTACCGGCGCGAAGCACCTCCGACCGCGCCGTTAGGCTAACGCCTACCGGCGCCGCCGGGTCCGCCCGAGGCGGGCGCGCGACTGCCGCGACGATCTGCCGACGGAGCTTTATGATGGGGCGCTCCGCCGTGTCTTCAGACCGATCATGAGTGAGCGATGAGCGTGAGCGACCCCCGCATCGGCAGCCAAATTGGCGACTACAACGTGGACGACCTGCTTGGAGAGGGAGGGATGGGGAAGGTCTACACGGCGACCGGTCCCGACGGCGGCCGCGTGGCGCTCAAGCTGGTCAAGGACGACTACGCGCGCGATGAGACGTTCCGCCGGCGGTTCTATCGCGAGGCCCGCATCGCGCAGACGGTCAAGCACCCGAATGTTGTGCCGGTGCTCGACACCGGCGAGGTCGACGGCCTCCCGTACATGGCACAGCGGTTCATCGACGGCATGTCGCTCGACGAGAGGCTCAAGCGCGACGGCCCACTCGACGCCCAGACCGCCGTGGAGGTGTGCACCGATGTGGCGGCGGGGCTCGAGGCGCTGTGGGCTGCCGGGATGGTCCATCGAGACGTCAAGCCCGCCAACATCCTGCTCGACGAGAGCGGCCGCGGGTACATCACCGACTTCGGACTGGCCAAGGACACCCAGGGAAGCCTGCTGACGCTGCCCGGTCAGGCGCTCGGGTCGATGGACTACATGGCGCCTGAGCAGATCCGGGGCGAGCCGGTCAGCGCCGCCACCGACATCTATGCCCTCGGGTGCGTGATGTATGAGTGCATGTGCGGCCGTCCGCCGTTCGCGGAGGTGCAGGGCATGCGGATCCTGTGGGCGCATCTCCAGGACCCACCGCCCGATCCCCGGTCCGCCCGTCCCGACATGTCCGACGACTTCGCCCGCACGCTGCTGAGCGCGCTCGAGAAGGACTCGGCCAAGCGGCCTCAGACCGCGGGCGAGTACGCCCGCATGCTCGCGGCCGCGGTCTGAGCGTCACAGCGCCGGCGCGTCAGCGCCAGCCGACCGAATAGACGACGTGCTCGCCGAGGAGTCCCTTGAAGTGGAACTCCCCGCGCTCCTCGAATCGAAAGCTCGGGTCGGTCTCGGTGTACTCCTTGGCGGTGGAGGACACGAGGATCTCGCCGCCCCTGGCCTGGGCTGCGATCCGCGCCGCGAGCACGACGTTGCGGCCCATCATCTGCTCAGGGTTGCCGATCACGAACCCCGAGTGGAGTCCGACGCGGATCGACAGCGACTGCTGCTCGGCGGTGTGGCCGGTGAACGTCCGTTGGAGGTCGACCGCCGCGTGCAGCCCGGCATGGGCGCTCCCGAACGAGGCGAGGAAGCCGTCTCCCTGGAACCTCGTCACCTCCCCGTCGTGGCGCGCGAGGATCTGCTCGACCAGCAGGTGATGGTCTCTCACCAGCTGCTCCCAGCGGTCGGCTCCGAGCTCCTCCGCCGCGGCGCCCGCGTCCGCGATGTCGCTGAGCATCAATGTGACCGCGCCGTCGGGTGAGCTCATCCGCCCGAGCGCCGGCGTCACGGGATCGATTGCCGAGGCGATGACGTCGATCGAGGTGAGTTGGATCCGCGGTTGCACTCGCTGAGCCTGCCCTGCCTTGGTCGCGGGCGAGCATACCTTGACACGTCTTCTGGACCACAGCAGAATCGGGCGTAGGGATGTCGGGGGCTCAAAGCGATCAAGGGATTCGGTCCAGTGCGTTCCCGCCGATTGGGGATTACGGCTTCCTGTCCGACTGCGAGACGACGGCCTTGGTTGCGCCGAACGGGAACGTCGAGTGGCTGTGCCTGCCGCGCATGGACTCCCCGAGCGTGTTCGCGGCGGTCCTCGATCGCGACGCCGGCGGCTTCCGGATCAGTCCCGCGGACGTCAACGTTCCGGCGGGGCGCCGCTACATCCCGGGCACGATGGTGCTCGAGACGAGCTGGGAGACGCGGCTGGGGTGGGTGATCGTCCGCGACGCGCTCTGCATCGGACCCTGGCACCACGACACCGAGCGTTCCCACAGCCATCGCCGCTCGCCGACCGACCATGACGCCGACCATGTGCTGTTGCGGATGATCGAGTGCATCCAGGGTTCTGCGGAGATCAAGCTCGAGTGCGAGCCGGCGTTCGACTACGGCGGGCTGGCGGTCGACTGGGAGTACACCGGCCCGGGCTACAACGAGGCGGTGGCGCGCTCGGAGGGCATGAACCTCGAGCTGCGGCTCGTGACCGATCTACGCCTCGGGTTCGAAGGCCCCCGAGCGCGGGCCCGCACGACGATGCGCGACGGCGACGTCGCATTCGTCGCCTTAAGCTGGTCCGAGCACGGAATGCCGACGAGCTACGAGCAGGCGCTCGAGCGTCTGACCCGAACCCAGCGCTTCTGGCAGGAATGGCTCAAGCACGGCACGTTCCCCGATCACCCGTGGCGGACGCACCTCCAGCGCAGCGCGCTGACGCTGAAGGGCCTCACCTACGCGCCGTCGGGAGCGCTGATCGCCGCCTCGACGACCTCGCTGCCGGAGGCTCCCGGTGGCGATCGCAACTGGGACTACCGCTACAGCTGGATCCGCGACTCGACGTTCACGCTGTGGGCGCTGTACTCGCTCGGGTTCGAGGAGGAGGCCAACGACTTCTTCTACTTCGTGGCCGACATGGCCGAGGCCGAGGAGGGACAGCTCCAGATCATGTACGGGATCGGGGGAGAGAGCAAGCTCCAAGAGCAGGAACTCGAGCACCTGTCGGGGTATGAGAACTCGCGGCCCGTGCGGATCGGCAACGGCGCCTACAACCAGGCGCAGCACGATGTATGGGGCGCCGTGCTCGACTCGATCTACCTCCACACCCGGTCGCGCGACCAGCTTCCCGATCGCCTGTGGCCGATCATCAAGCGTCAGGTCGAGAGCGCCCTGTCCAAGTGGCGCGATCCCGACCGCGGCATCTGGGAGGTGCGGGGCGACCCCAAGCACTTCACCTCGTCGAAGCTGATGTGCTGGGTCGCCGCCGATCGGGGCGCACGGCTGGCGCGCATACGCAACGACGAACGGGTCGCGACTCGCTGGGAGGAGGCAGCGGCCGAGATCCACGCCGACATCTGCGCGAACGGGGTCGACGAGCGCGGCGTGTTCGTCCAGCACTACGAGACCGACGCGCTGGACGCATCGCTGTTGATGATGCCGCTGGTTCGCTTTCTGCCGCCGGACGATTCACGGGTCCGCGCGACCGTGCTCGCGATCGCCGATGAGCTGAGCGAGAACGGACTCGTGCTGCGCTACCGCGTCGGGCAGACCGACGACGGCTTCGCGAGTGAGGAGGGCACGTTCACGATCTGCTCGTTCTGGCTCGTGTCCGCGCTGGCCGAGATCGGGGAGATCGCCCGCGCCCGTGGCCTGTGCGAGAAGCTGCTGTCATTCGCGAGCCCGCTGGCTCTGTACGCCGAGGAGATCGACGCGGCGACCGGTCGTCACCTCGGCAACTTCCCGCAGGCGTTCACGCATCTGGCGCTGATCAACGCCGTCATGCACATCATTCGCGCCGAGCAGCAGATCGAGTTGGGTGCGCCGGCGCAAGATCGCGAGCTCGCCGGTCGGTAAGCCCCGCAAGGTCGACGTAACTGTTTGGTCACCTGTCAGTGAGATAGCTTCCACCGCATGCCCTGGGTTGAGGTCTTCGCGGTGTTCTTCGTCTCCCACGAAGTTGGCGACTACCTGTTCCAGACCGAGTGGCAGGCGACGCACAAGGCCGGCGGCCTGTCCTCGCCCGGGGTCAGGCGGCGCGCGCTCGTGTCGCACATCGCCACGTACACGCTCGCGTTCGTCCCAGCGCTGATCTGGCTGTGGAGCAGCCTGCACTGGGGCGTGATCGGATTGGCGGCGCTGATCGCGATCCCGCATCTGATCCAGGACGACCGGCGGCTGCTGACGAGTTACGCGCGCGTGATTAAAGAAGGCCGACCTCGATGCCAACCCCGAGCTGGGGGCGACGCTCGACCAGGCATTTCACTTTCTTGCGCTGTTCCTGACCGCCCTGCTCGTCGGAACCTGAGCGTCGGCCAGCCCGGGCCGCGCGGCGCGACTCGCTTCTTGGCGACCGAACCCTTAGGATCGTCAGCGAGACCTCGGACAAGGAGATTTCTGGATGAGCACGACCGAGCAGGAGCTTCCCGGCCCTGTCCTGGAGTACATAGCCGAGCAGAGCACTCTGACGCTGGCGACCGCTTCGCCCACCGGCGCGCCGCATGCGGCGACATTCCTGTACGTCAACGACGGCCCGTCCCTGTACTTCTGGTCGCGCAGCTCCACGGAGAGCGCACGACACATCGAGCAGAACCCGATGGTGGCGTTCACAATCGACGAGTACACGACCGACCTCAACCTGACGCGGGGCGTGCAGGGAGTCGGGGAGTGCTCGGTGCTTCTCAGTGGCGAGCAGATCGCGCGGGTGGCCGACCTGTTCGGTCAGAAGTTCCCCTCGCTGTCCCCTGGGGCGACGATGAGCATCTCGTTCTTCCGCATCACCCCGACCGAGATCCAGTTCATCGACAATCGCAAGAGCTCGAGCACCTCGCCCGAGGGCGTGTTCGGCGCCGAGTTCCACCGCGAGCGGTCCTACAGTGTGTTCGGCGGCCTTCCAACCCAGACCGCTCAGACGATCTCTGCGTCGCTACAGCTGGTCGATGCCGACGCCGACTCCGTGGTGGCGCGCCAGGGCGGACCCGCCGACAAGTTCTTCATCGTGGTCGACGGCGAGCTCGAGGTCACGCGCGAGGAGGGCGGTAGCAGCGAGACGGTGGCAACCGTCGGGCCGGGTGACCTGTACGGCGAGATGGCGATCCTGTTCGACCGGCCTCGGGGCACCAGCGCGCGCGCGACGAAGCCAACGAGGCTCGTGGTCATCGACGGCGACGCGTTCCGCGCTGTTGTCTCACAATCGCTCGGCACGACGCTGGACTTCGACCAGATCATCCGCGACCGGCTCAGGTCGGCGGGCTAGCGCCGGGGCAGCGGGACCGTGCAGCAAACATTCTCGAGCAAGGAGTTCAGGGCCACGGTCGGGACGTTCGCCACCGGCGTGACCGTCGTCACCACGCGGGGCGACGAGCACGCCTACGGCATGACCGCCAACGCGTTCTCCTCGGTATCGCTCGATCCACCGCTGATCCTGGTGTGCGTGATCACCCCGTCGGAGGGTGCCGACCACATCAGCCGCAACGGGGTGTTCGCGGTCAACATCCTCAGCCAGGATCAGGAGCCGCTGTCGCGTTACTTCGCCTCACGTGACCGCCCGCGCGGGCGTGACGCATTCCGGGAGGTGGCGCACCGGTTCGGCGCCAGCGGCTCACCGATACTCGAAGGCGCGGCAGGCTTTCTGGACTGCCGCCTGCACGCCGCTCATGAAGCCGGAGACCACCTGATCTTCATCGGCGAGGTGCTCGAGATCGCGACCAACGAGGACGGCACGCCGCTGGTGTTCCACGGTGGTGGTTACCGCCTGCTGCAGCCGCCGCTCGGGGGGTAAGCGACGGAGAGATCAGGACGTGGACGACGCGGCGGGGCGCCAGGCGTCGCCGTCGAACTCCAGCTGCAAGGGGTTCGAACCGTCGTCGACGGCGACCGTGGCCGTGCGGGCGGCGAAGTCGATGTGGAGCCTCAGCGAGAGGCTGGCCGGCCCGGCCTCTGCTTGGGGCGCGGTCGGCGGGCCAGACTGCGGCGGAGACCCCGACCCGTCGGGCCGCCGAGCTCGGTCCGAGTGCTCCGACGACGCCAGCGGCGTCGACTGGCTCGCGGCCGGCGCCGCCGCTGACTTCACGGGAGGTGTGACCGTCGGTTGTGGAGGCACCGCCTTGAGCGATCGCTCGGCGGCGGGAATCGGAAGCTCGCGCACCACCAGGGTGGTACCGCCGACCTCGATCGTGTCACCGACCGATAGCGTCTGCGGGCCGGTGATACGCAGGCCGTTGACGAACGTCCCGTTGGTCGAGCCGAGGTCCTCGATCGCGCAGAAGCCGCTGCGGTCCAAGCTGATCCGCGCATGCGAGCGGGAGATCTCGTCGTCGTCGGCGAGCCGTCCGGCGCCGTCGGCGTGGCGCCCGATCAGCAACTCGTCGTCGAGCAGAATCGACATCCCGATCGCCCGCCCAGCCACCACCTCCAAACGCGCGACAGCCTGGCTCATGTGCGGAATGTACCGCTCGGTCTCGGGTCATTGCGCGGACCCGGGCTGCTTGCAGCAATCCGCCGCCATCGGTAGGCTGCGCCCCGCTATGGCACGGCTGCGTGTAGTGAGTGGGCCCAACGCTGGTCAGACGGTGGATGTCGAGGAAGAGATCGTCATCGGCCGCGAGGACACAGATCTCACGATCGACGACGACGAGCTGTCACGGCGTCACGCGGTCGTCCGCCGCCACGCCAACCGACTCCAGGTCGAGGACCTGGGCTCGACCAACGGGACGTTCGTCGACGGCACCCGCATCGCCGAGCCGACCCTGCTCGGTGGTGGCGCGGAGATCAAGATCGGGACGACCGTGCTCGTAGTCGAAGGCGTGCTGCCCGTGTCTGACTCGAGCGGCGACATTGCCGTGCCGCGGAACGTGACACGGGTCAGTCCGGCGATCGCGGAGGGCGCCCCGCCGCCACCGTCGCCGGCGTCTCCGGTCGCGCCGCCGGGCGCGTCTGCGGTCGCGTCGCCGGCCGTGCCCGCGCTCGCGGCGCCGTCGCAGGCGGTCGGCGAATTCCGCCCGCCCGAGCGCCGCAAGGTGCAGCGCGGGCTGGCGTCGCGCTCCTGGGTTCCGGTGGCACTGTCGTTCGGCACGGTCATACTCGTGGCGATCGCACTGGTCATCTATTTCTCTCAACACAGCTAACTGCGGAAACCCCGCAGCGCTGCTACTTCAGAGAGAAGTACAGGATGAGCGCTATGGCGACGAGCGTGAACAACGCCAGTGGCGCGAGCTGGGCGCGCCGGCGCACCTTCACGTCGAGGTACTTGTCGACCGTCGGGTACGCGACGTCTGATGACGGCGCGGCCGCCGCCTCTCGGTCGACGCGACGGACCTCCGGGTTGACGTAGGTCGGCTCCCGGGGAGCCATCGCCATCGCGGGTGGAATCTGGATCACGGCAGACGCCCGCGAGGCGATGTCCTGCCGGGTGCGCAGCTCGAGCACGCTGACGCCGATGAGCAAGTGGTCGCCGGGGTCGAGCCGGGCCGGTCCCTCCAACTCGTTCTGGTTGACAAATGTGCCGTTGGTCGACTCGAGGTCCTCGACCGTCGCCGACCCGTCGCGCGCCGGAGTGACACGGGCGTGCTGACCCGACACCTCTCCGTCCTCGAGCACCAGATCGGAACCGGCGTCGCGACCGATCACGATCGCGCGATCGACCGCGATCTGCTTGCCCGCATCCGGTCCCTCGATCACTTCCAGATTGATCTCGCCCGCCACGGGCGCGAGCATATCGTCCGGGCAGGGGTTCGCGCAACGCCACATCCGAGAGCGGCGTTAGTTGATGAACGCACCGGAAACACCAGCCTTCTGACCCTTGCGCGCATCGCGGTGTTCGCTATAGGGTGCCGGGACCATGCCAGCGACAGCACCACGAGACTCAGTAATCGCCACCGTCGGTGACGGCTTCGGTTCACTCCTAGTTCACGTCACCGCCCGTTATCTCGGTTTCGAGAACAACCAGCTGACGGTGTTCGGGCCGAGCGACGACCCGGTCGGCACCTATCAACAGTTCGCTTACAACCTCGGGCAGACCGTGCTGCGGTCGGAGTCCGAGTCCCACTTCCTCGCGCCCGACTGGCCGACGTTTGCCCAGCTCGACGCCTGGTCGCACAAGTCACTCAAACCCCTGTGGCGAACGACCCGGCGCAAGTACAACCCGGGCGTTCCCGAGATCCTGACTGAGGCCGCGGTCGTCACCCGCCGCACCGGCTGGGAGCAGGCGCGAATCCCCGTGAGGGTGGGGTGGCTTCAGCGACAGATGAAGCCGATGCCGCACTTCGTCATGTACGACGAGCAGGCCAACTTCATCGGCCGCGCCAAGCATGTGATGCTGTCTCCGGGCCACGGCCCGCTGTCATTCCCGCCCGTGCTGGCCAAGGCCCGCAAGGATCCGGCGCTGGCGGACCGGATCGTGCAGGCGTACGAGCCTAAGCAGTACGCGAAGGGCGGCCGTTACATCGTGCTCGGTGCGGGCATCGCGTCGGTGAATGAGTGGGCGAACATCATCGACGCCGGCGGATCGGTGCTGGCGCTGACGCGAAGCCCGCAGCCCGAGACACAGGACCTGAACGTTCCCCGCTGCCTGTTCGAGTCGGTCGGGATCGACGCCTACACGCGGCTGCCGTTCGACCAGCGGATCGAGTTCCTCGGCCAGGTGCTCCGCGGCACGCGGCCGGAGCGACGGCAGTGGCTCGCACGAATCCAGACCGGCCAGAGGGAGGGCAGGTTCGATGCGATCGTCGGCGAGATCGACAAGGTCGAACCGGGGCGGGCGGGCCTGAGGGTGTACGTCACGAGCATGCACGGCGAGGATCCCGGCTGGCTCGACGTCACCGGCGTGACCGCGGGCACGGGGTTCAACAAGTCGGTGCTGACGATCCCGCTGATGCGGCGGCTGGTCGAGTTCTACAAGGTGCCGATCGTCAACGGGAAGATCCGGCTCCAGACGAACTGCGGCGTCCCCGGTCTGGACCTGCCCGAGTCGCGGCTGTGCTGCAACGGGCTGATCGCCAACAACGTGATCCCGCACGGCGACACGATCGCCGGCCTGAAGTTCATCTCGCGCCGGTTCGTGTCCGACTGCGCCCGCGCTGAGAAGCTGCGCAAGCGACCGTTCCCATCGCGTCTCTCGCTTCAGTTCTCGATGGGCCGCGACGTGGCTCAGGCGCTCCGGACCGTGTCCCCGACCGAGCAGCTCGCGTAGAGGGGAGGCGCCATGTGTCCAACCGTCCTCGGCCGGGTCCAGACCCGATGGGCGATCCTGATCATCCCGGCGATCATCTGGACGATCGTCTCGCTGATCACCCAGAACCCGAGCTGGATCATCCTGATCGGCCTGTACTTCGTCATCGGCGTCGCGCTCGACACCGCGTTCTACCCGTTCATCATCCGGTGGCAGCCACCGTGGCTGACGTTCGTGCTCGCGGTCGGGGAGTTCATCCTCGTGTACCTCGCGGCGAAGACCCTGAAGGGGATCCACTTCGCGTCGGACTGGGAGCCGATCCTCGAGTACTGGATCACGTGGGTGATCGCGATCTGGACGAAGGTCGTGATCCTGCCGCTGCTGTCGCTCAGCTGGGTCGAGAACGCCGGCGAGTTCCGCTCGACGAGCTGGTCGGTGGCGCCCGAGTACGTGCCGCTGGCGGTGACCGCGTTCACTCCGGAACTGGCCGAGGGCGGGCCGCCGCCGCTGGCGCGCAAGTTCTCGGCCGCGGTGATCGAGATCCCCGAGGAGCTCCGCCGGGCGCCCAGCCCGTCGGGCGTGTTCCAGATTCCGACCGGACCACCGCCCGCCTGAGCGGGACGTCAGGCGGACGTCTGTGCCGTCTCGGCCGCCGCCGGAGTCGGCGTGGCGGCCTCGTTCAGGCCCCACAGCTTCATCCGCCCGACCCGGCCGCGGATGTCGACCTCGTCGACGAACACCAGATCTTCCGCAGGCTGAACGAGCCCGTCGCGAGTGGAATCGGACAGCAGCAGCTGGTGGGGCGTGCCCTTGGTGAGCCCCTCGATCCGCGATGCCGTGTTCGTCGTATCGCCGACCGCGGCGTACTCCACGCGGCGTTCAGAGCCGACGTGGCCCGACATCACCCGGCCGCTGTTGAGCCCGATCCCCATCCGGAAACCGTCGCCGAGTCCCTCCGAGCGAATCCACTCGTTGAAGCGCGGCAAGCGGGTTTCGAGCATCTCGCGCGCGGTTCGCAGCGCCCGGTCGGCGTGGTCGGGCTGTGCGAGCGGCGCGCCGAACACGGCGAAGATCCCGTCGCCCATGTAGGCGACCAGCGTGCCGCCGTTATCGAGGATCGCGTCGCTCATCTCGCTCAGGTAGTGGTTGAGGACCTCGATCACCTGGGAGGGGGTGAGCGACTCAGAGAACGAGGTGAACCCGCGCAGGTCGGTGAACATGACCGTTCCCTCGCGCTGGATGCCGCCGAGCCGGAGACCATCGGCGCTCTTGAGGACCTCGTCGACGACGTCCTCGGGCACGAACCGCGCGAACAGGTCGACGGTCCGGATCCGCTCGAACGCCTCGGTGACCAGCTGCACCGCGAGCGAGCCGACCGCAGCCAGGACCAGCGCTCCGAGCGGGTACACGAACGACACGACCCAGCCGGCGTTGAACATGAGCTGGACGAAGATCGCGAACACGATGCCCAGGGCGACGGCGATTCCGATCGAGACGAGGGGGCGGACCCAGATGCTCGCCAGCGGGACCGCCACCCCGAGCGCGACGATCAGCAGGACGTCGACCCAGCCGGCAACCGAGGACAGCGGGAAGCCGGCCAGCACGGTGGCGATCGCGTTGGCCTGCACCTCGGGTCCCGGCATCAGCGGATCGGTCGGCGTCGGGTGGATGTCCTGGATGACCGCCGCGGTCGCGCCGATCACGACGATCTTGCCGGTGTAGAAGTTGGGCGGAATCTTGGGCCCGTTCTTGGTGCCGTCGGTCGTTCCGTAGTACGCCCCGGAGAAGGAGATCGACGGGTACGTCCCCGACGGCCCGGCGAAATCGATCCACCGCTTCTCGGCGAACGGCTTGACCTTGTGGCCGGTGGCGACACCGGCGGTGGCCACGGCGAAGGTGTCGAGCTTGCTGATCGAATACGCCATCTCGCGATCGAAGCCTCCGGGCTCGGCCGGGAACAGCCCGTTCGCCGGCTGGATGCCGGCCTGGCGGAGGGCCGACTGGGTCTGCCCGAGCCCGAACAACTGGACGTCGCCCTTCGAGTCGGTCGCGGTCCACGACAGGATCAGCCGGCCGTTGGCGTCGCCGACCCCGTTGAGGAACGCGACCTCGTCCTTCTGTCCCAGATCGCTCGGCTGGGTGAACTGGACGTCGAACGCGATCGCCTTGGGGTGCTGCGCGGCGATGTTGCTAATCACTTTGCCGTCGATCGCGCGTGGGAACGGCCATTGATGAGGGATATTCGAGAGCGTGTTCGGGTCGATCGCGACCTCGAGGATGTTCGGATGGGGCCTCTGGTTTCCCCGGATCGCGAACCGCGAGTTCATCGTGTTGAGGTCGAGCGTTCGCAGCAGGTTCGTCGCGTACGCGGCGATGCCAAGCCCCGTCGCCCCGAGCGCGACCAGCGTCAGCATGAGCAGCTTGAGGTTCCGGTTACTCCCGAATAGCCGCGTCCTCTTCATTTCAGATCACCCTCCGCGGATTGGCCCCGCCTCGCCCCTGTCCGCCCTCGGCCGAGCAGGCGGAAACGCGGCTGTGAGTCTACGCCCTGGTGCCCGATGGGACAAGCGCTGCCCGCTGTAGGGTTGACGAGCGACCGGACAGCGTTCTACCGTCCCGGGGGGACCGAGCAGTGAGATCAGGACGACGATCAAGGAACTGGGGGGTAGCGGGGATCTGGTCGCTGTGCGCGCTGGCGACGGGCGCCACCGCCGCGGCCGCGCCGGCGCCGCCGCCTCCGACGTTCGCCAAGACGGTCGTTCTACGCTCGGTGAGCGGAAAGGTGCTGATCCGCCTGCCCGGCGCGACCTACTCGACACGTCTGACCGCGGCACGCACGGTGCCGGTCGGGACGCTTGTCGACACGACCGCCGGCCGGGTCGGGCTCACGTCCGCGAACCCCCGACCCGGCAGCGTCCAGAGCGGTGAGTTCTTCAAGGGCACCTTCCAGGTCAAACAGAGTCGCGCCGGCGGGGGACTGGTGAGCCTCGTGCTCCGCGACACGATCGAGCGACAATCGGGCTGCAAGCCGGCCGCGGCGCACACGGCCGCGCTCAGCAAGCGCCTTCTCGGTCTCCTGCGGGGCAGCGCCAAGGGCCACTTCCGCACCGTCGGCCGGTTCTCCGCGGCGACCGTACTCGGCACCAACTGGGGCGTCCGGGACCGCTGCGACGGGACCTTGACCGTGGTCCGCGAGGGCGTGGTCACCGTCAGCGATTTCGTCCACCACAAGACGGTGGTCGTGCGCACCGGGCAGACGTACCTGGCCAAGGCGCCCTGACCGCTGACCCTCGAGTGTCGACGACGCCAATCACGATCGTGATCGCCGACGACCATGCGGTCGTCCGGCAGGGGCTGCGCCTGCTGCTCGAGGCGGAGGACGACCTCGCGGTCGTCGGCGAGACGAGCGACATCGCGCAGACGACCGCGCTGCTCCGCGAGCGCGCTCCGTCAGTCGTGCTGCTCGACCTGCACATGGGCCGCGACCTCAGCCTGAGCGCGCTGTTCGAGCTGCGGTCGGCCTCGCCGTCGACCGCGATCGTGATCCTGACGATGGAGGACGACCCGGCGTTCGTCGCCCCCGCGTGGAACGCCGGCGCAGCCGGCTATGTGCTGAAAGAGGCATCCCGGACCGACCTGGTCAGGGCGATCCGGACCGTCGCCAAGGGCGGCCGTTACCTCGATCCGGCGATCGGCGGGTGGGCGCTGACCAGCCGCGACGACGTGGCGCTGACCGAGCGCGAGCTCGAGGTGCTGCGCCTCGTCGCGCTCGGGCACACCAACAGCGAGATCGCCACCCGGATGTACATCAGCCCGCGCACGGTCGAGACCCACCGGGCCAATCTCCAGGCCAAACTCGGGCTCACCGGACGGCCCGAGCTCGTCCGCTACGCGCTCGAGCACGGGGTCATCCACAGATGAGCACCACCGCCACCCGGGCGCAGCAGATCGAGCTCGAGGCGGCCCAGCGCCGGGTCATCGAGCGACTGAGGGCGACTTCGCCGCGGCGGCGCTCGCCGGCCCGGCGCGCGGCGATCGTCGCGATCGCCGCGGTGCTGTTCGCGATTGCGTTCGCCGCGCGGCTGGCGGTGAACGATCCCAATGCGCTGCTCGCCAACTTCTACATCGTGCCGATCGCGGTGCTCGCGATCGAGTTCGGGACCCGCGCCGGGCTCCTTGCCGCCGCGGTGGCGTTCGCGCTCGTCCCCGCGTGGAGCGTGATCAACTCGGTGCACGTCGACGCGCTCGGATACGTCTCCAGGGGCGCGGCGTTCCTGGTGACCGGCGTGATCGTCGGCGGGTTCTCGGATCGGCTGCGCCGCGACATCGCCGAGCGCCAGGACGCCCAGCGGGACCTGGCGCTGTACGCCGACCAGCTCGAGGGCTCGAACCGCGGTCTCGCCCGCAGCGTCGAACGGCTCGAGGCGTTCGCCGAGATCGCGCGAGCGGTCGGCGGCGAGACCGACCTCGAGCGCGTCCTGTCGTTGATCCTCGCCCACGGCCGGGAGGTCGTGGCCGCCAGCACGCTCGTGATCTACCTCCCCGAAGGGGACGAGCTCGCGGCCGTGAGCGGGAGCGCGAGGCGGTCGAGGTCACAGCCCCGGCTGCCCCTCAACGGCTCGCTGGCCGGCCAGGTGCTGCTGACCGGGCGCCCGCGGCGCGTCGGGGCGGATGCCGGCCCCTCGGCGCTCGAGCAGCTCGCGCCCGACGCGACCGAGGCGATCCTCGTGCCGCTGGTCTTCCGGGGCGAGCCGCTCGGCGTCCTGGCGGCGATCAACGGGGCCGGCGAGCGGCGGTTCAGCGACGAGGATGAACAGCTTTTGATGTCGGTGGCCGCCAGCGCCGCGACCGCCGTCGCCACGGCGCGGTCGGTTGCTGCCGCCCGGCTGCGGCTGAGTCTCGAGGCCGCCGATCAGGCCCGCGCCCGCTGGGCCCGCGAGCTGCACGACGAGACGCTCCAGGGGCTGACCGGCGTTCGAATGGTCCTGTCCGCCGGGCTTGCGCGCGACGATGCGGGTGCCCTGCGCCGCGCGGCCGACACCGCAGATGCGCACCTGGGCGAGGAGATGCGCAAGCTCCGCGACCTGATCGCCGAGCTGCGCCCGGCCGCGCTCGACGATCTCGGCCTCGGCCCGGCGATCGAGTCGCTGGCCAAGCGCCAGGCGGCGATTGCCGGCTTCGCGGTAGAGGTGAACATTGGCCTCGGCTCGGACCAGCGCCTGGCCCCCGACACCGAGACCGCGATCTACCGGATCGTTCAGGAGGCGCTCAGCAATGCCGTCAGGCACGCGCACGCCGAGCACGTCGGCCTCCGAATCGAGCAGCAACCCGACCGCGTGCAGCTCGCCGTCGAGGACGACGGCAGAGGCTTCGATCCGGGTGGCGTCCGGGCCGGCTTCGGACTGACCGGGATGCGCGAGCGCGCGCTGCTCGCAGGCGGTCGCCTGTGGGTGAACTCAGCCGACGGTGGACCGACGTCCGTGACCGCGGTGCTGCCGCTGCCGCGTCCGTAGATCGACCGCCGACGGCGCCGGACTGCGCCCCGTGAGTCAGCCTGCCGGTGTGAACACGCTGTGGCCGGCGCGGACGGTCACGGTGGCGTGCGTCGCGAGGTTCTCGACCACGACCACCCCCCGGCTGACCCGCACGAGCGTGCCGTCGCAAAAGTCCTCGGTCAGCCACTTCGTGCCCAGCACGGTCGCCGCCGAGTACCGGCCGACGGTTCGGAACTGGCCCGATCCGCTGGCCCAGAGGAGGCGCACGAGCTTGTGCGGCAGCTTCCGATGCGGCGCGAGCTGACCGCTCCGCGCGGTGCACGCGGGGACCTCGCCGCCCGCCAGCCGGATCTGTGCGACCGGGCGGCTGCCAGATTGCATGGCCCGGAACGCCCCGTCGTAGAACTGGGCGTCCTCGACGCGGGCGGTGGCGGCGCTCGCACCGGCTGCTCCGCCGGCGGGCGGCGGCGCGGCGCGCAGGTCGACGCGGCCGTGGGTGGTGTCGATCAGCGATCCGACCGGGATGTTGAGGTCCTGCGTGCCGAGCCTGAACGAGTTACCGCCCGGCGGCGTCACGATCACGGTTCCCGAGACGAGGCCGATGTCGACCGAGTGGCCGAAGCGCGGCGGGGGAAGGGTCGCGTCCGCCACCCCGGCCACGAGGATCGCGCCGATGACGGCCAGGCCGATGGTGAAGCGCGCCCTCACCAGACGGATGTTATGCGATGCCAACGAGGCGCCGGCCCGAGGCGGATTGCCTCGGGCCGGCGCCGGCTAGCCCCCTACATCTGCGATCTGGTTAGGAGACCGAGACCGGCGGCTCATCGGGCGAGGAGCCCTCGGTCGTCGGCGTCGCGCCCGACAGGCCTCGTGGCGAGGATCCGAGCATGCCTGGCCCGCTGACCATCGACCACCGGAACTGCGTGACGTTCTCCTTGGGCGCGAACAGTCCGGGCCGGGTGCCTCGCCGGACGAACAGCACAGGTGCCGAAGCGGAGCCGGCGATCGCCGAACGAGTCGGTCCGAGGCCCTCGCGTCGCCACCGATCCGAAAGGCCGAGCACGAGCAATCCGGCTCCGTCCGCCGCCTCGACGATGCTGTCGCGTCCGCCGGCGACGACCAGCGGCTCGGTCGAGATTCCCGTCGCCTGCTGCACGAGGAGCCCGGCATCGGCGAGCATCCGCGTGACGGATTTTCCCTCGTCGGTCTGTCCGGCCGCGCCGAGCAGCTTGAGCGGTGCTCCAGAGCTCGCCGCGAGCCACGACCCCAACTCGAGTGCGGCCCAATCGTGCTCTGCGCCACCGAACGGGACGAGCACGGGTTTGTCGGGCCCGAGCTCGATCGCATCTCCCTCCTTGGCAACCAGCACCGCGACATCGGACGCAGCATGCTCGAGGAGCTCGGTGACATCGCCCAGGGGCACTCCTTCGCCGATCAGCCGGCGCCGGCCCTCGGTCAGCACGAGATCGACCGGTTCGCGCTCGACGATGTGGGCGAGATCGGACCCCGGGTTCGTAGAGGTCAGCGCCACGCCCCTTACCACCACGCCATCGGACGCAAGCTTCTCGCGCAGCTCGTTGATCTCACGCGAGGCCCGCTCCAGTGCGAGGTTCTCGGACTGCAGGCCGCCGCGCACGCCCGCGCCTGCACCCCGAGGTGGCCGGACCAGGCGGGCGATGATCATCTCGCGCATCTGCCCTGAGCGGGCCAGGGGCTCGGCCAGCGCGACCAGCTGACCGATGGCGGCGTTGGTTTCGGGAGCCACGAGGATCGAGCGCTCGGGCACCGGGAGCTCGGGGTGAGCCTGGACCGCGGCGAGCGCGGCGTCGGCGAACTCGTCCTCGACGGCCCGGCCATACTCGTTCTTGGGGTCGAGCAGCTTCAGCAGCGGCCCGGCCATCAGGGTGGTGACGACCGCCATGATCACGAGCATCGCGAACAGCGTGTTCGAGATCGCGCCGGCGTCGAGCGCGAGGTTGAGGACGATCAGCTCTGTGAGCCCGCGCGTGTTCATCAGCGTCCCGATCACCGCGGAGGCCTTCCAGTCGTAGCCCGCGACGCGCGCAGCGATGGCCGCGCCGGCGAGCTTCCCGAGGATCGCGACCGCGATCAGCAGCAACGTGAGCAGCCACAGCTCCGGGCGGTCGAGCAGGCCGACATTCGTCCTCAGGCCCGTGTAAACGAAGAACACCGGCAGCAGCAGCGTCACCACGAAGTCGTCGATCCGGCGGGTGATCTCCTCGCTCAGCCGCGCATGGCGCGGCATGATCATGCCCATGATGAACGCGCCGAAGATAAACGCGATGTTGATCTCCTCGGTCACGTACGCCGACAGCAAGACTCCGACGATGATCCCGGCGAACCACGCACCCGGAATCCGCCCGACCTCGTCGAATGCCGTTGCCATGCGGGCGACGATCCGCCGCACGATCAGCACCATGATCAGGATGTAGACCGCCGCCTCGGCGATCGTCTTGACGACGTCGCCAACGGTGCCGGAGACCGCGATCGTCGTCGCGAGCGCGATCAGGAACCACGCGGTCACGTCGTCGATCGCGGCACATGCGATCGTCAATGCTCCGACCGGGCGCTTGAGCATTCGGCGCTCGGCGAGGATCCTCGCGAGCACCGGGAACGCCGTGATCGACATCGCCACGCCCATGAACAGCGCGAACGCGACGAACTTTTTCTGCGGCCCGATCAGCTTGTACAGCGGCAGCGCGACTGCGATGCCGAGCAGCAGCGGCACGGCGACGCTCGCGTTCGAAATCGCGGCGGCCTGTGCGACCTTCCCCTTCAGCTGACCGCGGTCAACCTCGAGTCCGACCAGGAACATGTAGAAGATCAGTCCGAGGTTGGCCACGACCCCGAGCGCGGGCAACACGTCGCTCGGGAAGAACGTCGCCTGAAGGTTGGGCGAGATCGCGCCGAGCAGCGACGGCCCGAGCGCGAGTCCGGCGATCACCTCGCCCATCACTCGAGGCTCTCCCAGCTTCACCGCAAGGACCCCGAACAGGCGGGCGACGATCAGCACGATCGCGATCGAGAGGAACACGGCGGCCACGAGCTTGTTGAAGTCGGAGCGCTGCTTGATCGCGGTGAACTTCTCGCCCGCCGGGGAAAGCCCCGAGGGAGTGGTCAGCGCCGGCTTGGCGGAGGCGGCCGTCGAGGGGACCGGGGTGGCCACGTTCAGCGGGATCACCGTGACGTTCTGGAGTTGGAGGTCGTTCGCGGTGGCGGTCATGCGCGCGGCGCCGCCCCTGACGCACTTCACGTCGCCGAACACCCCGCCGGTCTTGGTCGAGTACGTGACCGGCCCGAGGTTCTTGCTGGCCGAGGAGTAGAGCGCGTAGTTCGACCCGCTCCCGTGCAGCGAGAACGAGCTCCCGAAGCACGTCGACCCGGGCGACAGCGCGAACGTGCCCTGGATGTTCTTCGGCGTCCGCGGCGCGGCGGCGCCCGGAGGGGGCGGCGCGCTCTTGAAAGTTGCGGCGAACGGAAGGCCGCCAAGGGTGCCGACGATGGAAGCCTTGGCCCCAGGAGTCGCGATCGCGTCGAGCGCCAATGACCTGCCTCCCGACACGCAGTTGACGGTGCCCGTCAGGCGGTGCGAGTTTCCGGGAAGCGTCTTGGCGTCGAGGCGGAGTTGCCCGCCGAGCGTGTTCTGGTTGTTGGTGAAGTTGACGAACTGCCCGGACTGGAGGATGTTGAACGACGGCCCGGTGGCCGTCACCTGTGTCGGGGCGGTGGGCGGCAGCGGAATGCCGCCCGCGGGCTTGGGCACGGGACCGATGCACGGGTTGGCGGCGGTCGCGACATAACCGCCGGCGATCGAGGGCTGGGCCTTCTCGTTACCGCCCTTGCTCACGACGAAGACCACGACCGCCACCCCGATGACGGCCAGGATCACGTAGAAGGTGATCAGTCGCTTGGCCAAACTGCCACCCGACATCTCCGGCTGTCCCGCCATCTAAGCCCCCTTTGGCTCGGTGGTACGCGAGTTGTCACCCGGCCGGCGCAGCCCCGCCTCAGCCCGGTCGGGCGAAAAAGTAGCCGATCGGATCAGCGCGCACATCCGGCACGTGCCATCGACCTACATCCGTAAACCACCGCAATTTTGCTCCGGACAGTGGCGCAGGAAGTGGTGCAGGAAGTGGCGCAGCAAGTGGTGCAGGAAGTGGCGCAGCAAGTGGTGCAGGCCGTTAGTGGCCCTACCGATCCGGGTGTCCCACGCGAACGGGAGCGATCGCGAAGGGTCCGCTACAGCCCCAGCATCGAAGCGATCCGGACCCGCTGCGTCTCGTTGGTGCCCGAGTAGATCGGCGCGCCGATCGCGTCGCGCAGGCCCTTCTCCAGCCCGTACTCGCGCGTGTAACCCCGGGCCCCGAAGATCTGGATCGCCGACAGCGCCGAGGTCACATTCGCCTCGCTCGTGATCAGTTTGGCCATGGAGATCTCCGTGGTCACGCTGCGCCCCTTCGCGAACCGGCGCGCGGTGTCGTACAGGTGCTTGCGCGAGTTCTCCAGGCCGATCTTCATGTCGACGATCTTGCCGGCGATGTACTGGTTGGAACCGATCGACCGGCCGAACGCCTGGCGCTCCTTGGCGTACTTGATGCAGCGGTCCATCCGCTCGTGCATCTCGCCCACCATCATCATGAAGATGCACAGGATCTCGTAGTTCATGACGTGCTCGAGGATGAAGAAGCCGGAGCCGGTCTTGCCGAGGATGTTGTCCTTGGGCACACGGCACCCGGAGAACTCGAGCTCACAGAACGGGCACGTGTTCAGCCCGAGCTTCTCGATCGGCTCGCCAACGTGGAACCCCGGCGTGTCGGTGGGCACCAGGAAGGCGGTGATCCCGGCGGCGCCGCCCTCCGTCCCCGTCTTGGCGTAGACGGTGATGACGTCGGCAAGCGGGCCGCTCGTGATCCAGATCTTCTGGCCGTCGAGGACGTACTCGTCGCCGTCCTCGGTGGCGGTCGTGATCATCGCCGTCGCGTCCGACCCAGCGTTCGGCTCGGAGATCGCGTGCGCGCTCAGGATCTCGCCGTCGATCAGGCGGGCCAGGTAGCGCTCCTTAAGCTCGTCCGAGCCGAACTTCTGCAACGGGATCGCCGCGCTCACGACCTGCGTCGCGGCGCCGAACAAGAGTCCGGTGTCGCGGCAGCCGTACCCGAGGTTCTCGAGCACGTACACGAGCGTCAGCACGTCGTGGCCCAGACCGCCCCATTGCGGATCGAACGGGATCCGCAGCACGCCGGACTTCCGGATCAGCTCCCACTTGTCGCGGTTGAACCGGTTCGCCGCGTCATCCTCGAGGTGACCCTCGTTGAGTGCGTCGAAGTACTCGTTCAGTGACTTCCTGAGCGTCTTCTGCTCGTCGGTCCATTCACCGGTTGGGGCGGTCAGTGCCATCCTCGCTCCTTCGGGTTGGGCGGGGGGTGGGTGGGAGGGTTGGTGGCGGGGTGGGTGGGAGGTTTGGTGGCGGGGGTCGCTGGAAGGGTTGGTGGCGGGGGTCGCTGGAAGGGTCGGTGGCGGGGGTCGGTGGGCCGGTGTTAATACACGGACGAGTGGATGCCCGACTCGGTCAGGCGGTGTGCCTCATCGCCGGTCAGCGCGGGCGTGAACATGCACACGAGTCGCAGGTCCTCGTCGTCGGAGGCACACAGGTCGTGCGCGTCGTGCTTGTCGAGCGCGTAGATCGTGCCGGGCACGATCTCGTGCACTGTGCCGTCCAACTCGATGACGGACCCCTTACCCTCGATGCAGTAGCACGCCTCGAGATGGTTCTTGTACTCGAGGCGGGACTTGGTGCCCGCACGGACGATCGTGTCGGTGACGGTGTAACCCATGCCGTCGGCCTCGAGCAGGAACCGCCGGCTCAGGCCGTTGCCCCATTCGACCGTCTTCACCTCGTCGAGCTTGCGAATGATCATGTGTGCCCCTCGCTGTTGATTTGACTTGCTGTTACGACGATTCCGGGACCTGGCCCAGGTCGACCAGCAGCCCGCGAAAATCTTTCACGACGTCGCGTCCCGCGGCCCGCGCGTCGGTCACGCGCGCCACGCAGGTGCTGCCGACGATCGCGGCGTCGGCGCCGACCTCGCCGAGCCCCTCGATGTGGCTCTTGTCCTTGACGCCGAATCCGACAGCGACCGGCACGTCGGTCTGCGCGCGCAGGGTCGCCAGCACCGGGATCAGCGTGCTGTGGTCGGGCGGCCCGACCGTGCCGCTGCGCCCGTAGGCGGCGACCAGATAGATGTAGGCCGAGCCGTGCTCGGCGGCCTCGTTCAGCACGTCCTCATTCGAGGTCGCGTAGCAGGTGGTGACGATCGGCAAGTCCACCATCCCCGCTGCCTCGTAGTACTCGGGCTTCAGCCGGGGCGGCAGGCCGTGGACGAGCAGCCCGTCGGCGCCGGCCGCGTGCACGGTCTCGAGGAACTCGCGCATCGGCGTGCCCTTGATCGAGTAGCTCCAGTCGGCCAGCAGCGCGATCTTTAGATGGCTGAGCTCGGGACGGACGGTGCGCACGAACTCGAGCACGGTTTCGCGGTCGATCCCGTCCTCGAGCGCTCGGCTCGCGGACGCGCGGATCACCGGTCCGTCGCTGGCCGAGTTCGGAAACGGGATCGCGAGCTCCAGGCAATCGACCTTGGCCTCGTCGAGCATCAGCACCAGCTCGCGGAAGGTGTTGAGCGGCGGGTCGCCCGCGTTGAGGAACAGCGCCAGGCCGGGCCGTCCGGGTCGGCGGTCGGCGAAGAAGCTCATGCCTTGGCGGTCACCTGGCCATGTGTGCGCATCCGCTCGATCAGCCGCGCCGGGACGCCGGCGGTCATCGTGTCGGCTGCGAGCTCGAGCGCCGTAGGCCAGTCCGGGGCAACCCCGCAATTGATCGCCAGCGCGGCGGCGTTCAGCCTGATGCTCTCGATCGCCCCGGACGGCCCGTCGCCGCCGATCAGGCCCAGGAAGTGATCAGCCGTCTGCTCGAGGTCGTCCACCGGCAGCAGGTCCTCGAACGGCCGATCGCTCAGACCGAGCTCCGACGGGCGGAGCATGAACTCCTCGCCCCGGGCGCTGTCGTACACGTGGCAGTCGACGACGCTCATGAGCTCATCGACGCCCACGTCGTTCCAGCACACCCAATAGTCCTTGCTGAGATCCTCGGTGACGAGTGAGCGGAACGTGGGCAGCACGTTGTGATCCGACACGCCCGTGATCTGCAGAGATACGGGCACCGCGGCCAGGAACGGCCCGATCAGGTTGAAGAACCGTCCCACGGTCTTCATGTCGAACGGCAGTATCTGGCGGGCCAGCATGCGTAGCTCCTTCGGGTACACGAACGGCCCGGCGCAGGCCATCCCGAACGTCTCGAGCATCTCCTCGGTCTGCTCGTAGGAGCTCGTCTGGCGGATGCCGAGCCGATCGAGCAGATCGACTGAACCGGTCCGGCTCGCGTACGCGCGCGATCCGGTCTTGATCACTCGTGCGCCCATCGCCGCGGCCACGAAGGCCGACGCGGTGGACAGGTTGAACGTGCTGGGACCCCCGCCGGTGCCGACGATGTTGACCGTGCGGCGCGGCGGCGGATCGGGGCGCGGATTGCGCTCCTTGAGCGAGCTCAGGAGCGTGCTCACCGAGGCGCCGTCCGGGATCCGGGTGGTCAGCGACGCCAGCACCGCGAGCGCCTCACCCGGGTGGAGGCTCTTGCCGGCCAGCCGGTCCCAGAAGTCGCCCCAGACCTCCTCCGAGATCGGGTAGCGCTGGGTGACCAGCGCCGCCAGCGCCTGAGATGGGGGCCCACCCACCCGCCCACCCACCCGCCCACCCACCCGCCCACCGACCCCCTTACTCGGCATGCGCCCCGTCGCGCGCCTGATCCACGTACGCCTTGATCGCGGCGACCGTGCGGAAGCTGTCGGGTCCGAGCTCGGAGTCATCGACGCCAATGTCGAACTCGTCCTCGAGCCAGGCCACCACCTTGAGCAGGCCGAGGCTGTCCACAACCCCGCCGGTCAGCAGGTCGTAGTCGTCCTCGAGGTCCTCGACCGGCACGTCCGGCATGAACTCCTCGACGATGAACGCCTTGATCTTCGCGGTGGTTTCATCCATTCGCACGGCTCCTCTCTAGCTCGGCGGCGACCGCCTTGCGGTCGACCTTTCCGGTTGATGTTTTGGGCAGGGGCTGGGTCACGATCTCGATCGTCGATGGCATCTCGGTGCGGGCCAGCCTGGTGGCGCAGTGCTGGCGGAGCATCAGGCTGTTGAGCTTGGCGTCGGGCTCGCGGCGCACGGCGGCGTGCAGCCTGGCGCCGGCGAGCTCGTCGGGCACGGCGATGACGGCCACCTCGACGACCGCCGGGTGCTCCTGGATCGCCTGCTCGACGACCTGGGTCGACACCCGCACGCCCCGGACCTTGACGTAGAAGTCGGCGCGGCCCTCGAGCGTCAGCGACCCGTCCTCGTGGCGGCGGACGATGTCGCCGCTCTTGTAATAAGTGCGGCCATGGTCGTCCTCGAGCGAGACGAACTTCCCCTCGTTCAGCGATGACTTCAGGTAGCCGCGGGCCTGGAACGGCGTCCACACCATCAGCTCGCCGGTGCCGGTGCCCTCGAGCGGCGTGCCGTCCTCGTGCTCGACCCGGGCGATTACGCCGGGGATCGGCTGGCCGACCGGGATGTTCGTGGGGATGTCGCCGTCGGCGAGCCCCAGGAACTCGTGGATCAGGCTGTCGTTGGTCTCGGTGCAGCCGTAGATGTTGTAGAAGCGGGCGTTGGGGAACAGCGTGGGCAGCTCGGCGAGCGAGCTCGGCGGGATCTTGTCACCGGTGGTGATCACATGGCGCACGCTCTGGAACGTCCGTCCGTCCTCGCGGTTGACGTCGATCAGCAGGCGGTACAGCATCGGCACGGCCTGGAGCACGTTCACCCGCCGGTCGTTGACGAGGTCCGCGAGGTATGCGCCCTGCGTGGCCCGATCCTGGTCGACGAGCGCGACGCAGCCGCCGTGCTTGAGCGTGGTCCAGATGTCGAGCAGGCACAGGTCGAAGTTGAGCGGGGCGTAGTTGGCGACCACGGTCCCCGGCTTGATCTCGAACTGCTCCGCCGCCCAGTCGGTGAACGCGTCGATACCGCTCGCCAGCAGCGGGACGATCTTCGGCAGCCCGGTCGAGCCGGACGTCGTGAGCATGAACGTGACGCCGTCGCCGCCGCCCGCCGGCGGCCATTGAGATTTGGGTCCCGCCCCCCCGCCCCCGCCGCCCGCTCCCCGGCCCCCACCGCCCAACCCCCCGTCTTCCCGGGCGCGGACGTCGTCGACGAGCGCGCGCAGGCTCGCGGCGCTCTGGCTGCGCGGTCCGTGGGGCGAGAGCACCTGGCTGGTGCCGGCCTGTGCGAACAGCGCCGCCAGCGTCTCGGAGGCGAGCTCGATCGAGGGCAGGACGAACGGGTGCCCCGCGCGCAGACACGCGAGGATCAGTCCGATCGCCTCGGGTGACTTCTTGGCGCGGATCCCAACCGGACGATCCCCGGGCAGCCGCGCGTCCTGAAGCTCGCCGTAGGAGGCGTCGGCGAGCCGCCCGAGGTCGGCATACGAGATCGTCTCGCCCTCCCAGATCAGCGCCGGCGCGCCGGGCTCGCGCTCGACCTGATCGGCGAAGTGATCCGCAATCGATCGCGTCGTCGTCTGGCTCATGACGAGGGTGGGTGGGGGGGTGGGTGGGCTCCGATTAATGGAGCCTTCAGCTCGGCGCGGTGGCGCTCGAATTCGTTGACCCACCCAGGGATGCTGTCGGCGCGCAGAAGGCCAGTGCCGATCAGCAGCCCCTTGAAGCCGGAGTCGACGAGCTCGGCGGCGATCCGCGGGTCGAGGATCGCGCTCGCGCTGACCGGACAGGGGGTTCCGGCCTGGATCGTCGCCTCGAGCAGCGAGCGGCTGGTGTCGATGTCGCCGGGCTCGCGCTCGCGGGTGTTGATGTCCTTGTTGTTGACCGCGATGATGCACTCCTCGGGGTGGATCACGCTGTCGAGCTCGGCTTGGTCGACGATCTCCACGAACGGCGTCAGCCCGTGACCGAGCGCGAGCTCGATCAGGTGCTGGAACGTTTTGGAGGGCAGGATCTTGGCGGTGAGGAGGATCGCCGAGGCGCCCATCTCCTTGGCGGCGACGATCTGCTTCTCGCGCGTGATGAAGTCCTTCTTGAGCAGCGGCAGGTCGGTCAGCCCGGCGACCTCGCGGAGCATGCCGTCGTCACCGCCGAACCAACGGCCGGTGACCACCGAGATGCACGGCGCGCCGACCGCGACGTACTGCTCGACGATCTCGGGGATCGTCCGGTCGCCCATCAGCTCGGCTCCCTCGCCGTCGCTGCGCTTGACCTCCATGACTATCGGCAGGCGCCCGTGCAGCAGCGCCTCGACGAACGAGCTAGCCATCGGCTCGCTTCTTCCATGCGCCGGAGATCGCCTGGACCCGGTCGGCCGAGATGGCGCCGTCCGCATCGCGGGCGTTCGTGTCGACGTCGATGCCCAGAAAGAGGTCCCGCCCGGTCAGCGACTCGTAGTCGCCCCGGTTATCGTCCGAGATGCCCCCGGCGAGCAGGAAGGGCCGCGTCAGCCGGTCGGCCAGCGGAGCCACAACCGCCGCATCCAGCGCCTGCCCGGTGCTGCCCACACGGCCGTCCTCGGTGACCACGTCGAACAGGAACACGTCGACGCCGGCCTTCTCGTAGGAGCCGAGCAGCGAAGCCTCGACACACTCGCCGCCGCGCACGTGCAGCACCTTGATCACGCGGATTTGGTCTCCGCCCACCCTGATCGCCTTCACCTTGCGGACCGCGCCCGGCGTGGGGTAGCCGTGTAACTGGATCCACGGCACCGGGGCGGCGGCGAGCGTGACACTCAGCTGTTCGGGGTCCTTGGCGAACGTGACCAGCACCGGCGCGAGCACGCCGGTGGCGGCGGCCGCCCGGGCGAGCGCGGCCCACTGCTCGCGGTCGAGGTCGTGCGGGCCGCCGGGCACGCCCCACCAGAGGCCGACCAGATCAATGCCCTGCGCCGTCAGCAGATCGAGCTCGGCGCGATCTGTGATTCCGCACACCTTGACGAGCGTGTCGCGACCGGCTTCGGCCAGCCCGGCATGCGCCCCTTTCACCGTGGAGGTGCCTATGTCAGCCAACACGCCCCAGTCCAAACACAGACATGCTCCCTTTACGGACCCCGGAAAGGCGACTCTAACACCTGGGTCCGCCGGTGAACAGGCCGCGAACCCCGCAACGTATTACCGAACGGGAACGTCGACGATGCTGGCCGCGCGCTCGGCCGTGGCCAGGTCAACCGGCCTCGCGACCGCCTGAAGCGCGGGCATCTGCTCGAGTGCGGCCTGGCGCCCGGCGGCCAGGTACAGGTCGGCCAGATGGAAGTCGCGCCATTCCGCCGGGCCGAAACGGGGAGTGACGACCACGTCGGCGAGCGCCGCGTGCCGCGCGCTCGTGTCGACCTGGCTCAGGTCCATCGCCTCGAGCATCGTGTCGAGCGGGCCGCGCCGGCGAGGCTTCTTCGGTTCGCCCTCGGCGTCGGCCTCGTCTGGCACGCCGGGCCAGCGTTCGAGCGTCTCCGTTCCCAGCAGGTTGACCGACACGACGATGTCCGCGCCGTCCTCGAGCACGGCGGCCGTCGGCACCGGCACCAACGCGATCGCGTCGATCAGCCGGTGCCCGTCCCGCTCAGGCGTGGGGAACACGCCGGCCACCGACAGGGCGGCCAGCAGCGCCTCCCATATCGGACCCTGTCGCAGCGCGACCGGCACCCGCTCGGTCAGGTCGACCGCCATGATCACCAACGGGATCGTGGTGTGGGAGAAGAACGCCTGCCGGGTCGCCTGCTTGAGCAGCCCGGTCAGCACCTCCACGCCGGCCGAGCCCACCAGCGGCGAGGAGAACAGCTTGCCGGCGTTCTCGGCGCTGAAGGCCTCGCGGAAGCGGGTGTCGATCTCGGCCGCATCGCAGCCGAGCGCGACCTGGCTGGCAACGAACCCGCCGATGCTCGAGCCTCCGACATAATCGATCGCGTAGCCGGCCTCCTCGAGCTTCTGCAGGAAGCCCACGTGCGCCCAGCCCTTGGCGCCGCCGGCGCCGAGCGCCACGCCGAGCTTCGTGCGCGTGAGGTGCCGCGCGATCCAACCCAGATCGCGCTCAGCCAGCGGGAAGCCCAGCTGGCGCGGGCAATCGCGAACGACCAGCTCGAGCGTCCCCGGGTACCACATCTGGCTGGCCTCGCGGGCCTCGTCGGAGACGAGCACGATCTCGAGCCGCCTGCCCTCGGCGGCGGCAGCGATGCGACCCATCTGCGCGGCCTCCTCCGCGGTCCCCACGAGGGCCACCACGCGATCGACCTCGTCGAGGAGCACGCCGAGCGTGTCCGGATCGAGCTCTGACGGGATCAACACCGTGTCGTGATCGCTGGCCAGCTCGTCGGAGGCAGTCAGCGCGCCCGCGAACGACAGCGAGCGGTCGAGGACGGTCACCGGACGGGGGCTTGCCGTCCGCGCGGCGGCCACCAGTCGCGGGACCACGGCCTTCAGTGAGGGACCGGCGATGATCCCGATCTCCTCCCCCCGCTGAGAGCTGCTGCGAACGCTGGCGCTGAACAGGGCCGCGCTCCGTGCGCTGGCACGGAACAGGCGCTCGCGCTGGGTCTGGATCACGTTGATGAGGATCCGCGGGAAGCGGGCGGCCAGCTCGAGCAGGTCAGAGGCATCGAGTTCGAGCACCTGGGTGATCGTGCTCGCCGCCACCGTCGCCGTGCGCTCGGTTCCGGTGATCGCGTCCTGCGCCCCGATCACGTCGCCCTTTCGCATGCGCAACTCGATCTCGCCACCGCCGGCGGTGGTTCCCGCGCTCCAGTTGACGAGACCGCCTGTGATCAGCCACATGCGATCGCTCGGATCTCCGGCCGCGCACAGCTGCTCGCCGGGCGCGAGCTCGCGCGGTCGCATCCGCTCGAGCACGACCTCGAGCTGATCGGGGCTCAGTCCCGAGAACAGCTGGCTCTGCGCCAGCCCCGGGTCGCGAGCCATCAACTAGCCCCTTCGATCATCGATGCAGCGTATGCGCGTCCGGCGGACCTCGTCAAGCAAGTCGACATCCGAGCTTGACGCCCGCGACCCCTGGTATAGGATCGGCCCACGTGCGAACGCCGGGGGATGAGGTATGCAATGGGATCGCGCGGAAACGTCCACGTTGCTGAACCACAGGCCGACCGGCCACGTTCGGCGCGCTTAACGATTGGGGGGTCTTCATGGCTGATCCGACTGACAGCCGGCATCTAAACGCGGGCGACACCATCACGCCACACCAGCTGCAGGCGATCTCCGGCGAATCGGTCAGTGTCCCGGATCCGGATCCGGCGAAGCTGACCCATCTCGAACTGCGTCGCTTCGCCGGCTGCCCCGTCTGCAACCTGCACCTGCGATCGGTGGTGAATCGCAAGGACGATCTCGCGGGGGCGGGCATTCACGAGGTGGTCGTGTTCCATTCGACCCCCGAGGACATGCGCAAGTACCAGCATGAGCTGCCGTTCGATGTGATCGCCGACCCTGACAAGAAGCTCTACGCCGAGTTCGGCGTCGAGTCGGCGCCTCGCGCAGTGCTCAGCCCGCGGGCCTGGGGGGCGATCATTCGCGGCCTCGGCCGCAGCATCGGCGCGGTGTTCCGCCGCAAGGAGGCCGCGCCGCCTGTCAAGCCCGGGGGCGGGTCGCTGGGGCTCCCCGGCGACTTCCTGATCGCCTCCGACGGGCGCATCGTTGCCAGCAAGTACGGCGAGCACGCCTACGACCAGTGGTCGGTGGACGACGTGCTCGCGCTGGCCAAGGCAGACCGCGAGGTCAAGGGCTCCATCCCGGCCCCAGCCGAACCGGACGCGCAAGCACCGCTCGGCTCATCGTCCTAGCAACAGCCGGCTCGGCGAGCTCAACGAGAGAGGGCCGGCGAATCTCGCCGGCCCTCGAACTCTCGCTGATTACTGCTGGTCTTACTGACTCAGAACCCCACGAGGCCATCGGTCCCGAGCGGGACGCCGGCGGGCGACGTGGACCCGATCGGCACCAGGACGCCGTTGCTGGCGATCTTGTACTCGTCCAGGTAGCTGTCGATAGCCGGACCGGCGGACGAGGTGGAGTGATGCCCCACGACGTACAGGTACTTGCCGTCGGGCGTGATGAATTCGTCCGTCTTCAGGTACTCGTGCTTCTGCGGGAGGCTCACGCCGAGGAACTTCAGCTTCCCGGACGCGCTGATCGTGTACGAGGCAATGGTGGATCCCGGAGGAGCACCGTTGCCCGTGTTGACGACGAACGCGAACTTCTGGTTCGGCGACACCAGCGCCCAGCATGGAAGCGCTCCGAACGACGACTTCGTGTCGATCGGGGCCAGGCTTCCGGTGTTGGTGACCGAGTACGTGGCGGTGTCGCCCTCTCCCGTGAGGGTCGAGACCTGCGACATCACGAGCTGATTGGCCTTGTTGAAGACGAAGCCGAACGGGAACGGAGTGGTCGAGGCCACCTCGCTCGCGGGGCCGGCCGCGCCGCTCGAGTTGACCGCGAACGTGTCGATCTCGGACGGCATCAGCAGGGTCACGATCAGCAGCTTGCCCGTATTGTCGAAGCCGATCTGCCTCGAGAGGCCGGGCATGGCATCGCTGGTTAGCTTCTGGACCGATCCGGCGATCGGCGTCAGCGCGCCGGCCGAATTGAAGGTGAAGCCGGCGATGTTGGGGCTGTCGGTGTTGAGCACGTAGAGCTCGTTGCCGTGGCTGGTGAGGCTGAACGGGAACACCCCGTTCGACGACACGTGGCCGGCCGGTGTCAACGCGCCGTTGGACCCGACGCGGAAGGAGCTGATCGTGTTGCTGCCGGCGTTGACGGCGAACAGCAACTTTCGATCGGGTGTTAGCAAGACCTCGAAGTCGGTGTCGAGCTGGGGACACGTCGCCGTGCAGCCGGGCTGCTGCTGGGCCGCGCCGATGCCGCCGGTGCTGACGGTCCCGCCAAACTTCACGCTCCCGTCGGAGTAGCGGTTCCAGGTGACGATCTCGTTGCCGGTGAGACCGTTGCTCTGCGAGTACATGTGTCCAACGACCTTGGGCTTGGCCGTGTGGACGGTCGATGTCGGCACAACCGCATTGACCGAGTACTGGAACGTCCCAGTCGTCATGCTGGAGAGGGCGCCGATGCCCTTGCCCGTTCCCGTGATGCCCTTGAACTTGCCAGTGCCTCCGGTGTACGTGACGTGGTAGGCGATGAAGACGGCCGGACCCGAGATCTTGAAGGTGAGCTTCCATGTACCGGAGACGGTGCCGCCCTTGAACTGGTCGTTGAACTTGACCAGACCGGTCCCACCCGTCTTGGTCTTGTTGAACTTCATGCTGAACGTGTCGCTCTGCGTGCCATCACCGAGCGGCGACGAGCAGGACATCGGACCCTTGTCCGCGCCCTTCAGCACGTTGCCGCTCTGCTCGGTGAGATACACAGTGCAGGCGATCGCCGTTTTCTTTGTCTTGGCAGCGGCACTCGCGGGCACGATGCCCACAGATGCCCCCGCTACTGCCACAGTCGCAACGACTGCGATTGATCTAGCCCTCACGGTGCTCCTTCCTCGTGTCGATCCAGCCGCGGCGCGATCATACTCGACGGCGCGCGGGGCGGGCAACTGCGGCTTTGCGGGTGTTCTGTGCTTCTAAGGTCTCCTGCACGACTCCCGCCGAGGGATTTTGCTACCGGCTCCGCCGCCAAGTCATCCGTTTGCATGATTTCCCGCAAGGTGGCCTGGACGGCGGGCTCGGAACCACCGTTTGGTTCCTAGATCGCCCGACTCCTGGGGCCGTTGGAGCTCAAGAACGATGCGCGTCCGTTCGTCGCGGTCGACGCCAACGGCACTATCTGTGAGATCGCCGCCTCTGTAGACTGGCGGCGGCTATGGGCGCGAGCGAGGCGAGGGCGGCTTCAGGAAGCCTGCCGATCGTCACCGGGAAGAAGCTGATGCTGTTCGCCGGGAGGGCCAATCCCGCGCTGGCGGACGCGATCGCGCACAAGCTCGCGATCGAGCTCGGCCAGATCACGCTGAAGACGTTTTCGGCCGGCGAGGTCTACTGCCGCTTCGACGAGTCCGTGCGCGGCGCCGACGTGTTCATCGTCCAGCCGACCTGCGGCAACCCCGAGACCGGGATCACCGCCAACGACGCGCTGATGGAACTGCTGGTGATGATCGACGCCGCGGTCGGCGCCTCGGCGCACCGCGTGATCGCGGTGATGCCGTGGTACGGCTACTCCCGCCAGGACAAGAAGTCGGCGCTACGCGAGCCGATCACCGCCCGGCTGGTCGCGCAGCTGCTCGAGACCGCCGGCGCCGACCGGGTGCTGACAATCGACCTCCACGCCGGCCAGGTCCAGGGCTTCTTCCGCAAGCCGGTCGACCACATGACCGCGCTCCTGGTGATCGCCGACTACTTCTCGCGGCTCGAGCTCGACGACCTTGTTGTCGTCGCCCCCGACGTTGGCCGCGTGAAGCTCAACCACAAGTTCGCCGACATGCTCGGCGCCGAGCTCGCACTGATGACCAAGGAGCGCCCGGCCCAGCAGGTCGCAGAGGTCGGCTACGTGATCGGCGACGTGCGCGGCAAGACCGCGGTGATCCTCGACGACATCATCGACACCGCGGGCACGCTGACCGCGGCCGGCCAGACCGTGCTCGACGAGGGTGCGGCGCGGGTGTTCGCGGCCTGCACGCACCCGGTATTCTCGGGCCAGGCGTACGAGCGGCTCGCGAACTCGGCGTTCGAGCAGGTCATCGTGACCGACACGATCCCGCTCCGCGAGGGCGCGCCCGACAACGTCGTCGTCCTGTCGTGCGCGTCGCTGCTGGCCGACACGATCCGCCAGATCTTTACCGACGGGTCCGTGAGCGCGGTGTTCGGCGGCGAGAACCAGCTGTTTTGACAGCGCGTCTGCCGCGTGAAGCACCTGGGCTTGACACCGCCCGCCGGGCACGGACGCCCGGCGGAACGGCCCCACGGACGCCGAGCGCAGCGAGGCCCATGAACGGGCCATGAACTGCGGCGTGGGGTGAGTTGCAGCGGCCTGGGCGTTCCGTCATGATGCGCGCTGGACGTGGACCGACGAGGGGGTTGTAACCGGGGCTCGGAGACGGCGACAGCGCATGGTCGGCGCACGTATCGACCCCGGCCTTTAGTTCTTCGTCTCATGCGGAGGGGGGCCGCGCTGCCGAGCGGTACTCGTCTGATCGCACGGGCGCCCGCGACTTGTGACTTTGACCAACCGAGGAGGAGCTGATGGCAGACGACCGTTCGGCGTCGATGCTCGAGTTGAAGGCGATCGACGCACCGCACGGCCATTACGACGTGGCGGTCCTCGGTGGCGGCCTCGCCGGGCTGACGATCGCGATTCAGCTCAAGCGTGAGCGTCCCGACACCCGCGTGCTGGTCACCGACAAGCGCACCGAGCCCGCGCCCGAGGCGGCGTTCAAGGTTGGCGAGTCGAGCGTCGAGATCGGCGCCTACTACTACCGCGAGATGATCGGCATGCGCGATCACCTCGAGAAGTACCAGCAGCGCAAGCTCGGGCTGCGGTTCTTCCTCCCCGCGGGCGACAACTCGGACATCACCAAGCGCGTCGAGTTCTGCACGCCGGGTCACCTCGACGCGTTCACCCACCAGATCGACCGCGGGCGGTTCGAGAACGAGCTGTTCCGGCGCGCTCGCAAAGTTGGCGCCGATGCCTTCCGTGGCTGGCGCGTGCAGGACGTCGAGCTCGGTGCCGAGTCGCATCGGGTGACGATGACCCAGGAGGACGAGTCCGTTGACGTGACCGCGCGGTGGGTCGTCGACGCGAGCGGCCGAGCCAACATCATGCGGCGCAAGCTCGACCTGGGCGCCGGGGTGGACACCGGCCACCGTTGCAACGCGGCGTGGATCCGGCTCGCGGGCGGGCTCGACTTCGAGGACTGGACCGATGACGAGGAGTGGCTCGGCCGGATGCCCGAGAAGGGGCTGCGGATCCACTCCACCAGCCACCTGATCCAGCCCGGTTATTGGCTGTGGCTGATCCAGCTCGAGTCGGGGCCGATCTCGATCGGCGTATGCGCTGACCCGCGCTTCCACCCCTGGGAGGAGATCAACAGCTTCGAGGGGTTCATGGACTGGATGAAGCGCAACGAGCCACAGCTGCACGCCGAGATCGACGGACGGCGCGAGGACGTGCTCGACTTCCTCCGCGTCCAGGACTTCTCGTACGGGTCCACCCGCTTCTTCTCGCCCGACCGCTGGACGCTCGTGGGCGAGGCTGGTGGGTTCTTGGACGCGCTGTATTCCCCGGGTTCCGACTTCATCGGCTTCTCGAACACGTTCAGCTGCGAGCTGATCGAGCGCGAGCTCGACGGGGAGGACGTGACCGACCTCGTCGAGTTCTACAACGACTTCTACCTCAACCTGTTCAACACCACCGCGCACCTGTACCGCGACAACTACCAGCTGTTCGGCAACCCGCAGGTGATGGTCGCGAAGTTCGTCTACGACTCGTCGACCTACTTCTCCGGCATCGGGAACGCCTGGTGCCACGAGCGGATGCGCAAGCCCGAGGACATAGAGCGGCTGGGCGAGGTACTCCACGACGCGATCCAGATGCTGCCGAGGATGCAGGAGCTGTTCCGCGACTGGAACGCGCTCGAGCAGACGCCGTTCGAGGGCGTCTCGGTCCTGCCCAGGCAGCTCGCGCCGTACATCGCCGCACAGGCCGACATGGCTCATCCGGCTGAGGGCGACCAGGTGTTCGAGAACTCGCGCAAGAACGTCGAGTATTTGAAGGCGCTCGCGGTGTGGATCTTCCACCGAGCCGCCCGGAACCTCCCCGAGCAGCCGGACGAGAACCGGCCGATCAACCCGCTGGCAATCAGCCTGCATCCCGATCGGTGGGAGGCCGAGGGCCTGTACTCCGACGACGGGATCAGCCTCGTGCAGGCGCTCGAGATGCTGCCGGGAATCGAGGAGATGGACTTGGAGGCGCGGGGCGCGGTCGTCGCGGCGTGAGCACGTGCGCTGCCTAGGAATTGCAAGCCAAGTAGACAAAGGAGAGCGACGTGGGCACTGATAGGCAGCCGGCTGACAGCTACGACGTGGCGATCCTCGGCGGCGGCCTGGCCGGGTTGACTCTCGGGCTTCAGCTCAAGCAGGCCCGTCCCGAGACGAGCATCTTCATCGCCGAGAAGCGCAAAGGCCCGGCGCCCGAGGCGGCCTTCAAGGTGGGCGAGTCGACCGTCGAGGTGTCCGCGCACTACTTCGCCGACACGATCGGCGCGCGCGAGCACCTGGACAACGACGAGCTTCACAAGTTCGGATTGCGCTGGTGGTTCCCGGTCGCCGGGAATACGTCAATTGCTGAGCGGATCGAGCGGGGGATCAACAAGCCGCTGGATCATCCGAGCTATCAGCTCGACCGGGGGCGGTTCGAGAACTATCTGGGCGGACGGTGCATCGAGGCCGGCGTCGACCGGTTCGGCAACTGCCGCGTCCAGGACGTCGAAGTTGACGCCGGCGGCCACACGATCCATGTCACTTACGACGGGGAGGATCGTGTTGTCCGCGCGCGCTGGGTCGTGGATGCGGCGGGACGCGCTTTCTTGCTGAAGCGCAAGCTGGACCTGCTCGAGGAGAACGGGCACGTCGTGAACTCGGCCTGGTTCAGGCTCGACGGCGGGCTCGACATCGAGGACTGGGCCGACCCCGACGACGAGGAGTTCTTCTCGCGAATGTCCGAGAAGGGGCTGCGCAAGTTCTCGACCAACCATTTGTGCGGCCAGGGCTACTGGGTGTGGATGATCCCGCTCTCGTCCGGGCCGATCTCGATCGGGATCGTCGCCGACCCGAGGTTCCATCCCTACGAGGAGATGAAGACGCTCGACGGGGCCTTGGATTGGATACGGCGGTATGAGCCCCAGCTGGCTGAGTCTTTGGACGGTCGCCTCGACCAGGTCGAGGACTTTCTGAAGGTTTCCGACTTCTCGTACGGCTGTAAGCAGTGCTATGACGGTTCTGCGCACTGGTCGCTGGTGGGCGAGGCCGGGGCGTTTCTCGATCCGTTCTACTCGCCGGGGTCCGACTTCATCGCGATTTCGAACACATTGACGACCGATCTGATCACGCGGTTCCTTGACGGTGAGGACGTGACTGAGCGAGCGAAGGCGTTTGACGACCTGTACCTGAACACATACCGGGTCAACCTGACCCAGTACGAGGGTCAGTACGAGTTCTGGCACAACGCGATGGTGATGACGGTCAAGATCTGCGCCAACAACATCCTGTACTGGGGCACTGAGTGCCTGCTGTTCTTCCACGATAAGTACGAGGACGTTGACTTCATGGCGTCGGTGCGGCCTGACCTCGAGCGGATCTGGGCGATCACCCGGCGGCTCGAGGCGATGTACCGCGAGTGGAACGCGCTGGAGTCGCGGGAGTGGCGGCGCGCGATCGTCCCGACGCAGGCGTTCCCCGGCATGTACCAGCGCCACGTCGACATGGCGGGCGGCTTCGATGACGAGAAGGTCAGGGAACGGCTCGCCTCGACCGTGGCGCTGATGGAGGGATTCGCCGTGCTTGCATTCCACCGGGCCGCTACGAACCTCGGCGACGCGGCGCCCGGCGAGGACGAGAAGATCAACCCCTACGCGGTGTCGTTGGATCCGGCGCTGTGGGAGGCCGACGGTCTGTTCGACGGGTCCGGCCTTTCGCTTGCCGAGGCGCGGGAGAGCGAAGCCGCGGGGCTGCAGAACCTGTTCCTGGAGGCGGTGGCGCAGCCCGTGTGAGTTCGCGCGTTGCTGACTACGCCACTTCGGGGCGGGTCAGCGCCTTGACGAACTCCTCGAGCTGGTCGGTCCGCCAGCACTCGAACGCGGTGCAGTGCTTCTCGTACGCGGCGATCACGCTGTCGCCGTAGTTCCAGTACAGGCGCGGCTCGGGGTTCAGCCAGAAGGTGCGACCGGCCTTGGCGGTGATCGCGGCGAAGATGTCGTCTCGTGGAGGGCGGCCGTTGGTGCGGGCGTCGCCGAGCACGATCACGGTGGCGCGGGGATGGAGCTCGTCCTCGATCAGCGCCAGGAACTCGAGCCACACGCGGCCGTAGTCGGTGTAGCCGGAGATGTCGGCGACGCCGGCGTCCCTCGAGATGGCCTCGCTGGCGGCCCGGAAGTCGCGCTCGCGCTCGAACACGGCGGTGACCTCGGAGATCCGCTCGATGAACACGAAGCTGCGGAGCTTGCGGAAGGCGTCGTGGAGGGCGTGGAGGACCGACAGGAAGAACGTGGACGCGCTCGTGACGCTCGTGGACACGTCGCACAGCACGAAGATCTCGGGTCTGCGCGGCCTTCTGGGGCGGTACTTCAGCGCGATTGGCACGCCGCCGGTCTGGAGCGACGCCCGCATCGTTCTTCGGAAGTCGACGTGGGCGTGGCGCTTTCGGCCCTTCAGCTCGTGGCCCTGGGTGGCGAGTCTTCTCTTGAGCTGGGTGACGACTCGGTGTACCGCCGCGAGGTCCTGGATCGGTCCTGAGGGGAGCGCGCGGTCGAGCTCGTTGAGTGGGCGCTTGGGCGGGAGGCTCGCGGTCCGCTCGATCAGGTTGCGCTCGAGCTCGCGTCTGAGGTGCTGCTCGAAGCGTCTCAGCTGGTCCCTTGGGAGGCCGTCATGTCGCGGGTCTGTTTCCGGGAGGTCGGGTTGAGGTTCGGTTCTCAGGCCGAGGGCTCGGCGGATTCGTTGGACGTCGACGCCGAGGACGCCCGAGCCCTCTCCGCGGCCGAACGCGGCGATCGCGAGGCGGGCGAGGTCCCTGAGCGCGGCATCCGAGCCGTCGCGGAGTGCGGCGGCGATCTGCTGGCGGAGCGTGTCGAGGTTGACGTCTCCGGGTGGTTCGTCTGCGCCCGCTTGTGCTTCGGTGATGCGCTTGCGAGCCGCCTGGGCCTCGGTCGCGCGGAAGAAGAAGCGGTCGAACACCAGCTCGAACACCCTTCTGTCGTCGTTGGACTTCGCGAGCGTGGCCGCCAGCGCCTCCTTGAAGTCCTGCTGGTCGGTCCACTCGACCAGATTGAGCGCCTCGAACGCATCCAGGATCTCTGAAGTCCCGATCGCGATGCCTTCGCTTCTGAGGTCCTCGGCGAAGGCGAGTAACTGGCCGTCGAGGTTGCCGGGAGGATGGTCGGGGATGCCGCCGTAGATCGATGACCTATTAGGCGGCGGAGGCATCGGCCTGCTGCTGGAGCGCCACGCCAATGCGAGCCGCGACCGTGTCGAGGTCCGTGCGGTGCTTGACGATCACGCTCATCGTCTCGATGAAGATGTCGTGGTCGATGTCGTTGGCCCCGAGCAGCAGGAGCGTGCGAGCCCAGTCGATCGACTCGGCGATGCTGGGCGGCTTCTTGAGGTCGAGCTGGCGGACCTGATGGATGATCTCGGTGAGCTTGCGGGCGATCGTCTCGTCGAGCTCGGGCGTGTGCAGGCGGACGATCTCGAGCTCGTGCTCGAGGTCGGGGTAGTCGAGCCACAGGTACAGGCAGCGGCGCTTGAGCGCCTCGGTCAGCTCCCGGGTGTTGTTGGAGGTGAGCAGGACTATCGGTTGCGTTTTCGCCTCGATGCGACCGAGCTCGGGGATGGAGATCTGGAAGTCGCTGAGGAGCTCGAGCAGCATCGCCTCGAACTCCTGATCGGTCTTGTCGATCTCGTCGATCAGGAGCACGACGGGGTCTGCGGAGGCGATCGCGGTCATCAGCGGGCGGGGGAGGAGGAACTCCTCGCCGAAGATGTCCTCCTGGACATCCTGCCAGCCCGCTTGGTCGGATTCGATCTGGATGCGCAGCAGCTGCTTGCGGTAGTTCCACTCATACAGCGCCTTAGCCTCGTCGAGGCCCTCGTAGCACTGGAGCCTGATGAGGGTTCTGTCGAGGTGGGCGGCGAGAGATTTGGCGAGCTGAGTCTTGCCGACGCCGGCGGGGCCTTCGACCAGGACGGGCTTGCCGAGCTTGACCGCGAGGTACGACACGAGCGCGGTCGACCCGCCGGGTAGGTAGCCGACGTTACGCAGGCCGGCGGCCAACTCCTGGGGGCTCTGTAGCGTGGGTGCCTCGGTCTGCATCGCCGTCGCTCAAATATAGGCATCGCTTCGCAACAACTCGGCTTTACGAGCCGGCGATGGTGCTGGTGAGCCTCGCGCAGAGGCTCGCCCGGCGGCTCGCCACCGATTAGCGGTCCCGGTCGAGCGGGAGCGTATCGTCGTCGCTCCCGAGAGGCATCGTGAGCTGCTCGTCGGACGGCGGCGGGTCCGCACGTCCCTCCGAGGGCGGGCCCGCCGGTTGGTCCGGTGGCGGCGTGGAGGCCATGCGCAGCGTCGCGTCCACGTCCGCCCGCTTCGCCCGCCCGAACGGCATCGTCGGCGGGTCGTCCGGGACGACGTGTTCGAACAGTTCGGCGGCAGAGGGTCGCCGGCGCGGGCGGTCGGGCGCCGGCTGAGGCGCGGGTTCGGAAGCCCGGCCGGCGATCGCGCTTCGCTCTGGGCTCGAGTGCGGGCTCCGGGTGGTGCGGGCCGGTTGATCGTCCGGGACCGGCGGTGCCGTCCGAGGGCGCCGGCGCGGCGGCACCGGCCTCCGGGTCCCGGACGCGGCTGGCGCCGGCCCGCGCGAGGCGGTCTTGCCGGCGGCCGCGGCCTCACGGGCGGTCTTGGGGTCGCGGGTGGTCGTGGCGACGCGGGTGGTCGTGGCGTCGCGGGCGGTCGTGGCGTCGCGGGCGGTCGTGGCGTCGCGGGCGTTCGGCGCGGTCGCCCCGCTGTCCGATGTGGTGGCGGCCGCGCTCGAGCCAACTGGCGCGGTGTTCTCGCCCGGGAGCGGAGGCTCTGGCCGGTGTGCGGCGCGGATCCGGGAGCCGGCGTAGGCGAGGAACGCCGCCGCCGCGAGCGCGACGAAGATGCCCCACTCGATCCCGGACGTGGTCGCCGAGGGGCCGTTGGTCGTTGCGCCCTGCTTGTCGAAGATCCGCCACACGATCAGCAGGCACGTCCACAGCCCGGCCGCCAGAATCACCCCGCCGTCGCCGCCGGGCAGGTGGAACGCCCGTCCCTCGGCCCGCTGGAACAGCAGGGTGAGCACGGCGACGGCGACGACCAGGACCGCGGCCTCGACGAACGAGAAAGCTCCCCACCCGGTGATCGTCGCGCTCGCGGACTGCAGCTTCGCCGCCTTCGCCGGCGCGATCAGCGTCACCTGATACCAGGGCAGAAACAGGGTCAGGAACAGCGCGCCCGAGGCGTAGGCGGCGAGACGCGACTCGTTCGGCAGGGCCTTCCAGGCGCGCACCAGCCGGGTCGTCCCTGATCCCACGCGGCGCGCGGCGCCGGCGGCGGTGGGCCCTTCGCTCATGCCCGCAAGCCTGCCACAGCCCGATTGTAAGGCGGCTGGCAGCGCCGGACTACAGGATCGGAATGTCCTGAACCTCGACGCCCTGCTCGCGCCGGCGGTCGAGCCGCTCCAGGTACCAGTCGATCAGCGCCCGGAGCGCCATCAGCACCTCGCGCAGAGCGGCGATCAGGCGCTCCTGGAGGTCGGGCGGGATCAGGTCGCGCACTGCCTGGACCAGAGCGACGAACGGATCGAGCTCCGAGGTGGAGCCGCGGGCCCCGTCGTCGGCGCTCTGCCATCCCGCCGGCGGTGGGTTGCCCGCGGCGCCGCCGCCGGGGTTGCCGGGACCTTGGGTCGGGTCGCCGGCGCCACCGGTCGGGTCGGCGGCGGCACCGGCCGGGTCGCCCGCGCCGGGGGCCTTGCGGGCGCGCACTGCCTCGCCGGCCACCTGGGCCATCAGCCGCTCGGCCGCTTCGGACGCTCGGTCGAGGCGCTGCTCGAGCCGGCGCAGCGCCTCCTCGGGCGGGCCGGGCGCCGGGACATCCTGGGGCTCGCGCTCCTCGGGCGGGATGTCGCCGGCCTCAGGCGCGTTCGGCATCTCTCGCTCCATGGAACGTCACCGCGAGCGTCCCGTCCTCGAAGGTGGCGGCCGTCGGCTTGAACGCCGCCAGCGCCGCGGGCAGGATGATCGTCCGGCGCTGGCCGTCGACGCCGACGACCAGCTCGAGCCCGATCTTCTTCAGCGAGATGTCGCCCTTGCGCGCGAACGGAAGCATCAGGCGGAGCTCGGCGCCATCCTCCGACACCTTGAGCTCCTGGCTGAGCGTGTCGTGGAGGACGGCGGCGGGATCGTGCTCGCCCGAGCCGAACAACGCATCCCCGAGACGGTCGAGCATCTCGCCACCGAGGACCTCGGTATCGAAGTAGGGCGCGCACAGCACCGGCACCGGCGCGAACGCGGACCTGACGAGGTCGAGATGCTCTTCCTGCATGCGGCGCCACCCGGCGAAGTAGTCGCCGACCTCCGAGGGGAAGATGCGATTCACGATCACGGCATCGGTCAGATACCCGTACAGGTTCAGGTAGGTGAAGGTGCGCATGGCCTCGCCGATGACCATCTTGTCCGGATTCATCACGAGGCGAACCGTGCACCGCTCGCGGTCGCGGAGGATCTCGTTCATCTCGATCAGGTTCTTCGATAGCCGCTGGATGTCGGCGAACACGGCCTGGCTCGGGAGCTGAATGTCGAGCAGCGAGCGCGCGATCGGACGGGCCGCGGCAAGGATCTGACGCTCGAGCGGGAACACCTTGTCGATCCACCACCGCGCGACGTCTGGGAACGACAGAAGCCGGAGTGTCTCGCCCGTGGGCGCGCAGTCGACGATGATCGCGTCCCATCCCCCCGATTCGTGGGCGGACTGGAGGCGGAGCAGCGAGAACAGCTCGTCCATCCCCGGCGGCACCGTGAGCTCCTGGGCGGAGATCCGGTCGATGCCCCGCTCGACGAACAGCTCGCCGAGCCACTCCTGCACGCCCGACCAGTGGCGCTCCATCTCCTCCTGCGCGTTGACCTCCTGACCCCACAGCCGATCGCCGGCCGGGCACGGCTCGGGCCCGAGCGCCGCGCCGAGCGACTCCGACAGGCTGTGGGCGGGGTCGGTCGAGATCACCAGCGTGCGCAGCCCGGACGCCGCACAGGCACGCGCGGTGGACGCCGCGACGGACGTCTTGCCAACACCACCTTTGCCGGTGTAGAGGATCGTGCGGGGCGTCATGATCGGGCGAGTCTAAGCGCTCGCGAATCGGCGCGAGGACACCAATCGGCTGCTACATTCGCTTCGGGGCTGAGACGGAAAGGGACGCGATGCATCACCATAGAACCGCATTCAGGGCCTTGGTCATGGTCGTGGTGGCGAGCCTCGCCGTTGCCGCCTGCGGCAGCGCGAGCAGCGGCTCGGCGAACCCCAACACGCTGCTCAGCCAGACCTTCACCGGCACCCACAAAGTCAGCAGCGGCGACCTCAATCTGACGGTCACGATCGATCCGTCCGGGTCGAGCGTGCTCAGCGGCCCGATCACGCTGAGCTTCGGCGGCCCGTTCCAGACACGCGGCGCCGGCAAGCTCCCAGAATCCAACTTCACGGTGAGCGCGAACGCGCTGGGCCAGAACGTCGCGCTCGGGGTCATTTCGACCGGCACGGCGGGCTACGTGAAGTTCCAGGGGACCAGCTACCGGATGCCGCCGGCGACCTTCCAGAAGCTCGAGTCGAGCTTCGCCCAGCTGACGGCGACGCCGGGCGCGAGCTCGGGATCCGGCACGCTCGGCAAGCTCGGCATCCAGCCGCTGCACTGGCTGACCAACCCGACCGTCGTCGGGACCGAGAACGTGGGTGGAGCGCAGACGACGCACATCCACGCCGGCGTGAACGTCAACGCCCTGCTGACCGACGTGAACACGGTGCTCGAGAAGGCCTCGACGCTCGGCGTCTCCGGCGCGAGCAGCCTCAAGTCCGGGATCCCCGCCGCTGACCGGACCAAGATCGCCTCCGAGGTCAAGAACCCGAGCGTCGACATCTGGACCGGAACCAGCGACAAGACGGTCCGCAGGCTCACCATCACGCTGACGCTCCCGGTCACCGGCAAGACGTCCTCGGAGCTTGGTGGCCTGACGTCGGCCGACATCGGGCTGACCATGCAGTACTCGGACCTCAACCAGCCGCAGACGATCAAGGCGCCCACGACGGTGCGCCCGTTCTCTGAGTTCCAGAGCAAGTTGAGCGCGTTTGTCCAGGAGCTCCAGGGCGCCGCCGCCGGCGCGCTGGGCGGCTCCAGCGGCAGCAGCAGCAGCGGCTCGGGCTCGGGGTCGAGCGGCGGGACCACGAGCACAAGCCCCTCGGCAAGCGTCGCGCTCTACAGCCAGTGCATCCAATCGGCCGGCGGGGACGTGGCGAAGATGCAGAAGTGCGCGTCGCTGCTCGGCAGCGGCGGCTAGGCCCTAGCCGTCGCTGCTCGGCGGCGGCGGCTAGAAGGCTGGTGTAGATCGGGGTTTGTGGGTTGATCCTGTCCGGTGGTCGTCCACGGGTTGGGGCTGTCTGAGCGGTCGGTGTGAGCCGCTGCGGACGGGTTGGGTGACCGTCGGGGTGCGATGTCGCCGCGGTGTGGCTTGGTGAGTGCCTCCGAGGGCGGTTTCTGCGCCCCCGGAGGCGCTCAGGCAGTACTTGCCGCCCACCCACCGGTGTGGCGGGTGACCCCGAGCGTCGCGAGCCTGGCGAGGTTCACCGCGGCGGCCAACAGCGAGAAGTCGGCGTTGACCTTGGTGCTGCCGCGGACGCGGGCGCGCCGGCCGCCGTGGCGGCGGCGCATCAGATGCCCGATCTTGCGCTCCACCTTCGGTCGGGTGGCGGTGTAGTCGGCCTTCCATGCCGGGTCGGTCTGGCGGGCGCGAGCGCGAACGAGCTGCTGCTCGTAGACGCCGACGTGGATCGAGCGCCCCGACGGGGAGGTGGTGCACCGCCCGGCGAGCGGGCATTCCGCACACGCTGCCGCGAAGTGGGCGATGTGCCCGTCCTTGACCGCTCGCAGCCCGGTGGTCTGTCCGGCGGGGCAGGTGACCGTGCCCGTCTCCAGGTCGATCTGAAACGCGTCCTTGGCGTAGCGGCCGGCGGGCGCGTTCGGTGGTTGGACCTTGCACATGATCTCCGCGTCGGCCCGCTCGAGCGTGTCCAGGACGCTCCCGGCGCCGTACGCGGAATCGCCGTACACCGACAGCGGCTCATCATCAGGCGTGATCGACGACAGATCCGATCCGACCGCCACCTCGTCCTCACCGCTCGCGAGATCATCAGCCAGCAGCGCATCGACCGCCTGGCCATCCCCGACGTTCCCCGCGGTCACCGTCGTCGCGACGATCAACTCCGAATCCGGGTCGACCGCGACATGCCCCTTATAGCCGTCGAACCCACGAGCGCTGGTCTTGTGGCCGTGGCGGGCGTCGGGGTCCACGGTCGAGATCACCCGGCCCTTCGCGACGCGCCTGGCGATCCGGAACACGCCATCCTGCCCCTCGTCGAGATCCTGCCCAGCGACCGTCGCGAGCAACGCCGCCGCCTGCTCAAGCTCCCGGCCAAGCTCCCGGCCGTCAAGCGCGAGCAGCAGCGCGTGGGCGTCCTTCGCGAGCGCGTCGATCACCTCCTCCCGCGCCTGCGGGTCCTCGTAATCACAGACCGGCTTCCCCGCGCTCGCGTAATCATCATCGCGGCACACCAGCCCGCGTAACTCGTCCTCCAGCGCCCGATCACAGCAGCCCAGCAGCCCACGGATCGCAGAGCGGATCAACGTGACCGTGTCCATCGTCGCGACCGCGTCATACAACGACGTCGAGTCCAGCACCCTTCGCCGGCCGACCAGACCAGCCTTCTTCGCCGTCTCCAGCACGACCTCGAAGACCCGATCCGGACGCTCGGAGGCCTGCAGCCGAGCGCGCATGTCGACCAGCACCGTGTGCACGAACCCGGGATAGTCGAACCCGAGCCCGCCGGCCGCGTACTTCCACCTCGCGTCAAAGCAGAACCGATCGACCGCCTCCCGATCCGAGCACCCCTCCAGGCGCTGCAACACCATCACCACCGCCACAATCATCGGCGGCACGCTGCGACGCCCGACGTCACAGAACACGTCGGAGAACATCTCATCCGGGAACAACCCGAAGCACTCACGGTGTAACAGCCCGTAGATCGAGTCCGGCGCGACCCTGCCCTCGCAGAACGCCGTCGTCGTGAACACGTTCGCCTGCATGGGAGTCAGTCCAAGGCTCATACCCTCAAGCATGACTTGAGGGTCGGACGGGCCCGAGCCCCCTCAACCCGAAAAACACCAGCCTCCTAGGGGGCCCGCTACTCGCGGCCCAGCTCCTCGACCTCGTCCTCGAACTCCTCTGGCTCTTCGTCGGGGTCAGCGGCGAGGTCCGCCGCCGCGTGGCGCGTCTGGAAGGCCTCGAGCAGTCGGTCACGGCGGTCCTCGTCGACGGGGACCTCGTCCGAGATCAGGACCCAGTCGGCGCCCTCGAACTCCTCCATGTTGAAGATCTCGGCGTCGAGCTCGGGTGAGTCGTCGACGACGATGAGCACTTCGGTCTGGGGATTGAAGTAGGTCCCCGGACGGTTGGTCAGCTCCTCGAGCTCGTAGCGACGCGGATCCGCCATGTCCTGCGGAGCGTACCTATAACCCGCGTAGTCCGGCGATCTCGCGCTCGATCTCGGCCTCGACGTCGAGCGGCGGCTTGCCGGCGCGGACCCGCCGGTGATTGCGGGCGAGGACGAGCTGGCGGATCTCCTCGAGCAGCGCGGGGTCGATCGCCGGCGCGGATGCGGTCAGGCGGTCTAGCTCCTGCTCGATGTCGATCGGCGGCTCGCCGCGGCGCGCTCGGCGCTCGTTTCGCGCCTCGAGCAGCTGCCGGATCTCGGTGTCTCGCTCGGTGGTCGTCATCCCTGAGCCCGACGGCGAGTGCTGCACAGAGTCGCGGTCCATCACCAGCCGGCCCTTGCCGAAGTCCTCCCAGGTCTTGCCGCTGAAGATCAGCGCGGCCAGCGCGATCAGCACCGCGAGCACGCAGACGACCCAGATCACGATGTTGAACGTCGAGTGCACCGCGACGCAGTCTCGCGCACACCGACGGTCTCTGGGCGCGGATGCGGGACTAATACCGAGTTGGAAAGGTGCGAAATACCGGTTCGGAGCGGCGTTTATCGGGTAACATTAAGCCTGTTGACTGACTAGTCAATCTATTCTGCGCTTTCAAGGAGAAACCCACCGTGGTTGATTTCACGCTCACCGACGAGCAGCAGAGCATGCGCGAGATGGCGCACGACTTCGCTGAGAAGGAGATTCGTCCCGTCGCTTGGGAGTACGACAGGGACAGCACCTGGCCGCAGGCCATCATCGACAAGGCCTGGGAGCTGGGCCTGATGAACAGCCACTTTCCGGTCGAATACGGTGGTCCGGGCCTCGGGTACCTCGAAGGCTGCATCATCGAGGAGGAGCTCGCGTGGGGCTGCTCCGGCATCAGCACCTCGGTGACGTGCAACGGCCTGGCGACGGCGCCGGTGCTGCTCGCGGCGTCCGACGAGATCAAGAAGGACTACATCGGCCGGCTCTCCGAGGCTCCGCTGCTCGCGTCGTTCTGCCTGACCGAGCCCGACGCCGGCTCTGACGTCTCAGGGATGAAGACCAACGCCGTCCGCAAGGGCGACAAGTGGGTCATCAACGGGTCCAAGTGCTTCATCACCAACGGCGAGTACGCCGACTGGTACACCGTCTACGCCAAGACGGACAAGGAGGCGGGCCACCGCGGGATCTCGTGCTTCGTCGTCCCGCGTGACGCCGGCGTGGTCGTCGACAAGCACGAGGACAAGATGGGCCAGCGGGCCTCGAACACCGCGACCGTGTCCTTCAACGACGTCGAGATCCCGCTCGACCACCTCGTGGGCGAGGAGAACAAGGGCTTCAAGATCGCGATGATGACGCTCGATCGGACACGCCCAGGCGTCGCGGCGATGGCCACCGGGGTCGCGCGCGCGGCGATGGAGTTCGCGACCGACTACTCGAAGGAGCGCGTCCAGTTCGGCGTGCCGATCGCGATGCACCAGGCGATCCAGTTCCTGATCGCGGACATGGCCACCAAGGTCCACCTCTCGCGCCTGGCGACGTGGCACTCGGCGGTGCTGCTCGACCAGGGCAAGCGCAACACGCTCGAGTCCTCGCACGCCAAGCGGTTCGCGGCCGACAGCGCGATGGAGGTCACGACCGACGCCGTCCAGGTGTACGGCGGCTACGGCTTCATCAAGGAATACAAGGTCGAGAAGTTGATGCGCGACGCCAAGATCCTCCAGCTCTACGAGGGCACCGCGCAGATCCAGCGGTTGGTAATCGCGCGCGAGACGCTGCTCCCGCGCCGGGTCGAAGAACCCGCCCCCGCCAAGGCGTAGACCGGCTCGGGACTGCGCGGGAACGTAGCTGCCGCCTCCTCGAAGATGGGGAGGCGGCAGTCGCGTCCCGACGCCTATATCACGAGCTCGATCTGGCGGATGGGGCGATCAGCACGGACGCCGTCTTCTTGGCCGGCTTCTTCGAGACCGGCTTCTCGGCCATGGCGTAGATCCCGACGACGATCGCTGCGACGCAGATGAACCCGCACACGCCGGCTAGCGCGTAGCCCGCCCACTCGCGACCGCCGCTCTTGGCGTTGTTCGCGATCTTGACGCCGACGAGCAGGAAGCCGAATACGACCACGACGCCGACGCCGCCGACGAACGCGGCGAGAACGATCTTCCAGAGTGCGCTCCAGTTGATGAACTCGGAAGCGAGAATCGCCATGGTCGGTCGCTCAGGCCGCTGCGATCGCTGGGGGAATGCCGGCCAGCTCCGCCTCTTGCACCGGACTCACGTTGGTGCGGTCGAGGTCGGCGGCGGTGACCGGATTTCGCTTGGAGAGGGTCCAAAGCCCGAACGCCGCGAGCGCCGCGAGTGCGCAGATCACGATCGCGCCGGCGTTGGAATGCGACCCGAACAGGTCCGCGATCTCCCAGGCCACACCACCGAGAATCCCCGCCCCGGGCATCGTCAGCACCCAGGCGGACAACATCTGCCCGATCACGTTCCAGTGGACAGGGTTGGCTTTGCCGAGCCCGGAGCCCAGCACGCCGCCGGACACGACCTGGGTTGTCGACAACGGGTATCCGTAGTAAGACGACGCAAGGATCACCGCCGCGCTCGACGACTCGGCGGCGAATCCCTGCGGCGACTCGACGTTCGTGATCCGGTTGCCCATGGTGTTGATGATCCGCCAGCCGCCGCTGGCGGTGCCACCGGCGATCGACAGTGCGCAGCCGAGCTTGACCCAGAACGGGACCGAGAAGTGGACCGCGCTGATGTCGCCGTGGGCGATCAGCGCGAGCGAGATCACGCCCATCGTCTTCTGCGCGTCGTTGGTTCCGTGAGCCAACGAGACGAGCGATGCGGAGAATATCTGGCCGTAGCGGTACCCGGTTCTGGCCTCGCGCTGACCGAGACGGCGGATCAATCGGTACGCGAGATAAGTTCCGAGCGCGGCGACGCCCCCGGCGATGAACGGCGACAGGATGGCGGGCACGATCACCGTCTTGACGAGGTTGTGCCAGTTGACCTCACCGGATGCAGTCGCGACGATCGTCGCCCCGATCACGCCGCCGATCAGCGCGTGGCTGGAGCTCGAGGGGATCGTGAAGTACCAGGTGATTATGTTCCAGGTCATCGCGCCGATCAGCGCGGCCAGCACGAGCTCGAGGCCGTCACCGCCGACCAGTACCTTCGGACTGACGATGCCTTTCGCGATGGTGGCCGCGACGCTGATCGAGATGAACGCGCCGGCGAAGTTCAGACAGGCCGAAATGATCACCGCCACCTTCGGCTTCAGCGCGCCCGTGGCGATCGATGTCGCCATTGCGTTCGCGGTGTCGTGGAACCCGTTCGTGAAGTCGAACGAGAAGCCCGCGATCACCACGAGGATGAGGACAAGTTCCGATCCCATACCCCGGGCGGCAGCCTCCCAGGTCTGCTCGGAACGGATGTAAACGACCTGTGAAAACTAAGACCGGACTTATTCGGTCGTGCTGAACTCCCAGATCGCGATCCCGAGCATGATCAGCCCGAGCGCGACGATCATGCCCGCCTCGAGCAGCGCCGGCACGTGCCAGCCGAACCAGGTCACGCCCGGATCGAGCGCGGCTCGCGCCTGGGGGGAGATCGTGAGGTTGTTGAACACGAGCCGCCGCATCGGGTCGACGGCGTACGTGAGCGGGTCAAGGCGGTTCAGCACGGTCAACCAGCCCGGCAGGTTTGCCACCGGGAACAGCGCGCCCGAGATGAAGAACATCGGCATCACGATCATCTGCATGACGCCCATGAACGACTGCATCTGCTTGATTCGGACCGCGATCATCACGCCGAACGCCGTGATCGCGAACGCGAGCAGCAGCTGCAGGATGAAGATCCCAAGGATCATCAGCGGGGCATAGGGCACGCCGACAAACCCCGCGAGCGCGATCACGATCACGCCCTGGAAGCTCGCCACCGTGGCGCCGCCGATGACCTTGCCGATCACGATCGAGCTGCGCCGGATTGGCGCCACCATCATCTCGCGCAGGAATCCGAACTCCCGGTCCCACACGATCGACGCGGCCGAGAACATCGCGGTGAACATCACCGAGATGCACAGGATCCCCGGGTAGATGAACGTCTTCAGGTTGACACCGTGGGTGCTCGCGGCCGACAGCTGCTGCAGGCCGGATCCGAGCACGAACAGGAACAGCAGCGGCTGGACGAGCGTCGTGACCATCCGCAGGCGGTCGCTCCGGAAGCGGATGATCTCCCGGCGCCAGACGATCTTGATCGCGCGCAGCTCGGAGGCGAGGCTGCGCTTGGGGACCGTGACCCGGACGACCGGAGCCGGGGCCGACTCGACTCTGGTCGTGGGCTCCGGGCGATCGGTGGTGGTGCTCATCGCCTACCTCCGTGCATCATCTGCATCATCACGCGGTTGCGAGACTTGGCCTGGTCTTCCTCGGCGTCGCGGATCGTCGAGCCCGTGTAGGACATGAACACGTCGTCGAGCGTGGGGCGGGAGACGTTGACGGCCTTGATCGGGATGCCGAGCTCGGCGAACAGCCGTGGGACGAACTGCTCGCCCTCGGGGACGCCGAAGGTGACTGCGCCCTCGGAGATCCGGGCCTCGATTCCGAAGCGGTCGGCGAGCGCGGCGATCGCCGCGTCGTCATCGTCGGTCTGGATCATGACGCGGTCCGTGCCGACCCCCGCCTTAAGCGTCTCGGGCGCGTCGAGCGCGACGATCTCGCCGTGGTCCATGATCGCGATCCGGTCGCACCACTCGGCCTCGTCCATGTAGTGGGTGGTCATGAAGATCGTGATCTCCTCGCGCTCCTTGAGCTCGCGGATGTACTCCCAGATCGACCGCCGCGTCTGCGGGTCGAGTCCGATCGTCGGCTCGTCGAGGAACAGCACGCGAGGGGAGTGCATCAGGCCACGGGCGATCTCGAGTCGCCGGCGCATGCCGCCGGAGAACGTCCCCACCACCGAGTCCTTGCGATCCCACAGCCCGACCATCGTCATCACCTGCTGCATGCGGGGCTTGACGAGCTCCGATTGGACGCCGTAGAGCTCGGCATGCAGGCGCAGGTTCTGCTCGGCGGTGAGGTAACCGTCGAGCGTCGGGTCCTGGAACACGAGGCCGATGTTGCGGCGGACGTCGTCGCGCTCGCGCACCACGTCGTGGCCGGCGACGCTGGCCGATCCCGCCGTCGGCGTGACCAGCGTGCACAGCATGTTGATCGTGGTCGTCTTGCCGGCGCCGTTGGGCCCGAGGAACCCGAACACCTCACCGGTGGCGACCTCGAAGCTCGACGCCCCGGACCGCCTCGACCTCGTCGTAGCTCTTGACGAGACCGCGGACAGCGATCGCGACTGGGTCAGCTATGTCTGGAATGCCGTTCCCGCGCGTCATCTCGCGCATACACGTTACGCGGTCGCGTTGGTGTCCTCGGGGGCCTCAGTGTCCTCGGCGAGGATCCCGTACAGCGCCCGGCGGGTCTCGGCCAGCGTCTCGCACGCCTTCTCGACCTGGCGCTCATCGCCTTCCTGCGCCACCTGCCATGCCGCCTTGCCGATCTGGATTATCAGCGACGCGATCTCGGGGATCGAACGCCCGTCCCCCTCGTCGGCTTCCTCCCACGGCGCCGTTCGCCCGGCGTACTGCTCTGCCTGCTCCCGGCCTGCGTCGGTGAGCTCGAACAGCTTGGTCCCGTCCCGCTCGATCCCGCGGATAAGGCCTTCATCCTCGAGCTGCGCGAGCGTGGGGTAGACCGAGCCCGGACTCGGGCGCCACCGGCCCCCGCTGCGCTCCTCGATCGTCTGCATCAGCTGATAGCCGTTGCGCGGCTCCTCGGCGAGCAGAATCAGCACCGCCGTCCTGACGTCGCCGCGACGCCGTCGGCCTCGGCCGCCACCGAACGGCCCGCCGCCGCCCCACATAGGTCCGCCGAACGGTGGACCGCCGCGCATGTGGCGCAGCGCGGCGAGCCGCTCGAGGTCATCCATCGGGCCATGGCGGCCGTGGCCGCCACCGCGTGAGGCAGCCTTCATCGCCGCGAGCCGGCTCAGGAACGGCCATGGTGCGGCCCAATCTTCGTGACTCATGATTCCTCCTGAAAACTTGGAACGATGTATTAACGATATATCGAAGACTGTCGCTTGTCAAGCGATGGGTCTGGCAGCGCGCCCAGCTTGGGAGATGGCGCTGTGCCGCCCGCTGTCCTGAGCGCGGGTTGATTCACCCGGCTGATCGTGCGGTGGTCGATGGCCGACATCTCCGCCCGGAGACAACCCGGTCGCCCCGTGAACAGCGGGCATCTGTGGGGAGGGTGGCGGGTCGATCCGATGGCCCGAAGCAACCTGCATAGCACGGCAACGCAGCAACTTCTGCCCGACCGTGCCGCATCACGCATGCCACGCATGCACGAGACGTCACGGTCCGCGGTGGCGCGCTCGGCTGCCGTGTTATGCAGGTTCCGCGCCGCGCCCGCAAACGGGATTGCCCGGGCGGCGGGGGCTGCCGGGACCGTCAACTACGAAGTCGCGGGCCCTTACTCCGCGTCGCCGTCTGACGGTTCGTCCCCGAACACTCCGCCACCGGGCGACCGCCCGCCACCGGGCGACTGCCCGCCACCGGGGCCGCCACCGGACGACTGCCCGCCACCGGGGCCGCCACCGGACGACCGCCCGCCACCGAATCCGCCGCCGAATCCGCCACCGGGTCCCCCACCGGGTCCGCCGCCGCGTGTTCGCAGCCAGTCGGCGAGCTGCTCGGCCATGCCGCCGACCTGGGAGCCGGCCTTGTTCAGGTTGTCGCCGATCTCACGGAAGATCGTGCGGAAGCGCTCGGCGTAGAACTCGACCGCGTCACCCGCCTCCTCGCGCACGTTGGAGTCCTGATCGCGGGTGCGGTACTCGCCGCGGACGATCCGGTCGTACTCGCCCTCCTGGACCCACTTCAGGACCTCCGAGACGCGGCGAACCGCGTAGGTGTGGGTCTGCCCGATCTCCTGGAAGAAGCGGCGGACGCGGTCGCTCGGGTCGTCCCAGTTCTCGTACTCCATCGCCTGGGCCATGAACGCGTCGAGGTTGAGCTCGTCCGCGGGGAGCGCGCCGGCCGTGACCATCAGCGTCCGGCAGACGATCCGGGGATCGCGCACCGCGATCGTGGCGGCGCGGTCGCAGCTGAGCTCGGCGGCACGGAACCACTCGAGCAGCACGGCCTTGACCGCCCGGAACGGGATCCCGAGGAAGAACGGAAGGCCGTTGCCGGCGGCCAGCAGGATGTTGAGCGCGGTCATGTACAGCACGTGGTCGGACAGGACGTGGCCGACCTCGTGGGCGAGCACGACGCGCTGCTCCCCGGGGCCCAGCCGACGGAGCAGCATCGAGTCGATCACGATCATCGGCTTGCCTGAGCCGATCGCCTGGGCGCCGCCGAGCACTCCGCCGGCCACGTACAGGTCGTAGACGTCGGGCATGTCGAGGATCTTGCAGACGCCGGTGTGCGAGGCCCACAGCTCGGGCAGCTGGGTCTCGGAGACCCGGACCGAGTTGCCGAGATAGAACTGGCGCAGCGCGCGCTCGTACCGCCACTCGATCAGCTTGCGCACCGCCGTGTCGAGCATCGGAACGGCCTTGAGCGCTGCGGTCGCGGCGCGATCCGCGGGGTGCTCGTACGCCTTGGAGGAGATCCGCGGGTACGGCTCGATGTGGTCGGGGAGCGTCTCCGGCACCTCGTCTGGAGGGTACTGCCTCGTAACCGAGGGTCGAGTAGCGTTCGGGCCATGTTCGTGTTCAAGGCCGGCATCGTCGGCGCCGGCGCGATCGGCGGCGAGATCGCCCACGTGATCGCCGACGCGGGAATCTCCGTCGTCCTCGAGGACGTCGACCAGGCGTCCGTCAATCAGGGGCTCGAGAAGGCTCGCTCGCTGTGGCAGGCGCGCGTCGACGCCGGGAAGCTCGACGCCGACGAGCTTGAGCGCCGGCTCGAACTGATCCTCGGGACCACCGGGTACGAGTCGTTCGGCGATGTCGACTTCGTGATCGAGGCCGTGCCCGAGCGGATCGAGATCAAGCAGACGGTGTTCTCCGAGCTCGACGAGGCCACCCCCGGCCATGCGATCCTGGCCTCGAGCACGTCATCCGTGTCGGTCACCGAGATCGCGCTCGCGACCAGCCGAGCCGACCGGGTGGTCGGCTTCCATCTCCTGCATCCAGCGTCGGTGACCCGGCTGATCGAGGTGATCGAAGGCGACGAGACCTCGCTCGAGACCGTGCAGGCGGCGGTCAACTTCGCCCAGGCGCTCCGCAAGGCCGCGATCCGGTGCAGCGACGCGCCCGGGTTCGTGCTCAACCGGATCCTCAGCTCGAGCGCGTCCGAGCTGTGGCGCGTCCAGGAGGAGACGGGGATCGACGTCAAGGAGATCGACAGGATCGTGGCCGAGTCGAAAGCCGCGCTGGTCGGCCCGTTCTACCTGAGCGACCTGCTCGGGCTCGACACCGCCCTGGAGGTCGCCGAGCACCTGCGCGACTGCTACGGCGATCGCTTCCACGTGCACACGCGGATGCGGGAGCTGGTCGCCGAACGCAAGCTCGGAGCAAAGACCGGGGAGGGGTTCTATGAGCACGGGCGCTGACGTCGACGCCGCCGCGCTCGTCGACCGCTTCACGCTCAAGGCGCTGGTCGAGAGCTGCCTGGTTCTGGAGGAAGGGGTCGCCTCGATGAGGGACATCGACCTCGGGATGATGGCCGGCGCCGGCATGATCCCGCCGCCGTTCGCGCGCGCCGACCAGATCGGGCTCGACGAGCTGCTGGTGAGGCTCGAGCGTGCCCGCGAGCAGTGGGGCGAGGGGTTCGAGCCGCCGACGATCCTGCGGCGGCTGGTCGCCCAGGGCCGGCTCGGCGTCGCGGCCGGTCAGGGCTTCTTCCCCCACCCCCGGCCGGACGCGGGCTGGGAGGACGGTCCGGTGAAGCTCGAGACACGTGGGGCGGTCGCGATCGCCTGGCTCGACCGGCCCCCGGCTAACTCAATCTCGCCCGAGGTCGTGCGGACGCTGCGCAAGCTGTGGGACGAGATCAAGACCACCGGCACCGTCCGGGCGCTCGTGATCGCCTCGGCCAACCCGATGCTGTTCTGCGCCGGCGCGGACATCAAGGCGTTCACGACGATGGACGCCGCCGCCGGCCAGGAGCTGCTCGACGACATGCACGGCCTGCTGCGCGAGATCGAGACCGCGCCGCTCGTGACGATCGCCGCCGTCAACGCGATGGCGCTCGGCGGCGGGTGCGAGCTGGCGATGGCGTGCGACCTGCGGATCGCGGCCGAGTCGGCGATGTTCGGCCAGCCCGAGATCAACCTCGGGATCATCCCCGGGTTCGGCGGAACGCAGCGCCTCCCGCGGCTCGTCGGCGAGGGGCGGGCGCTCGAGCTGAACCTGACCGGGGATCCGATCCCGGCCGAGGAGGCTTACGCGATCGGTCTGGCGACCCGGGTGGTCGCCGACGAGGAGCTGTTCGACACCGTGCTGGCGTGGGCGGCCAAGCTCTCAGAGCAGGCGCCGCTCGCGGTCGAGCAGATCAAGCGCGTATCGGCGGCCGGCGACATCGACGTCGGGATCGCGCGCGAGAAGGAGGCCTTCCTCCGCGTGTTCTCCTCCGAGGACGGGCGCGAGGGGATCTCGGCGTTCGTCCAGAAGCGCAAGCCACGGTTCTCGGGCAAATGAACGCGACGAACACCGCTGCGGCCCGGCTTGCGCGCCTGATCGGCGAGGCCGACTCCGTGGTGGCGCTGACCGGAGCGGGCATCTCAGTGCCCTCGGGAATCCCCGACTTCCGCTCGCCCGGGACGGGGCTGTGGAGCGACGTCGATCCGATGGAGGTCGCGCACATCGACGCGTTCCATCGCGACCCGCGGCGGTTCTGGAGCTTCTACGGCCAGCGTTTCCAGACGCTCGAAGACAAGCGGCCCAACCGGGGGCACGCCGCGCTCGTCGAGCTCGAGCGCGCCGGGCTACTCGACGCGGTGATCACTCAGAACATCGATCGTCTCCATGCGCGGGCGGGCACGCAGAGCCTGGTCGAGGTACACGGATCGATCGCGCACTCGTCGTGTCTTGTCTGCGACGTACGCTATGAAACGGGAGACGTGCGCGCGCGGCAGGAGGTGGGTACGGACGGGGTCCCCAGGTGCGACTGCGGCGCGCCGCTGAAGCCCGGCGTCGTGCTGTTTGGCGAGTATCTCCCGGGCGAGGCCATCGGCCAGGCGGAGCTGCTGGCCGCCGGCGCCGACCTGATGCTGTGCATCGGGTCCTCGCTCGAGGTCTACCCGGTCGCCCAGCTGCCCGAGACGACGCTCTCGACCGGCGGCCAGATCGCGATCCTGACCCAGAGCCGCACGCCTCTGGACCGGATGGCGGCGGTACGGATGGACGGCGACGTCGTGGACGAGCTCGAGGCGCTGCTGGCCGCGCTCGGGCTGGCTATCCCGGAAGCGCCGCCACCCGGGCCCTGAGCGTCGCCTCGAGCCTCCCCAGCGCGAACGCGGTCGCGTCTTGCTCGGGCGGCCCCAACGGTCCTAGAAGCGCCGCCGCAGCCGCCGCCGCGACGCCGTCGTGCAGCCCTCTCAGCTCCGCCAGGCGGTCCATCAGTGCGGGCGCGGCCGGATCGCCCGGGAGCTCGGCGAGGGCGGCGTCGAGCGCGACCGAGACCTGCAGCGCGGCCTCGCGTGGGCGCCCCTCATCGAGGTCCAGCCGCGCGCGCAGCGCCAGCTCCTCGCATGCGAGCGGGGCGTGGCGTCCGGTGAGCAGCGCGGCCAGTCGAGCCTGAGCGGCCGGGACCTTCGAGCGGCGCCGGCGCGGGGCGGCGTCGATCACCTCGCGGGCGTCCGTCCAGAGGCCGTCGGCCACCTCCTCGCCGGCGCCGTAGCCGAGGCGCGCCGCCAGGGCATCGCGGCGGCCGATCTCGTGCACATGCGGGTCGGCCGATGCGAGCCGATGGGAATGCAACACGCGGTTGAGTACGCCGAGACCCGCCGCGAGCTCGGGCTCGCCCGCGCCGGTCAGCCAGGCGGCGGCCTCCTCCGGGGTGCTCAACGGCTCCCCGGCCTCGACGACCGTGGCTCTGGTGGTCGCCACCGGCGATGGCTCAGGTTCAGGTGGAGCCTTACGTTGTCGCCGGGAAGGCCCGAGCCGGCTGCGTTTCTGAGCCCCGAGGGTGGCGAGCACGAGCACGTGTGAGGGCGCGGCCGCGGGGCCGGCGCCGTCGCCGCGGAGCAGGTATCGGCCGTCCGGGGGGCCGAGCGCCCAGGGGAACTCGAACTGGCTGAAGCGGAACAGTGGGGCGATGGCGGGAGGCTAACCTGCGCCTCCGCCGACGGCGCTACTGGCCGGACGTTTTGATGGCGTACTTGCTCGGCGCGATCGGGACGATCGGCTCGGTGATCTGGCTGATGTGATTGATCAGCTGCGTCCACTGCTGCGGCCGGAGGATGCTCGAGACCTCGGCCGAGAGCTTCTTGTTCTGGCCGTAGAGCGGTGTGTAGGCGACCTGGATCCGGTTCGCGTGATCGGGCAGCGACAGCGCGGTCGGCTGGCCCTTGTAGCTCATCATCGAGACGATCTCGTCCGGCTGCATCGCGCCCTGGAGCGTGAGCAGGCGGCGGACGGTCACGTCGGTCACCGACCCGGGGCCCTGATGACCCTTAATCGGGATGCCGTTGATCGCCGAGATGTCGACGCTCGCCCCGGTCGAGCCGGCGTTGTCGACGCCGTCCGAGCCGTTGGCGGTATGACCGCACTTGAGGCCGGTGACGTCGGGCTTGAGGCCCGAGGCGGACAGAACCTCGATCACGCCGAGGATCCGGCGGTCGATCGCGCCGTCCTGGATGTCGCGCCGGCCGCACGGATAGATCTGGACGCTAGGGTCCTGGAGGACGCGGTCCTGGAGCTGCTCCTTGGACATCAGGAGGATCTGCCCGATCGTCGGGTCCTTGGCGTCCTTTCCGAAGAACGGGTCGACTCCGGCGGCCCGATACACCGCGGTCGCCTCGAGCAGCTTCCACCCGTCGAGGATCGGCTTGGGGTCGATGTACGGCGCCTTGTTGCCCGCCGGCTGGATCATGAACTCCAGGTGCGAGGCGTCGGTCGGCGTGCCGGCGCCGAGCCGCCCGAGGATCGTGCCCGCGACTACGACCGAGCCGACCTTGAGCGGCTCGAGCCTGTACTGGTCCTTGGCCAGGTGCAGGACGTCCGAGAAGTAGTTCTGGAAGCTCCCGAGCTGGGGCCCGCTGGTCGTGATCTGGAGCTTCCCGCCGGCGGCGTAGGAGGCGGGGCGCGACGGGTTCGCGAACAGCCGCTCCTTGACCATCGGCGTGCTGATCGTGGGCGTGCCCGCCGAGGCGGAGCTCGCACCGGTCGGCTGCTGGGTGCCGGCGCCGGCGGCCTGCGAGCCGGCGGTGGCGGGGGTGACCGGCAGCGAGATCGGGGCGCTCTTGGCCTCGCTCGAGGCCTTGGCCGTGCTGGGGATCGGAGCTGCCTGCTGCGAGCCGGCGGTGGCGGGCTGCTTCGGCGCCGGCGTGGCCGGGGCCAGCAGCGCCTTCGCGACCTGAGTCGAGCTCATCTTCACCGGCTTCGGCACCGGGTACAGCGTCGGGATCGACCCCAGGTTCGCGTACGTGTAGGTGTTGCCGGTCGCGTCCTGGAGCTCGAGGTAGTGGCCGAGCGCCGGGCTGTTGCCGATCTTGACGATCTTGCCGTCGTTGGCCGCGATCACCGGCGAGCCCTGCTTGGCGTAGATCGCGGTGCCCTTGGTAGTCGGGTCCGACCGGACCGGGACCGCCGCGTTCGACGTCTTCACGCGCGTCTTGGCGAGCTTGAGGACGGAGTCGTCGGCGTACTTGGCGGGAGCCGCGACGGGGAAGTGACCCTCGACGAGACCGGTCAGCGCGCCGATCATTGCCTTCGGCATGCCGCCGATCAGCTGGGCGCGAAGCAGCACCGACTGCACGTACCAGCCCGCATGGTTGTAGGCGAAGACGGCCTGCGAGATGTTCTGGGAGGCGCCCGCCGCGTGCAGGTAGCGCGCCGCGGTGAAGATCGCGTCGGCCGGGTTGTAGGGGTCGGCGATGCCGTCCCCGTTCGCGTCGACCGCGTACCGCTTCCAGGTCGACGGCAGGAACTGCATCCAGCCGACGGCGCCGGCGGTCGACACCGACAGGTTGCGGCCGTAGTCGGTCTCGATCTCGTTGATCCCCGCCAGCACCTGCCACGGCACGTCGTACTGGATGCCGGCCGCCTGGTAGATCGGGAGTAGGAACGGCGGGATCTGGAAGCTGTCGATGAAGAAGTTCGGGACGCCGATCGGCGCCGGCCCCGGAAGCGAATACGAGTACGTCGGGTTCGACGGGGTGGGCACGCCGCTCGGGGTGACCGGGGGCGGCGGGGCCGCGGGCTTCTTGGTCTCCTTGGTCTTCTTGGTTTGCTTCGGCTTGCTCTTCTTGTTCGCCGGCTTCTTCCCCTTCTCCACATTCCCGGAGCCGAGCGACAGCGCGTTCCCGGGCGTGACCGACGTCGTCTTCTTCGGCGCGCCCGACCCGGCGGAAGTCGTCGTCCTCGTGGTCGTCGAGGTGGTGGTCGGCGTGGGCTTCGGCTTGGGCTTCGGCTTCGGCTTCGGCTTCGGCTTCGGCTTCGGCGTCGTGGAGGTCGGAGTCGAGGTTGAGGTCAACGTCGAGGTCAAGGTCGAGGTCGAGGTCGTCTGAGACTGGGTGGTGGTCGTGACCGTCACTGCCGGCGTGCCCGCCGTCACCGGCGGGCACGACTGGGTGACCTTGATGATCGGCAGCTGGACCGGCAGCGGCAGCGTGTGCGGGTCCGTGCCCTGCGGGACGTTCCGGAACTTGAACTGCCGGCCGCCGAAGACGGTGATCGTCACCTTGCAGCCGTGCGCGGACGCGCTAGGAACTGCGGCAAGGCCGAACACCCCAACCAGGCAGCAAACGGTCACGGCGCCAATCACCTTGCGCCTTCTCAGCACTGTGGCCTACTTCTCCCGCGGTGTGCCACGCGTAAATTCGTCCCAGCTACGATCACAGGTAGGCTTGGTCGGACGCTACTGGCTGCTGCCGAGCTTTGCAATTCGGAACCGTCGGTCTGGTGGATTCTCTTCAGGTACCAACATGCCGCGACGTTCAAAACTGTCGTCAGGCAATCCTGTGAATCGGCAAGATCCCCTGAGCACTGTAGCGATGGGTCTGTCGCGTAAGCGTCAGCTAACTCTCAACTCGAGGGTTAGAGTTGTGATTTCGGGCGCTCCTGAGAGTGCTTTCATCAATTTCGGGTCGAGTACGAGAGGCGGTTCGGCATGACCGAGGACAAGGGCGACGACCAGGGTATCCGCGGCCGGGTGCAGCGCCAGAGCGAGGAGGCGATCGGCAAGGTCACCCAGGGAATGCTCGAGAACCCCGTCGTAACGCGGGCGCTGTCGGCCGCGTTCGAGACGCGGCAGCGCGCCACCCGCGCCCAGGAAGTGGCAATGGGGGCGCTGAACCTGCCCTCGGCCGCCGACCTGGAGCGGCTGACGCGGCGGTTGCGGAGCGTCTCCCAGCGGCTCGAGGCGATCGAGGACGGCCTCGACCGGCTCGACCAGCGGCTGGAGAAGCTCACCGCGGCGAGCGCGCTGGACGAACGTCTGACGGCGATCGAGGAGCTGCTGGCGCGGATCGAGGCGTCGCTCGGCGCCCCGGCGGCCCAAGAGCCCCCTCAGGACTGAGCTCCGGCTGACGCGGAGGCGTGAGCGCCGGCGCGACCGGCGGTGAGCGCCCGCAGCGCCGCCTTGCCCATCCGCCGCTCCGCCGCGCGCAGCTCGTCCTGGCCGATCCGGTCCCGCTCCGGGAGCACGAGGTCGGACACGACGAGCAGCGCCGCGGCCTGCACGCCTCGGGCGGCCGCCAGCGCGAACAGCGTCGCGGTCTCCATCTCGACCGCGAGGGCGCCCGCGTCGGCCCACTGCCGCTCGAGCCCGCGGTCGTCGTAGAACAGGTCGGTGGTGAGGACCGGGCCCTGGTGGCTCGCGTGAGGACCGTGGCCCTCGTCCGGGAAGGGCGGCTCCGCGGCGGCGATCACCGTCTTCAGGAGATCCTGGCTCGCCGGCACTCGCTCGTGTGCGCCGAGGGCTCGGCTGGCGCCGTCGGCCGCGATCGCCTCGGTGGCGATCACGAGATCGCCCAGACGCAGCGGTGCCAGCGCGCCGCACGTACCCACGCGGAGAAGTCGCCGGGCGCCGAGGTCGATGAGCTCATGGATCACGATCGCGGCGCTCGGGCCTCCGATCCCGGTGCTCTGGATCGTGAGCGGCTCACAGTCTGGTGCCAGGCCCGTGTAACCCCACAGGCCGCGGTTGTGGTTGAACATCTTGGCGCCGTCGAGAAGAGACTCGGCCAGCATCAGCGCGCGGCCCGGATCGCCCGGCAGCAGCACCCGCTCGCTGAGCGCGGTGGTCGGTTGCAGTGCGATCGGGGCGGCCATCAGGCCTATTGTTATTTATGTCCAGTAAGGCGCCGCCGTCAGGCGCCGCCGACCATTCGTAAGGCGCCGCCGTCAGGCGCCGCCGACCATTCGTAAGGCGCCGCCGTCAGGCGCCGCCGACCATTCGAATTACCTGTATCTGGCATTGACAGATTCGATGCTGGCGAGTAGATATAGCGTCACAGAAAAAGGCAACAGGCCGGAGCGTGACGTGCTGCCCAGGCCAGCTGGGGAGCGCGCTCGCGAGGCGCCGCCGGAAACGTGACGAGCGCCAACGGCCGACGCAGCGGGCCGTTTCGCCCGCGGGCGGCGGGGCTTCGTGCTCGTCGAGGCCCCGCCGCCGATCAGACCGTCGCCGGGGGCCGTGCAACCGGGACGGTCGGCGCGGGTAGGAGACTCCTGAAAGGGATGTCCACTGCAAAGCTCGACATGTTCACGCGCGTGCGCGACGAGGGCCTGCTGGCGCCTGGTCGAGACGTGGTTGTGCTGGTGTCGGGCGGGCGGGATTCGACGTGCCTGCTCGATCTCGCGGTCCGAGTCGCCGGTACGCGGTCCGTCTGCGCCCTGCATGTGAATTATGGGATTCGGGGATCGGCGGGCGAGGATGACCGCCATTGCCACGAGCTGTGTGAGCGGCTCGGCGTGCGGCTCGAGGTTCGCCGGCCGACGCGGCTCGCGACCGGGAACGTTCAGGCCTGGGCACGCGAGCTGCGCTACCGCGAGGCGCTCGAGCTCGCCCAAGGCGCCGACGTGGCGGCCGGCCACACCCAGACCGATCAGGTCGAGACGATCCTGTACCGGCTGGCATCCTCGCCGAGCCGGCGCGCGCTGTTCGGGATGCGGCCTCGGGACGGCTCGCTGGTGCGGCCGTTGCTCGGTTTCACGCGCGAGGAAACCGCGGCCTACTGCGTCGAGCGGGGCCTCGAGTGGCGCGAGGACGAGACGAACGCATCGGGCGCCTACGCGAGAAACCGGATCCGGGCCGGGCTCGTGCCGGCGCTGCGGGCGGTTCACCCCGCGGCGCAGGACAACGTGCTCGCGGTGGCGCAGATCCTTCGCGACGAGAGCGAGGTCCTCGACGCGCTCGTCGACGAGGTACTGGGCGACGGCGATGGCGTGTCGCTGGGCCGGCTGCGAGCGCTCGCGCCGGCGCTGCGACGACTCGTGATCCAAAGCCTGGCCGACAAGGCCGCGGGCGGCTTCGCTCCGGGCGCCGCGAGTCGCGCGCAGGAGATCGCGGCGCTGGGCGACCGCGGCACGTCGCTGCTCGACGTCGGCAACGGGCTGCGGGCGGTCGCGCAGTACGGCGAGCTGCGGTTCGAGCGCCACGGCGCCGATCCGGCCGCGCCCGAGCCGGTGCGGCTGGCCATCCCCGGCAGCGTCTCGTTCGGCGGTTGCGAGCTTCGCTGCGAGCTTTCCGAGCCGGCGCTCGAGGCCGGCGTGCTCGATCGGGACGCGCTCGGCGCTGAGCTGCTGGTCCGCTCGCGGCGGCCGGGAGACCGGATCGCGCCGCTCGGGCTCGGCGGCACGAAGACGCTCCAAGATCTGTTCATCGAGCGGCGCGTTCCGCGCCGCGAGCGAGATCGGGTCGCGGTGGTCGAGGCGGCCGGCGAGGTCGCCTGGGTGGCGGGCGTCGCGATGTCCGAGCGCTTCAAGGTGACGCCGGCGACGCAACAGGCTGTCCGGCTCAGCTGCCACGCCGTCGGTCCGCGTCCCGCTCGTGGCAATGGCGATCCGCAGGGCCCGCCGGACGCGAAACACCCATAATTCAAACCGTGGAAGGCGACGACGCGATCGGGGAGATCCTCGTCCCGGCCGAGGATCTGAAGCGCCGTGTCCGCGAGCTGGCCGAGGAGGTTTCCCGCGATTACCAGGGGAGGGATCTCGTGCTGGTCGGCGTGCTCAAGGGAGCGGTGCTGTTCCTGTCCGACCTGATGCAGCAGCTCAGCGTCCCGTGCGAGGTCGACTTCATGGCGGTCGCTTCGTACGGCTCGGCGACCAAGTCCTCGGGCGTGGTACGGATCCTCAAGGACCTCGACGCGGTGATCGAGGGCAGGGACGTGCTGATCGTCGAGGACATCGTCGATTCAGGGCTCACGCTGCAGTACCTGCTGCGCAACCTGGCTGGACGGAGCCCCCGCTCACTCGAGGTGTGCGCGTTGCTTATCAAGCCCGAGCGCCAAAAGGTCGATCTACGGACCAAGTATGTGGGCTTCGAGATACCCAACCGGTTCGCGATCGGGTATGGGCTGGACCACGCCGAGCGGTACCGCAACTTGCCGTACGTGGCCGCGTTGAAACAGTGAACGCGGAATGAGCGAACGCAGCCCGGCCGGATCGGAAAGCCCATTCCGGCTGTGAACGCCTGCGTGCAGGGGTGTTTGGCGGTCCCAGACCAGATGCTACGCTTGACAGTCCCAGACCTGGAGTCCTGGCGCGGCATGCGCCGCATTTCTAACCTATGAGCAGGTTTTTCAAGAGCGCCGCATTTCCGATTCTGATCGTGGTGGTTCTCGCGTTCTTCGCGCAGAAGCTGATCGGCAGCTCGGGCAAGTCGGAGAAGCAGACCTTCGGCGACCTCATCTACCAGCTCGACCACGGGTACGTGCAGAGCATGTCGCTGCACGAGAAGGACAACACCGCGAACGTCACCACGACGTCCGGGGTCAAGTACACGGTCGGATACCCCGACGGCTACGTCTCGCAGATCATCACGTCCGCGGACAAGAACCTCTCGCCGCAGAACTTCGACATCCAGGGCAAGACCTCGAACGGCTGGCTGTCGCTGCTGACCTACATCCTGCCGTTCGTGATCTTCATCGGGTTCTGGATCTTCCTGATGAACCAGGTGCAGGGCGGCGGATCGAAGGTCATGTCGTTCGGCAAGTCGCGTGCCAAGCGAATGTCGGTCGACTCGCCCAAGATCACGTTCCGTGACGTCGCGGGGGTCGACGAAGCCGTTGAGGAGTTGCACGAGATCAAGGAGTTCCTCGAGAACCCCAAGAAATTCCAGGCTCTGGGGGCGCGCATTCCAAAGGGCGTGCTCCTGTACGGGCCGCCCGGTACCGGCAAGACGCTGCTCGCGCGCGCGGTCGCCGGGGAGGCGGGCGTACCGTTCTTCTCAATCTCGGGCTCGGACTTCGTCGAGATGTTCGTCGGCGTCGGCGCCTCGCGCGTGCGTGACCTGTTCGAGCAGGCCAAGCAGAACTCCCCGTGCATCATCTTCATGGACGAGATCGACGCCGTCGGCCGCCATCGCGGCGCGGGCCTCGGTGGCGGTCACGACGAGCGCGAGCAGACGCTGAACCAGCTGCTGGTCGAGATGGACGGATTCGAGATGAAGGACAACATCATCTTGATCGCTGCCACCAACCGTCCGGACATCCTCGACCCGGCGCTGCTGCGCCCAGGGCGCTTCGACCGCCAGATCGTCGTCGACCGCCCAGATCGCCTCGGGCGCAGGAAGATCCTCGACGTTCACACGCGCGGCAAGCCGCTGGCGCGGGAGATCGACGTCGACGCGCTGGCGGGCCAGACTCCGGGCTTCACCGGCGCGGACCTCTCGAACCTCGTCAACGAGGCAGCGCTGCTCGCCGCGCGCAACGGCAAGCGCGAGATCACCCAGGTCGAGCTCGAGGAAGGGATCATGCGGGTGATCGCCGGCCCCGAGAAGAAGACCCGCGTGATGTCCGACAAGGAGCGGCGGATCACCGCCTATCACGAGATGGGCCACGCGATGGTCGGCCACTACCTCCCCAACGCCGACCCGGTCCACAAGATCTCGGTGATCTCCCGCGGACAGGCGCTCGGCTACACGATCTCGCTGCCGGCCGAGGACAAGTTCCTGACCACGCGCGCGGAGCTCCAGGACACGATGGCGATGACGCTCGGTGGCCGGGCCGCCGAGGAGATCGTGTTCGGCGAGGTCACCACCGGCGCTTCGAACGACCTGGAGAAGGTCACGGCGACCGCGAAGCAGATGGTCATGCGGTTCGGGATGTCCGAGAAGCTCGGCCCGCGCGTGTTCGGGCACGATCACGGTATGCCGTTCCTCGGCCGCGAGTTCTCGGCCGAGCCGGACTACTCGGACGAGATCGCGCGCGAGATCGACGACGAGATCCGGCGGATCGTCGAGCAGGCGCACGTCCAGGCCAAGGACATCCTGGGCTCGCATCGCGAGGCGCTCTCGAAGCTGTCGGAGATCCTGATCAAGCGCGAGACGATCGAGAAGGAACAGTTCGAGGCGCTCCTGTCTGGCGGCACCGAGGAAGACGTGTTCGGCTCCGAGGCGCCGCCGCCGCCCGAGGTGCCGATCCCCGGCACGCCCGCGGGCGAGAGGCGCGAGGGCCCGCGGCCGCTCCCGCGCCCGGGTCTCGCCGGCGGCACCGCAGAGTAGCTCCGCGCCTCAGCCGGTCAGCGGCGGGGTCAGCCCTGCCGCATGACACGCCGCGACCCCGGGGGCCAGCTTTGGGGCGGCGGCGAGCTTTGGGGGCTTCAGGAACGCCGGCTTGCGGAAGTTGAAGTAGTTCGTCATCGGGCTCGCGTTGGCGTCGCGGAGCGTCATCGCCGGCAGGTTCCACTTGCGCTCGACGAACGCGGTGATCGAGGTGTGGTCCTCGACGGTGCGCGAGACGTAGTGCGCCCGCGCCCAGGGCGAGACGACGAGCATCGGCACGCGGAAGCCGTAGCGGTCGAAGGCGCCGGCCACGTCGCCCGAGGCCAGGATCGGTGCGATCGAGTCCGGTGGGATGGCCGCCGGCGGCGGCACGTGGTCGTAGTAGCCGCCGTGCTCGTCATAGGTGATGAACAGCGCGGTGTGGTTCCAGGTGCGCGCTTGCATGAGCGCGTTCACGACCTGGGCGACGTACCGCTCGCCCAGCTGGATGTCCTGGGGGTTCTCCTCCGAGGTCGTCTCGTAGTTGGGATCCAAGAAGGTGAACTGCCGGAGCTTGCCCGCGCTGAGGTCTGAGAGGAACTGGTTGAAGTGCTTGATGCGCGAGGCGCGCGCCGGCGTATCGCTGCCGGGTACGAGCTCGAAGCTCGCGTAGCTCGGCGGCTGGTCATAGATCGCCCAGTCGATGTGGTGGGCGTCGAGCCGGTCCCAGATCGTGCCGTTCGCAGGTGGATTCGGGGCGATGACGTCGTTGACCGTGCCGGATGATGTCCCGGCGAACAAGTAGGACCGGTTGGGCCACGTCTGACCCAGCAGCGAGGAGAAGTGGCGCTCACCGATCGGGAAGTGCTCGACCAGCGAGTACGTGAAGGGGATGTCGTGCTTGTCCCAGTACTGCATCGCTACCGGCGCGCTGGCCTTGACGAATCCGTCGTTCAGGCCGTTGTCGTAGGACTCGTGGCTCGCGTTCCAGGACTGGCTCGGCTCTCCCGCCAGCTGGCATGGCGAGCTCGCGTGATAGGCGACCACCGGGTCGCCGTTGGCGTCGGGGTTGGAGTTGACGACCTTTCCGCTGACCAGGCGTAGACCGTCCACCGACCCGCGCCCCCGGACCTGGTGGGGGACCATGCCGAGCAGGTTGTCGAACGAGTGGTTCTCCATCATCAGCACGACGATGTGCTCGATCTCGGGCATGCTGGCGGTGCCGGCGGGCTTGCCCGGGAACGGCAGGCTCTCGGGCTGGCGGAGGCCCGCGGGGAGCGCCACCGGGCGGGCCCAGGCCGGTAGCCCGCGGGTCGCCAGCAACGCCGCGCCGCCGGCGGCGGCGCCGAGCAGCGAGCGGCGGGTAATGGCATCGTCGATGGGCGATCCGGAACGTGAGCTGGACATCGTGCGGGACACTATCCCGCAGATGGACCAGAACGGCACCACGCACGAATCCCGGTCCGGCGAATCCCGGTCCGGCGAATCCCGGTCCGGCGAATCCCGGTCCGGCGGCCCCGGGCGCGTGCTGCTCGCGATCACCCGGATCTGGGTCCCCGTGGGCATCGCGGTCGTCGGGATCGTCGGGATCGTGATCGGCGGGGGCAAGGACGACGTCATCGCCGGCGCCGGCGTGTCGCTGGTGATCGTGGGTCTGATCGTGTGGATGGTGAACTGGATGTTCCGGATGAGCGTCGAGAGCAACCGCGAGCGCGAGGAGGAGGAGCGGGCGCGGGAGTACTTCGACATCCACGGACGGTGGCCCGATGAGTGACGCATTCCGGATCATGGGCGTGGTCAACGTCACGCCGGACTCGTTCTCCGATGGTGGCCAGTACCTCGACGCGTCCGCCGCGATCGGGCACGGTCTCGAGCTCGAGGCCGAGGGCGCGGCGATCCTCGACGTGGGCGGCGAGTCGACCCGTCCCGGCGCGGCGCCCGTAGCGCAGGACGAGGAGCTCCGCCGCGTGCTACCGGTGATCGAGGGCCTGATCGCCGCGGGATGCCAGGCCCAGATCTCGATCGACACGTCCAAGAGCGGCGTGGCGGCACGGGCGCTCGAGGCGGGCGCGACGCTGGTCAACGACGTGACGGCGTTCCGGGGCGATCCGGACATCGCCCAGGTCACCGCCGCGGCCGGCGCCGACTGTTGCCTGATGCACATGCTCGGCACCCCGCGGACGATGCAACTAGACCCTCACTACGACGACGTAGTCGGCGAGATCAAGGCGTTCCTCGAGGAGCGGATGAGCTACGCGATCGCGCACGGGATCGCGGAGGAGCGGATCCTGCTCGACCCCGGGATCGGGTTCGGCAAGACCGTCGCGCACAACCTCGAGCTGCTGCGGCGACTTGGAGAGCTGGTCGGGCTCGGGCGGCCCGTCGTGATCGGGACCTCGCGCAAGTCGTTCCTCGGCAAGATCACCGGGCGCGAGGTCGACGGCCGCGTCGCGGCGACGGTCGCCACCAACGTGCTCGCGTACGAGCGCGGCGCGCGAGTGTTCAGGGTCCACGACGTGGCCCCTGTCCACGACGCGCTCACGGTCACGGCTGCTACGGTCAGCGCGCCATGGACGACCCCGACGAGTACGACGAGGTAGACGAGGACGAGGGGGACGAGCACCCCGAGCCGGAGGTCACGATCGAGGTCAGCGGGCTGTCGCTGTTCACGCACGTGGGCGTGACCGCCGCGGAGCGCGAGGTGGGCCAGCGGCTGGTGCTCGACCTCCGGCTCGATGTCGGAGAGTGCGACGCGACGGTCACCGACCGGATCGAGGACACGGTCGACTATGCCCAGGTGTGCGACACCGCGAACCTGGTGGCGCAGCAGCGCAGCTACAAGACGCTCGAGCGGCTGTGCGCGGCGATTGCCGACCGGCTGATCGAGCAATACGAGGCGAACGCGGTGTGGGTCAAGGCCGCCAAGCCTGAGCCGCCGATGGCGCTGCCGGTGAGCGAGGTGTCGGTCGAGGTGTGGCGCGAGGCCGAATGACGCCGGGCTATCTCGGCCTGGGGTCCAATGTCGGCGACCGGCGCGCGCATCTGGAGGACGCCGTGGCTGCGTTGCCGGCGCGCGGCGTCACCGTGGTGGCGTCCTCGTCGGTGTACGAGACCGAGCCCGTCGGCCTCGTGGTCGACCAGCGCGAGTTCTACAACGCGTGTCTGGCGATCGACACCAACCACGGCCCGGACGACTTGCTCAAGGCCTGCAAAGACGTGGAGCGCGCGCTCGGACGGGAGGCGGGCGGCGTGCGGCACGGGCCGCGGCCGATCGACGTCGACGTGCTGATGCTGGACGCGCTCGAGTACTCCTCGGAGCGGCTGACGCTCCCGCATCCCGAGGTGACGTCGAGGCGGTTCGTGCTCGTGCCGCTGCTCGAGCTCGAGCCGGAGCTGGCCCTGCCGGACGGACGGCGGCTGTCAGATGCCCTGGCGGGGCTGGGCGCAGGTCAGGCGGTTCGGCGGGCCGGCGAGCCGCTCCTCCGGTAGGACTCGCGGACGAGTCCACTAGGGTTCCGCCATGCTGCTGGTCGTCGACGTCGGCAACACCCAAACGCACTTCGGCCTGTTCCCGGACGGCGAGACGAAGGTGTCACAGCACTGGCGGTTCGCCACCGTGCGCGACTCGACCGGCGACGAGCTCGGCGCCGTGCTGTGGAACCTGCTCGGCCTGCGGGGGCTGTCGTTCAAGTACGTCGACCGGTCGATCGTCTCATCGACCGTGCCGCAGCTGTCGCATCAATGGACGCAGATGGCGAGGCACTATCTCGGCCACGAGATGCTGGTCGTCGGTCCGTCGATCCGCACCGGCATGCCGATCCGCTACGACAATCCGCACGAGGTCGGCGCCGATCGTCTGGCCAATGCCGTGGCGGCGTACGAGCGGGTCCACGACACGGTCGTGATCGTGGACTTCGGCACCGCGATCACCTACGACGTGGTGTCGGCGGCCGGCGAGTACCTCGGCGGGATCATCACCCCCGGCGCGGAGATCTCGATCGAAGCGCTGTACGACCGCGCGGCGAAGCTGCCGAAGGTCGAGCTCGCGGAGCCGCGCGCGCTGATCGGCAAGTCGACCGTCGACGCGATCCGCAGCGGGATCGTCTACGGGTTCGCCGGTCAGGTCGAGGGGATCGTGCGCCGGCTACGCGCCGAGCTCGGCCCGTCGATGCACGTGATCGCCACCGGCGGCCTTGCCGGCGTGCTCGTGCCGTTCATCCGGGAGACGATCGACGAGGTCGACGACCTGCTCACCCTGACCGGGCTGAGGCTGATCTGGGAGCGGAATTCCGACTGAGGACTGATCCCGGGATCGGCACGTCCGGGGTCTTGGCGACGGTGGCGGCGAGGATCAGGAACGTGATCCGCCGGCGCTCGTCGGGGTGCTCGGCGGCGTAGTCGTCGTAACCGTCGAGCAGCGCGCGGATCGCCACGAACACGGGCGCGTCGTCGATCTCGTCGGGGACGTCGCATGCCAGCCGGGCGAGCGCCAGCATCTCCGTCGGGTCGACGCCGCGCATCGTCCCGAGCGCGCTGAACAGCACGAAGAAGGCCACCCGGTCGAGCAACAGGTGGGGCGCCGCCTCGCGCTCGCCGATCGCCTGGCCGGCCGGCCGCAGCGGCTCGCGGGCGGCGATCCTCAGCGACTGCCCGGATGCGATTGAGCGGATCTGGTCGGGTGACATGCCGAGCTGGAGCGGCCAGCGGAGCTGGAACGCGGCCGAGATGAAGGTGTTGCCGTAGGGAGCGTCGCTCGCGAACACGATCTGGCCCGGCGGGACCAGCGAGAACAGCGCCTCGAGGTCGGCCGGGATCCACCAGGCGGTGTCGAACAGCAGGTTCGGCAGATCGCCGGCGACGCGCCAGATCCACGACAGGTCGCAGATGCCGGCGTGGGCGAGGATCAGCCGGGCGTCCGGGAACTCCTCGGCGAGCTCGACGGCGTGCAGGCCGAGCGCCGGAATTCCGCGTCCGGCGTGGATCAGGACCGGCAGCGAGCGCTCGTTCGCGAGCGCGACGAGCGACCGGACCTGCGGGTGGTCGAGCGTGAACTCCTCGGCGCGCGGGTGGAGCTTGATCCCCTTGGCCCCCGCGGCGAGCGAGCGCTCGGCCTCCGGCACCGGGTCGTCGTGCGGGTTTACCCGACAGAACGGGACGAGTAGCCCGTCCGCGTCACGCGCTGCGGCGAGCACGTCGTCGTTGGCGGCACGGTAGCCGTCGGGCTCGTGGAACGGAAACACGAACGCGCCCCGCGCGCCGGCGCGCCCGAGCGAGGTCACGAGCTCCTCGCCGGTCTGCTTCATCCCGTCAGGGTCGTTCTGCCCCAGGTGGGTGTGGGCGTCGAACAGCTCGAGCCCCGGGACCTGGTCGAGCACGACGTCGGCCCAGGGGCGGAGCTCGTCAAACAGGTTCATCGCTGGATTCGTACCATGAAACCCGATGTCCCGGTCCCTTACGGATCCCTGGCGCCTCGGGGGCGTGGAGGTCCCCAACCGCGTGGTGCTCGCGCCGCTGGCCGGGATCGGGAACTGGTTCGTTCGCCTTCAGGCCAAGCGCCACGGGGCCGGTCTGGTGGTGTCGGAGATGGTGTCGAGCTTCGCGGTGCACTACAAGAACGAGCGTACCTGCCGCGAGCTGCTGCGGATCCACCCCCAGGAGCACCCGGTGTCGGTGCAGCTGTTCGGCAACGATCCGGACGTTATGGCGTCGGCGGCCGAGCGCGTGGCCGCCGCCGGCGCGGACCTGATCGATATCAACATGGGCTGCCCGGTCCCGAAGGTGTGCAAGACCGGGGCCGGGGCGGCGCTGCTCGAGGAGCCGGGTCGCGCGGTCGCGGTGGCGCGCGCTGCGGCACGCGGAAGCGGGCTCCCGGTGACGGTCAAGCTGCGCTCGGGCCAGCGCCCGGGAGATGTGAGCGGGCTCCAGACGGCGCGCCGGCTGGTGTTCGACGGTGGCGTTTGTGGGATCTCGATCCACCCGCGCCACGCCTCCCAGCGTCACAAGGGCGCCCCGAACTACGAGCTCGTGCGGGAGCTGGTGGAGGAGCTGCCGGTGCCGGTGCTCGTGTCCGGGGGGCTGCAGACGCCTGAGGCGGTGCGGCTTGCGTTCGAGCGGACGGGCGCCGCCGGCGTGCTGCTCGCTCGCGGGTCGCTCGGGAACCCGTGGCTGTTCGAGCAGGTTCTCGGGTTGCGGGACGCCGCGGTCGACCCCGACTGCGAGGAGGTGCTCGGCGAGCTCGACTGGGTGATCGACCGTGCGGTCGAGCACCTCGGTGAGGATCGCGCCACCCGGTACCTGCGGAAGTTCTATCCGTGGTACGTCGAGCGTTTTGGTGGCGGCCGCGCGCTCCAGGCGGCGCTCCAGACGGCGCCGACGCTCGAGGACGCGCGGGAGCTGCTGCGCGGCGGTTCGCTCGCGGTGGCGTAGCGGCCTGATCGAATGGGTCAACCGGCCGACGTTCCAGCAGGCGGACGAGATCCAGGGCACCTGGCCCACCAGATAGCAAGCGAACCCAGCCGGCTCAACCAGGCGTCTATACTCATCCGCCCACGCACCCCAGCTGCGGTTTAAATCCCCCGCTTAGCAGGCGGGTTTTTTCTTCGTCCTGGCCGTCGGCTGCTCCGGCGGTTCTCCCTCAAATACAGGTCTGCGACATGCCCAAGGACGTCATCATCACACCTGAAGGGCTCGCCAACCTAAAGGCGGAGCTCGACCACATGACAACCACCCGTCGTCGCGAGGTTGCCGCCCGCATCAAGGAGGCGCGCGAGTTCGGCGACATCTCCGAGAACGCCGAGTACGACGACGCCAAGAACGAGCAGGCGATGCTCGAGGCGCGGATCGCGTCGCTGGAGGAAAAGCTTCGCTCGGCCACCGTGATCGACCAGTCCGATCTCTCGACCGATCAGGTCCGGGTCGGATCGGTCGTGCACGTCAAGGACGACGGTGGCAAGTCGAGCAAGTACACGATCGTCGGGTCGGCCGAGGCCAGTCCCGCCGAGGCGAAGCTGTCCAACGAGTCGCCGGTCGGCAAGGCCCTGATCGGGCGCAAGCGCGGCGACGAGGTCGTGATCACCACCCCCAAGGGCGAGCGGCGCCTCAAGATCACCAAGATCGACGTCGCGTCGGCCTGACAGCCATCCGCCCGCGCCCGTGAGCGATCGAGCGGACGGCGCTGACGAGCTGCTGGCGGCGCGCCGGCGCAAGCTCGAGTCGCTGCGGGATGCCGGGATCGATCCATTCCCGCACGAGTTCGACGGGGTCGAACCGATCGCGGCCGTGCGCGCGGCGCACGCGGAGTTGGCGCCCGGCGACGAGACCGGGGTTCGCCACCGTGTGGCGGGGCGCCTGGCCGCGCGGCGGGGCCAGGGGAAGATGGCGTTCCTCGACCTCGTCGACCGCTCCGGGCGGATCCAGCTCCAAGCTCGGGTCGACGAGCTGGGGCCCGAGGGGATGGACCGGCTGTTGGGCCTGGATCTCGGGGACCTCATCGGGATCGACGGGATCGCGTTCATGTCGCGCCGAGGGGAGCTCACGCTCCGGGTGCTCGACTTCACGCTGCTGGCGAAGTCGCTGCGGCCCCCACCCGAGAAGCATCACGGGCTGACCGATGTCGAGACCCGCTTCCGCCGGCGCGAGCTCGACCTGATCGCCAACGAGGACGCGCGCGAGCTGTTCATCACACGGGCCCGCGTGATCTCCGCCGTGCGGCGGTTCCTGGACTCTGAAGGTTTCGTAGAGGTCGAGACTCCCGTGTTACAGCCTCTATATGGGGGTGCCCTGGCGCGGCCGTTCATGACCCATCACAACGCGCTCGACCGCGAGTTCTACCTGCGTATCGCCACCGAGCTGTACCTCAAGCGCCTGATCGTCGGCGGGCTCGAGCGCGTGTACGAGGTCGGCAAGGACTTCCGCAACGAGGGCGTCGACACCACCCACAACCCCGAGTTCACGATGCTCGAGTGGTACGAGGCGTACGCCGACTACGAGGACATCGCCGCCCGGTGCGAGCGGCTGGTCGCGTACGTCGCCACCGAGGCCGGGTACTCGGGGGAGATCGACCTGTCGCCGCCGTGGCGGCGCGAGCGGCTGCCGCTGGCGATCCTCGACCGGACCGGGATCGACATCATGGAGCTGAGCACGCGGGAGGAGCTCGCGGCGGCGATGGCGGCCCGCGAACTGCGCGTCAATAGCGAGGACACCTGGCCGCAGCTGGTCGACGAGCTGCTCTCCAAGCACGTCGAGCCGACACTGGTCGAGCCGACGTTCCTGCTCGACTATCCGGTGTCGCTGTCGCCGTTCGCCAAGCGCCATCGATCGATTCCCGGCCTGGTTGAGCGGTTCGAGGCGTACATCGGAGGGCTCGAGATCGCGAACGCGTTCACCGAGCTCAACGATCCCGACGAGCAGCGCCGGCGGTTCGAGGAGCAACGGGCGCTGGCCGGCGCCGGCGACGAGGAGACGCAGCCGTATGACGAGGCGTTCGTGGAGGCACTCGAGCAGGGGATGCCGCCGACCGGCGGTATCGGGATCGGCATTGACCGGCTCGTGATGGTGCTGACGGGTCGGCGCTCGATTCGCGAGGTCGTGCTGTTCCCGGCCATGCGGGACTAGCCCGGGCGGGCGCCCGTCCAGACCCCCGGGCTTCGCTGTGCGCTGCGGTGTCGTTGGCGAAAGCGACGCGAGGGGGTCTGGAGGTCCACCCGCACGTGCTTCCGTCGTGCGCGGCAGGACATCTCCCTCGCCACCGAGCGGCTGCGCCGCTTCGCCACCGGGGGTAGTCATGCCGACCCTCCCCTCGTCCCAACGGCTTGTGCAAGCCAGGGATCGCGACCCGTCGCTGGACGCGCACCCCTCCTTAGCCCGCAAAATGGGTGGATGCGAATCGGGATCTTGGTGTTCGATCAGGTCGACCTGCTCGATGTGGGTGGGCCGTATGAGGTGTTCCTGACCGCGTCGCGGCTGGTCGAGCGGGATGGCGGGCCGCCGCCGTTCGAGGTGCTGACCGTTGGCGTGACGCAGGATCCGGTTGCGGCGTATGGAGGGCTTCGGCTGACCCCGCAGGCGACGCTCGCCTCGTGCGGTGCGCTCGACGTGCTCGTGGTCCCCGGCGCGATCGCGATCGACGAGGTGATCGCCGACGAGAGGCTGATGACCGCGGTGGCGCCCGTGGCCCGCGGCGCTTCGGTCGTGGCGTCGGTTTGCACGGGGGCGTTCGTCCTCGGCGCGCTCGGCCTGCTCTCCGGACGTCCGTGGACCACGCACTGGGAGGACGTCGAAACGCTGGCCGCGCGGGTCGGAGGGCGTGGCGAGGCTTGGGTGCGCTGGGTCGATTCCGGCGAGGTCGTCACCTCCGGCGGGCTCAGCTCCGGCATGGCGATGTCGCTGCACCTCGTCGACCGGTTCGAGGGCTCGGAACTGGCTGCAAGGACAGCCAAACAGCTCGAATACGACTGGGATCCGGTCGCCGCCGGGCGAACATGAACAAGCGGTGAAGCGGGGTAAGTACCGAAGTCGGGCGGAGACCCGCTGGTAAACTGGCCTATGGCCCGAAAACTCGAGACCGTTTCGCTCATCAAAGTGCGCCGACTGGCCGACAAGGTGGGTAGAACGGGAATGTCGGTGTCCCCGCAGCCGCGAACTACCATGTAACGCAGCAGGGAGCCGAGGAGCAGACCGGAAAACGTCCCGACCGAACAGACCGAGACCCGCCACAAAAGAGAAGGATCATGTTCGAGCGATTCACAGAGCGAGCCCGCCAGGTAGTAGTCCTGGCCCAGGAAGAAGCGCGGACGCTCAAGCACAACTACATCGGCACTGAGCACATCTTGCTCGGCCTCCTCCGCGAAGAGGAAGGGCTTGCCGCGCGCGTACTCGAGTCACTCGACATCACCGTGGAGCGCGTGCGTGCTCAGGTCGTCCGCATCGTCGGGTCGGGCGAAGAGGTCACCTCGGGGCAGATCCCATTCACGCCACGGGCAAAGAAGGTCCTCGAGCTCGCGCTGCGCGAGGCGCTCAGCCTCGGCCACAACTACATCGGCACCGAGCACATCCTGCTCGGGCTGGTGCGCGAGAACGAGGGCGTCGCGGCGCGGATCCTGCTCGACTTCGACGCCGACTCCGAGAAGATTCGCAACGAGGTCATCCGGATGCTGTCCGGGCCCGGCAGCCGCCAGCGCGGCGCGGGCGCCAGCGGTGCGGCTGCGGCCGCCCAGGGCGAGAGCAAGAAGTCATCGAAGCTGCTGGACCAGTTCGGCCGCAATCTGACCAAGCTGGCCGCCGAGTCAAAGCTCGACCCGGTCGTCGGTCGCGAGACCGAGATCGAGCGGATCATGCAGATCCTCTCGCGCCGGACCAAGAACAACCCGGTGCTCGTGGGTGAGCCCGGCGTCGGCAAGACCGCGGTCGTCGAGGGACTCGCGCAGCGGATCACGCACGGCGAGGTCCCCGAGCTGCTCAAGGGCAAGCAGATCTACACGCTCGACCTGGCGGCGCTGGTCGCGGGCTCGAAGTACCGCGGTGAGTTCGAGGAGCGCCTCAAGAAGGTGATGAAGGAGATCACCCAGCGCGGCGACATCATCCTGTTCATCGACGAGCTCCACAACCTCGTCGGCGCGGGCGCGGCCGAGGGCGCGATCGACGCGGCCTCGATTCTCAAGCCGGCGCTGGCCCGAGGCGAGCTGCAGACGATCGGCGCGACGACGCTCGAGGAGTACCGCAAATACCTGGAGCGGGACTCCGCGCTGGAGCGCCGCTTCCAGAAGATCACCGTCGACCAGCCCTCGACCGAGGAGACCGTGCAGATCCTCAAGGGGCTGCGCGACCGCTATGAGCAGCATCACAAGGTGAACATCACCGACGAGGCGCTCGAGGCCGCCGCCGAGCTGGCCGACCGCTACATCTCCGACCGCTTCCTGCCTGACAAGGCGATCGACCTGATCGACGAGGCCGCATCGCGGATGCGGATCAAGTCGATGACGTCCCCGCCCGTGTACCGCGAGCTCGAGGACGAGATCGAGGAGACCCGGCGCGCCAAGGAGGAGGCGATCGAGAACCAGGAGTTCGAGAAGGCCGCCAACCTCCGCGACAAGGAGCGCCGGCTAACCCAGCGCAAGCGCGAGCTGGCCGAGCAGTGGGAGGCCGGCGAGTCGACCGAGCGCCCGGCCATCGGCGAGGAGGAGATCGCCGACATCGTCTCGATGTGGACCGGGATCCCGGTGTTCAAGCTGACCGAGGCCGAGACGGCCAAGCTGATGCGCATGGAGGAGGAGCTCCACAAGCGCGTGATCGGCCAGCACCCGGCGATCGAGGTCGTCTCCAAGGCGATCCGCCGTAGTCGCGCCGGGCTCAAGGACCCGAAGCGTCCGACCGGCTCGTTCATCTTCCTGGGGCCGAGCGGCGTCGGCAAGACCGAGCTCGCGCGGACGCTCGCCGAGTTCCTGTTCGGCGACGAGGACACGATGATCCGGATCGACATGTCCGAGTACATGGAGAAGCACGCGGTCTCGCGTCTGGTCGGATCGCCTCCGGGCTACATCGGCTACGACGAGGGCGGCCAGCTCACCGAGGCCGTGCGGCGCAAGCCCTACAGCGTGTTGCTGCTCGACGAGATCGAGAAGGCTCACCCCGACGTGTTCAACATCCTGCTCCAGATCCTCGAGGACGGACGGCTCACGGACGCGCAGGGGCGGACCGTCGACTTCCGCCACTGCATCGTGATCATGACCTCGAACATCGGGGCCTCGGAGATCGCCCGCAACACCCCGCTCGGGTTCGCGGTGTCCGACGACGAGACCGGCATCACCTACGACGACATGAAGACCCGGATCACGGGCGAGCTCAAGAAGGTGTTCCGGCCCGAATTCCTGAACCGCATCGACGAGGTCATCGTCTTCCACAAGCTGACCAAGAACGAGATCAAGGAGATCGTCGACCTGCTGCTGCGGCGGATCCGCGAGTCGATGGCCGACCGCGAGCTCCAGCTGGAGCTGTCGGAGCCCGCCAAGGACATGCTCGTCGACAAGGGTTGGGACCCGTCCATGGGCGCCCGGCCGCTGCGCCGCGCGATCCAGCGCTACGTCGAGGATCCACTCGCGGATTTCGTTCTGCGCTCGCAGGTGGCGTCCGGTTCGACCGTGATGGTCGACTGGCCGGCCGGCGAGGATGGCGGCGAGCCGCCGGCGGATGCCGAGGTCAAGCTGACCGTGATCGAGCCCGCGCCCCAGCCGACTCCGGTAGGGGTTGGTGCCGAGGGCGGCGAGGGCGGCGGCGAGCCGGCGGGGTCAGAGGACCCGGCCGGGTCGGACGACGCCCCCGAGCGCGAGTAGGCTTCGCCCCATCCCCTCTGTGACGGCGGCGGCGCCTTAGAGCTGTTCTGGGGCGATGACCGGCTCGACGACGCGGCGGCGTGCGGTCCTTTCCGTCGGGCCCGCGGCGTAGCCTCGGCTGCGCTGCGATGCCGCGACCGACCTCGATCCACGTCTGCTCGGCCTGCGGCCACGAGAGCCCCCGCTGGGCTGGGCAGTGCCCGGGCTGCGGCGAGTGGAACACGCTGGTGGAGGAAGTGCGCAAGACGGGGCCGTCCGCTCGCGGCCATGGCTCGAAGTCGGGTAGTCGCGCGGTCGCGAGACCGGTTGCGCTTCGCGACGTCGCCGCAGCCGAGCGCGAGCGACTGACCACCGGGATCGGCGAGCTCGACAGCGTGCTCGGGGGCGGGATCGTGCCCGGCTCGCTCGTGCTGATCGGAGGCGCGCCGGGCATCGGCAAGTCGACGCTCACCACGATGGTGCTGGCCAACCTGCACGGCGCCGGCCGGCGCACGCTGTACGTCTCCGCGGAGGAGTCGGCGGCGCAGATCCGGTTGCGGGCCGAGCGCCTCCAGGCCGACGCCCTCGACATCCCGGTGCTCGCCGAGACCGATCTCGAGACCGTGCTGGCGACGCTCGAGCAGGAGCGCCCCGAGGTGTGCGTGATCGATTCGGTCCAGACGCTCCACTCGCCCGAGCTGTCGAGCGCGGCCGGATCCGTCGGCCAGGTCCGCGAGGTCGCGGGCGAGCTGATGCGGGTGGCGAAGGCGCTGGGGATCGCGGTGTTGCTCGTCGGGCACGTGACCAAGGACGGTTCGCTCGCCGGGCCACGCGTGCTCGAGCACCTGGTGGACTGCGTGCTCTCGTTCGAGGGCGAACGGGAGCGGACCTACCGCACGGTCCGGGCGATCAAGAACCGCTTCGGGTCGACCAACGAGGCGGGCGTGTTCGAGATGCGCGACGACGGCCTGGTCGAGGTTCTCGATGCCTCCGCCCGGTTCGTCGGCGAGGCCACGCGCGCGCCCGGGAGCGTGGTGCTGTGCTCGATCGAAGGCTCCCGTCCGCTGCTGGTCGAGGTCCAGGCGCTGGTCTCGAGCTCGGAGCTCGTTCCGCCGCGGCGGGTGGCGACGGGGATCGATCGCAACCGGCTCGCGCTGGTGCTGGCGGTGCTCGGCCGTCACGCCGGGATCGGCGCCGGCACCTCGGACGTATTCGTCAACGTCGTCGGCGGCGTGCGGGTGGACGAGCCGGGTGCGGACCTCGCGGTGGCGCTCGCGGTCGCCAGCGCCGTCAAGGGCATCGCGCTGAGCGGCGCCGGCGGTCAGCCGCTGGCGTGCTTCGGCGAGCTCGGGCTGACCGGCGAGCTGCGGACGGTCGCTCACGGCGACCGGCGCCTGGCGGAGGCGGCCAAGTTCGGTCTCGGGCCGGTGCTGGAGCCGGGTGCTCACCCGACGTTGCGAGCGGCGCTCGCGTCCGCGTTGGGCGGCGAGCGTTCGGGCGCGCTCGCCGACGGGCGGCGCGGCGCACTCGCCGACGGGCGGCGCGGTGAGCTCGCGGGCTGAGAGGGCGAGCGGATCGGCGCGTGGCACTCGGGCCATCGTTTTACGGAATTCCGGCATACGGTGCGGATAGCGAACCGACGACCGCCCGGTGGACGCCCCGCCGGCTGACGCAACCGGACGAGCCAGGCAATCGTTTGTCAATAAGCGGTAAAATCGGGCTTCATGCCGCCGCGTTCCGGGGAAGAGCTCAAGGGAGAGCTCGAATCTCGACAGGATTCCCGGCTGGTGAGGGCTCTGGAGATGGTGGCCCCCGGAACGGCTCTCCGCGAGGGGATCGACAACATCCTCCACGCGCGTACCGGCGGGTTGATCGTGATCGGGGACCCTGACGAGCTGGCGTTCCTGTTCTCGGGCGGGATCAAGCTCGATCTCGACTACTCGCCTGCGCTGCTGTACGAGCTGGCGAAGATGGACGGTGCGATCGTCCTCAGCTCGAACGCCACCAAGATCGTCCACGTCAACGTCCAGTTGACGCCCGATCCGACGATCCTGACGTTCGAGACCGGCACCCGCCATCGCACCGCGGAGCGGGTCTCCAAGCAGACCGACGCGCTCGTGGTCGCGATCTCCGAGCGTCGCGAGGTCGTCTCGCTGTACGTCGACGGCATCAAGTACATCCTCGAGGACATCCCGGTCGTGCTGGCCAAGGCCAACCAGGCGCTGGCCACGCTCGACAAGTACCGCAGCCGCCTCGACCAGGTGTCGACGCGGTTGACCGCGCTCGAGTTCGAGGGCGGCGCGACGCTGCACGACGTGCTGACCGTGCTCCAGCGAGCCGAGCTGGTGACGAGAATGGCGGTCGAAATCGAGCGCTACATCGTCGAGCTCGGGACCGAGGGCCGGCTGATCGAGATGCAGCTCGACGAGACCATGGTCGGCGTATCGGCGGATAAGACGGCGCTGGTCCACGACTATCTGAGCGAGGACACCGACGAGGCGTTCGCGACCGCGTTCGATCAGCTCGTGCGCCTGCCCAACCAGGACCTACTGGACTTCGGTCGCCTCGCCGAGCTGCTCGGCTACGACCGCAAGCTAAACACCCTCGACTATCCGACGTCTCCGCGCGGCTTCCGCATCCTGGGGCGGATTCCACGACTGCCCAAGCTGGTTGTACAGCGGATCGTCAGCGAGTTCGGAGGGCTCGAGGAGTTGCTCGCCGCCACGGACGGCGAGCTGGAGACCGTCGACGGAGTCGGCGAGATCCGGGCGAAGGACATCCGCGAGGGTCTTCGCCGTCAGCAGGAGATCAACCTCGTGGACAGGTACCTGCAAACGTAAGGGAGTGGAACGACCGAGCGCGGGTCTTCGGACCTTCGCCCGTCCCGCAAAGAGGAGGACACCATCACAGAGCTAATGGAAGAGCAGCTGGAGGACCTCGAGATCGCCGAGGAGGAAGTGGAAGTAGTTCACATCGAGTTCGAGATCGGCGACAACGTCGTATATCCCCATCACGGGGCGGGAAAAGTGATTCGCAAGGAACAAAAGGAGATCCTTGGCGAGCGACGCGAGTATCTGACCATCAAGATCCTGCACAACGACATGACCGTTATGGTCCCCACCGAGAACGCGGCGCTTGCGGGCCTTCGCCGGGTGATCGATGAAGAGACGGTCCAGAAGGTGCTGGGTGTCCTCCAGGACGAGTGCTCGGAGATGCCCAAGAACTGGAACCGCCGCTTCAAGTACAACCGCGACAAGATCAAGACCGGCGACATTTACGAGCTCGCCGAGGTCGTGCGCAACCTCGCCATCCGCGAGGCCGAGAAGGGGCTCTCGACGGGCGAGAAGCAGATGTTCACGCGCGCGAAGAAGATTCTCGCCTCCGAGTTGATGTATGCGCTCGCGATGGATGAGGACGAGGTCGAGGAGCACCTCCAGGGACTATTGTTGGACTCCTACAACGGCAAGAACGGCAAGACGAACGGGAAGGTCACGGTCGGCGCCAAATAGGCGCCTGCGGCGTTTATGGCGGTCGCGTTGATCGTGGCCGCCGGGCGTGGAGAGCGCCTTGGGTCGGAGAGGCCCAAGGCGCTTGTCACGCTTGGGGGCAGACCGATGCTGGAGTGGAGCATCGCGACGCTCCATTCGATCCCGGAGATCGACCGGATCGTGGTGGCGCTGCCGTCCGAGGCGCTCGACGCCGCGCCTCCGGGGACGGTGGCGGTCGCTGGCGGTGCGGTCCGGTCGCAATCGGTGCGGGAGGCGCTGCGGGCGTCGGGAGGCGGGGATCCGGTCGTCGTGCACGATGCGGCGCGCCCGCTCGCGCCGGCGGCGCTGTTCGCCGAGGCGCTCGCGCAGCTGGAGCGAACGGGATCCGACGCCGTGATCGCCGCCGCCCCGGTCTCCGACACGATCAAGGAGGTCGGCGATGACGGCCGCACGGTCCAGCGGACGCTCGATCGTCTGCGGCTGTGGGCGGTGCAAACGCCGCAGGTGTTCCGCCGCGAGGCGCTCGAACGCGCGCTCCTCGGGGCGGACGACGAGCTGCTCGCGGCGGCGACCGACGATGCATGGCTGGTCGAGCGGGCCGGTGGGAAGGTGCAGGTCGTGCCCTCCACGCCCGCGAACCTCAAGGTCACGACGCGGACCGACCTGAGGCTCGCCGAGCTGCTGCTGGCCGAGGGCGCGCCTTGACGATCACGACGGGGCTCGGCTACGACTGCCACCGGTTCGCCGACGGACGGCGGCTCGTGCTCGGCGGCGTCCAGCTCGAGCACGACCATGGGCTCGCCGGCCACTCCGATGCCGACGTGCTGACCCACGCCGTGATCGACGCGCTGCTGGGAGCGGCCGCGCTCGGCGACATCGGCGAGCACTTCCCCGACACCGACGAGCGCTACCGGGACGCGGACTCGCTCGAACTGCTGGGCACGACGGTGGCGATGCTGTTGGGGCGGGGGTTCTCGGTCGTGCACGTCGACGTCACCGTGGTGATCGAGCGGCCGCACGTGGCTCCGGTCCGCGACGAGATTCGCTTCTCGCTGGCGCGGGCGATCGGGATCTCGCCCGACCACGTGAGCGTGAAGGCGACGCGGGGAGAGGGAATGGGATTCGTCGGGCGGGGGGAGGGCGCGGCGGCGATCGCCGTTGCTACGGTCGAGCGATGAACAGCGTCCACAACGTCCTGTGCTCCTCGGGCTGGTGGGCCCGGCGTGCGGAGTTCGAGCTGATCCCGTTCGGCCTCAAGGGCATCGATGCGGGCGACGACGTGCTCGAGATCGGTCCCGGGTTCGGCGCCACCACTCGGGTCCTCGTCCAGCGGTTCGGCAAGGTCAACGTGCTCGAGCTCGATGCACGGTATTGCCGGCGACTGCGGGACGAGCTCGGCGACTCGGTCATGGTCACCCAGGGCGACGCGACCAGCCTGCCCTATCCGGACGGCCGCTTCTCGAGCGTGCTGTGCTTCACGATGCTCCACCACATCCCGTCGCTCGATCTCCAGGACCGGGCGTTCTCGGAGATCGCGCGGGTGCTCCGACCCGGCGGGACGTTCGCGGGCACCGACAGCCTCGGCAACGGCCTGGTGTTCAAGCTGATCCACATCGGCGACACGCAGAACCTGATCGACCCCGACACGCTGCCGCGCCGGCTCGAGGCCGCCGGCATGGTCGGGCCCGAGGTCAAGGTCGGCGGGCGCTCGTTCCGCTGGCGGGCGACCAAGGCCGCGGCGTAACGGCGCCGCCGCCACGGGCGGGGGGTGGCGCTGGCCTGCAGATCGCGTCATTGGGCGCGGCTGACCTGCAGATCGCGTCATTGGGCGCGGCTGACCTGCAGATCGCGTCATTGGGCGCCGCTGACCTGCAGATCGCGTGATTGGGCGCGGCTGACCTGCAGATCGCGTCATTAGGCGCGTCCGGGACGGACCGTGACGCGTCCAGCATGTGGGGCATGCGCCACACGGCACGGTCCCCGGTGGCGGGCTCGACTGTCGCGTTATGCAGGTCGGGGCCGGCGGGGCTCGCTCCCAGCCCACCGGTCGCCGTCCCCGGTGGCGGGCTCACTGTCGCGTTATGCAGGTCGGGGCCGGCGGGGCTCGCTCCCAGCCCGCCGGTCGCCGTCCCCGGTGACGGGCTCACTGTCGCGTTATCCAGGTCGGGGCCGGCGGGGCTCGCTCCCAGTCCCGCGGTCCCCGTCCCCGCCCCCCAGGTGCCCGTCGTTCGTGGCGCGGACGCGGGGGAGGTGGCCGAGCACCCCGAAATCACCTGCACGACCTGCCATTTGACGCACGCGGGCGGGACCGTGTCAGATGTCGCATGCCCCACATGCGTCATCTGACAGGGTCGTAGGTAGCGGCGGCGATTGGCAGATCATGCAGGTCGGAGGCCCGCGCGGGAGGTGTCTCAGCGCCCCGCGGCCGGCCCGCGCGCGATTAGCTGCCGCGCGCGCCGCCCTGAGCGCGATTAGCTGCCGCGCGCGCCGGCTCGCCGGCGCGCCGCCCGCTCCCGCAGCTGCTCGTGCTCGACCAGCCGGCCCAGCTGTCGCACAGTCTGGCGCACGTGCCCGGACACGCTCGGCGCGGCGATGTGCTCGGCGAGCCAGCCGCTGATGCCGGCGCCGGCGATGCCGTAGGCGAGCCGGAGCTCGACTCGCGTGCGCCCGCCGGGGACTTCCCGCAGTCGCCACCGGCCGCGCTGGTCGAGTCCGGTGATCGAGGTCCAGGCGAACTCGAACGGCTCTGAGAACTCGACGACCTCGATCAGGCCGCCGACCTCCGCCGCGCCGATCCGAAACAGCATCCGGTAGCGCGCTCCGAGGCCGGCGCGAAGGTCGCCGGCGATCTCCCACCGCGTCACGCCCGACATGTAGCTGAGCACCCGCTCCGGATCGGCGATGATCGCCCACACGGCCTCGACCGGCGCTGCCACTGCGATGTCGTCCGTGATCCTCATCCGAGCACCGGGAAGCGGCGCTCGGCGGCAAGGGCGTCAAGCGCGTCCTGCATCAACCGCATCAGATGGTTATAGATCTCGTCGATGTCGGGATCGGGGCCGAACTCGGCGCGCAGATCGATCGCGGGCAGCGTCTCGATCGTGATCTTCGCCGGCAGCGGGATGTGGCCGAAGTCGCCGATGTTGACGATCCAGGGAAGCGACAACGAGATCGGCAGGACCTTGAGACGGAGCACGCGGTCGAGCGCGAGCAGCCGCGCCAGGCGCTCGCCGCGAGTGAGGAACAGCGCGGTCTCCTGGCCGCCGATCGCGACCACCGGGACGATCGGCACGTCCTGCTCGAGCGCGAGGCGGATGAACCCGCTCCGCCCTCCGAAGTCGACCCGGGCGCTCTGCCAGCTCGGGCGATGGACCTCGTAATCGCCGCCCGGGTAGACGAGCAGCGCGGCCCCCGACGAGAGCGCCTTGCGCGCGTTGTTCGCGGACGCGGCGACCGTGCCGCACTTCCGCAGCCAGCTCAAGCCGGGGATCGACAGCACCACGTTGTGGGCCAGCTGGTAGAAGGCGCGCTCGACCCCGAAGTACGTGCTGAACGCGACCGTGAACACCATCGTGTCGGGAATCATGTTCCCGCCCGAGTGGTTGCCGACGAGCAGCACCGGACCGTCGTCGGGGATGTTGCCCAGGCCACGCACCTCCCCCCTGAACCAGATGCTCGAGAACAGCCAGAACAACGGGAGCTGCTCCCGGATGAAGTCGGGATCGCGCTCGTCGAGGTCGGCTCGGGGAATCTGCCGCTGGACCATGCCGGCGAGCCCGCGCCACGCGCGGTCCACGAGCGACGGCGATCGCGACGGCGAGCCGCCGGGACCGTCGACCGTCGCGTCGGGCACGTGTCCGTTGCGGCGCGAGGAGCTGGTCGTGTCGGCTTTGGCCATGGGTCGGGGCGTCAGGCGGCCTCGACGTCCGCTCGGTAGCCCCGGTGGCCGATTGCCGGCGCGTGCTGCGCGCGGCTGAAGAAGTCCAGCAGCAGCTCGTTCGTCTCCTCCGGGCGCTCCACCTGCGGCACGTGGCCGCACCCGTCGATCGTGACGTGCTCGGCGTGCGGCAGCCATTTGCGCACATGCGACGAGAACGTCGGCGGTACCAGACGATCGTGACTGCCCCACACGAACAGCGCCGGCGGGCGCAGGTCGGCCAGGCGTCGGTAGAACCCGTGGCGACCGAACGGCGCCTCCAGATAGATGTTGCGTCCGCTCGCGAGCAGCGCGTAGCGGGCGCCGGCGGTGTGGTAGATCCGCAGGAACTCGTCGACCACCAGGTCGGCGACCGCGGGATCGATCAGGTCGCGGTCGTGGAACATGCTCCAGAAGTGCGACGCGACGGCGGACCGGCGGAAGGTGTGGGGGAGCAGTCCGAACTCGGGCCGGAGGAGGCGGACGATCGGGTGTAGCCCGCGCTTCAGCCAGGCGACCGCTGGGCACAGCAGTCCGAGCCCGCCGATCCGCTCGGGCGCGGTCAGGCCCATCTCGATCGCCACCCGCCCGCCCATCGAGTTCCCGACCACGTGGGCGCCGGGAATCTCGAGCACATCCATCAGCCCGAACATGATCTCCGCGAACCAGCGCGCGTTGTAACCGCCGAGCGCCGGCTTGGAGGAGGATCCGAACCCCGGCAGGTCGGGGGCGTGCACGCGGTAGGAGCGACTCAGCGCCGCGGCGGTCTCGAACAGCGAGGCGCGCGTCCCCCCGAGGCCGTGAAGCAGGAGCACGTCGGGCCCCCGACCCATCGTCAGCGTCGAGATGCGATGGCGGCCGACGGGGATGTCGTGGACCTCCAGCAGCGGCGGACGGCCGCCGACGAGCCGGAACATTCCTTCGAACGCGATCGCATAGTCGAGATTGCCGCGGACCGTGAGCAGACGCCGCTGAAACGCGTCGATGCCCGAGAGCTCACCGCCGCGCAGCCGCAGCCAGGTGTCGGCGTCGGTGACGATCGTCACGTCCAGGTTCCGGCGAGACCCGCCCTTGCGGACCCGGGCGGCGGCGCTCGTGCAGCGCACCTCCCATGTCTGACCGAGGTCACACAGCGTGATCCGGTACGTGGCGTCGAAGCCCCGATCTGCTCCGAGATAACGATCTGGGAGCGACCGAAACGCATGCTCGACGGCGAGCAGTCGCTCGTTCGATGACGGTCTCCCCGCCACTTCGGCCACCCTACCGAGCCGTCCGGCCGGACGCGGCGGCGGGCGCTAGGGTTGCCGGACGGTGCCGAGGACCATTCGCCTGCATGACACGCGCACCGGCAAGGTGCTTCCGGTGGAGCCGAACGCCGAGGGCGTGGTGCGGATCTACGCCTGTGGCCCGACCGTCTACGGGCGCATCCACGTGGGGAACGCTCGCCCGTATGTCGTGTTCTCGCTGTTGGCGCGCCTGTTTGTCCATGAGGCCTACAAAGTCACATTCGTTGCAAACATAACGGATGTCAACGATAAGATTTACGCCGCCGCTCTGATCGCCGGGGTGGGGAGCGAGCAGTTGGCGCGTGAGATGGTGCAGGCCTACGTCGCGGACACCGACCGTCTCGACCTGGGCCGGCCCGATCACGAGCCGCTGGCCAGCGAGACGATCGCGGGGATCATCGAGCTGATCGAGCGCCTGATCGAGGGCGGCCATGCCTATCCGGTGGACGGCGACGTCTACTTCTCGGTCAGGAGCTACCCGCGGTACGGGGAGCTGTCGCACCGCGACATCGAGGAGATGGACCAGGGAGAGGGCGTCGAGGGCGCCGAGCGCAAGCGCGATCCGGCCGACTTCGCGCTGTGGAAGGCCCACAAGCCGGGTGAGGACACGGCGTGGGATGCTCCGTGGGGGCGGGGTCGGCCGGGGTGGCACATCGAGTGTTCGGCGATGGCCGAACAGCTCCTCGGCGTCGGGTTCGAGATCCACGGCGGTGGCGCGGATCTGATCTTCCCCCACCATGAGAACGAGGCCGCGCAGACGTGTGCCGCCCACGGCGCCCCGTTAGCTCAGCTGTGGGTCCACAACGGGATGATCCGGCTCGACCAGGCCAAGATGTCGAAGTCTGTCGGGAACATCTTCCTGCTTCACCAGGCGCTCGACGCCTACGGGAGGGACGCGCTGCTCATGTACTTCTGCGGCGGCCATTACCGTCAGCCGGTCGAGTTCGACGAGGAGCGTCTGGCCGAGGCCAGGGCGCGCGTCGAGCGGATCGGGGAGGCGGCGCGGAGGCTTGCGCCCGGGCCGTCGCCAGCCTGGTCGTCGCCGCTGCGCGAGCGGTTCTTCGACGTCCTCGCCGACGACTTCAACACCCCCGCGGCGCTCGCGGCGGTGTTCGAGTGGGTCCGGAAGGCCAATCGCGGGGAGCCGGGCGCAGGTGACGCCGATCTGCGCGAGATGCTCGGCGTGCTCGCGCTCGACAACCTGCTCGACGTCACGGACGCGCAGGCGCCGGCCGAGGTGGTCGAGCTCCGCGACGCGCGGGAACGGGCCCGAGAAGCCCGTGACTACGCCGAGGCCGACCGGCTGCGAGACGAGATCCGCGCCCGCGGCTGGGAAGTCCGCGACGGCCCCGACGGACCGGAACTGCTGCCCGCGGCCTGAAGGGGTCCGGCCGGCGAGGGTGCTCCCGGTCGCCGTTCGCTGCGGAGGTGCATGCCCTTCTCGGGGTCCTCGCGTTCGATCCCGTCGCCGACGATTGCGGCTGCAACGCACGACACCCGAGAGGGGCGGCACCGAAGCTGCACCGAAGCCGCTTGACATCCGTGCGGTGCTATGTCAAGCTCGCGCCGGGAGAGTAACGGTAGAGTAAAGCTTTAGCCTCACCGCAGCAGAGGGTGCGCCGGCCGTCGGTCGGGCCTCAACTCAATGCACATCAGGCGCCAGGGGAGGTAGTGCGCCACGACTTCTGACCGATCCGCTGGCCGGGTCGAGAAGGGATCACTCGTGGCACGGCTGTCCCCGTACTCCCACTCTCAACTTCAGGTTGAGGATGGCTATCTGATCGCCCTTGCCAAGCAGGGAAACGCGGTTGCGTACGACTCGATCGTCCGCCGCTACTACGGCTTCGTCCGCCTGAAGGCCTCGTCGTACTTCCTGGCCGGCGGAGACGCGGACGATCTCATCCAGGAAGGCCTGGTGGGGCTGTACAAGGCGGTGCGCGACTACCGTACCGACCGGGAGTCCAGCTTCCGCAACTTCGCCGAGCTGTGCATCACGCGCCAGATCATCACCGCCGTGAAGACGGCCACGCGGAACAAGCACTCGCCGCTGAACCAGTACGTGTCGTTCTCGAGCTCGCCGGCCGCCGCGGGCGACGGCGAGCCCACGCTCGACGAGATCATCCCCGGATCGCCCGTCCACGATCCGGTCAACCAGGTGATCAGCTCAGAAGAGCTGCGCGCGCTGGTGGCGTGCATCTCGACCGTGCTGTCCGAGCTCGAGGCCCGCGTGCTCGCGCTATACCTCGACGGCCACTCCTACGAGGAGGTCGGCCGACGGATCGGGTGCGACTGCAAGACCGTGGACAACGCGCTCCAGCGGGTCAAGCGGAAGGTCGGACAGCATCTGGCAGAGCGGAGCGCGCCGGTATAGACGGCAGCGGTCGGGCGCGCGTCTTTACGGCCGGGCAATGGCGGTTCCGTGGCCTTCGATCGACCGTCCTCAGATAATCTCTATAAAAACTGTTGAGATTGTCGAGCCCGTAAGCTAGAGGCTCGTTACGCTGCGGTTGTAAGGCACTAACCGAACAGGAGGAGGAGCCCGTCCCATGAGCGCACACGAGGGTCACGAGCACGCAGGGCCGGGCTACGCGTCGCCGGCGGTGGCGCGCGAGCAGCCCCCGGAGCAGTTCGTGTACGTGGCTGCTCTGTACGAGGGGACGGGGATCGACCGTCCTGATTTCATCGCGGTCGTCGACGTGGACCCGGGCTCGTCCACCTACGGCCAGATCGTGCACCGTACGGAGATGCCGAACGTCGGCGATGAGCTGCACCATTTTGGTTGGAACGCGTGCTCGTCGGCGTGCCATTCGCAGCTTCGGCGGGACACAATGATCGTCCCGGGTATGCGGTCTTCGCGGCTGCATATCGTGGATATCTCCGATCCGCGGGCGCCGCGGATCAAGAACGTGATCGAGGGCGAGGAGGTCAAGGAGAAGCTCGGGCTGAGCGCGCCCCACACCGTCCACTGCATGCCGGGGGACATCGTCACGATCTCGATGCTCGGCGACGCTGATGGCAACACCCCGGGCGGGTTCGCGGTGCTCGATGCTCGTGACTTCTCGATCGCCGAGCGCTGGGAGCGCGAGCCGGACGGCCTGGAGTTCATGTATGACTTTTGGTATCAGCCGCGCCAGAACACGCTGATCTCGAGTGAGTGGGCGGCGCCGAACACGTTTCTGGACGGGTTCAATCCGGCTGATGTGGCCGCCGGCAAGTACGGGCGGCGGCTGCACTTCTGGGATCTGGAGCGGCGGGCCAAGGTGCAGACGATCGATCTCGGCGACGACGGCCTGATCCCGCTGGAGATCCGCTGGCAGCACGATCCCGATTCGGCTCAGGGGTTCGTGGGCGCGACCCTGTCGAGCAACATCATCCATTTCGGGCGCGACAACGGAAGCTGGGCGGTGTCGAAGGCGATCGACGTGGGCAATGAGGAGCTCGAGGGCTGGCCGTTGGAAGGCGGCGTCCCGGGGCTGATCACCGACCTGGTGCTGTCGCTCGACGACAAGGACCTGTTCTTCTCGAACTGGCTCCACGGCGACGTCCGTCATTACGACGTGTCCGATCCGGCCAATCCGCAGCTGCGCTCGCAGGTGTGGCTGGGCGGGTTGCTCGGCCGTGACGGCGGTCATCCGAAGGCGCCGGGTCCGCTCAACGGCGGACCGCAGATGATCCAGAACTCGCTCGACGGTGACCGGGTGTACGTCACCAACTCGCTGTTCTCGACCTGGGATAATCAGTTCTATCCGGGGATCAAGGGGTGGCTCACCAAGCTGAACCGCCAGAGCGACGGAACGTATGTGCTCGATCCCGACTTCTTCGTCGACTTCCACGAGCAGGCCGACGGGGCGCGTCCGCACGAGATCCACCTGCCCGGCGGGGACTGCACGACTGAGATCTTCCAGTAGCGGGCGGAGGCGTACGGCGGCGCCCCGCTGTCGTCACGCCCGAGGGGGCTCGCGGCGGATCGTCTCGCGGAGGGCCTCGAGCCCCGTGTGCCTCGGCTCCCAGCCCAGTTCTCGCTTGGCCTTGGTCGTGTCCATGATCGCCGGGTGGCTCGCCGCCTCGACCCACTCGGCGGCGGGCGGTGCGAATGACGGAAGCGGGATTCGCGCCGCGGCGCGCGCGGCGGTTTCCGCGATGCCCGCGGGCAGGGTCAGCGGCGTGAACCCGAGCTCGCGCACCACGTCGGCGGCGGTTACGACGCCGTCGCCGGCGATGTTGTACGCGCCCGGCGGACCATCGGCGACCACGCACCGGAGCAGGGCCTGGCCGACGTCGTCCTCGTGGATGAACTGCATCGGGAGGTCGGGAGCCGGAATCGGGATCGGGATCGGCATCCGATGCGCCATGTCGAGCGCGTTCTGCACGAGCCCGGCCAGCGGCGCCGGAAGGCTGTTCTTCGCGCCGACCGCGTGTGGTCCCAGAACGATCGGCGGACGCAGCACGTACAGGGCGAGGCCGGGATGGTCGCCCGCCTGGACGCCCAGCAGCCGCTCGAGCTGTGCCTTCTCCTGCGCGTAGAACAGACGCGTTGCGGGGCGCACGGGCCAATCCTCGGTCATCCCGATCGGGTTGTCCGCGTGGAAGCCGTAGGCGGCGACCGAGGACGCATAAACGAACCGGTGGGCGCCGGCGGCGGCCGCGGCGCCGAACGCGTTCAGCGTCCCCTCGACGTTGATCTCGCGGATCGTCTCCCGGGACGCGGTGCCGGTGATCATGAACGCGAGGTGGACCACCGCGTCCGCGCCCTCGAACGCGTCGCGCAGCGCCTGGGGATCGCGGACGTCGCCCCGCCGGTATTCCATCTTGCTCCATCCGTGCTCCGACGGGTCGAACGGGCGCCGGGCGATGCCGACGATCTTCGCGATCCGATCGTCGGCTTGAAGCAGCGGGATCAGCCCGAAGCCGAAGGTCCCCGTCGGGCCGGTGACGGCGACGGTCAGGCCGTTACTGGGCACTCGCGACCTCGAGGCCGAAGCGGGCCGCGACCAGCTCCGCGACGGCGCCCGGATCGACGTCGATCACGGTCGCGCCGGCGGGCGTCTCCTCGGTGAGCGACAGCCCCCCGTCCCAGTCGCTCAACGACTCGCGCGTGCCGTCCGGCCGCTGGGCACTCACGATCAGTCCGGTGACGAACGGTGAGCGCGGATACGTGCACGTGTACCAGTTGCTGGTAACCACGTCGATCAACGGAACCGGCTCGGGGACGAACCCGTACAGGTCGATCCACTGTCCGCTCAGTTCGAGCGACTGCAGCACGAGCTCGGGGCCGTCCTCGACGACCCGGTAGCGCCAGCCCGATTGCTCGTGCTCGCCTCCCGGGCCGAACGGGATCGGCTCGAGCAGCGTGCCGTGACCGAAGCCGACGTCGGCATGCCACTCGTGCTCGCCCGTGTTGACTCCGAGTACGAGATGGGTCCGCGGCCGCGGGCCGGGGCCACCTCCCACGCGCACGCGCGCGAGGAACATCTCGACCTCGGCGCCGAGCGCCTCGAGCGCCGCCTTCAACAGCAGGTTCTGCTCGAAGCAGTAGCCGCCGCGGCGGTCCGACACCAGCTTGCGTTCGAGGTCCTCGGCCTCGAGCGACACCGGGATCCCGCGCCGGGGATCGAGGTTCTCGAATGGAATCGCGGTGACGTGCGCCCGATGCAGGCGGTGCAGGTCCGAACGGCCGTCCAGGCCTATGCGCCCGAGATATGCGTCGAGGTCGAGCATCGCGCACGACTGTATCGGCGGCGCGCGTGCTGATCGTCCGGCGCCCAGCTGCAATGTTGCGAGGGCGAGCATTTCAGCCCGAGCCATCGGGGCGACATCACAGCTGAGCGACCGGCTTGAATGGTTCCTCCACACGAGAAGGATTGTTCGCAATACGAACAATCCTTCTACAGGCGAACGCTAACAACGTAGTCGGCAGGTCTCCCCAATGTCAAGGGGGTTGCGATCGGGAGCTGCGCGCGGCGCGTGCGACGGCCTCTTCAGCTCGCGACCGCGCCGCAGGTGATGTTGAACCTTCGCGCCCTCGCGCGCGAACGCGCGCGCGACGGCGCCGCCGATCCGCCGCCACCGTAGATGATTGCGTTCCTGCCCTCGACACGCACGTCGTGGGTTCCCTTTCAGTTCATGGGCGAAGATGGCTCACCGCAACGTCGTACTCGGCCGCGAGCCGCTCGGCGATGATCGAACGGTGGCAGGCCTCTGGATCGCGCTCGACGCAGAACAGCGCCGCTGCGCGGTCGGCTGGCAACTCCTCGACGACCGGCTCGAGCGGCGCGTGGTCGAGAATCTCGCGCGTGTAGCGGGTCGCGTACTCCGGCGCCAGCACCGTCCGCGACCGCTTGCCCTCGCCTCGACGCGCGTCCTCGGCGTACTGAAGACGCCGGAGCTCGGTCGTCGGCGCGAGCTCCTTGTGGTGCTCGTAGGCCACGCCGGCGCCGGCCAGAGCGGCTTGCAGGCGGGCAGAGTTGGCCCACGCGTACTCCCGGCCGCGAACCCCGCGGCGCTGACGTACGTCGATCAGCAGCCGTACGTCGACGGCGGCCAGCGCCTCCAGGAAGCTGCTCAGATCCCACCCGTAAACGCCGATCGTGACCACGCGCCTCACAGGCCCACGATGTCACAGCGAGCGCGCACGGCTGGCATCCTCCGCTGTTCGCCGTGAAGCCGGGAATAGCCGCGATGGAACCGGCATGAGAAAACCGACCGCGAGGAGATGGCGACCGATGACGACCCCCGATCCCGACACGCTGCTGGCCGACACGCGTGCGTTCAACGTCGAGCTCGAGCGCCTGCTGGCGACGATGCCTGCGGTCAACACGGTGCCGCCCGAGGAGAGCCGCCGCGCCCGCCGCGAAGGTCGTGGGATCTTCCCCGCGCCGGTGTACGTGCCGGAGGCTCGCGACGTCGAGATCGGCGGTCCCGGACGTCCGATCTCGGTGCGCATCATCGCTCCCGAGCGCGAGCCGCGCGGGTCCTTCCTGCACGTTCACGGCGGTGGGTGGACGCTCGGGGAGAGTGACGGTCAGGATCTCCGCCTTCAGCGGGTGGCGCGCGACACGGGGCTGACCGTCGTCAGCGTGAACTACCGCCTCGCGCCCGAGAATCCATATCCCGCCGGGCCTGACGACTGCGAGGCCGCGGCGCTGTGGCTGCTCGGCGACGAGGGTCGCGCCGTCGTGGGCGCCGAAGGCCCGCGCGCGATCGGCGGCGATTCGGCGGGGGCACAGCTCGCCGCCGCAACGCTCCTTCGACTCCGCGATCGCCACGGGATCACCGGCGTGTTCGGCGCCGCGGTGCTGCAGTACGGCGGCTTCGACCTGTCGATGTCCCCGAGCCAGCGGCTATGGGGCGAGCGCAACTTCGTGCTGTCGACGCCGATCATCGCCTGGTTCGCCGACCAGTTCCTCCCAGGGCGGACTGCCGAACAGCGCCGGGACCCGGACGTGTCGCCGCTGTATGCGGACCTGTCGGGGATGCCGCCGGCGATCTTCACGGTCGGCACCGCGGATCCGCTGATCGACGACACGCTGTTCATGGAGGCTCGGTGGCGCGCGGCCGGTCACGCCACCGAGCTTCGGATCTGGCCCGAGGTGCCGCACGGGTTCATCTCGCTGCCGATGACCGTTGCCGAGGCCGCACTGGCGGCCGAGCACGACTTCCTGGTTCGGACGCTGGGGTTCGATCACGCGTAGGGCGGCTGCGCGGTAGCCCCGGCACGGCGGGTTAGGCACCACGGGCCTCGGGGTGGGGCGCGTAACGCGGCTACAGCGAACGGCCGTTGTCGCGAAGCCACGTCAGCGCGCGGATCGTGACGATCCCGCGCCACGCCGACGTCTGCTCGGGCGACCACGCGAGCCAGTCGAACATCCAGCCTCCGTCCTCCTGCTGCTCGCGCTCGACGGCGTCGAGATGAGCCTCGACCGCGTCGTCGCTCACGAGCGCGCGGCTGCGGCACCCCGGCCGGGGTGAGAGGTCCAGCGGGCGCAGCGTCTCGCCCTCGGCGCCATCGGCGGGCGCGAGCGCGGCCGGGTCGACGCGCGTCGCCAGCGACGCCAGCGCGGCGTGCGCTCGGTCCTCGTCAGGCACCGCGTCGAGGAAGGCGCAGGCGTACTTGAGCCAGTAGCCACCGGGCTCGGACGCGGCGTCGAGCGTGAGCCAGCACCACTCGCTGGCGCGGTCGAGCCACTCGTCGCCACCCGTCCCGCCGGCGTGGAGGGCCCCGGCCAGCGCGAACGTCAGAAACGACGACGGCGGCCCGAGCGACCACCAAGGGGAGTGGGGATACGCCTCGAAACCCAGGAGCGCGAACGGGATGCCGCCATCGGGCGCCGCGATCGACGCGATCCAGCCGCGCGCGCCCACGCCCAGGTCGGAGTCGAGCCGGCCGGCCTCGTGCAGCATCTCGAGCGCGTAGAGCGTCGCGGCCGGCTGGCTGGCTGGGCAGCGCAGGTCGGGCTCGAGTGCATGCCCGAATCCGCCGTCGAGGTTGCGGTAGCCGCTGAGCGCGGCGAGCACCGGGTCGGGGCTCCCGTTCTCGAACAGCATCGCGTAGCGGTGGCGGTCGACCAGACGGGCGGCTGACCAGATGAACGTTTCGGCGGCGGCGAGATCGACCGGCATGCGCCAGAGGCTAGGCGGTCGTCAGCGCTCGGTCTTTGAGAAATCGGACAGGCGGGAGGCCGGCGAGGTGGGTGACCTCGGAGGTCATGTGCGCCTGGTCGGCGTAGCCCGCCTCGAGCGCGAGCTCGACCAGCGGTCCCGCCGGGAGCGCCTGGAGGCGGCGGAAGCGCAGGACCCGCGCCAGCGTCTTGGGCCCGTAGCCGACCGCATCGGTGACGCGCCGCTGGAGCTGCCGCGCGCTCACCCCTAGCTCGGCCGCGACGGCCGCGACGCGCGCGTGAGGGCGGTCGAGCGCCGCCACCGCCGCGCGCACCAGCGGGTCAGGGTCCGCCGCCGTCCCGCGGCATTCGATCGCGGCCAGCAGGATCGCGTGCGGGTCCCCGCCGGAGCTCCCCGTGCGCAACAGCGCGCCGAGCAGCGCCTCGGCATGGTCCCGACCGAGGACGTCGGCGGCGGCGGGGGCCGCGTCCTGCAGCTCGCCGGCCGGCAGCCCGAGTACCGTGCCGGCCACGCCGGGGCGCAGGCGCACGCCGACGATGCGCGTGCCCGGCGCGAGCGCCACCAGGCGAGCCCGCGTGTCCGGGCCGGCGATCGTCAGCCGCTCGCCCGACCAGATCAGGTCGACGCAGGCATCGGGCACCACCCGCTGCTCCCAGCCAGCCGACGTCTGCTGCTCCCACGTGCAGCACGCCAGCGGCGACGAGACGAGGCGCTCGCTATAGCTGCCCGCATTCACAGCGTCAAACCCTACGCCCCGCGCGGATCGGGGCGCTGACGCTCTTCAGTCTGCGAGCCAGTCCGCGAGCCCGACGAGCGCGAACACTCGCTGCACCTGCTCGGTGGGCCGGGCGAGCACGAGCGTTCGCCCGTTCGATTCGGCGTCCTGCTTGGCCTTGATCAGTACGCTGACGCCGGCGCTGTCGACGAACTCCAGCTCGCTGAGGTCGAGCGTGACGTGGGCCTGGGGCTCCGCCAGCGCGTCGTTCAGGTGCTGTTCGAGCTCCGGGGCGGACACCACGTCCAACTCGCCAGAAAGCGCGAGCACAACACCCCCGGCCTCGTCCCTGCGATTGATCGAAAGCTCGGTCGCGACGGGCTGCATTGTAATGACGATCCGATCCTGCGGTTGCGCGATGATTCACACCAAGGACACATCTGACGGCGCGCCCGGCTACCATCCGTCGGCGCTAATCATCGCGCGGCCGGGCCGGGGCAGCGCTGACCCGTGGGGAAGGAGTACACACGGCATGGAAGGTCTACAAGGAGGTACGCGCGCGACCGCGCGGCGTGCGCTCAAGTTTGTTGTTCTGATGGTCTGCGCGGCCCTCGGCCTCGCGCTTGCGAGCGCGCCGGCGCTGGCGAACAAGCCGGCAGCAAAGCCCAAGGCGCCGAAAATCACGATCCACACGCCCGTGACGGCGGGGTCCGGGTACCTCGCGCTCGGTGACTCGGTCGTTTTCGGATACGAGGAGCAGCAGGTCGTTCCGGCTCCGAACTACGCGGACGCCTCGAGCTTCGTCGCCTATCCGCAAGTGCTCGGCTCCGAGCTGCACCTGACGGTCGCCAATGCGGCCTGCCCCGGCGAGACGTCCACTAGCCTGATCGATGACACCGCCGGGGTCTTCCTTTGCGAGAGCCCCACGAACGGCTACCGCCCGAAGTATCCGCTGCACGTGAAGTACAGCGGCTCGCAGCTCGACTACGCGGTGTCGTATCTGAAGAAGCACAAGAACGTTCGGCTCGTGTCGCTGATGATCGGCGCGAATGACTTCTTCGCGTGCGAGGCCACCACCGCGGACCATTGCGCCAGCCTCACCGAAGAGGCGGCAGTGCTCGCAACTGTCGGCAAGAACGTCAAGACGATCCTGTCGGCGATCCGGAACAAGGCGGACTACAGCGGGCAGTTGGCGATCGTCAACTACTACTCGCTCAACTACAGCAACCCCCTCGACAACTCGCAGTCGACACTGCTCAACACCACCCAGGACACGGCGGCCAAGCCGTTCCACGTGGTGATCGCCGACGGCTACGGCGAGTTCCAGGCGGGGTCCGTGCATTCCGGCGGCAACACGTGCACCGCTGGGCTGCTGACGCAGCTGTCGACCGGCGGCTGCGGCATCCACCCGAGCTATGCCGGGCAGAGCCTCATGGCGCAGGCGCTCGAGAAGGCGATCCACATCAGCTGAGCTGAGCTGACGGAGGGATGATTGAGGCGGGTTGGTGAGGCGCCGAGTCTCACCCCGCGAGCGCGGCCCTTCCAGCCTGGGCGCCCGCTTCGATCACCTCTCTTGTCGGCAGCCGGAAGCAAAGCCTTAGTGGTTAGTGGGGATTCCTCTTGTCTGCTCCCTCCATCCTGTAAAGGGCCCTGAGGTGCGCCGAGCCTGGATCGTTGTGGCCGCCTTTGTCGCGGTCGCCCTTGCTGTAGGCGGCTGCGGGAGCAGCGCGAGCCACACGTCGCCTACGACCACCGGCGCCGGCACGGCGTCGACGCCGTCCACGACCGCGTCGACGCCGTCCTCGTCCGCGTGCCGCACGGTCCCGGTACCGGCGCCGAAACCGAGTGGACACATGTCCGCGCCCCATCTGCGGCTCGACCCGCATCGCACGTACACAGTGACGGTCGTCACCAACTGCGGGACGTTTGCGTTCACCCTCGACGTGGCGCAGTCACCGAGGACGTCAGCCTCGTTCTATTCCCTCGTCAAGCGCGGCTTCTTCGACGGGCTGACGTTCCACCGGGTGGCCGCCGGGTTCGTGATCCAGGGCGGGGATCCGACCGGCACCGGCGCGGGCGGATCGGGATACACGGTCGTGGAGGCGCCGCCCAAGAACACGCAGTACGTGCTCGGTGACGTCGCGATGGCCAAGACGCAGAGCCAGCCGGCGGGAGCGTCGGGGAGCCAGTTCTTCATCGTGACCGCGCCCAACGTCACCGAGTCGGCTGGACTGACACCCGACTATGCGCTGCTCGGGAAGGTCGTGTCGGGAATCGGCGTGGTCGAGAAGATCGGCTCTCTGCCCACGAGCCCGCCGCAGGACGGCTCGCCGATGCCGGCGGTCGTCATGTCGAGCGTGACCGCCTCGACCGGCTAGGGCCGATCCGCTCGAGGCGCGCCGGCCGACGGACGCGACGCCCGCCGGCCGAACATCCAGCTCTCGTGTCGGCGGACGTACCGCGGCAAGATACTCCGGAGGTGCGCGAGGGCGAGATCTCAGCCGACGATCCGCGGGCCGCGGACGTGCGCGCGCTGCTCGCGGTCCACCTCACGTTCGCGCGGGCGCAAACCCCGCCTGAGGATGCCCACGCGATGGACGTTGACGGTCTGCTCGACCCGGCCGTGTCGTTCTTCAGCTATCGCGCCGGGGGCGCGCTGCTCGCGGTCGGGGCGCTCAAGCAACTCGATCCGCACCACGCCGAGATCAAGTCGATGCACACCGTCCAAGCCGCGCGAGGCCGTGGGATCGGCCGGGAGATGCTCGAGCACCTGATCGCGGTCGCACGCGAGCGCGGGTATGACCGCGTCAGCCTCGAGACCGGGTCAATGGCGGCGTTCGCGCCGGCGCGGTCGCTGTACGCGCGCGCCGGGTTCGCGGTGTGCGAGCCGTTCGGCGAGTACCGGGAGAGCCCGAACAGCACGTACATGACGCTCGCGCTCGCCCGCCGGGCTCGAACGTACCGGTTGCTACCTTCCCGCCCGGTGTTCGCCAGCCTGCGCGTCGACGACCCCGATCAGCGCTTCACGGCGGTTCGGCTGTGCTCCGATCTGCCGCTCCGCGATCCCGAGTTCGTCCGCAAGGACGGCGGCTGGGTGCTGCATCTGCCCGACAGTGGCCTCGCGCGACTCGAGTACAAGCTCGAGTTCTCAGACCGCGACGGCGCCACCGTGGTCGTGTGCGATCCGGGCAACCCCGATCGCGCGCCCGGGGCGTTCGGGGAGAAATCGGTGCTGTCGTCGCCCGGCTACCGCAGGCCGGCGTGGCTCGAGCAGCCGGGCGTGGGAGGCGCGTTCGACGTGGTCGCCGTCCGGGTGCTCGGCCGCGACCTCGCGATCGGGGTGTGGTCGCCGTGCGAGGGCGCGCTGCCGCTGCTGGTCGCCCACGACGGCCCCGAATACGACGAGCTCGCCGGCCTGACCCGCTACGCCGGCGCAGTGATCGAGCGCGGGACCCTGGAGCCGTTCCGTGTCGCGCTGCTGCCGCCCGGCGATCGCGACGAGTGGTACTCGGCCTCGGCAGCTTACGGCCGCGCACTATGCAACCGGATCCTCCCCGCGCTACGCGCGCAGGTCGACGTGGCGGGCCAGCCGGTGGGTATGGGCGCGAGCCTCGGGGGCCTCGCGATGCTCCAGGCGCAGCGGACCTGGCCCGGGACTTTTGCGGGCCTGTTCCTGCAGTCCGCGAGCTTCTTCGTGCCCGGCTTCGATCGCCACGAGTCCGGGTTCCCGCGTTACGCGCGGATCGTGCGGTTCGTCCGCCACGTCCTGCGCACGGCGACGTTCGACGAGCCGGTGCCGGTGGTGATGACCTGCGGCGCCGAGGAGGAGAACGTGTACAACAACCGCCTGATGGCGAACGCGCTTGCCGCCCAGGGCTACGACGCGCACCTGGCCGAGGTCCCCGACCTGCACAACTACACCTCGTGGCGGGACGCGTTCGATCCCCACCTGACGCGGCTGCTGGCGGATCTGTGGGGGCCGCTGCGCAGCATCCCGCCGGATGACTCGTGGCCGGCCCGGTCTTGGCGAGGCCGGATGCCGAGCGGGCCGAGCCACGAGGCCACGCACCCCGTCCGGACGGGGTTGGATGGCCCCAAGGACGCCGAGCGCGCGGAATCCGGCCAAGCGCAGGGGAGCGAGAACCGGCCTCGAACCGGATTCCGTCGCGAGGCCCCATGAACGGCGTCGCGGTCTACGGGAATTCGGGCCCGCCCGCCCGCCCGGTCCTTGCGTTCCCGGCCGAGCGCGGCGACGCCGGCGACTTCGAGCGCCACGGGATGATCGGGGCGATCGGCGACCTGCTCGCCGCCGGGCGCGTGAAGCTGTACTGCGTCGATTCGTTCGACGCCGAGTCGTGGTCGAACCGCGGCATCCCGCTCGAGGAGCGCGCGCGCCGCCACCAGTTCTACGAGTCGTGGATCCTGGACGAGGTCGTCCCGTTCGTCCGCTGGGACTGCGGCGGGGCGAGCGAGCTGATCACCTGCGGCGTCAGCCTCGGCGCCTACCACGCCGCCAACTTCGCGCTCAAGCGCGCCGACCTGTTCCCGCTGGCGATCTGCCTGTCGGGCAACTACGACCCGTCGGCGTGGGACGGGTGGGGCGAGCGCGGCGACGCCGTGTACTTCAACAACCCGATGGACTATGTCGGCCACCTCCGCGGCGACCACCTCGACTGGTTGCGCGGACAGGTCAGCCTGCTGCTGGTGTGCGCGCAGGGGCAGTGGGAGGACACCACCGGCGCGCTCGAGTCCACGCGCCGCCTTGCCGCAGTGCTCCAGGCGAAGGGGATCCGCTGCGAGCTCGACCTGTGGGGGCACGACGTCCCCCACGATTGGCCATCCTGGCGCGCGCAGCTGGCCCACCATCTGCCACGCTTCTGCTGAGTGATGGCGGAGACGACGCACCTGATCGGGCTGCTGCTCGGCACCGAGGACGACTGGCCGGCGGCGTTCGAGACGCTGGTCTCGCGCCTGGGGCCGATCACCGACGCCTCCGGGCACAAGCACCGGATCGCCACCGAGCGGATCACGATGGAGCCGTTCGACCTGCGCGACCGGCCGCGCTACGAGCTCGTGATCGACCGGCTCGCGTACTGGTACTACCTCCCGCGCGAATGGCTGAAGAAGGTCGCGCTGATGAACGACGTGTACCTGCTCAACAGCCCGTTCACGTTCCAGTCGATGGAGAAGCACGCCGCCTACTGCGCGATGATCCGCCTCGGGCTCAAGGTGCCGCGGACGGTGCTGGTCCCGCACAAGGACCCGCCGGACACCGCCCGCTTCCAGTACACGGCCGCCCGCTACAACCTGCCGTTCGACCTGCCCGCGATCGCCGAGAAGATCGGCTACCCGCTGTTCATGAAGCCCTACGACGGCGGGCAGTGGATCGGCGTCAGCCGTGTGCGCGACCGCGACGAGCTCGAGCGCACCTACGACGCCTCGGGCCAGCGGCTGATGCACCTGCAGGCGTCGATCGAGGGCTTCGACGTGTTCGCGCGCTCGTTGTCGATCGGCCCCGAGACGATGGTGATGAAGTTCCGCCCCGATCAGCCGATGCACGATCGCTACGAGGTCGCCCACGACTTCCTGACGCCGGAACTGGGCGAGGAGGTGCTGACGGTCAGCCGTCTCGTCAACGCGTTCTTCCGGTGGGAGTTCAACTCGTGCGAGTGCCTCGTGCGCGGCGACGACGTGTATCCGATCGACTACGCCAACGCCTCGCCGGACGTCGCGCTCACGAGCCTGCACTATTACTTCCCGTGGGCGATCAAGACGCTCGTGAAGTGGTGCACGTTCTGCCTGGTGACCGGCCGGCGGCCGCAGCTCGACCTTGACACGCGCCGGTACTTCGAGATCGGCGACCGCGAGGACCTCGGCTACGCGGACAAGCTGGCCGCCTACCGCCGGCTCGCCGACGAGTATTTCGAGGCCGACCGCTACCACGACTTCTGCGCCAGCCGCCTCGCCCACGTCGACGAGCTCGTGCTCGACTGGGTCGGGTCGGCCGACTTCGACCGGCTGCTGGTGAGCACGGTTCGGGCGACGTACCCTGCGCACGAGCAGGAGCGGTTCGTCGAGCACCTGCGCGGGCTCGTCGGCCAGTGGGCGCGCGAGCAGGGCACCGACCCGGCGTGGGCTTGAGGACCGCTGACTCAGCCGTCGTCGACCAGACCGACGAGCGGACCGAGCAGCCGGCGCGAGCGCCGCGACAGGCCGGGGAGCGCGAGCAGCCGGTGCGTGGCGGGCGCCGCCGCGTGTAGCCGCTCGAGCTGCTCGAACGCGATCGGGCGCCACCGGTCGTCGACGACGGCGCGCGGCTCCTCGCCGGCGATCGTCGAGGCGTCCAGCTCGAGATGCTCGGACCACAGGCGCAGGCGCGTCTCGCGGACCAGCTCGGGGTCGTCGGCGACGACGTTCATCTCGGTGTCGTTGAGCAGCGAGTGGGCGTTGAGGTTCGCCGAGCCGACCGTGAGCCACCGGTCGTCGACGATCCCGACCTTGGCATGGACGTAAAGGCGGTCGACGCGCTCGCCGGTCCGGGACCGGATCGTGGCGGCCAGCAGGCGTCCCGCCCCGTCATCGGCCGCGGCCAGCACGCCGAGCTGGCCCATCGTGTCGTCGTGCCCGTTGTTCGCCTTCGCCGGCAGCACGATCACGATCCGGAACTCGTCGCACGGCGGCCGGCGCAGCTTGTCGGCGAGCAGCCGGACGATTTCCGGGGACCACAGGAACTGGTTCTCGAGGTAGATGAAGCGCCGGGCGGCGGCGATCGCGCGCACGTAGCTCTCGAGGATCCGGTACTCGCCATCCGGGACCGCGTCGTACATGCCGTTGGCGATCGTCCGCACGACCTGGACCGTGTGCTCGCCGGCGGGCGCCGGTGTCGCCGGACGCTCGAGCTGCTCACCGGTCAGCTCGTGCCAGCGCAGCGCGAAGTGATCGTCGACGTCGGCCACCACCGGGCCGCGCAGGCGCGTGCCCACGTCGTGCCAGCCGAGCCGGCGCCGGGCGGGATGGTCGCTCGTGTCGAACCGGTCGCCGGCGTAGTCGGTCATGTCGATGCCGCCGACGAACGCGACCTCGCCGTCGACGATCACGGTCTTCTCGTGGTGGCAGTGGAACGGGTGCTCGCGCGGGTCGGTCTCGCAACGGATGCGCGTGTCCCGGGTGAGGGTTCCGACCGCGTCGCGCACCTCCTTGCGCGCGGGATGGAACGCCGGCACCGGAGCGCCCGCCCACACCAGAACCCGCACGTCGAGCCGCTCGGCCGCCTCCGCCAGCAGCTCGCCGAGCACGCCTGGGCGCGTGCCGCGGACCAGCTCGAAGTAGGGCGCGACGTGCCACCCGGTGACGTGGACGTAGTCGCGGGCGTTCTCGATCGCCGCGGCGACCTGAGGGAACGCCTCGGCGCCGTCGACCAGCACATCGAGCGAGCAGCCGCCGCGCGGGGGCGGATCGCCCGCCGCCCACGGCCCGTCGTCGGGCGGGGCGAGAGCGTGACTCCATCCCAGACGTCGCAGGCGCCAGGAGTGCTTGGCGCGCACGGCCGCCTCGACGCCGTCGCCGACGATCGAGTCGACGGCGGAGAGGAACGACGCGGACGAACCGGGCATCACACGTAGTGGCTACCCGATTCGTCCGCGACACGCACGTCAGGCCGCGATCGCCTCAGGTGCTGCGATCAGCTCGGGCTGCTCGCGCTCGATCTCGTGCTCGCGCACCAGCCACAGGGCGAGGAGCGCGCCGGCGAAGGCCAGTGCCGCGCCGATCAGGAGGATCGTGTTGAGGCCGCTGAGGAACCCGTCGCGGGTCGCACTGGCGACGAGCTCGCGGGCTCCGTGCGGGACCGACTGCAGCGCCGCCTGGAGCTTGCCGCCCGAGGCCGCCTCGATCAGCTGGCGGGGATGATCGCCGGTGGCCGCCGGCGTCCCGGATGCGACCGAGGAGATCTTGTCGGCGCCGCGGGCGAGGAAGATCGCTCCCCACGCCGCCACGCCGACCGCGATCGCGACCTGCCGGAACGTGTCGTTGATCCCGGCCGCCATTCCGCTCCGCTCCTTCGATACGACGCTCACCGCGACGTCCGCGATCACGGGGTTGAGCAGGCCGACCCCGATGCCGGCGACGATGAAGCCGGGCAGCAGCGCGGTCCAGCCATCGCTGGGGGTCAACCCGGACATCAGCAGCAGGCCGCCGCCGATCGCGGCCAGGCTGCCCGCCATCAGGAATCGAGCGTGCACCCGAGACATCAGGGCAACGGCAAGGGGCGCGACCAGGAACGGCACGAGGGTGATCGGCAGGTAACGGAGCCCCGCCTGCAACGGCGAGTAGCCGAGGTAGTTCTGCAGGTACAGCGTCAGGTACAGGAACAGCGCGAACAGCGAGGACGACACCGCCGCCGCGGCCAGCTGGACGCCGGTGAACGCGCGCCGGCGGAACAGCTCGAGCGGGAGCATCGGCTCCTGCGCCCGCTGCTCGATCGCGGTGAACGCCGCGAGCATCACCGCGGCCCCGGCGAACAGTCCGAGGATCAGCGGGCTGCCCCAGCCGTCATCGTTGCCGCGCAGGAGACCCAGCACGAGCATCACCAGCGCGCTGCTGAAGCTGACGAGCCCGAGCCAGTCGATGCGGGTTGCGTTGGGATCGCGGGACTCCCGGATCCGCATGAAGGTCACGGCGATCGCCGCAATGCCGATCGGGACGTTCAGGAAGAACACCCACCGCCAGCCGAATGCGCTGGTGATCGCGCCGCCGACCAGCGGGCCGACCGCGACCGCGACGCCGATCGTCGCGCCGTAGACGCCCATCGCGGTCGCGCGTTCCCGCCCCGCGGCGAACTCCTGCGCGACGAGCGCCAGCGAGACCGCGAACATCGCGGCGCCGCCGATCCCCTGAATCGCGCGCGAGATGTTCAAGAACGTAGCGTCGGGCGCCAATCCGGCGGCCAGCGAGGCCGCCGAGAAGATCCCGAGCCCGATCGCGAACACGGCTCTTCGTCCCAGGCGATCAGCCAGCGAGCCGGCAGTCAGCACGATTGCCGCGAGCGACAGCGTGTAGGCGTCGATCACCCACTGCACGTCGGTGAAGCTCGCCGACAGGTCCTTCTCGATCGACGGGAGCGCCGTGTTCACGACGGTGATGTCGAGCAGCAACATGAAGGTGCCGACGCTCACCGCCAGTAAGGTCCACCACTTTCTAGACATCAGATACCTCCGGTTTCGGTGCTAAGCTTGTCAGGCAACCTTGTAAGGCTTCCGAACTGTCTGGCAACCTTATCAGGAGTCCTGACCAAATGTCAAACAATCACGACACCCCGCGTCCGCCGTTAATGATTCGCCTGCTCGGCATCGCCTTCGATGACTTCTGCGAGGACCTGGAACGGCGCCTGGCCGAGACGCCGTACAGCGACATCCGGATCAGTCACGGATGCGTGTTCGGGAACATCGACCCCGAAGGGACCCGGCTCACCGACCTCGCCGAGCGCGCTCGCATGACCAAGCAGTCGGTGGGCGAGGTCACGAGCGACCTCGAGCAGCGCGGCTACGTCGAGCGGGTGCCCGACCCGAGCGACGGCCGGGCGAAGATCATCCGCCTGACCGAGCGCGGGCGCCACGCCCAGACACTCGGCGTCGGGCTCATCGACGAGCTCGAGCACGAATGGGCCGAGCGGTTCGGCGCCGATCGCGTCGCCGCGCTCCGCGACGCGCTCGAGGCGATCACCGCCGAGCAGCTCGCCGCCGCGCCGGCGTGAGCGAGGCGAGGCTCGAGCACGGCGTTCCCGTCACCGCAGGGTGGTTCGTCGTCAACGCCCGCGACGCCCGGTGGGTGCACAACGAGATGCGTGCCGTGTGCCGGTTCGGCGGCGAGGGCGAGGCCCACTTTGACGACCTCGGGGTCGGCCTCTACTGGATCCAGCCGGGCAAGCCGATGTCGCTCTACCACCACGAGGCCCACCAGGAGGACTTCCTGATCCTGCGCGGCGAGTGCACGCTGGTCATCGATGGGGAGGAGCGTGCGCTCGCGGCTTGGGACCTCGTTCACTGCCCGCCGCGAACGGCTCACACCATCGTCGCCGAGGGCGCCGAGCCGGCGCTGATCCTCGCAGTGGGCGCGCGCAAGGAGAAGGGGAGCGCGCGGTATCCGTTCGAACCGGTGGCCGCTCGCCGTGGCGCCGGGGTGCCGGACGCGGGGTCGTCGGCGGACGAAACGTACGCCCGCTTCGGCGAGCCCCGGCCGGGGCCGGCGCCGGACATCTTCTGACGGCGCCCTCCGTGCGGGCCGACGCTCGCCGTCGCGGGCGAAACCGGACGCCTGAAATCACCTGCATGGTCTGACATTTGACGCGGGCGGACCGAACCGTGTCAGATGGCGCATGCCCCACATGCGCCATCTGACAGGGTCGCCCGGCGAGGCGTCGATTGTCAGGATTTGCAGGTCAGCGGCCTGCGCCCCGCCGGCGCCGGGCCGACTAGTCGGAGGTTTTTGAGCCGAAGACTTCCGACTAGTGCTGGGTCGGGGGGTGCTTGACGCGCTGCGGGCAGCCGTGATCCTTGAGCGCCTTGTTCGCCGCCGCCAGCTGCGGGTCGCTCGGGAACGCGTAGAGCTTCAGGAACGTCGCCTGGTAGTCCGCGCATTGCCGGCTCGCCCACTGCCTCGGCGCCGGGAACGCGCTGCGCGCAGTCGTGCGCTTTCAGCGCCAGGTTGCCGCCCGCCCGCTATGGCCCGGTGGGGGTGGGGGTGGCGCACGTTGAGCAGCGCCTGCTGGAGCTCGCAATGTGAGCTTGACCAACGCACGCCGGTTGCGGCGCCGGCTGTCGCCACGCTGCAGGCGGCGGCGATCACGGCCCCGGTGGCGATCGATGCGATCCACGTCGTAATCCGGTCATGCCCGGATCATGCGTCATGCGCGCGCGATCAGCGCCGCCACGCCGTCGAGGATCCGCGCCAGGCCGAACTCGAACTCGCTGTCGGGATCGTCCTCGTCCTCGAGCGCGCCCGAGGCAACCGCGTCGGCGAGCGCGGGGAAATCGCCTCCTTCGATCAGGGCGCCTAGCATCCGGGCGTAGGTCGGCATCACCTGCTGGCCGCCCGCTCCGGCGGCGAGGTCGAGGTCCAGCGTGACGTCGTTGCGGACGAAGCCGCTCACGAGCAGTACCGTCGACAGCTTATGCTGCTCGGACAGGGGCGTTCCGCGCAGGGCTCGCAGCGCGTTCTCGAGCCAGGCGACGTTGTTGGGGCCGAGGGGCGGCGCGCTGATCGGGACCCGCAGGGCCCACGGGTGGCGCTGGTAGGCGCCGCGGACGCCGACCGCCCACCGTGTGAGGCCCGCGCGCCAGTCCTCGTCAGTCGGCGCCGGCGGTGGCGTGCCAACCGCGCTGTCGACCATCAGCGTCAGGAGCTCGTCCTTGGACGCCACGTAGCGGTACAGCGACATTGTCCCCACGCCGAGCTCGGCGGCGACGCGCGTCATCGACAGTGCGCCGACGCCTTCGGTCCTCGCCACCTCGATCCCGGCGGCGACGATCCGATCGAGGGTGAGCCCGGGCTTCGGACCGCGCGTCGGTCGTCGTCGGCGTCCCCACGCGAGCTCGATGCTGGGCGGGATCAGGTTGTCGTTGTCGTCGTCGCTCATCGAATCGGTATTTGACACCACCGACTAATTGCGTATCATCTACGCATTAGCGCGTATCTGATACGCAGTTTAGTCCGGTTCGAAAGAGAGAGGGGCTGATGAACGAAAACGCAGCAATCGAGGTCAACGACCTGACGAAGTCCTACGGAGCGGTCCGGGTGCTCGACGGGATCGATCTCCGCGTCCCCGCCGGCACGGTGTTCGCGCTGCTCGGGCCCAATGGCGCCGGCAAGACGACGACCGTGCGAATCCTGGCGACGCTGGTCGCGCCCGACGGCGGCTCGGCGCGCGTCGCCGGCCACGACGTGATCGCGGATCGCCACGCGATCTGGCGGCGGATCAGCCTCACCGGGCAGTACGCCGCGATCGACGAGCTCCAGACCGGGAGAGAGAACCTGGAGATGATGGGCCGCCTGCGGCGGCTTCGGCGTCGCGCGGCGCGTGCCCGCGCCACCGAGCTGCTCGAGCGGTTCGACCTCGCCGAGGCCGGCGACCGGCGGGTGTCGAGCTACTCGGGCGGCATGCGACGGCGCCTGGACCTCGCGGCCGGCCTGGTCGGGAGCCCCGAGGTGATCTTCCTCGACGAGCCTACGACCGGGCTCGACCCGCGCGCGCGTCAGGCCATGTGGCAGGTCGTGACCGGCCTGACCGAGGCCGGCGTCACGGTGCTCCTGACCACGCAGTACCTCGACGAGGCCGAGCAGCTCGCCGACACCATCGCGGTGCTCGACCGGGGCCGGATCGTGGCCGAGGGGAGCGCCCGGGAGCTGAAGCAGCGGGTCGGCGGCGCCCGGCTCGACCTACAGCTGGTCGACGCGTCGAGTTTCGACGAGTTGAGCGACTACCTCGGCGGGCGGGCCGTGCACGCTGACCGCTCGACGCTGACGATCGGAACGGCGATCGACGGCAGTGCCCGCGACGCGCGCGCGCTGTTCGACGAGCTCGATCCCGACAGGGTGCGGATCGCCCGCTTCGAGGTCCGGACCGCGAGCCTCGACGACGTCTTCCTGACCCTGACCAGAGACCACACCCACACCCGTACACGCACACGAGAAAGCGAGATCGCAAATGTCTGAATACGCCGTCCAGCCGCTCGTCACCCGCGCGCTTCGGCTGTCGCTGCGGAACATCGACGGTCTGATAACAGCACTGGTCCTGCCGGTAATCATGATGCTGATGTTCGTGTACCTGTTCGGCGGCGCGATCGCCACCGGCACCCGGTACGTGGACTACGTGGTCCCGGGGGTGCTGCTCGTCTGCATCGGGTTCGGCTCGGGCACGACCGCGATCAGCGTCGCCCACGATCTCGCCGGCGGGATCATCGACCGGTTCCGCTCGATGGACGTCCGCGGCGAGGCGCTGATCAACGGGCACGTCGTCGCGAGCGTCGCGCGCAACCTGCTGTCGGCGGCGGTCGTCGTCGCGGTTGCGTTCGCGATCGGGTTCCGGCCGCACGCCGGCGCCGCGGGCTGGCTTGGCGCCGTCGGCATCCTGGCGCTGTTCGTGCTCGCGCTGTCGTGGCTGGCGGCGGCGATCGGGATCGTGGCCCGCTCGCCCGAGGCGGCCCAGGGGATCGCGTTCCTGATCAGCTTCTTTCCCTACGTGAGCAGTGCGTTCGTCCCGATCCACACGATGCCCTCGGCGCTCCAGAGCGTCGCCAACAACCAGCCGGCGACCGCCGTCGTCGACACCATGCGTGCGCTCCTGAGCGGCGGCCACGTCGGCGCCGACGCGTGGCACGCGGTCGTATGGAGCGTCGGCATGATCGTCGTCTCGGTCGGACTGTCCGGGGTCCTGTTCCGCCGGCGCGCCCGGTGAGGTTGCTGCGGTCAGGGGCGGCCAGCGGTTAGGCTGCAACGCGACGGCGACTATGGCGTTCGACCTGGTCATCGACATCGAGAACACACCCGGAGCGCTGGCGGAGGTGGCAGCGGCGATTAGCGACGCCGGCGTCAACATCGCCGCTGCCACGTGCATCGGAACCGGGGAGCGTGCCGAGCTGCACATCCTGGTCCCACACGCCGAGGCGGCCAGGCACTCGCTTGCGATTTCGCATCTCGGGGTCAGCCGCGAGCGCGAGGTCGTCGTGGTCGACGTCGAGGACCGCCCAGGAGTGCTGGCGGACATGACCCGCAAGATCGCCAAGGCCGGGGTCGACCTCGATCTCGTCTACGTCGCCACCCGCAACCGGGTGGTGTTCGGGTCAGCTGACCTGGCGGGGCTGCGGGCCGCGCTGGACATGTCGAGCTGACCGCGACGGCTCCGCTGGGTATCCCCGGCGGTGGGCGCGGACGATGCGCAGGGCCAGGTTGAGGGCGAGGTCGATCGTGAGGATCACCGCGAGCCCCGCGCCAGTCTGATCGTCCGCGGCTCCACCGGGCCGCGATAGGCCACTGTCACAGACGCGCGGGCTCCCTCGTCTGAGCTGGTGCAATCGAACATGAGGAGCCAGAGATGAAAGTCTTCGTTGCAGGCGCGACCGGCGCGATGGGCAAGCAACTGGTGCCGCGGCTGGTCGCCGCCGGCCACCGGGTCGTCGGCACGACGCGGAGCGAGGCCAAGCAGGCGGCGCTGTGGGACCTTGGCGCGACGCCGGTGGTCGTCGACGCGCTCGATCCCCAGCAGGTCGCCGACGCCGTCGCCACCGCCCAGCCCGATGTGATCGTCCACGAGCTGACCGCGATCGCCGGTCTCGACACGCGCCACTTCGACCGCGACTTCGCGATGACCAACCGGCTGCGCACCGAGGGCACCGACCATCTGCTGTCCGCCGGTCGCGCCGCCGGCGTGAAGCGGTTCGTCGCGCAGAGCTACGCCAGCTGGCCGTATGCGCGCACGGGTGGTCCGGTGAAGAGCGAGGAGGATCCGCTCGACCCGACGCCGGCCCGCGAGATGCGCGAATCGATGGCGGCGATTCGCCACCTCGAAGCCGCCGTCACCGGTGCCGACTGGACCACCGGGATCGTGCTTCGCTACGGGGGGTTCTATGGTCCCGACACGTCCCTCGTCCCGGGAGGCGAGCAGTTCGAGATGGTGCGTAACCGTAAGTTCCCAGTGGTCGGCGACGGCGCCGGAGTGTGGTCGTTCGTGCACATTGCGGACGCCGCCGAGGCGACCGTCGCGGCCATCGAACGCGGCGAGCGCGGGATCTACAACGTCGTCGACGACGACCCAGCCGCGGTCGCCGAGTGGCTGCCGGCCCTGGCGCAGGCGATCGGGGCGCCGAGGCCGTGGCACGTGCCCCGGTTCGTCGGACGGCTGCTCGCGGGCGAGGCCGGCGCGGTGATGATGACCGAGACCCGCGGCGCGTCGAACGCGAAGGCCAAGCGCGAGCTCGGCTGGGAGCCCCGGCACCCGAGCTGGCGCGAGGGGTTCGCAGCATGAGCCCGGACGACGAGCGCAAACCCGGCGGGAGCGCCAACGGAGAGTTGCTCGACGAGCTCCGCCCTACGTCGTTCGCGATCGCCTACCGGATGCTCGGCAGCGTCGCCGAGGCGGAGGACATCGTCCAGGAAGCGTTGCTCCGCGTCCATCGTGCCCTCAAGGCCGGCGAGCGGATCGACTCACCACGCGCGTTCGTCGCGACGATCACCACGCGCCTGGCGATCGACGAGCTGCGCTCGGCGCGGGCGCGGCGGGAGCGGTACGTGGGGGAGTGGCTCCCCGAACCGATCCTCACCGACAGCCGCGACGACCCTGCGCAACACGCCGAGATCGCCGACTCGCTGTCGATGGCGATGCTGGTCCTGCTCGAGACGCTGTCGCCTGAGCAGCGGGCCGTGCTGCTGCTGCGGGACGTGTTCGACTACGGCTACGGCGAGATCGCCGCGATCGTGGGCAAGACTGCGCCCGCCGTGCGCCAGCTGGCGACACGAGCGCGGGCCCACGTCGAGGCGGGCCGCCCGCGGTTTCAAACCTCGCGTGAGCAGCGCGACGAGCTCGCCCGGCGGTTCTTCGCGGCGGCCCGGGAGGGCGATCTGGCCGGGCTCGAGGCGTTGCTGGCGGACGACGTGGTCCTGACCGGCGATGGCGGCGGTAAGGTGCCGGCGCTCGGCCGCCCGCTCGCCGGTCGGGCCCGCGTCGCTCACACGCTGATGACCTGGGCCCGGCTCGGGGCCAGGATCGCGGGCTCGTCGCTGCGCGAGGTCGAGGTCAACGGGATGCCAGGCGCGCTGCTGCTCGACGGCGAGGGCCGCCTGATCGGCGTCTGGGAGCTCGAGATCGGCGGCGGTCAGATCCAGGGCATCAACTCGATCGTCAATCCCGAGAAGCTCGCCCACCTCGGGCCGCTGGCGGACATACGGGCGCTGCTCCGCGCCAGCGTCGCCTCGGGCCGGGGCGACGTCAAACCCTCAGATACGACGCCCCGTTGACGTCGAGGACTGTGCCGCTTGCCATCGCGGCCTCCGGGGAGGCGAGGTAGAGCACGGCAGCGGCAACCTCCTCGGGCGTGGCGACGCGCCCGAGGGGGCTCTCGGCGCGGCGTATCCGTCCGCGCTCGCCCTCGAGCTCGCGCGCCGCCATGTCGGTCTCGGTGAACCCCGGAGCGACTGCGGTGACCGAGATCCCGCGCGGCCCGAGCGCGCGTGCCAGTGACTGGCCGAAGGCGATCAGGCCGGCCTTGCTGGCGCCGTAGCCGGGCTGATCGGGCTCGCCGCGAAACGCGCCGCGGGAGGCGACGTTGACGATCCGCCCACCGCTGCCCATGTGCTGCACAACGCACCACGTCACGTTGGCCGCGCCGATGAGGTTAACGCCAAGCGTGCGCCGCCAGGACTCCTGCCACTCCCAGTACGACGTGTCGGTGATCGGGTGGGGCTCGAAGATGCCCGCGTTGTTGACGAGCACGTCGATCCCGCCGAATGCCTCGGCGACGTCGTCAACCATCCCGCGGATCGCGCCGGCGTCCATCAGGTCGGCGCCTGCCACGAGATGGCCGTCACCCGGCAACGACGCCTGCACCTCGAGGGCCTGGTCCCGACGGGTGCCGTAATGGACCGCAACGCGGTCGCCCAACCGCGCGAACGCGGCGGCGACGGCGGCGCCGATGCCGCGCGAGCCACCGGTCACGAGCACGGCCCGGCTCACGTGGTCGGTGTCGGGCATGTGGTCGAGGGGGCGTCAGATGACGGCGCGGTTCAACAGCGAGCGAAGCGTTGCCCGCTCGTCGTCGCTGAGTGCGACGAACAGCTGGTCGCCGATGCTCTCCTGAGCTCGCTCGCCGCGCTCCAGCGCGATCCGGCCTTCGTCGGTGATGTCGACGACGTGCCGGCGCCGGTCGCTTGGGTCCCGGCGGCGCTCGACGTAGCCGATCTCCTCGAGCTCATTCAGCAGCAGCACGCAGTTGTTGGGATCGAGCCACAGGGCGTCGCACAGCTGTTGCTGGAGGGCGGGGGCGCCCGCGCGCAGGTAGCCGAGGACCATCAGCTGGCGAAGCTTGATCCCGAGCACGTCCTCGGTGCTCCGCTTGTGGATGGCCTTGGCCAGCCGCAACAACACGGTCACGGTGCCCGGCGAGGTGTCTACGTGCATCTCAGTCTCTTTCGGCGGCGGCTACGCCGGCGCCTTGTCAGTCTCTTTCGGCGGCGGCTACGCCGGCGCCTTCGGCGATTTGCAGGGTATCAGGATCATCATCTTGCATCAGATGATAGTCCTTGGTACAGTGATCATCAATCTGATAGCGACAAGCTATGAAGAGGGGATGATCACTATCAATAGTCTAATTAGTGGAGAGCGGCGGAGATGGGTAGCCCTCGCCGTGGTGTGCATGGGCCAGCTCATGATGGTGCTCGACGCGACGATCGTGAACGTCGCGCTGCCCTCGATGCAGCGCGACCTTGGCTTCTCGCAGGCGAACCTGGCATGGGTGATCGACGCGTACATGATCGCGTTCGGCAGCTTCCTGCTCCTGGCGGGACGGCTCGGCGACCTGGTCGGGCGCAAGCGGATGTTCCTGGGAGGACTCGTGATCTTCACGCTTGCGTCGGTGGCCTGCGGGATCGCCGACGATCAGGTCCTGCTGATCGTCGCCCGGTTCATCCAGGGGCTCGGCGGGGCGGTCGCGTCGGCTGCGGTGCTGGCGCTGCTGGTGACCGAGTTTCCGAAGCCGTCCGAGCGCGCGATCGCGATGAGCGTGTACACGTTCATCGTGTCCAGCGGCGGCTCGATCGGCCTGCTCGCCGGGGGCGTGCTGACGCAGTCGCTGAGCTGGCACTGGATCTTCTTCATCAACGTGCCGATAGGGATCGCGACGTTCCTGCTCGGGCGCGTCCTGATCAGCGAGACCGAGCGCCCGGGTCTCGGCCATGGCGTCGACGTGGTCGGCGCGTTGCTGGTGACGGTGGCGCTGATGCTCGGCGTCTACGCGATCGTCAAGGTCACCGAGTACGGTTGGATCTCGGCGCACACACTCGGCTTCGGCGGGGCGTCGCTGGGGCTGCTGGCGGTGTTCGTGGCCGTCGAGTCGCGGCTGGCGAACCCGATGTTCCCGCTGCGGATCCTGCGGGTCCCGGGACTGGCGGCCTCCAGCGTGGTGCGCGCGTTCCTTGTCACCGGGATGTTCTCGACGTTCCTGCTCGGAGTGCTCTACCTGCAGCACGTCCGCGGCTACGGCGCGCTCGAGACCGGGCTCGCGTTCCTGCCGCTGACGCTGATCATGGGCGGCATGTCCCTGGGCGTGACCGCTCGGCTGATGGGGCGCTTCGGGCCGACTCGGGTGCTGCTCGCGGGCCTGACCGCGATCGCCGGGGCGCTGGTGCTGCTGTCGCAGCTGTCCGCGCACGCGAGCTACTTCCCGACGATCTTCGCGCCGTTCGCGCTGCTCGGCCTCGGCGCGGGGCTGTCGTTCCTGCCGCTGATGACGATCGCGATGGCCGAGGTCCCGCTCGCGGACGCGGGCCTGGCTTCGGGTATCGTCAACGCGTCGCTCCAGATCTCGGCGGCGATCGGGATCGCGGCGCTCGGGACGGTCGCGGCCGAGCGGACCAAGGTGCTCACCGGCCAAGGTCAGCACGTGGTTCAAGCCCTCACCGGAGGCTTTCACCTCGCGTGGGCGATCGGCGCCGGCACCGTCCTGGTCGGGGCCCTGATCGCGCTCCTATGGCTGCGCTCGCCGGCGCGCCCGGCGGAGGTCGTGGAGCTCCGTGAGGATGACCCTGTTTCGTTCGAACTGGAGGCAGCATGATGGCGACGACGAATCGTTCTCAGGTTCAGGTCAGGCGGCTACTGGACCGCTCGCAGCGCCGCAAGCCGCTGCGGCTGTGGATCAGCCGGCGCGCCGCTCGCAACGGCAGCGGCAACGAGGAGTTCGTGACCCAGGTCCGGCTCGGGAAGGCCGAAGCCGTGGTCGTTCCCTGGGCGCCGGTCGAGGCGGCTATGCCTCGCTGACGGTCATCCCGACGGGGTCGGCGCTCGCGTTCGATCGCCCGGCATAGACCTCCAGCGCGCCGTGCACATCCGCGTCGAGCTTGTGGGGAATGTCCCGGTCAATGATCGCGAGCGCCTCCTCGACGGCTGCCTCGAGCTTCTCGTGGTGGTTGGTGGCGACGTCGGCGAGCGGGGCCAGCATGGAGCCCGCCCAACCGCCCGCCCTGCCGTCAGCGGATTTCGACGTACCGCGCGCCGAGCGCCGCGGCGAGGTTGCGGTGCGCGGGACCGGTCCCGATCAGGACGGAGCGCGCCGGGTCGAGGGCGTGGGCGCGCGCGAACGCGAGCGGGAGTCCCGGAAGCGGCGGCCGGCACCAGCAGGCCGGGGGGCCGCCGGCGTGCGGGCACAGTGCGGCCTCCGCGGGACCGTCGACGGCGGCCGCGAGGCGGGCGAGATCGGGCTCGAGTGCCTCCGGCGTGCCGCCCGGCCGCCAGTCGAACAGGAGGTGCGGGGCGTGCCGATCGCGCTGCTCGAGCGCATGCTCGAAGCCCGGGCGCCCGGTGGTGCTCGCGGCGACGAAGACGCCGGCGTGCTCACGGCCCGGGATGCGCTCGCGCGCGAACTCGATCGTTTCCACGCCGGCGAAGCCCTCGTCGATCGACGGTCGCTCGAGCTCGCGGACCGTTCGCATCTGCGACGTCGGCGCGAGCACGCCCGGGTGACGGCGCGCCAACCCGCGCAGCTCATCCGGGGTCGGGACCGCGCCGAACTGATCGAGCATGCGCTCGACGAGGTTGACCTGGGCGTGTGGCAGCGGGGTGTCGAGCCACACGCACCGCGTCGTCATCCCGTGCCGGCTTGCGGCCTCGATCACGTGGCTGCGCGCAGCGCGCGTCAAGTACGTGTTGTCGAGGACCACGTTCCGGGCGCCCGAGGAAAGCTCCGTGTCGAGCGCGACGGCGAGCTCCTTCAGCGCTCCTCCGCGCTCGTCGCGGTTGAGGCGAAGATAACCTCGGGCGACGTATTCCTGGGCGATCCGGGTCTTGCCGGCGCCCGGGATGCCCATCACGAGCACGACCTCTCCGTCTCGCGGGGCGGCGGGCCGGTCGCGGGGAGCCGGCCGGATGCCACCGAGCGCGCGGGCGAGGGCGTCCCTGGTGCCGGGGTCGAGCGCCAGGGCCGCCGCACGGGTGGCCGACCGGACCGTTTCCGGCCGGCGCGCGCCCGGGATCGGGATCACGACCGGCGACAGGTCGAGCAGCCAGGCGAGCGCCGCCTCGGCCGGCGTCGCGCCAAGTTCGTGCGCGGCGCCGGCGAGCGCGTGGTTGCGCCGGCCCAGGCTGGCGGCGCGCCGCGGGCCTCCGAGCGGAGAGTGCGCGATCACCGCGATTCCGAGTTCGGCGCACCGCTCGACGACCCCGCCGCGGAGCGCGCGATCGTCGTGGGCGCCGAGCGCGATTTGCACGGCGGTGATCGGGGCGAGGTCGAGCGCCTCGTCGAGCTGCTGACGGTTGACGTTCGAGACTCCGACGTGCCGGACGAGGCGTTCGTCGACGAGCCGGCCGAGGGTTCGCACGGAGGTTCGCCACGGGGTCCGCGGATCGGGGGCGTGGATCAGGTACAGGTCAATCGGGAGGCCGCCGAGCGCGGCGAGGCTCGCCTCGCAGTCCTGCTGCAACGCCTTCGCGCGGCCGTCCGGGATCCACGCTCCGGCCGGCCGGGTCATCCCACCCTTGGTCACGATCCGCGCGCTCAGCTCGGCGCCGGCGGTGCGGACGGCGCCGGCGAGGAGGCGTTCGTTGTGCCCGAGCTCGGCCTCGCCGCGTCCGTACGCGCGGGCGGTGTCGAACACGGTCACGCCCGCCGCGAGCGCGGCCGCGATCGTCGTGCGCGCGCGGGCATCGTTGCGGTCGGAGTCGGTCGACATGCGCATACAGCCGAGGCCGATGCGCAACTCCGACGCGTCAAGCCAACCAGGACGATTCAGGCGCCGTAGCGTACGTGACGGAAGCGAGCTTGACTCTGACCCTCGGGAAAGCCGCACACTGGACGGTTCCGTTGGATGATGTTGGGCCAGATGCAGGAGCATGAACCAATCACGAGTCAGGAGTGGGACCCGGAGCTCGCCCGTCGCGCCATCTGCACGATCGTGGCCGATGCCGAGGCGGCGGAGCGAGACGGCGGGTGGCCCGGGCATCCGCTCGACGACCTCCGGGAGGACCAGCTCCTGTGCTCGCTATATCTCGGTGGCGCCGGGATGATCTGGGCCCTGTCGAAGCTCGGGTCCTCGCTCGACTGCCATCGTGCGGTGGCGGTGGCGGCGGCGCTCGAGCGCTACCGGACGGCGCCGGATTTGGACGAGGAGGCGCACGCGCCGAGTCTGCTCGTGAGCGAGACGGGCGTGCTCATGGTGGCGGACCGGCTCGGGTCGCCGGCGGCCGACCGGGACCGCCTGAGCGAGCTGGTGCGCGCCAATCGCGAGCATTCGACCTGGGAGCTGCTGTGGGGGTCGCCGGGCACGATCCTCGCGGCCCGGGCCTGCGGCCTTGGGGACGAGTGGCGCGAGAGCGCACAGCTGCTTCACGGGCATTGGGACGAATCCTTGAGGCTGCACGTCGTGACCGGCGATCCCGTGTGGCTGGACCGCGCCCGCCGGTTCGCGATGCACGCGATCGAGCAGGTCGACCGCGAGCGAGCGGCGCGTGGCCGCGGGCGCTACGCGCTGTTCACCGGCGACGTCGGGGTGGCTCTATACCTCCGCGCCTGCCTCGACGCGGCTCCTGAGTTTCCGATCCTCGAAACGCTCTAGCGCGGGCACCGAAGATTCAACACCGGGATTGCTCACTGGACTGGCACCCTCTTCGGCCGGCAATGTGGCTTGGGTTCGGAATGCATCACAAATCGGTTGTGTCTCCGGACGCTTCCTGCGCGCCGCGCTGCACGGCGCTGCGTGCTCGCAGGGACCGTCGTTCTCTTTCGGTGGCGGGTGGCGAGCTCTCGATCGATAGCCGCGAGCTCGTGGCCAAGGTCAGTGATGAGAACGTCCAACTGACGGAGCTCGTCGCGCTCTGAACCTGCTTGCTCGAGGTAGTCAGCACGCTGGTCATCCAGTTGGGCTCGGCTCGAGGCGAGATCTCTGCTGAGCTCACGGAGTGCGCTGGTCGCATAATCATGGAAAGGCCGATCAACCATTTCTTTTCGCCTTTCTTGTCCGCCACAAGGACGTGAGACACGGACCCTCTGGGGCGGAAATAGCTGAATCGCTGTTGCGCCAGGATCGCCGAATCGTCGCTTCGGCGCGAGGGTGGTCCGCCCCAAATTGACTGCACGGAACTACCGCTCCTCCGTGGTTGTCCGCATCGACGTGGCGGGAGCACCCGGATACGCTCGACGACGATTCAAGACACGATCGCCCAAAACAACTGTGACGAGATGAACCGTGTCCGCGCTCCCGATCCGATCCGATCCGAGTGTCCCTACTCGCGTCGTCGAGATCACCGTGCGCGTAGAAATGAACCGGCACGGCGCGTGGGAGCTAACCGTGGCCGACGAGCAAACGCGAATCGTCTGCCAAACGCTGGCTGACGCCACCCGCCAGGCAAGATCGATTGCCGGCACGCGCCCGGCCGAGCTGATCATCCGGGACGCATACCACCGGCTCGTCGAGCACGAGCGGCTCGGTATCGCCTGCAAGCACCACACCTGACACCGCGCGAAGCCGCACACGCCGGCTGGCCGGCGCTCCGGGCGACGACTCCATTCTCATGAGGCCGCGCTCAGACGCGCCGGCTGGTATCGACCGGCAAGCGCTAGACGGCGACGGGCTTGCCCGCGTCGTGACGGCTCAGCGATTTGGCAGCGCTGTGCACGACATCGCGGAGCAAGCCGTTCCCCGTGTGAACGAGTCGGTCAGTCATGACGAAGCCGGACTCGGTGACCTGTTTCGCCACCTCGGCCGTGCCGGTGACTTCCTTGGGCAATGCTTCCTCGATCGTGATCACGAACTCTCCGACGGCCTCGATAGCCGCCCGCTCGCCGGTATCGAACGACTTCAACAGCTCATCGGACAGCTTCGCGGTCCTATCGACCACGTCGCCGAGACGGGGCGCCAGCATGCGCGGCGCGTGACCCTTCTCGATCGGCTTGGGCCTGTTAGCAACGGTGGCCATTTGACACTCCTTCCGAACGTGTGTTCGTACATCCTTAGTACACCGGCTACCGACCCCGCGTTACACGTGAACCGGACTCGGATCGTCGCCGCGCGCCCATAGGATCGTCATTCCCACGCACACGAATGGAGGACTTATGGCTGACCGCGCGAAGGAGGACGTCGATGCCGCTTAGCACGGCGCCGACCGGCCGCCGTGTGATCGTGACCGGCGCCGCAGGCGGCATCGGCCGGGCGATCGTGGAGGCGCTCGCCGACAGCGGCTGCGCGGTCGCGGCCTGCGATGCTCCGGGCGCGTCGGTCGTCGGCGTTCCCGGCGCCGCTGCCACGGCGACCTTCGACGTCCGCGACCCAGCGGCCGTCCGCGACGGCGTCGCGACCGCGGTCGGGGACCTCGGCGGGTGCGACGCGGTCGTCGCCAACGCCGGCGTCGTGGACACGATAGGTCGTGCCGAGCGGTTCTCCGACGAGGCATGGCGCACGGACATGGAGACCAACCTGCAGGGCGCGTTCCTCCTCGCCCAGGCCGCGTTCGAGCCGCTCCTGGCATCGGCCGACGGCCGCGTCGTCCTGATCTCCTCGGTCGCGGCCGAATTGGGGGTCCCGCGCCAGGTCGCCTACGGCGCCTCGAAGGCCGGCCTCGTCGGCGTGGCGCGAACGCTCGCGGCCGAATGGGCGGGGCGCGGGATTCGCTGTAACGTCGTGATGCCGGGCTTCGTCACCACCCCGAAGGTGCTCGCGATGCCGGCGGCGGTCAGGGAGGCGGCGGTCGCGCGGATCCCGCTCGGGCGGTTCGCGGAGCCGGAGGAGCTTGCCGGCGTCGTCAGCTTCCTGCTGTCGCCGGCCGCCGCGTACATGAACGGTGCGGTGGTTCGCGTCGACGGGGGCTTCGGCTTGTCGCTCTGGTGACCGAACGGCGATTAGATTTGCGCTCGTGCCGACCGTCCCGGTGAAGTTCGTGACCGTCGAGGAGCGCCCGACCGCGGTGGTCGCCCAGACGACCACCTGGGAGGAGTTCCCGAGCCTGTGGGGCGAGTTGCTCGGCGAGGTGTACGAGTTCGTCCGCGGCCGCAGCGATCTCGCCACCGGCGATGGGTCCGAGCGCTGGCAGAACGTGATGCTCTACAAGGACGACCGGCCCGAGGTCGAGGTCGGCGTGCTCGCGGCGGGAGCGTTCGAGCCCGAGGGGCGGGTGATTCCGTCGATGCTTCCCGGCGGCGAGGCCGCGACCGCGATCCACCGAGGCGACTACGCCGGCCTCGGCGCCACCCACGACGCCGTGCGCGCGCGTGCCGCGGCTTGGGGACGTGCGCTCGCCGGCCCCCGGTGGGAGGTCTACGGTCATTGGCGCGAGGATCCGAGCCAGCTCGAGACCGAGATCTTCTGGCTGCTTCGCTGAGCGCGGGCGCGCTCGGGACGGGGCAGCGCGCTTCGGGACAGCGCGGCGCGCTCACGACGGGGCGGCGCGCTCGGGGACGGGGCGGCGCGCTCGGGACGGGGCGGCGCGCTCAGGACAGGGCGGCGCGCTCGCCGTCGGTCAGGAACCGCTTGGACCGCGTGACCGGGTCCCACGCGACCACGACCGAGCTTCCCGACGCGGCCACCGTGCCGTCGAGGAGCCGGATTTCGTTGTCCAGCCGGAAGCTCGAGGTACCAACGTGAGCCAGGCGGACGACGACGTCGACCTCGCCATGGTCCTTGCGCACCTCGGTCAGGTACGCGAGGTCCACATGAGCCAGGACATAGCCGCCGTGCTGGTGGTCCTCGCCGAGACGGCGGACCAGCTCGGCGATCAGCGCGACCCGGCCCTCCTCGAGCAGCTCGTGGTACACGGACTGATTGAGGTGGCCGAGCATGTCCATGTCGCGCCACCGCAGCTGGACGCGGACGCTGTGCTCAAATCCGGATGACACGGCGCAGCAGTCTATGCGCGCCTCGGGCTGGCGGTTACGATGTCGCAGATGCCGGGAAGGGAGTCGAAGCTCGTGGTTCGGCTGACGGCGCTGGCGCTGGTGCTGTTCGGCCCGATGATCGCCGTGATCGGGTTGTTCACGCTGGTTCCGTCGATCGGCGATGGCACCGCCAAGCTGTTGGGGCTGTTCTCCGGGGTGTGGCTGATGTCTGCGCTTCTGCTCTCGCCGGCGATTCTGTTCCCGCCCTCGGGTTCCGGTCCCTCGCCGGGGCCCCCCGGCGGGGGTGGCGGCGGAGGCGAGGACCCGCCGGAGCCGCCCACCGAGCCGAGCGCGCCCCGCGGCGGTCTTCCGCTGCCGGATGCCGAGCAGTCCCCGGGGCGCATCCGCGACCACGACCGGCCCGGTCGTCGCCGTGTGCCGGTGCGCCGTCCCGCGCGGGAGCCGCAGCCGATGCCGGCGCCGGCGCCGGCGCCGGCGGACGAATAACGCGCTCAGCACAGGGAGTCGAGCCTCTGAGGCGCGACCGCGCGACGGGTCACGATTCGGCTGCGCTGAGCAGGGCCACGATCTCGTCGTTCCCGGCGTAGCGGGCGGCGCCGCGCGCGGTGCTGTGGAAGAACGGCTCGGCGAAGCCGAGGTCGGGCTACTTCCCGAGCAGGAACTCGACGACGTCGCGCCGGCCGTGGAGCGCCGCCTGGATCAGGGCGTAGTCGAGGAGCCGTTCCGGCTCGAGCTCGGGGCCGCCGGCGCCGACCCGCGGGACGCCCCACGCGCGATCGCGATCGAGTCTGCCGCCGGCGCCGAAGTAGCTCTGCACGGTCTCGAGGTCTCCGAGTGCGGCCGCGAACACGATGTTGTCGACGCGGGCGCCACCGCGCGCCGGCGCCTCGATCGCCTCGGTGTACCCGAACGTGGTCGCCGTCCACAGCGGCGCTCCGTCGTCGTCGAGCCCGTTCACCTGGCGCCCCACCCCGGCAGAGCTCGTCAACCAGCGCCGCCTGCACGCCGGCCTCGGCGGGAACACACGAGGAGACCAGCAGGCACATCGTCGTCTGATTGCGCCCGGCGCCGTACGTCTCGCAGAGTGCATCGGCCTCGGCGCCGCGCTCGAGCAGCAGCCGCATGATCTCGACCGCGTTGGCCGGCGACTGGATCTGGCGCTCGACCTCGATCCCGTTCGCTGCCACATGGTGGAGCAGCGTCGCGTGGTGCGGAAACGGCGAGCGCGCCCGGACGAGCCCGGGACGGGCGTCGAGCAGCGCCCGCAGCGTCTCCAGATCGCCCCACTGGATCGCATCGCACGCGGCCTCGAAATCGGCGTCGATCGGATCTTCGGTACTGGCCTGGACGGTCGCCCAGTCCGGGTAGCCGTGGTCCCGGGCGATCGCGAGCCGCGCCTGCTCGAGCGTGAGCTCGGACGCCCCCACCTCGTCTTGCGCCGTCTCGCCGCGGCCGGTCGCCCGAAGCAGCCCAGCGGCGAGCCGGTCGCCACGCCGATGGCCCCCGAGCAGGAGCTCGACCTGGCGATCCAGGTAGTCAGCCACGGGCGTCACCTTGCGGTTCAGGTCGGGCACGAGCGGACGCGCGGGCATGACCGGCGAGCATAGTCCGACGGCCACACCTGAACCGCAGCCACAACCGACGGGCGTCGGTACGATTCGCGCCATGCCGGAGAGACAGCCGAGCATCGCGGTTCGGATCTCGTTGTTCGCCTTGCTCGTCGTGCTCCTGTCTCCGCTGGCGGGTCTGGTTACGCTCGCGATCGTGTCTCCGCGGCTCGCCCAGGGGGTCGCGAAGGCGTTCGGCGCGGTGGTCGTGGTGCTGGTGATCGCGGCGATCATGCTCGCCCGGAGGCTGTTCTTTCCCGGCTGGGACTCGCCGCCCGGTCCTTCGGACAACAACGGTGGTGGCGGCGGAGGCTCGGGGCCGCGGGAGCCACCCGCTCCGCCCGGAGCCCCGCGTGGCGGTATGCCGCTGCCGGATGCCGAGCAGTCGCGTCATCGGGTCCGCGACCACGATTGCCCCGACCGCCGTCGCCTGCGCCCGCGCCGGCCCTCCCGGGAACCGGAGCGGATGCCGTCCCCGACCGCGCCTCACCGCTAGCCGGCAGCGCGGCGCGCCGGTCTGGTACTGCTGTCGGGGTGGTGAAGATCGCGGTGACGGGCGGGAGTGGCGAGGCTGGGCGTGCGGTCGTCGGGGACCTAGGGCCGTGGCCGAGCACGTGCGCGGTCAGCCAGTCGTTGCTAAACCTGCCCGTACTGAGGGCTCATCCACAGCGAGTCGGCCGCAACCGTCCGGATCTCGCTGACCAGGACCACCGACTCGATCGTCGCGGCGATGCGCTTCGCAGTCGCCTGGGCCTCGGCCGCTGACCTGCAGATAGCGTCATTGCGCGCGTCAGGGATGTGCCGTGCCGCGTCACGCATGTGGGGCATGCGCGACACGACACGGTCCAGTCCGCGCACGCCGAGTGTCGCGTTATGCAGGTAATTTGGGGGTCTGGGTACCGGCCGAGGCCCGCGACGAGCGCGTCGAAATCGGGATCCCCGCGCGCAGCCCTCACCATCCCGCCGTCTGAGGTGACGAGCTCGAGCGCGGCGACCGACGTCGCCAGGTTGCCGTTGTGATCACCGGACCCGTCCGTCGCGGTCGACACGGCGCCGGCGACCGCGATGTGCGGCAGCGAAGCCAGGTTCGACAGCGCCAGCCCCTCGCGCGCGAGCTCGACCGCGACCTCGCCGTAACGCATGGCGCCGCCCAAGGTCACGGTCATCGCATCGCGATCGACGACCACGTCGGGGGCAACGGCGTCGAGCGTGAGCAGCTCGACGGAGTCGGCGATGTCGGTGAACGAGTGGCGCGAGCCGAGCACGCGGACCCGTGGCGCCGCCGCGACGATCTCCCGCACGTGCTCGAGCGTCGACGGGGCGTGGATCAGGCGCGCCCGGTGCACATGGTTTCCGGCCCAGTTGGTGGCCGCCATACGGTTCCCGCCGGCGCGCGTCAGTTCAGCTCCGCGCGCTTGACCCGGGCGTCGACGGCCTCGACGACGTCGGACACTCGCTGGCAGATCCCGACCCCCGTCTGGGCTTGCAGCTGGCTGCTCAGGCCGCGGCCGCCGATCACGAACTGCGTCGTGGGATACGCGGCCCGGACCTGCGCGATCGATTCGAGCACCATGCCCGACAGCGCGGGCATCGTCGCGCTGAGGCAGATGACGTCCGGTCGATGGCGCAGCACGCTGGCCACGAGTGCTTCCGCCGGGACGTCGGCGCCGAGCATCACGATCCAATAGCCCGCCCCACTGAGGAGGTTGCTGACCATGCGCAGGGCGACGACGTGGCGCTCGCCGGCGGGCGTCGCGAGCATCACGCGGTGACCGGGACGAGCCCGCACGACCCGCTCGGCCTCGCGCTGGAGGGCCAGCACGCGTATCGCGATCTCGGTCGCGAGATGCTCGTCGGCGATCGAGATCTCGCCCCTCTCCCACAGCTCGCCTATCAGCCAGAGCGCGGGCGTGATGATTTTCTCATCGATCTCCGCGGAGGTCAGGTTGGCGTCCATCGCCTCGCGGATGATGGTCTCTGCCGCGATCTCGTCGCCCGCGATCAGCGCGGCGGCAAACGCTCGCTCGAACTCGCCGAGCCTGCTCGCGCGCAGTTCGCGCGACTCGTTTTCGCTGTGCCCCATCGTTACTCTGGTGCGACCATACCGCGTGCCGCCGCTCCCCACGCGACCGCCGTCATCCCCTGAGCGACAGGTGCCGGTAGGGAGCGAGCACGATGTCGTCGCCGTCGCGCTCGAGCGCGGCTGCGTAGTCCGCGCGCGCCGCTGCGCGCATCGCGTGGACGTTCTGCATCGGCTCAGATGTTGCGTCCGGTGCCCTGCCAGTAGCGCTGACGGATCCGGCGCTTGAAGATCTTGCCGGTCTCCTCGCGCGGGAGGTCGTGGTCGAACACCACCAGCTTCGGCACCTTGTACCCGGACAGCCGCGAGCCGACGTGATCGCGCACGGCGGCCTCGGTCAGCCCGGCGGACGGCTCGTCGTCGACGTGGGCGGCGAGGGCCTCGCCGAAGTCGTCGTCGGGGATCCCGACCACGGCCACGTCGCGGACGCCCTCGAGCTCGAGCAGGCAGGCCTCGATCTCGATGGGATAGATGTTCACCCCGCCGGAGATGACCATGTCGCGCACGCGGTCGGACAGGTGCAGGAAGCCGTCCTCGTCGACCCGGCCGACGTCCCCGATCGTGATGTAGCCGTCGCGTTCGACGTCGCGGCGGCGGTCCTTCTGGTCCAGATAGGTGAAGCCGGGCCAGTAGCCGGGCGGGCGGATGTATATCTCGCCGGTGTCGCCGGGGAGCAGCCGTTCGCCCGCGGGGTCGAACACATGGATGTCCGCGCCCCCGAGCGGCTTTCCGACGGTGCCCTCGTGAGCGAGCCATTCGCGGCTGTCGCAGGCGACGACGATCCCGATCTCGGTGGCGCCGTAGTACTCGAAGATCACCGGACCGAACCATTCGATCATCCGTTTCTTGACGTGGACGGGGCACGGCGCCGCGGCGTGGACGACGCACTCGAGCGAGCTGAGGTCGTGCCGGGCGCGGACCTCGTCGGGGAGCTCGAGCAGCCGCACGAACATCGTCGGGACGACCTGCGCGTGAGTGATCCCCTGCATCTCGATCAGCGCCAGGAACTCCTCGGGAGTGAAGCGCGGCATGATCGTCAGCTCGATGCCGAGCGCCAGCGCGAACAGGCCCTGCGCGTTCGGGGCCGCGTGGTACATCGGCGCGGTGATCAGCGTCCGCATGCCCGGCCGCAGGCCCATCGCCGCGAGCGTGGCAGCCGCGACCTGCTGCGACTGCTCCGTGCTCATCGCGTCCCGCAGCACGCCCTTGGCTAGCCCGGTCGTGCCCGACGTGTAGATCAGGCTCATTCGCGCGCTCTTGGCCGGCTCTCCGTACGGCTCCGCCTCGGCGAGCCAGTCGCCGAGCAACGGGTGGCGCCCGGTCACCGCCGCGCCGCCGTATTGCGCGGCCAGTTCGGCCGGCACCGGCACCTCGACCAGCTGCACGCCGTCGGGCAGTGTTTCCTCCACCGCGGCGATCAGGTCGGAGTGGGCGAACACCGCTCGCGCGCCCGAGTGCGACAGCACGTGCTGAAGCTCGCGACCGCGCGAGTGCCAGTTGATCGGCACCGCCACCGCGCCCATCTGCGAGCACGCGTCGCTGAGCGCGAGGAACGTGGGCTCGTTGCGCAGCGCGATCGCGACCCGGTCGCCGTGCTCCACCCCGGCAGTCGTGAGCGCGTCCGCGATCTTGGCGGCCTGGGCCACCAGCTCATCGTGAGGGATCTCACGCTCACCGAACCTCACCACCACGACGGCCGTAGCATCGCACGCATGGACGCGTCGCTGAACCCCGCTCTGGCCGAGGCCCGCTTCTGCCCGCGGTGCGGTCAGCCGGCGGAGGTGGAGTTCCCGCAGCGGATCACCTGCCCGCACTGCGGCTACGCCGCCTACTACAACCCCAAGCCGGTTGCCGGGGCCATACCGGTCGACGACCAGGGCAGGGTGATCCTCCTGCGCCGCGGGTTCGAGCCGGGTTGCGGCTTGTGGACGTTTCCGGGCGGTTTCGTCGATCTCGGCGAGTCGGTGGAGGAGGCTGCGCGCCGGGAGGCGGTCGAGGAGCTCGGGATGGCGATCGAGGTCGAGCGGCTGGTCGGCGTCTACTCGCGCGCGGAGGATCGCGTCGTCCTGATCGTGTACCGGGCGCGGGCCCTCGGCGCGCCTCACACCACGCCCGAGGCCGTCGAGGTCCGCGCGTTCGCCGTCGATTGGCTCCCGTGGGACGAGCTCGCGTTCTGGTCGACCGAGCTGGCGCTGCGCGACGCGTTCCCGAGCTGACGTGGCGGTCAGGCCGGCGCGGGACCGGGATGGGGGACGGGTGGGGGTTGCCTGCTCTTCACCCTGCGCCCACGGGGAGGCAGCGCTGAACAGCAACTCTGCCACGGCCTTAATAGTTTTTGAACGACCGCTCTGTTACTGTGACGTCCCAGTCACCGCCGGCCGGTTCTCTCTTTTTTGATTGGTTTTTGAGTGATTCCTAAACAACCCGGGATGCCGTTGCCCGGGAGGAGGACCGACGCGCAGATGCGAGCGATTGTCATGAGCGAACACGGTGGATCCGAGGTGCTGCACGTCGAGGAGCTGCCCGACCCCGTCGCCGGCGACGGCGAGGTGCTGGTCCGGGTCAGGGCGTTCGGCCTCAATCACGCCGACACCTGCATGCGGAGCGGCGTGTGGCGGTTCGGCGTCGCGGTGCTCGGGATCGAGGCCGCAGGCGTTGTGGAGTGTCCTGTGCGCGACTCGCTGCAGTGCGTGCGGGCCAAGGGTCGCGTGTGCCAGATCGGGTTCCTCGGCGGGCTCGAGCCGGTGGCCGACTTCAACCCGCTGGCCGATCTTCCCAGCGGGGTTCAGCTGAGCACGTTCGCGAGCGCGTTTGTGCTCGGGGGCGATGCATTCCCGGCCAGCGCCGTCCCGCTCCGGGAGATCGTCGACAAGGCCGGCCGGGGCGTGTTCGCGGCCAGGCGGCGCGCGTGTTCAAGTTCGAGCAGATCGTCGAAGCCCACCGCCTGATGGATTCGGGGCGCGCCGGCGGCAGGCTGGTCGTCGAGGTGTCGTAGGGCCGTCGCGGTAAGCGGCCCGCGAATCCGTCGGGCCGCTTGCCGTCGAGGGCGCGGGCGGATACGTTTCTCCTATGGCCGATCAAACACTGACTGTGATCAACGAGGTCCCGCGGTCCAGCGCGATCATCCATGCCCCGCCGAAAGGGAAGCTGGCCTTCAGCGGCGACGGGCCGGATCGCCTGCTCTGCGGCGGCTGCGCCGTGGTGCTGGCCGAAGGCGTCAGCGACGGGCAACTGTTTGGCGTCTTCATCGAGTGCCCCGAGTGCGGGGCGCTGAACGACGTCAACTCCTGACCCTACGCGTTAGCGCGGTCTCCCGGGTCCGCGGTCACTTGCCCGCGGCCCGGCGGATCGTGCGGAAGTCGCTCGCCAGGTTGGCGTCGAGGATGTAGGCCCAGGGCATCAGGAAGTAGCCCTTGATGCCCCAGCCCGTGCCCCACGAGTTGCGCACGAGACCGTAGTTGGGCTCGTCCTTGAGGTAGCCGACGAGCAGCACCTCATGGCCGCCCAACTGCTTCTCGTTGCGGGTCGGTAACGGCACGATGCCGGTCTGGGCGACCGGCTGGGATTCGAACGACTCGTACACGGAGAATCCGAACGCGATCGTCTGCCTGTTCGACAGCACCGCTCTCATCGAGTCGAGGTTCCGCGGAACCGACTTGTAGTTGGAGATGCGGTGCTGATCGGCCTCGGCGTCGAGGCTCGCGGGCGGCTCGTCGGAGAACTTGGTGATGTCGTAAGGCCAATCCTGCTCGAGTGGCACGCCCAGCTTCTGGCACACCTTGAAGCCGTCCCGTCCGTTCGCGCCCGTGTCCTGGTCGGCGGGAGCGCCCTCGAGCTTGCGCTCGTAGTAGTAGATCCACAGCCGCGACAGGAATCCGGGGTCCGCTGCGTTCAGCTTCGCGTCGTACTCGACGGCGGCGGCCACGGCGTTGGCCGTGCAGCTCCCGAGCTGGCCCTGGTCGAACACGTCGGGAAGCTCGGCCCGTGGGTCGACCTCGTCGAGGACGACCAGCTCCGAGGCGTCGGCGACGTGGTCGCGCGCGTCGGGGAGCGACGGCTTCCAGCCGTAACGATGGATCTTGCGCGGGGTCAGCCCCGCCTTATCGAGTAAATCGGTCATCTGCCCCTTCTCCGGTCCGGACGGCCTAGGTGATCGGTGTGCTCACCCCGGCAACCCCTCGTTCACCAATCGCCTAACCACGATACGCGCTGATGGTCGGGCGCGTCAAATCGCCCCCGCGCAGATCTGGCTGTGCGCTTCGATCTGCACGTCGCACAGCCCCCGTTCGGGCAGGTGGATGAGCACGAGGCGCTCGTGCGCGAGGTCGAATGCGCCCGACTCGAGATCACCGGCGACGACGTCGCCGGCGCCTCCAGTCACTCGTAGCTCGGCGTTGGGGGGATAGCGACGCCATCCCTGACGGCGTCGACGACCGCTTGCGCATCCGCGGCCCGATACTCCTCACCGTACACCGCTCCGGTGCGTCGGGGCACCTCCATCACCGCGCAGTTGTCGGTGCCGCCGAGGTCGACCGGCACGTAGCCCATGTCCTCGATCAGGCCCGCCACGAGGTCCTTGGCGGCTTGATCGTCGCCGCAGATCCACTGCACGACCCGGTCGGAGCCGTTGCGCGCCGCCGCCTGCTCCTGGAAGCGGGATGTGAGGGTGTTGAACGACTTGACGTAGCGCGCGCCCGGCATCCGCTCGGCATTGAACGACGCGGCGGTCCGGCCGGCCGGCGGCATCGGGCCCGACCCGAACTGGTTGGTGGTGTCGATCACCACCTTGCCACCCAGGTCACCGCCCTGGTCGAGCGCCTCGGGGATCACCCCCCAGGGCACGGACAGGATCACGATCTCGCCGAACGCCACGGCCTGCGCCGGGTCGCCGACCGACGCGTTCGTTCCGAGCTCGGACGCGAGCTCATCGAGCTTGGAGCGATCCCGCGCAAACGACAGCATCACCTCGTGACCGTTCTTGACCGCCTGGCGCGCGCAGTTGCCGCCGATGTGGCCTGACCCGATTACTCCGATTCTCATGCTCACACTCCCAATGCCTCGATCAACATCTGGGCGACCTTGCGCCCCGAGTACTGCTGCTGTCCGGTGATCAGCCGTCCGTCGCGCACCGCGTAGGCCTTGAACAGCCCGCCCTGCACGTAGTTCGCGCCGCGCTCCGTGAGCACGTCCTCGACGCGCCACGGCATCACCTTCTGGCCGACGAACGTGTCGCTGAACTCCTCCTCGGCGTTCGCGAAGCCGGTAACGGTCTTGCCGTCGACCAGATACGAGCCGTCAGACAGGGTCAGGTCGACGAGCGCCGCGGTCCCGTGGCAATACACTGCGGTCGGTTTCTCGGCCTCGTAGAAGTGCCGGATGGCGCACTTCAGGTTCTCGTCCTCACGGAAGGTGAACATCGGGGACTGGCCTCCGGCGACCATGATCGCGTCGTACTGGTCGAGATCGAGATCGGCCAGCTTCGGCGTGTCCTCGAGCAGCGCCATCAGCTCCGGCGTGTTGACGAAACCCATCGTGATCAGGTCCTCCGCCGACCATCGCGACGAGTCGCGCGGGTCACTGAGTGAGTCCATCTCGACCTTTCCACCGGCCGGGCTGGCGATCGTGACCTCGATGCCACGCTCGGTCAGCTCGTAGTAGGGGTGCGTCAGCTCCGCTCCCCAGAAGCCGACCGGCCAGCCCATCGTCGTGGACATCGACGGATTGGCGACCACGATCAGAACCTTCTTCGCCGTCGACGAGACCAAGTCGACGCGCATGTGGTGGTCGGCGACCACCTGAGCCTGCTCCATCTTGCTCATCGATCCTCCTCTTGGGCCTGTGGCGGGCCCTACTTCGGAACCCCGAACGCCGGCAGGTCGTTCCGGGTTTGCCAACTCGGAACGCCCGGCAGATCGTTCTGAGATTTAGTTTGTCCCCAAACTAACACATCCGAGGTTTGGGACTATGCTCGGCGCGATGACGCCGCGCGAGGAAACCTTCCAAGCGGTTGACACGGATGACCACGCCCTCATCGAGGACTCGATCGCGAGGGTGATCGCCGGCTGGCGAGCGACCCGGCCCGAGCTCCCGGTCGAGCCGATCGCGGTCGTCGCGCGGCTCGCTCGGCTTCAGGCGGAGCTCGCGCCCAGGCTCGAGACGGTGTTCGCGCGGTTCGGGCTGCACAGCGCCGACTTCGCCGTGCTGGCCACGCTCGTCCGGCTCGCCGGCGACGGCGTCTCGCAACGCCGCCTGGCGTCCGAGCTGGGGCTGTCCGCGGGCACCGTGAGCCTCCGGGTCGACCGGCTGGTGCGGGGAGGCCTCGCCGACCGCCAGGCCGATCCCGATGACGGCCGGGGCACGCTGATCTCCCTGACCGACCCAGGCCGCGAGCTGTTCGAGGCGTGCGCGCCCCAGCACCTGGCCAACGCGGAGGGGTTGCTCGCCGGCCTGACCCAAGCCGAGCGCGACGACCTCGCCCGGCTGCTCGGCAAGCTCCTGTACACGCTCGAGGATGCCGATCCGGTCGGTGGTCTCGTGCCGGGGCTCGGGCTCGCCGTCGACGGCGCCCCGGTCGCGCTCGAGCGGCGACGCGCCGTCGGGCTCCCGCCCCTCGCCGGTCTGCTGGTGCGGCACGTCGATCCCGCCGGTCTCGCCGCCGCCGCCGGCGTTCGCCCAGGCGACCTGCTCACCTCCGCCGATCGACGGCCGCTGCGCAGCGCGCACGATCTCGAGCTCGCGGTGCTCCAGTCGCGCGAGCGCCGCCGCGCGGTGGCGCTCGAGGTCACCCGCGGGGCGGAGCCGATCCGGCTCCGGCTCCGCGGACCCGCGAGCTGACCCGCGGCCGTGGGCGACGGACCGCTCTTCCCGCGCCGGTCCGCCGTGCCGAGCGCGCTCGACATCTTCGTCGAGTCGATCGGGTTCGGCCTCGCGGCGGACCGCTCTTCCCACGTCGGTCTGGTCCTGAGAGGATCGCGGCATGACCAGGTTAGAAGGCTTCGGCCCCAACGTCCAGAAGTGGTTCACGGGACTGGAGGCGGACAACAGCAAGGAGTACTTCGCCGCCGGCCGTGACTTCTTCGAGGAGTCGATCCGGGATCAGATGGACGCGCTGCTGACCGAGCTCAGCGAGACGTTCGGCGGCGAGGTGAAGCTGTTCCGCCAGAACCGGGACATTCGCTTCTCGCCGGACAAGTCGCCATACAAGACCAATACCTACGGCATCCTTTACGGCTCCGACCTCGCCGCACGGGGGTTGTACGCGTCGATCTCGGCGCGAGGTCTCGTCGCCGGGAGCGGCTATCACGTGATGGCCCGCGATCAGCTCGATCGCTACCGCGAGGGGGTCGCCGGAGACGGGCCCGGGGCGGAGCTGACGAAGCTCGCGGCGAAGGCCGAGAAGGCGGGCCTCGAGCTGTGGGGCGAGAGCCTCGCCACCGCGCCGCGCGGATACCCGAGGGAGCACGAGCGGATCGAGCTCCTGCGGCGCAAGAGCCTGTCGCTCGGTGCGACGCTGAAGTTCGGACGGGGCATCAGCCGCGACCGCGGGCGCGGATTCGTCACGAGCACCTGGCGGGCGGCGGCGCCGGTCACAGGCTGGCTCGACGAGCACGTCGGGCCGAGCGCACTGCCCGTGGACCGCCGCCCTCGCGGACGATGAGCCGATGCCGGCGACGAGAGCTTGCGGAGAGATCGACGAAGTGCGCCGCCTGCTCGAGCACTCGGCGAACCTGGTCAGCTCGCCGAGGACGCGCGTGGCGCGCGGCCGGCGCCCCGGTCGGTGCGCGGTATAACTGGGGGGTGGCGGACCGGTATGTCGAGGTCAATCGGGCGTCCTGGGATGAGCGGGCACCGGCTCACGCGGCCTCCCGTGACTATGCGGTGGGCCAGTTCATCGACGATCCGGACGTTCTGAGCGACGTCGTTCGCTTCGACCTCCCCCGGCTTGGCGACGTCTCCGGCCTCCGGGGCGTGCACCTGCAGTGCCACATCGGCACCGACACGATCTCGCTGGCGCGGCTGGGTGCCCGGATGACCGGCCTGGACTTCTCCCGCGCGTCGCTCGAGCAGGCCCGGCTGCTGTCCGAACGCGCCGGACCGCGTGTGGAGTTCGTCGAGGCGGAGCTTTACGACGCGGTCGCAGTGCTGGGCGCCGGCGCGTTCGATTTCGTGTTCACGGGCATCGGAGCGCTTTGCTGGCTGCCCTCGGTCGGCAGATGGGCGAACGTCGTGGCCGATCTGCTGGTGCCCGGCGGTGGGCTGTTCCTGCGCGAGGGTCACCCGATGCTGTGGACGCTCGACGATGAGCGGGCCGATGGCACGCTCGCGGTCGAGCATCCGTATTTCGAGCGCGCAGAGCCGATGATCCTCGACTATCCGGGTACGTATGTCGAAACGACCTCGACGTTCACCCACAACGTCACGCACGAGTGGAATCACGGCCTGGGCGAGATTGTGACCGCGCTGTCGGATGCGGGTCTCGATCTCACGATGCTCGTGGAGCACGACAGCGTCCCGTGGGAGGCGATGCCCGGGAAGATGACCAAGATCGCACTCGGCGAGTGGCGGCTGACCGACCGCCCGTGGCGGCTGCCTCACAGTTACACGCTTCAAGCGATCAAGCGCGGGTGACGCGTCCCGGCGCCCGCGCCCTGGGGCCCGTCAGCGGCCGGAGTTGAGCTCCTGCGCGGCCTTGACCACCGCGGTGCGCTGGTAGAAGTCGACCGCCACGATCGCACCGGAGGTGTCCCGCTCGCGCGTGCAACGCAAGACGCGGGCGCGCAGGAAGGCCGCGCGACCGATCTGCGCGTTGATGGTGGGACTGGGAGGGAACGGTGGCACCCAGTGATTGAGCAGGAGCATCGGGCTGTCTGGATTGCCCCGGTAGCGAGCGCAGCTGAGCTGACCCGGGTGGACCGCGCCGAGCGGCGTGTCCTGGATGAACGAGAACGCCGGCATGTACCACGGCGGTGAGCCGCCTTCGACTTCCGCGAACACGACCAGCCGGTGGCCGCTGTTGATCAGTTCGCCAACGGTCGGTAGGGCGGCATGGACCATCAAAGTCACGGCGTACCGCGTGAGCCCTGCGGCCGCGAACGCCTGCTTGATCGTCGAGGGCGGAACGTAGTCTTCGACGATCACGATCACCACCTGATCGGGGTGCTCGCGGAGAAACATCGCGATCGTGTCCAGCTCACGATCGAGCGGATCGGCGCCGAGCTCGCACAGGGTGTGACACAGGTACGGCGCAGGCTTGCCTTTCAATGTCCCCAAGCCGATACCGCCGGCGACCCGGTCGGCGACGCGGAGGGCGCTCGGCGGCAACTGTTGGGCCACTTTGTTGCGATCGGATCCCTCGGCGGTCAGGTCGGTCCGCACGCGCCCGGTCGCCGGGTCGTAGACGCCGTAGTGGATATCGATGAGAAAGGCCCGGACGCCGTCCTGGAGTTGACGACCGATCGGGTAGGTCTGGTTGGCGAAATACCAGCCGGGCTCCGTCGATGCCGCGAACGAGTTGTGCGTACCGGGAAAGGTCACCTCATTCAGCGGCCGGGAGCACAATGCCGGCGATCCATTGCACGAGGCCACGGTCCCGGTCACACGCTGACTGCCGCCGCACGCGGCGCACAAAAGCATGACCAGGGTGACGATTGGTGTGGCCGCGAGGATCCGCAAGGTGAACGCGACCATCGTACGGCGACGTCGTGCGGAATTGCGAGCGTGGCACACGCGAGATCGGCATGCGAGGATTCGCGCGTTCGCGTGTCCGACAGGAGAGAGCGATGGCCCTTCATCCGTGATCACGGCCGAATATGACCCGCTGCGGGACGAGGGATCGCGTAGGCACAGCGGCTGCAGGCGGCTGGAGTGCCGGTCACGCACCGCCATCACGAGGACATGTTCCGCGACTTCTTCTCGTTCGTGAACCTGATCGAAGCGGACAAAGAGGCGGTGGAGCGGATCGGCGGCGAGATCCGCACGCTGGTGGCGACGCTCACGACCCGCGCGTAAGAATTGGGACCGTGAACGAGCGAACCGCGAGCCGGATCTCCGTGACCGGCGAGATGGCTGATCTGTCACTGCGCGAGGACGTGCGCTCGCGAGCGAGCCGGCTCGGTCTGCTCGGATGGGTCCGGCTGGAGGCGGACGGCACCTTGTGCGTGCATGCCGAGGGGGAGCGCGGCGCGACCGCGGAGCTCGCGGCCGAGCTTCGGTCGATCCCCGGCGTCGACTCGGTCTCGGATCGAGCGATCCGAGTCGAGGGGCACGAGCAGTTCGCGATCCGCGGGGTTCCGGCGGGGGTGTTCGTCGTCCAGGAGCATCAGGCGACCGCGCACCACTTCGATGTCCGCCTCGAGGTCGACGGAGTCATGCGATCGTGGGCCGTGCCCAAGGGTCCTTCGATGGACCCGACCGTCAAGCGCTTCGCCGTGCAGGTGGAGGACCACACTCTGGCCCACAACGACTTCGAGGCGCGGACGGGCAACGGCGGGGCGATCATCTGGGATCGTGGTCAATACGAGCAGGGTGGCCGCGTGCCCTGGCCGGAGGCGCTCGAGCGAGGTCACGCCGTGTTCGTGCTGCGCGGCGAGAAGCTCCGCGGCGGGTTCGCGCTACAGCGGACCAGCGGGGCCGTGAAGCCCCAGTGGCTGTTAATCAAGCGCAACGACGAACACGCCGCTCGGGGATCGGACATCGTCGCCGAGCGCCCCGAATCGGTTCACAGCGGTTTGACGCTGGGCGAGCTCATCGACGGCTAACGCCGGCTGTACGTCTCCGAATCCGTCGATTCGCTCGTTCGGGCGAGCGATGGATTGCGCCGGCGCCGCGGATCTAATTGACCAGAAGGAGGTTTCGATGATCACCATCACGACAATCGCAAGCCGGTCATGACGAGCTCCGCCACCGCGCCGAAGGCGGCCACGCTGGTCGCGACGCTCGGGCTCGCCGCAGCCTGCTGGGTCCTGTCCGCCGAGCGGATGAACGGCCGCGAGACCGATCGCTCTGGCGTCGAGTTCGGGGCCGAGTGCATCGGCTCCAGCATTGGCTTGCTGGTGATGCTGGTGGCCGTGGGCGTCATGAGCATCGGCTGGATGGCCGTGATCGCCGTTCTCGTCGTCGCCCAGAAGCTGCTGCCGGCGAGAGCCGCGGTGGACATACGCGTCGCAGCGGCGATCATCGGGCTCGGAATTCTGAGCCTCGTCGCGCCCTCCGCGGTCCCCGGACTCATGCCATCGATGTGAGACCGGATCCGCGGTTGCGCCAACCTGAAGTGACACACAGGAAGGAGAGAAGACAATGACCGACCACAAGATCGGGACACGCGAAGAGTGGCTTGCCGCGCGCGACGAGGTGCTGAAGCGCGAGAAGGAGGTCACCCGGATGGGGGATGAGCTGGCCCGGCAGCGGCGGGAGCTTCCATGGGTTCGGGTCGAGAAGGAATACACGTTCCAGACCGCGGACGGACCCCAGACCCTGGCGGAGCTGTTCGACGGCCGGTCGCAGCTCGTCGTCTACCACTTCATGTTCGGCCCGGATTGGGAGGCTGGATGCCCGGTCTGCTCATCCATCGCCGACAGCTTCGACGGGGTGGTCGCGCACCTCGAGGCCCGCGACGTGACGATGATCGGCGTGTCACGTGCGCCCCTCGAGAAGCTGCTCGCCTATCGCGAGCGGATGGGCTGGGGCTTCAACTGGGCCTCCAGTTACGAGAGCGATTTCAACTGGGACCTCGAGCACTCGCAGACACGGGAGCAGGTCAGCACGTGGGCCGACCAGGCGCCGCCGTTCGTCGAGCGATTCGCGTCGGCGTGCGGGACCGACGTGGTCGGCTACTTCTCGGAGGGGCCGGGTCTGACCATCTTCGCGCGCTCGGGCGAAGACGTGTGCATGACCTACGCGACGACCGCTAGGGGGCTGGAGGTCGTGATGACGTACTACGGCATCCTCGACCGGGTGCCGCTCGGGCGGGATGAGGGCGAGCCGATGTTTCAGTCCTGGATCCGCCGCCACGACGAGTACGAGAGCTGATCGTGTCGCGGCGTGTCGTGCACCTCGAGCTTCACACCAACGACCTCGAGACCGCGAGCGCGTTCTACGCCGGGTTGCTGCAGTGGCGGACCGAGCGCATCGACAACCGCTGGGGCAGCTACAACGCGCTCCTCCTCGGCGACGGCCTCGACGGGGGGATCGTCGAGTGCGGCACGTGCCAGCCCGGATGGCTGCCGTACGTCGAGGTGGACGGGATCGGGGCGGCGACAGAGCGCGCGCGCGATCTCGGCGCCACCGTGCTGCTCGGTCCGCGCGAAGGACCGGCCGGATGGCGCTCGGTCGTCTGGTCGCCGTCCGCGGGCGAGATCGCGCTCTGGGAGCACAAGCGATGAGCCCCGAGGAGCGCGCCTACGGCGAGCAGCTCGAGCCGCATCGCCGTGCGGTTCATGCCCACTGCTACCGCATGCTGGGGAGGAAGCTGGAATAAGCAATAGCTGGCGCGCTGTGATCGCTCTGACGGCCCCGCGCTGCTCGGAGCGGCCCTGAGCCGCTCTCGGGGCCGCGCAGGGCCGCCAGAGCCATCGTGAGCGCCTGAGGGGCTCAGGCGGCGGGCCCGAGCGGCTCGCCCGCGCGCCAGGCGCGGATCAGCCGGTGGATGGCGAGCTCATCGAGGCGATCCCGGTCAACGCTCACCGCCGCCTCGGCGATCACGTCGAGCTCCTCCGCGAGCTCGGGGGCCGCGCCTCGCCTCGGCGAGGAACCGGCCGCGATCGTCGTCGCCCATCTTGAAGATCCTCGTGATCTCGAGTGCGAGCCTCACCCGCGGCGGCAGCGCGGTCACCTGTCGTCCTCGTCGCGCCAGCGGGGTCGCAGGAGCTCGGGGAAGACCTGCAGCACGCCATCGCCGACGCCCTCGTCGGTCATGACGAACGCGGGCTTGCCGTGGGCCTCCGCGAGCTCGGGCGGGAGCTCGAGATCCTCGTCGACGTCACGGTCGCCGTTCGGGCCGATCATGAGCGCATCATCGCGCCCGACGGCGACGCGACCGCCTGGCCGCGCGAGGTCCGCCGGGTATGGGTGCCGGCCGTTTTTCCGGTTTTTCTCGCAGCCCCAGCCGAGACCTCTCCCGGGGCCTCGTAGAACCCTTCACACCCCAGGGTCACGTCTTGGGTCCGAGCTCGACGACGCCGGCGTGGTGGAGCTCGCGGTGGCGGCGGCCATGATGCTCGGAGCAGAGCGCCTCGAGGTTGCTCTCGTCGTTGTTGGCGCGCGCGCCGAGCCGGCCGCTGCCGTCGCGGTGGTGGACGAGCAGGGCGGGCGCGCGGCAGCCGGGCCACTCGCAGCGCGGGTGCGTGCGGAGGTAGCGGGCGGCGACGTGTCGCCAGGTCGGGTTGCGCCACGGGTTGGGGCCGGGCTTGCGTCGCCGGGCGCCGAGGCGTGCGGCGTGCCGGTCGCAGTAGCCGCCGCCCTGGACGAGGCGGGGGCAGCCGGCGGCGAGGCATGGGGTGAGGCCGCGGGGCATGGCCGTGCCCTTGCGCTGCCGCTTGTGCTTGCGGCAGTAGGCGTTGTCGCCCTCGACGAGCTCGGGGCATCCGCTCGCCATGCACGGGTAGAGCAGCGGCCGGGCCGCGGGTGTCATCGCCTGCGCTGCGGCCGGGCGGGCCGGCGTCGCCGCGGCGGCGGCGTGATCTTGATGTGGCCGGTCTCGACGGCCCACTCGAACGAGCCGGCCGAGCCGGTGCCGTAGCGCAGGACGTGCCGGGAGACCGGCGTGATGCCGGCGGCGACGCCGGCGGCGAGGTTCACCCTGCGGCGGCCAGGGGGTGTCATCGGCCTCGCCGCCGTTGGCTGATGAGGTCGCTCAGGCCGAGCGGCCGGCCGTTGCCGCCGACGCCGCGGGACCCGCCGGTGACCGGCGTCGAGCGGCGCCACGAGGGCCGCTCGCGCAGGATGGTCTCGACGCGGTCGCGGACACGGTCGGGGTCGAGCTCGCCGTCGGCGAGGAGCTCGCCGAGCTCGGGGACGAGCAGCCACAGGTCGGGCGCCGTGGCCATGCCGTGCGCGGAGGCCTGCCGCTCGGCCTCGCCGCGCTGCATCCGCTCGAGGCGCTGGGCGAGGAGGTCGCGTTCGGCTTCGACGTCGCGCAGGCGGGTGCGGTAGCCGGCGGCCTCGCGGCGGACGGCGGCGATGTCATCGCTCTGGGGCTCGCCGGCGGGCGGGTCGGCGGGCGGGTCGGGCGGCGGCGCGGGAGGGGCGGACGCGGGCTCGGGCGGCGTCTGGGGCGGTTCCGCTGGCGGGGCGGGCGGGTCAGTCATCGTCGGGGGGAGTATCCGCCTCGCCGCCGTCGGGATGGGCCCAGACGATCTCGACGCCGGTCTCGTCGGCGGCCTCGCCCGGCGGGCACAACAGGTGGTCGAGGTCGCCGCCGAACGGGCGCGGGGGCCGTCGCTCGCCGGCGTCGTACCAGCGGACGACGAGCTCGACTACGACGGCTTGTAGGCGCTCGCATTCGTGCTCGAGCTCGCGGCGGCGGCGGCGCTCCCGGCTGAGGTCGCGTTCGACCTTGCGCCAGTAGCGCCGCAGCCTGGGCAGGTCGTTCGGGCTCCAGTCGCCGAGCGCGAGCCGCGCGCGCGGGTCGCCGCGCAGCCCCGCCTCCTGGTCGTCGGTCACTTACCGCTTGCGCGCCGTCTTCTCCTCGTCGTCGGCCCGCGTGCCGGCGGCGGCGGCGACTGACACCAGCCCGCTCGGGTCGTTGACGCCGACGTCGACGCGGGCGACCACGCGGCAGACCGCCCCGTCGCGAGTGAACGCCGCGTCGGTCGAGATGGCGACGGTCGGATCATCTCTGACCGCGACGACGATCTGCGCCGGGTCGACCACGAGCGCGGTGCCGGCGGCGACGCCCTTGGTCGGCCAGAGCGCGAGGCCGTAGACGGTCGAGCTCGGGCCGCCGCTGTAGTCGGGTGTCAGCAAGGGCCGCTCGTTGGCGTCCTTGAGCTTCTGCAGCGCGGTGTGATCGGCCGGGTTGACGTAGGCGACGGTCGCCTGCCCGCCGACGTCGAGGACGAGGCCGGCGGCGTCGATGAGGTGGTCGATGTCGATCGCGCCGACGACGTGCTGCCCCGCCTGCCCGTAAACGCCGACGGGTTCCTTGCCGCCGACGCCGGCGAGCAGCGCGCGGTCGACCTTCAACGCGACCGCCCTCGTCATGGCGGTGCCGACCGCGTCGATCACCGAGGGGCTCGAGTCGCTGACCACCTCATCGGACAAGGTCGTGAGCGCGCCGCACTTCTTGGGGGTGAGGACGAGCTCGTCGCCGGTCGGGTCGCCGGCGGTGATTTCCTCGAGCTCCGACAGCCACATGGCGCTGCCGTCGGCGAGGACGCGGGGGATGTGGACGACCTTCTGGGCGGTCGTGACGCGCGTGGCGCCGGACGCCAAGACGACCGACTGGGCGGAGAGGTGCTCGAGGACGTAGCTGGCCCATTGTTCGGGGGTGATGCCGGCGCCGAGGCCGGGGGCGGGGAGTTCGGTGACGGGCACGGTGTGACCTCCGATGCAGAGTCGTAGGTCCCGTGTGCCCCTGGGCCGCTCCTCGGGTGGGATGGCACTACGGGCGCCGCCTGGGCGCTGGTCGCGCGGCCGCGCCGGATGCTACTGCCGGCCGGTGGTGGCTTGGCGGGCGTCGGCGAGCAGCTGCGCCTCGTCGTGGGCGCGTTCGGCGCGGGCGGCGTCGACAGTGTCGGCGAACCGGGCGTAGGCGTCGTCGCCTTGGCGGGCGCGGGCGAGCCAGCGGTTGACGGCGGTTTCGCTGGTGCCGACGGCGGGGGCGGCGCGGTGGAGGGGGATGCCGTTGCGGAGCAGGACGGCGAGGTGCTGTTCGATGGTTTTGCGGTTGCGTCCCGGCCAGCCGTTGCCCGACACGCGCGCAGCCTAGCCGTCGTCGACGGTGGGTAGTGTCAGGTCTGCTGGCGCGTACCGGCGTCGCAACCTCGCGCGCTAGCGGCTAAGGAGGGAATGCGGCCCGTCCTCACCGCTCGGAGGGGCGGGTCGTGCTCCCGCCCGCCGGTTCCATCCGCCGCTCACGGCATCATTCACAGCGCGATGCCGCCAGGAACTCCGAGCGATGCCCGAGCGGGTAGACGAGCCTGACGGCCTCGACGCCCGAAGCGCCGGCGAGCGCCTCGGAGAACTGCTCCGTCAGATCGACTCGGAGATCGACTTCGACGGCCGCGACGCCGTCGACAGCGTGCGCCTCGGACTCGCGGACAGCGTCGAGGAGGAGCTAAACCGCGTCGGCGGGGATCTCGCGCTGCATCACCGGTGCGGCCGCGTGCGCGCCCGGATCGTCGCGCTGCGCGCCCGCCGGCGGCGACTGGCGCCGGCGGAGCTCGCGCGGCAGTTCGCCCGCGTCAGGCTCGCCGTCGACGAGGTGTGGATCGCGAGCGCGGGGCCGGGCGCCGTGTTTGACGTCACGTTCGAGGACGGCCGTAACGAGGTGCTGACGGCGGCTGGCCGGTCGCGGCTGCTCGCGGCTGACCGTCGTGCGCTGGCGCGCTCGCGGCGCGGGTCGCTGCGACGCTGGCGGCTCCCGCGGTCTCGCGGCGATCACGGCCGCGCTCGGGCCCGTCCTCGACGCTCACGCGGCCCGCCCGCCGATGACGAGGATGGTCCCGACCCGGCTGGGCCGGGTCATGTAGGACGCCGGCGCCGGGGGTGGGCGCCGTGAGCTCGGACATCACCCTCGACGAGATCGAGCGGCGGGCCGCGCTGAGGGAGCTACGCCGCGACGGGGTGCCCGAGGAGGAGCTCGAGGAGCTCCGCCGCCGCGGCAGGTTCACGCTCGCCGACCTCGACGCGGCGGCGATCCGTAAGGGGCTCGGCAAGGCCCGCCCGAAGGGCAAACTCCCCGCGCTACCCGACACTCGCGATGTCGACACGCTCCGCGCCTGGCTGACGGTCGCGTTCAAGCCGGAGCAGGGCTGGCAGTTCGACGCGTTCGTGCGGGCGACGACCGAGAAGACCGACGGCTGCTCGATCGCGTTCCGCAAGGGTCGCGAGACCCGCGCCTATCGGTTCAAGCCGCAGTCGGACCTCATGGGCTCGAAGCTGCGGTCGATGGTGCTGTCGGTCTCGAAGGGCGAGCTCGACATGCCGCACCTCACCGGCTCGGAGATCGAGGACGTGTGGGCGGCTCTGTGCAAGCTCGGGGCCGTGCTCACCGAGACCGACGAGCGCGAGGAGACGACCCGGTGGATGGAGCAGATCCTCGACGTGGCCTCGCCGCTGCGGGGGTACACGCTCGAGCCCGACGGCAAGCGCCGGCACGAGGGGCTGGTGGCGCTGCGGGAGCAGGGGGAGTTCGGGCATCCGGAGGCGCGGGCGCTCCTGAACCGCAGCGACACGTGGTTCCCGCGGCCGACCCGGTTCGTCGATCGGGAGACTGGCGAGCACTGGTTGCGCGCCGGCGAGACCATTGCGTTCGTCCGCTGGGTGTGCGGCGCGGAGCCGCTGTCGGCGAGGTCACTGCGGGGGCGGCTCGCGGAGATCGGCGTCGAGGCGAAGCACTTTCAGGCCTGGGACCCGCCGCATCCGAAGGCGTGGCTGTACCAGCTGACGCCCGAGCTCGTCGAGTACGCCGAGGGCCGTGAGCACAGCGCCGTCGAGGAGGGCGCGGAGGAGGGCGGTGGGGGCGAGGGCAGGGGCGGGGGGCTGTTCTGATGCCTACCGCTCAACCGTCGACTACTTACGGAGTACGCGCACGCAAGAACGAAGCGTTGTCTCGCGTGCGCGTAGGGCCAGGTAGTCGACGGTTGGACGGTAGGCGTTCCGGCGACGGCCGCGAGGCTAGAGAGGAGCAGGATTCGATGGGCAACGTCACGATGTGCGAGCGATGCAGCGAGCGTCCCGTCAAGGCGCTCGGAATGTGCCAACGGTGCTACGACCGGGCGCGCTCGCCGCGGATACGTCCCGCGTGCGAGCGGTGCGGCGACCGACCGAGGCACCGGCATGGGCTGTGCAAGCGTTGCGACAGGCTCGAGGACCCCGAGCACGCCCATGCTGTCGATCGGAGATCCAACGAGCGCAGGCAACCGCCGCGCAGGCGACCGCCGCGCATGCCCAGCGAGCCGCGGCCTCCGGTCGCCGCGGCGCGTACGTGCGTCGGGTGCGGCCGCGAGTTTGAGGGGCGGGGGAGGGCGAAGTGGTGCTCGGACCGCTGCCGCAAGCAGACGTTGTACGCCGGCGTGTGCGTCGACTGCGGCGCGCCGACGAACGGCTACAACGGTCCCGACAAGGCGGCCAAGCGCTGCCACCGATGCGCTATGCGGTCGCAGGCGGAGAACGCGCGATGGACGCGCGACGCGATCGTCGGCGCGATACGCGAGTGGGCTGAACGGTTCAGTCGGCCTCCCACAGCGACCGAGTGGTCAACGGCCGCGAACCGGAGCGCCGCGGGAGCCGATGCGCGCTACCCGTGCACATCCGCGGTCCAGCAGAAGTTCGGGCGGTGGAGCACCGCGATCCGCGCGGCCGGCCTTGAGACCCGTTCGTGGACTGAGAGGGGGCCGGCCCCTGAGTGTCCGAAGTGCGGCGGCGAGATGTCCCACGGCTCTCGCCTGTGTGCGAAATGCGTCGCCGCGTTGAAACAGCGCCGCCGTGCGATGGGCGAGCGACTGTGGCGGGACGGGGCTACCGCAACTGAGGTTTGCCTTGCCATTGGCGTGAGGGTGCGTCGCCCCAGTGGCTACATCTGTCGGCTCCGCAGGCTGGGGTGGGATCTCCCCAAGCGAGAGGGGCAGTCATGACCGGCCGCCCCGAGCCCGGAGCCCGAGCGGCGCTACCTCGACGAGCCCGAGCAGACCGCATACGAGGCGGGGTTTGCACAGTGCTACGACCACGACTCGTTCCGCACGCTCGACTGGATCGAGGTCGCGGTCGACGAGGTCGTCGGCGAGGCGGAGCGGTGCCGCCGGCGCGCGGCGATGCTCGAGGGGGCGGCGGACGCGCTGCTCGAGCTCGCCGAGCGGCAGCACGAGGGCGCGCGGTTCGCGGCCGAGTGGGAGGCGCCGGCGTGAGCGCACGGCTGGTTCATCACAACCGAGGAGGCGATGCGAACGCACATGACCTGACCAACACCGACGCGGGCGAGCTCAGACACGCGACCGAGGAGGCTCCCCCGTGACGCTCCCCAACCACGCCATCGCCGAGGTACAGCGCATCCTCGATGATGCCGCCCGCCTAGCGCTCGCCGAAGAACTGAACGTGGACCCGGCGCTCATCCCACTTCGACCGCGACAGCCCGACCCCCCAACCGGGGCGACGACGATGCGCTCGACGGTGGCGCGGATGATCGCTCGGCGATGCTCGAGCGGTAGCCGCTCCCAGTCGTCCAGCCGACGCATCGCCGCGGCCGCCTGCTCGGTGTGCCCGTGCTGCTCGGCCTCCCGCTCCGCGGCCCGCCACCGCTCGGTTAGCTCGGCGATGCGGCGCTTGGCGGCGCCCAGCCCCTCGACGCCCTCGAACGCCTCCACCGCGGCCTCGAGGTCGGCCTTCGCCTCGCGGGCCGCCTGGTGCAGCTGCTCGCCAAGGTCGGCCGATGCGACTCCCTCGAGCGTCTGTAGCTCGCGCCGGGCGCGGAGCTTGCCGACCACGAACTCCTCGACGCGGTCGGCGGCGATCGTCGCACGCGCCGTGCAGTCCGGGCTCGCGTTGTGCTGGCAGCGGTAGAACGCATACCCGCGGTTGTTGGTGGCGGTCATCCGCGCCCCGCACGTCCCGCAGACGAGCACGCCCTGGCGCGCGAGGAGGCGCTCGGACTTGGCCTGCCTCCCGCGCGTCGCCTTGCGGTCCTGCACGCGGTGCCAGAGGTCGGCGTTGACGATCGCGGGGTGCGCGCGACGCGGCTCGACCGTGGCGTCGGCGGGGTCGACGCCCTTGCCGCGGTAGGCGAGCTCGCCGAACACGACCAGGCCGAGATACGTCGGGGAGCGCAGCATCGACTCGACGCCCGCGTAGGAGCGCCTGATCCCGCGCTCGGCGAGGTAGCGGCGGATCTCGTTGATCGACTTGCCGCGGTCGCGCATCCGGAACGCCTCCCGCACCACGGGAACGAGCGGGTTGTCCTTGACGAACCGGCCGGTGGTCTCGTCCTTCACGTAGCCGGGGACGGGCGCGTAGCACGGGATCCCCGCGGCGATCGCCTCGACGTGCGCGGCGCGCACCTTCTCGCGGGCGTAGCGGGCGGGCATCTCGTTGGCGAACGACTCCAGCACCGACCGGGCCCACTGATCGGCCGACTTGTGCGTCAGCACGGACCGCCCGCTATGAGCAGCCCGTTGGCGCGGTCGACCCGTTCGACGACCTCGGTCATCACCTTGATGGACCGGTCGCTTCGGTCCCGGTAGGGGAACACGATCGCCTTGATCTCGCCGTGCTCCATCCGCTCGAGCGCGTCGAGCAGCTTCGGCCGCTTGACCAGGGGGAGCGTGCCCGAGGTGTCGAGCTCCTCGAACACGTAGTCGAGGTCGAGGCCGAACTCGTCGCAGTCGCGATCGAGCTTGCCGCGCTGGTCGGTGTCGCTGTGCAGGCGCTTGCCGTTGCGGCCGCGGCCGGCGAGCTCGCTGATGCGGATACCGCCCGCGGCGAGCGGGCGCTTGGTTTGGTCGTGGTCATGTCGGGGGTTCTCCGCGGGTAGATGAGGCGTTCCGCTGCTTATTCTAGCCTTCCTCGGCTCGATCCAGGATGCGGAGGACGCCGTCCAGGAGACGCTCGTGAAGGCGTGGCGTGGGCTTGAGCGATTCGAAGGCCGCAGCTCGCTGCGCTCGTGGCTGTACACGATCGCCACAAACGTTTGCCTACGCATGATCGAGCGGCGGCCGACCCGGGTACTTCCGATCGACTACGGCCCGCCGGCGGACCCGCACATACCGCTCGGCCCGCCGCTGGCCGAATCGGTCTGGGTCGAACCGTATCCGGACCGTGGGCTCGGCATCGACGAGCGTCTGGCGGGGCCGGAGGCGCGGTACGAGCAGCGGGAGGCCGTCGAGCTTGCCTTCATCGCCGCGCTCCAGCACCTGCCCCCGCGCCAGCGCGCGGTATTGATCCTCCGTGACGTGCTCGGGTTCTCGGGGGAGGAGGTTGCGGCCGCCCTGGAGGCGACCCCGGCCTCGGTCTACAGCCTGCTCCAGCGTGCGCACGCGAGCGTCGACGATCGTCTGCCCGAGCGCAGCCAGCAGCAGACGCTCCGCTCGCTCGGCGACGAGCGGCTGAGCACGATCGTCGACCGCTATGTCGACGCCTGGGCCCGGAACGACGTCGACGCGATCGTCGAGATGTTAACCGAGGGCGCGACCGCCGCGATGCCACCGTTCCCCAACTGGTTCGGCGGCCGCGAGGCGTTCATCATCGGCCTGCAGGCCGGAGCGCTCGATGGGATCCAGCGCTGGCGACTGCTGCCGACGTCCGCCAACGGTCAGCTCGCGATGGGCGCCTACAGGCTCGACCCGTCAGGCGTCTACGTTCCCAACCACCTCGCCGTTCTGAGTCTTAGCGGAGGCAGAATCGATCAGCTACACGCGTTCCACGATGCCTCTGCACCCGGGCGCTTCGGATTACCTCCGCAGCTTTCCGGCTGAGATCGGCGGACCGCTACGGATGGTGCCTGGGTCATTCGATGCGAGCCTGACCGCATGAGCAACGCCCACGCTTCGGCGCTCCCGCGCGCCCGCGGGCGGCTGCGGCCAGAGGACCGCCGGCGCGGGAACAAGCTGGCCTGGTTGATCGAGCACCGGGCTCAGCTGCTCGCGTCGATTGCGGTGTTGTCGCTCGTGGTTGGCGGCCTGCTGTACGCCGTCGGCGAGGGCGCCGCCGGCCAGATGGTGTGGCGCGTGACGGTGGCGCTGCTGGCGGCCGAGCTGGCCGTCGAGGTCGGGCGGACGGTGGTCGTCGAGCACAGCCTCGGCGTTGACACGATCGCGCTGGTGGCGATGGTTGGCGCCCTGGCGCTCGACCAGGAGCTCGCCGGCGTCGTGATCGGGTTGATGTTCTCGGGCGGGGCATCGCTCGAGGCGATCGCGTCACGACGGGCTCGCCGCGAGCTCAGCGCGCTCGTCCAACGCGCGCCGAAGGTCGCACATGTGCGCGTCGACGATCGGCTTCAGGAAGTCCCGATCGAGAGAGTCCAGGCGGGCGACGTGGCGGTCGTCCGCACCGGCGAGGTCGTGCCAGTCGACGGAACCGTGCTGAGCGCGGAGGCGGTTGTCGACACCAGCACCCTCACCGGTGAGCCGCTGCCGGAGACGGTGCGGCGCGGAATGCCGGTGCTGAGCGGCGCGGCCAACGCGGGGCCGCCGTTCGATGTCCGCGCCGATCGGCCCGCCGCCGACAGTGCGTACGCGGCGCTGGTGCGACTGGTCGAGCAGGCCCAGACCCAGCGCGCTCCTTTCGTGCGGATGGCCGACCGCTATGCCGGCTTCTTTCTCCCCGCGACGGTGCTGGTGGCGGGCCTTGCGTGGGCCCTGAGCGGCGATCCGGTGAGGGGGCTTGCCGTCGTCGTCGTCGCCACCCCGTGCCCGCTGATTCTTGCTGCGCCGATCGCGCTCGCGTCCGGCTTGTCGCGCGCCGCGCGCGCCGGGGTGATCGTCAAGGGCGCGGGCGCTATCGAAACGCTCGGCGAAGCGAAGACTGTCCTGTTCGACAAGACAGGTACGTTGACCGTCGGGACTCCCGAGGTGCGCGACATTCTCACCCGCGACGGGTGGGAGCCGGGCGAGCTGCTGCGACTCGCCGCGTCGGTCGACCGTCTCTCCGCGCACGTTCTCGGGGAGGCGCTCGTGACCGCTGCACAAGACGCCGGGCTCGAGCTGCTCCTGCCGACTGATGTCACCGAGGACCCCGGCCAGGGCATCCGGGGCATCGTCGACGGAACCGTCGTGTTCGTCGGGAGCCGGGCGTTTATGCGCGGCAACGGCGTGCCGGGAAAGGAGCTTGCCTCCACGGCGCTGACCGCCACCCGTGGATCGGGCGAGGCCCACGTTGTCGTCGCGGTCGACGGTCGCGTCGCCGGCGTGATCGTGATGGGAGACGAGCTCCGTCCCGACGCCGCGCGGCTCGTCGAACGCCTCCGCGCAGAGGGAGTGAGGCACATTGCAATGCTGTCCGGCGACCGGCGCTCGGTGGCAGAGCGCGTCGGCCGCGAGCTCGGCGTCGACCGCGTCTACGCCGAGCAGTCTCCTGAGGACAAGCTGGAGGTCGTCAGACGGGTGGCTGCCGAACCCGAGCTCCGCCCGGTGATCATGGTCGGCGACGGTGTCAACGACGCTCCCGCGCTGGCGATCGCCGACCTCGGAATCGCGATGGGCGCGGCGGGCGCAACCGTCTCCTCGGAGACCGCGGACGCCGTGATCACCGTCGACCGCGTCGACCGCGTCGCCGATGCGGTGCACATCGGCCGCCGCGCACTGTCGATCGCCCGCCAGAGTGTGATCGCCGGCATGGGGCTCAGCTTCGTCGCGATGGGCGTCGCGGCCGCCGGCTACCTGCCGCCCGTCGCCGGCGCGCTCCTGCAAGAGGTAATCGACCTGGCCGTCATCCTCAACGCCTTGCGCGCACTGAGCGGATGAGCGGCGGCAGCCTTCAGTTAGCGCGCTACCGCTCCCCGACGGGGTCTGGAGTCTTGACCCGAAGCGCACAGGGCGGGTGTCGGAGCTCGCTACGGCGATCACGAGGATCGCCGGCGCTGCCCCGGCGGAGCGGCTGCTGGTCGGCGCTCGCTATACGAAATCTTGACGGTTGCCGGCGGTTTCTTAGCGTTGCTTTGACGCAGCCTCGGCGAGCATGTGACGTGCACCCGTCCGATGTCTGTTGCCGATCTCGAGCGCATCTCCTATCCGCCGCTCTCGCTCCGTCTTGGAGGGGGCCGCTGGCGGCGCTTCCGTCTCGCGCTAACCGCGAGGTGGCGCGCCGGGGAGCTCGACCGTCAGCTCGCCGCGGGCGCAAGCCTGGGCGCCGGCGCGCTCCTCGCGCTCAGGGGTCAGCGGCTCACCAGCCGGCGTTACCGCGCGCGTGTGGCGGCCGGGCTGACGAGAGCGGTCCGTGATGCCGAGGCCGGTACGCGTGGTTTCAGCGCAGCGGTCCGGCCGGATCAGTGCGAGGTGATTGGTGCGCGAACGGTGCTCGCGACCCTGGACCGACGGCTGCGTGCAGCCGAGCCGGTAAGTGCCCAGGGTGTCGCGCTGCTCGAGTTGCTGCTCACCGACGGCACCAGTTCGCTGTATCGGCCCACCGAACTCGGAGCGCTCGGAAGCGAGCTACGCGCGGCGGCCGCTGCGCTCGAGCCTCCCGCCCGACATCGCCCGGCCCGCGTCGGCCAGGACACTCCGGGATGACCACCTCGCGCCGCCGGCGCCGGCACGACGCGGCACACAAGACCGATGCGCCGGCACGGGATGAGTCCGCCCCATCGCCGGGGACGAGCGGGGTGAAGCGGAGCTTCAACGAGGCCGCCCACAAGCTCAGCTACGTCGCTCCGCCGGCGCCCAGCGCTCACGCGCAGGAGTCGGAGGCAACACGGAAGCGGTTCGAGGCCCTGGCCGATTCCAACCGGGACGTGATCGCTCACGCTGGCCGGGCGGTCCTCGTGCTGGGTGCGCTGGGAGTCGTGTACGGCGACATCGGCACGAGCCCGCTGTACACCGAACAGGCCATCTTCAGCTCGTACAAGGCCACGGCCCACATCACCACGGCCACCGTTTACGGGATCGCGTCGTTGATCTTCTGGGCGCTCATGGTTGTCGTATCGATCAAGTACGCCGGCTTCATCATGCGCGCGCACAACCGCGGTGACGGCGGAATCATGGCGCTGACCGCCCTTCTGCACCGCAACAAAGTCGTCCATGGGACGCTGCTCGTGACGCTCGGGATCTTCGGCGCCGCACTGTTCTTCGGCGACGGCATGATCACCCCGGCGATCTCGGTACTCGGCGCGATCCAGGGTGTCCAGGTCGCCACTCCCGCACTCGCCCACCTGGTTGTGCCGCTGTCGGTGGCGATCCTGCTCGGGCTGTTCATCCTGCAGCGGTTCGGGTCGGGAACGATCGGCTGGTTGTTCGGGCCGATCCTCCTCGTGTGGTTCTCGGTGATCGGGCTGATCGGCCTCAGCCAGGTCGTCAAGGACCCGGCGGTGTTCCAAGGTCTTTCTCCGACCTGGGCCGTCAGGTTCTTCGCCGATCACGGCGCCGCCGGATACCTCGTGCTCGGCGGCGTGGTGCTGGCGGTGACGGGCGCCGAGGCCCTGTACGCCGACCGAGGCCACTTCGGCGCGGCCCCGATCCGCGTCGGCTGGTTCGGCCTCGCGCTTCCGGCGCTGGTGCTCAATTACCTGGGCCAGGGCGTCTTCATCCTCCACCACCCGGCGCTGGCGAAGGACACGAACACGTTCAATCCCTTCTACCAGATGACCCCGCACTGGGCTCTGTGGCCGATGGTTGTGCTCGCCGCCGTCGCAACGGTCATCGCCTCCCAGGCCGTCATCTCGGGCTCCTTCTCCGTGGCCAAGCAAGCTGTGCAGCTTGGCTTCCTCCCGAGGCTGCGCGTCCTGCACACGTCCAAGGTCGAGGGCCAGATCTACGTCCCGATCGTCAACTGGCTGCTGTGTGTCGGCGTTCTCACGCTAACGCTGGTGTTCCGTTCCTCCAACAAGCTGGGTGACATCTACGGAGTCGCGGTGACCGGAACGTTCATCCTCAACACCCTGCTGTTCCTGGCCGTCGCGCGGTTGCTCTGGGGCAGGCCCAAGCGAAAGCTGGCACCGATCGCGGTGTTGTTCCTGACGGTGGAGATCGCGTTTTTCAGCGCAAACATCGCGAAGGTCGAGCACGGCGCGTGGCTGCCGCTGGCGATCGGACTCCTGATATCGATCGTGATGATCAACTGGCGTCGCGGCCAGGTGATCGTCACGAGGAACCGCGTCGCCCAGGAGGGATCGCTGAACGAGTTCCTCGACGGTCTCGACTCCACGCAGCCGCCGCTGATCCGGGCGCCCGGCGTTGCGGTCTTCCTTTGCCGAGACAAGGACACCACTCCACTGGCGCTGCGCGCGGACGTCGAGCACACTCACACGCTTCCGGAGAAGGTCGTGATCGTCTCGGTCGACACCGTCAGCATTCCGCACGTCGAGACGTTCGACAGGTGTGCGGTCGAGGTGCTCGGCCACGGCCGCTTCAAGGTCGTCCATATGACGGCCCACTTCGGCTACCACGACAAACTAAACATCCCCGACGTACTGGCACTGGCACGCAAGCAAGGCCTGCTCGAGCGCAACCTCGACCTCGAGCACGCCTCGTACTTCGTTTCACGGATCACGATCACGCCGACCGACGATCCGGGCATGCGGCGCTGGCGAAAGAACCTGTTCATCGCGATGGCCCGCAACGCCTCGAGCGCGATCGAGCACTTCGGGCTCCCCGGCGACCGTACGGTGATTATGGGCTCGCAGGTCGCCCTCTGAACGCCTCGCCCGACTTGGAGAAGCGAGCCCGGAGACGGTCCGTCCGCGTTGAAAACCAACGGTCGGGCGGAGTGCTTTGACATCGGACTGCCTCGGTCCGTAGGGTAGACGTCCTGAGGACCGACGGGACGACTCCGCGGGCGTGAGACGGCCGCCCTATAGCGTGGGCTCCCGAGCGGGATCTCCGTACGCCGCCCATGACCGACCATCGAAATAGCGAACAGCAGCGCCTACCGGGCGACCCTACCGCACCGGGTAGGTCAGCGATGAGCGGACACTGGCGCAACCATCTGCTCGAGCGGCTCGATCGCGGTGATTCGCTCGAGCAGATCGATCGTGATCTTCACCTCATCGGCGGATTGAGCGACGAGGAGCGTGCGGCGCTATGGCTGCTCGCCTGGGGCGAGCAGCAGCGGCGAGCGCCCGCACCGCACGATTCCCGGCTCGGGCTGGGGGCTTCCCCCCGTGGTGGCGCTTTCAGCAGCAGTGACCGTCGCCCCGCGCACCCTGCTCAGGTGGTTGTCTCGACGCTCGAGCTGGCGCGTGCGGAGACGTCGATGGACGTCGCCGTACTCGGTGAGATACGTGATGGCTGCGAAGTAGTCCGACTCGTGGCGGGTGAGGCCGAGTCGTTTGGCTTGGCAGTCGGCGCGTCGGTCCCGGTAGAGCAGACGTTCTGCCAGCGTCTGCTGGAGGGCAGGCTCGGTAACGTCGTTCGGGACGCGGTCGGCGACGAGCGCGTTCGCGATCTCGAGGTCGCTCGCGCCGCCGGGATTGGGGCGTACATCGGCGTTCCGCTGACGACGCTGGACGCACGGCTGTACATCCTGTGCTGCCTGGCTCACGAGCAGCGACCGACGCTGGGGGAGCGGGACGTGCTGTTACTCCGCGGGCTGGGCGAGACGATCATCCACGAGCTTGACGCGGCGCCGCTCGGATAAGCCCGGGCCACGGCCACCGCGACGAGACCCCGCGATCATTGCCAAGGGCGGAAGTCGGTCACCAGCGCGTTCGTCGAGACCGGGAACGGGTTGAACCGCACCAGGTTGCTCCGCGGGTCGAAGATCATCGGCCCGCCGTCGGCAGGACCTTCCCGCGCCCCAAGCGGCTTCCGCGTCGTCGTGGAAGCGGATTGCCTCCTCAGTGAACACCGGCGTCATGGACGAAAGAGCGTCCGTTCGGCCGGAGTTTCGGGGCCGATACCTGCGCGGGATCGGGGTTGCGGCTCGTTGCATCCAATCGCGCGCAGCAGTTGTCAGGCTCGGGAGTCAGGCGATGAGGAGCGCGGCCGTGGTGAGAATGAGCGCGGCGGTGGTCCAGTGAACCCCGAAGGCGATGACTTTCGGGCCGCCGGACCGCAGGACGATCGTGCCATCGGCGATCGGGATCGTTGAGGCAGCGAGCATCAGGAAGCCGAGCTGTCTGTGGGCTCCGTTGATGAGGAGCGCACCGATGGCGATCCCGATGGCGATGTCGCGCGCGGCCTTGACGGCTAGCCATGCGCGGTCGGTCGCAGCGTCGCCGCGGGCGCCGGGGATGCCGAACCCGGCGGCGGCCGGCGTGGGGTCGAGGAGGTATCGCGAGCCCATGAGGATGGTGGCGAGGGCGACCAGCCCGGCGAGTGCGGATCCCAGGTCGCTCAGCATGGTCTTCCTTTCGTGCGTTGTGCCGGTTCGATCCATTCAGTGTCCATGGTCGGAGCGGTGTGGATCGCGGTGAGGCGGAGTTGCTCGTCGCCGGTGTTGGTGAAGCGATGAGGGGTCTGGGCGGGGGCGATGAGGATGTCTCCGGCTGTCGCGATGAGGCAGGCGTCGTCGATCTCGAAGTCGGCCTGGCCGGCGTGGACAATGAACAGCTCGGGGTACGGGTGGCGGTGCAGCCGCGGGCCCGCGCCGGGCCGATCATCGACCAGGAACAAGGAGATCGGCAGGCGGCCCTGCTCAGCGCCGATGAACCGATGGGCCCCTGGCGATCCGGGCAGATCCCTGCACCTGAGGAGCAATGGCCTGGGTTCGCGTGGGGTCGTGGTCGGCGTTGCCGCGGGCTGATGAGGGCGATTGATGTTGGGCATGGCTTGGAGTCTTCGCCCTGAAGCTGCATTTGTCCAACCGATATCAACGATGAGACTGAGCGATGGACTCGATGAATCGAGTCGCGGCAGCTCTGAAACTTTCTGGCGATCGCCGGAGAGCGTCACTTCACGCTTGGGAAGCAGACGCCCGGGTCGGCCACGACCGAGCCGGTGCGACGCTTCGGCGTTGGTGAAACCATGCGGTGACGCTGTTGGCTTGGGTGCGGCGGGAACGAGTGGCGAGTCAGACGGCGGCGTCGAGCGCCCCTGATGCTGCGGCCCGCGGCGCGACATCGGAGTCGGCGCTTGGGAGAGGATTGGCGGGGAGGCGAATCGCGATCCCGAGGCCGGCGAGGGCGACCACCGCAAGCACGATCATCGCCGCGACGTATGTGCCGTTCCCCGAGACGAGGTTGGAGACCAGGATCGTGCCCGCGATCGCGGTGCCGAACGTCGAACCTAGATTGGAGACGCTGCGCGACAGCCCTGAGATCTCGCCCTGCTTGTTCTCGGGGAAGGCTGACTGCACGAGGTTGACCGACGGGGTCAGCATCACGCCCAGACCTAACCCGATCAGCAGCAGCCCGGGCGCGAACGCCCAGGCGCTTGACGACGCCGCGTTGACCAGCCCGAGCAGGAGCACGATCCCGACCACTGTCGTACCAAAGCCGGCCGAGATCAGGGTCTTCTGCAATCGCCTCTTGGCCAGCCGCTCGGCGGCAAGCGAGGAAACGAGGACCCCGACCGTGGCGGCGGTGAAGATCACACCCGTCTTGATCGCCGAGTAGTGGCGTTCGGTCTGCAGGAACACCGATACGACAAACGAGACCCCCATCAGCAGCAGCCACTGCAGGTTCTGGGTGACAAGGCCCAGATTCGAGGTGCGGTTGCGAAACAGCTCGATCGAGAGCAGCGGCTCCTTGCCCGCTCGTTCGCGCGAGCGGATGAAAACCATGAACCCGGCCAGGCAAGCGATGCCGATCGCCAGGAACACGACCAGCAGGGTGTTATTGACCCCCGCCTGCAGGATCCCGAGCACGACGAAGAACATCCCGACCGCCGACAGGATCGCTCCGACCGCGTCGAACGGACGCTCGGGGTCTGGCGCGACCGGGTCGACGACACGGCGGCCGAGAACGATGATCGTGGCGACGACCAGGGCCTGGAAGACGAACGCGGCGCGCCAGCTGATCGCCGAGGTGATCAGGCCGCCGATCAGCGGTCCGGCCGCGGCGCCGAGCCCTGCCAGCCCGCTGATGACACCGAAGGCCTTGGCGCGCGATTCCAGCGACGTGAACGCCATCGTCGTGAGGATGTAGACGGGCGGGATCAGAAACGCCGTGCCGACGCCCTGGAACACCGAGTTGCCGAGGATCAGCACGCCGAGGTTCGGAGCGATCGCGCTCAGCACGGTGCCGATGCCGTACAGGATCAGGCCGCCGAGAAAACATCGCTTGCGCCCCCACCGGTCGGTCAGCTTGCTGCAGGGGATCATCAGCACCGCCATGATCAGCAGGAACAGCGTGATCGTGGTCTGCACGCCCTTGACGTCGGTGTGCAAGTCGTGGCTGATGTCGTTGATCATCACGTTCATGTTCGAGCCCGCGAAGCTGCAGATGAACTGGGCCAGCGCCAGCGGGGCGATGAACGCGCGCGGGGACTTGACCCACGACGCTGTCCCCGAGGCTCGCTCTGATGGTGTCGCGCTCATGCACTGCCTCGCTCGGTCTGCTGAGCGGCGATGGCAGCACTCGAGTTGGGCTCTAGAGCGGCCCGGAGCTTCTGTGCGTCGGCGTCAGAGAGGGTTGTCTTGATCACAGTGCCGCCGTGCTCTTTGAGCGCCGCGATGGCCTTGTTGGGGTCGGCCTGCTCGATCGCCAAGAACAGCGCCGAGGTGCCCGGCTGAAGGTGTTCGCGTACTGGTGCTGGAAGCCTTCGCCGATGCCTTTCTCTCTCAGAAAGCCAAGCCGCGCACCGACTCCAGCGCCTACCGGCCACCCTGCGAGCGGGAGGAGGAACAGGGTTCCGAACAGCAGACCCCAGAACCCACCCGAGATCGCGCCACCGGCCATCGGACTGCCGTCGTGCGAAGTGTGAACGTGAAACGTTCCATCGACATCGCCCGAGATCACCGCCACCTGCTCGACCCGGAGGACCAGCTCGTCTTCGAGTCGAAACACCCTGCTCCGCGCTTGCTGGGCGGTCCCCTGATCGGGGTAAGCGATCGCAACGATAGTCGCCAGTGCGCTCCTCCTGTTCGATGGTCCGACCGAAGAGCCCGGCCGGTTCGGCGCGTCCGATCGTCGGCGCACCGACAGCGTACGCGACCCACGCCGACCCGGAGCGTCCAGTGGGTGGCTTCACGCAGAACCATCTCAACCGTCTGAGACGCCTGCTCCCACGAACGATGTGGCGTGGGGTCGGGCTGCCGAGGCCGCGTGATTGGTGCCGCATTGGGTCGAGGAACAGAAATCGAGGCGTTTGAAGGTTCGCGGCTGGCGTCTGGCCTTGAAGACTTCGTGTCGGTGTGCCCCGGAGAGATACCCAGGCATCGTTGCCGGCGAGGAGCGCAGCAGACTGCGACGATGACCTGCGACTGCTGCGTTGCCGAGCGGAACGCCTTCTGCCTGTTCAGAGATGGGATCGCCGGCCACATCCAACAGCGCGACTGGTTCCGTTGGATTTAAGCCGCACAAAGGGAAGGGTGCTGCGGCGGCGCGACCTTAGGAGAGGCGTCGCGCGCAGATCACGGCGTCGACACCGGTGCCGGCCATAGCCCGCGGGCGGTCCTCGGCGACGATGAACTCCCAACGGCCGGGATCGAGCGTGGCGAGCGCGCCATCGACGGAAACCTGCAGCTGACCGGCCGCGGCCGTTGCGGCTCCGGTGGCCGGGTCGATCGGGCGATGACCGACCAGGAACAGGGTCCCGCCGGGCGCGACCCCGGTCGCTATCCGCCGAACCATCTCCTGAACCGACCCCGCGACGTGAACATACAGGCAGGCCACGAGGTCATATCGGCCCGGCTGCGGGATCCAGTGTCGCCAGATCGGCCTCTACCCAGTCGATGCGCTCGCCCACGTCCGCTCCCACGGTCTCGGCCGTCGAACGGGCGTGAGCCAGGGCGGTTGCGGAGAAGTCGACCGCGGTGACCTGCCATCCCCGCGCGGCGAGCCAGAGCGTGTCGGACCCGTGACCGCAGCCCGCGTCGAGGGCGAAACCGGGGCGCAGGTTTCCGACCTCGGCGATCAGATGTGCGTTTGGGGGACGATGCGCGACCTGATCCGCGTGCTCGCGCAAGACTTGCGACCAGCGCTCCTCCCAGAAGTTCCGGTCGTAGGTTGGCTGGGTCACGACGCGCTCGATGACTGTAGCTATCGCCAGCTCGGGTCCGCCATTGCTGCGCCTGCGGATGCGGGAGGATCGGCTGCTAGGCGGGTACGACGTTTGCGCCGACGTCCGAAAGCGCCGAGCGGAGCTGCTTGCGGGAGCTGATCCCGAGCTTGCCGAACGCCTTGGTCAGGTGCCACTCGACTGTGCGCGGGCTCAGGAACAGCTGGGCGCCGATCTCGGGGTTCGTTTGCCCGTCGGCGGCTAGCCGCCAGGAACCCTGAAATGAGCACAATCGACAGCAGCGCTCCCCGCCACTGCACAGGCTCCGAAGCGTGCCCCGGGCCCTGGCTTCGTGGGACGCTCCCAACTAGGATCGTCGTAGGACCGCCTGATGTCGCCGCGCTCGCGGTTGACATCATGAGGAACACGGCTTTGACGAGAGCGCCCAACAACATCGACGGCCGCCAGCAATTGGTCGGGTGAGCGCGATGGATTTCCTGGTCGAGTTCGAGATCAACGTTCCCGAGGGCACTCCGGAGTCCGAAGTCGCGGCGCGCGAGGACGCTGAGTCAGCCACCGCAGCCAAGCTGGTGGATCAAGGACACCTAGTCCGGCTTTGGAAGCGGCGCGTCGCCCCCGGCGAGAGCCGACCGATCGGGTTGTACCGCGCCGTGACCGAAGCGGACATGGACGGCCTGCTGCGCGCGCTGCCGCTCTACGACTGGATGCGCGTCGCGGTCACCCCGCTGGAGCCGCATCCGAACGATCCGGCGGCCCAGCAACGGCTTCCCGGCCACGGCGAGGAACCACACGTGAGCAGTCGTCTTCCCGAACCTCGCCTGACCAAGGTCTACCGGTTGGACGCGACGCTCGCCCCACCGCTGGAGCTCGGAGAGATAGCCCGAGGGCACCGGCGTATCGTGGCCCTGACGGGCGGGACATTTAGCGGTCCGGAGATGAGCGGCAGGCTGCTCCCGGGCGCGAGCGCCGACTGGCAGACCATCCTCCCGGATGGCACCGCGCTCGGGGACATCCGCTACACCCTGCAGACCGACCGGGGGGATCTCCTCTACGTCGAGTCACGCAGCATCCGTCACGGCAGCCCGGAGGTGCTCGCGCGCCTCGGGCGGGGAGAGGACGTCGACCCCGGCGAGTACACGTTTCGCACCTCAACCCGGATCGAGACGGCAGCCCCCGATCTCGACTGGCTGAACAAGGGCATCTTCATCAGCGTGGCCGGCCGGCAGGCCGCCGGCGTCATCTACGAGATCTACCTCGTCGGATGAGTGCAGCGCCGCGCCCAGTCGCGATCACCACCGGCGCCGAGCGAGGTATCGGCGCCGGCCGCCACCGGGCAATCGTTACCTGGGGGCCGTGACGCGCTCTTGACGCGCTGCCGCAAAGTCAGCCCAAACGAGAAGTTCGCTCAATCGGGGTTGGATCTCTCTTTCGCTCTAGCGCCATCTACGAGCGCCAGGTCGAACGTGCGGTTCCTCGGAGGGTCAGCGTGCCCACGAGGTGTACTCTGCCGTAACCTGCTGAGCATGTTGCCCCGTGAGTGTGAAAGGTGCGGTCCCCTGGTTGGTAGTCATCTGCGACGGGTCGCACGAGACATGCGGGCAGGCCCGCGACAGAAAGCCGCCGCCCGGCTTGCACGACTTCCGGTTGCGACGAGCACGGAGGCGGGATACCTCCCGGAGACGGAGGTCGTCCGATGACCGGTGACCAGGTGCGCGTGGGGGATTGCATGCACGCGGGCGTCGTGAGTTGCGCGGCCGACGCGCCACTCGCTGAGGTAGCGCGGATCATGGGAGACCACCGAGTGCACGTCGTCGCCGTCGCCGACATCGGCCATGGTCGTCCGTACGGCACTTGGCGTCTGGTGTCCCACATGGACGTCGTGGCCGCAATCGCGACCGGCGAGGATGTGCTGGCCCATGAGGTGGCCGCCACCGAGGCGGACACGATCTCGGCTTTTGACCCGCTCGAGCGGGCTGCGCAGATGATGACCGAGCATTCTGTTTCGCATCTGGTCGTCGTTGATCCGTCCGGTGGTTACCCGGTCGGGATCATCTCGACGCTCGACGTTGCCTCAGCGTTCGGTGGCAGCCAACGCTGGGGATCCAATAAGAAAGCCGTCTGAGAAGTCCACGCTCCGACGAGCCAGCGAGGACGGCGTCCATGTCGTCGACTGCGAATGCGACATGGCGACCCGCGCCTAGGGAGGACGCTCACTGAGGCGACTGTTCCTACGTAGCTCGGCGGCCCCGCGCCCGGGCGGCCTGACGGACCAGGTGGTCGCGCTCGGCGACATCCGTGGCCCGACGGGCGGCATCCGCGTACGCCGTGGCGGCGGCAGGGAGGTCGCCGCTGAGCTCGTGCAGGTGGCCGCGCACGGCGTGCCACCGGTGCCGCTCGCCGAGCACCTCGCGCAGCCGGTCGGTCTCGCGCAGCCCGGCGGCGGCGCCGAGGACGTGGCCGACCGCGACCGCCCGCCCGAGCACCGCGGCGGGGTCCTGGTGCACCGGGTCGTCGGTGAGGGCGATGAGGTCGTCGTACCAGGCGAGGATCTGCGGCCAGTCGGTCTCCTCGGCGCTTGCCGCGTCGTCGTGCAGGGCCGCGATGGCGGCCTCGATCTGGTAGCGGCCGGGGCGCCGTTCCTCGGTCTGCATGGTCAGCGCCGACTGCAGGACGCGCACGCCCTCGGCGATCTCGCGGGTGTCCCAGAGGCCGCGGTCCTGTCGGTCGAGCGTGACGATGCGACCCGCTGAGTCGAGTCGTGCGGGTAGGCGGGCGTGGTTCGGGAGCATCAGCGCGAGCAGCCCGCGTGCCTCCGGTTCCCCGGTGGCGAGGGTGAGCTGGCGGGCGAGCCGGATCGCCTCACCGGCCAGGTCCACCCGGCCCGCGTGGCCGGCCGTGTACACGAGGTAGAGCACGCGCAGCACGACGGCAAGGTCGCCGGGCTGGTCCAGACGGCGGGCGGGCGGGCCGGCCAATGTGCGCTTAGCGCGGCTGATCCGCTGCGCCATCGTCGCCTCCGGCACGTAGAAGGCGTCGGCGATCTCCCGGGTGGTGAGGCCGCCGACGGCGCGCAGGGTCAGCGCCATCTGGGAGGCCGGCGCGAGGGCGGGGTGACAGCAGCAGAAGAGCAGGAAGAGGGTGTCGTCACCCTCCTCGGTGATGAGAGGCCCGCCCGCCCGCGGCTCGGCGTACATCGCCTCCTCGCGGCGGTGACGGGCGGCCTCGCTGCGGCGCGCGTCGACGAGCCGTCTGGTCGCGACCGCCACCAGCCACGCGCGCGGGTCGCGCGGCGGGTGTTCGGGCCACACCCGCAGCGCCTCCAGCAGCGCCTCCTGCAGCGCGTCCTCGGCGGCATCGAAGTCCTCGCCCCGCCGGACCAGGCCCGCGAGCACCCGAGGAATGAGGTCCCGCCCCAACCCGCGCAGCGCGGGTTCGGGTGGGACCCCATTCCGCCGTCGCGTCGGCTCGTCGATCACGCCGCGTCAGTCGTCCGGGGACGCTCCCACATGACCTCCCGGACGTCGATCCACTCGTACAGCGGTACCCCGCCCGGGCCGGGCTCGGAGGAGACGTAGGCTGCGAGCTCGACCGCACGCTGGTGTGAATCGACGTCGATCATCCACCAGCCGGCGACCAGGTCGCTGGTCTCGGGGTGCGGGCCGTCGGTGGTGACGGGGGCGGCGTCCGGGCCGCCATGGCGCACCCAGGTGCGCGCCGGCGTGAGTGCCTGCGCGTCGACGTACTCGCCGTTCTCCTCGAGCAGCGCGCTGACGTGATTCTGGAAGGCCATGTGCGCCTCCACGTCCTCGGGGTCCCACTGATCGATCGGGGGCACGGGACGGTGCGGCTCCGGGGCGCCGCGGTAGTTCTTGAGGAGCAGGTACTTCGGCGTGGTGGTCTCCTGGTGTCGTGGGCCGCGCCTGTCGTGGCCCTTCACATGGTGAGCGGAGCGGGTCAGAGCTTCTCGACAGGGTCGCTCACAACCGAGCCGCTTGGACGGCTCGGTCTTCGTCGGGCCAGCAGTACCGGCCGGCGTTGCCGGCTCTCAGGCGAAGTAGTGCCCCGTCTGGACGTCCTCGACCCAGCCGGGACGGACCGGCTCCCAGCCCACCACCTGCCGCGTCTTGTCGTTGGACGTCGGGTTGTCGAAGCCGGCGAAGGGTGCGATGAACCTGAGGTACTGCGGTGCCTCCTCAGCCGCGATGCTCTTGGTCCCGACTCCCAGCTTGCCGGCGATCGTCTCGGCGATCACCTTGAACGGGATGCCCGTGTCGCCCACGCCATGGAAAGTAGAGCCGGCGGGAGCCTTCTCCACCGCCAGGCGGTAGAGCACGCCGATGTCGTAGGTGTTGGCTGCGGGCCAGCGGTTGGCGCCGTCCCCGATGTAAGCCGCAACGCCGCTCTCACGTGCGAAGCTGATCAGCGCGGTGGTGAAGCCGTGATGGTCGAGGTCCGAGTGGACCATCGGCGCGAGCCGTACGACGGACGAGCGCACGCCCTGCTCTGCCAGACCGATCGCGTAGTTCGCGGCGTCAACTCGGGGACCACCATCGGAATGGTCGTCCTCAGTGCCCGGGCGGCCGGTGATTCCGGCCATCGCGAGCATCAAGGTGCCGCCGGTCGTCACAAAGGGCTCGTCGGTGCCGATCAGCGTCTCGCCGATCGCTTGGATGGCCGCCAGGTCCGACTCGACCGCACCCATGAAGTCGCCGGCGCGCATCGCCTCGTGCTTGAAGGCGAGATGGATCACACCGTCGGCCTCGGCCGTGGCCTGCCGGAGAGCATCGAGGTCGTCGAGATCACCACGGCGGACCTCGGCACCGAGGGCCGCAACAGCTTCAGCGGAGGCGTCGGAACGGGCCAGGCCGACAACCTGGTGACCGTTGTTGAGAAGTTCGGGGATGACGGCGGAGGCGATATGGCCTGAGGCGCCGGTAACAAAAACGCGCATGTGAAACTCCGGTCTGGATGGGATGTCACTTGGTGACATCAAGATAGCACTTCTATGTCACCTGGTGCCATCAACTACGCTCAACAGCGTATGGCGCGCTGGAAACCAGACGCAGCAGGCCGTCTCATGAAGGCCGCGGTCACCCTCTTCGAAGAGCAGGGGTACGAGGAGACGACCGTCGCCGAGATCGCCGAGCGTGCCGGGCTGACGAAGCGGACCTTCTTCCGATACTTCTCGGACAAGCGCGAGGTGCTGTTCAGCGGCAGCGAGGAGCTGGAGCGCCGCTGGCTCGCGGCGGTGACCGCCGCGCCGCCGGACGCGACCCCGCTTGCCGTGGTGACGGCCGGGCTCGATCCGGTCGCGGAGATGTTCATCGAGCGCCACGGCTTCGCCCGGATCCGCGCCGCGATCATCGCTGCCAACCCGGAACTGCGGGAGCGGGAGCTGATCAAGCTGCAGAACCTGGCCGGCGCCATCGCCGCCGCGCTGGTCAAACGAGGCGTATCACTGAACGCGGCGATCCTCGCCGCTCAGGCGGGCGTGACCGTGTTCCACGTGGCCTTCGCCCGCTGGGTGGAGCAGGACGACTCGGAGGCCTTCCGGCGCCTGATGGACGAGTCGTTGGCGGAGCTGCGGTCGGTGACCGCCGCCTGACCGACGGCGGCCCGCGGTCACGTCGTCAGATCGTCGCGGCGTCGATCACAAAGCGGTACCGGACGTCGCAGTCGACGACCCGGTCCCTGGGCAGCGCTGCTGCCACGAGGCAGTCGTGTGTGTGAGAGAGAGTAGTAGAGTAGGTAGAGCCCGCCGGGGGACTCGAACCCCCAACCCCTTCATTACAAGTGAAGTGCTCTGCCAGTTGAGCTAGGCGGGCGGGTGGGGCTCAGTCTCGCACGCCGACGCCGGGTTCAATCTCGCACGCCGGCGCCGGGATCAATCTCGCGCGCCGACGCCGGGATCAATCTCGCACGCCGACGCCGGGATCAATCTCGCACGCCGGCGCCGGGATCAATCTCGCGCGCCCGACACGGCCCGCTCGAGCGACCCGTGGCCGTTGCTCGCGTAGTCGGGCGCCGGCGCGACGAACTCGGGCTCCGGGGGCGGGTTGATGCGCCGCTCGAGCTCGCCGAGGACGATCCCGAACAGGAGGTGGCGCCAGGTGGCCTGGGCGAACGCCCTCCGGTTGCCGTTGAGGACGGGCAGTTCGTCGCGGGCGGGATGGAATCGGTCGGTCAGGGCGACGAGCGGCCAGCCGGCGAGGTGCTCGGCGAGCGCGATCGCCGGACCGCGTAGCGCCGGCGGGATCGGGAGAATGGGGGCCACGTTGGTGTAGACCGCTCCGAACAGGGCTCCGTTCTGAGTGTGCAGCGCGAAACCGACGCGGTACCAGCCCGGGCCGTTGCGCACCGCGCGCCCGAGCAGTTCGACGTCGTCATAGGGGCTCGAGAGCAGCAGCTTGTCGAGCGGTTGCTCGAAGGCCCAGACGGTCGCGGCGAGCGCGCCGCAGAGCGCGCCTCGGAGCGTTCGGATGGGGACGCTGCCGGAGCTCACGGATGGCGAAACTGTAACGGGCGTGGCCGAGGTGGGTACCGCAGTGTGCGATGGATCACGAGCAGCTGCACCGGCGCGCACGGGAGCGCGGCGTCAATCGCTTGGTGCTGTTCGTGTTCCGGATGACCCTGACGCCGTTCTTCCTCGTGTACCTCCGGATGCAGCGGATCGGGCGCGAGTACATCCCCGCCGAGGGCCCGGTGATACTGGCGTCCAACCATCGAAGCTTCTTCGACCCGTTCATCATCGGGACGATGACTCGCCGACCCGTGTACTACGTGGCCAAGGAGGAGCTGTTCGCGTACAGCCGGGTCGTCAGCTGGCTGCTGAGCGCGCTCGGGGCCTTCCCGGTCGCCCGGGGCGCGGGCGATCAGGACACGATCGACACGGCCAAGGTCATCCTCGAGCGCGGGGAGATCGTGCTGATGTTCCCCGAGGGGACGCGAACCCGGCCGGGCGCGCTCGGCAAGCCGAGGCGCGGGGTCGGACGGCTCGCGCTGGAGAGCGGGGCGGTGGTCGTGCCCGTCGCGATCATCGGCACCGATGACATTCGCCGGGGGTGGCGGATCAGGCCGCGCAAGGTCAGGCTCCGCGCCGGACGCCCGCTCCGATTCCCCACGGTGGAAAGCGTCGCCTCGCCGGCGCTCGCCGGGGCCGTAACCGACCGAATCTGGCCGATGGTGATGCTGCAGTGGGAGTGGCTCGGCGGCCTGCCTCCGATCCGCCGTGCCGCGATCATCGGCGCCGGCGCGTGGGGCACGAGCCTCGCCATGCTGCTGGCGCGCGCCGGGCTCGACGTCGAGCTCGGATGCCGGACCCGTGAGCAGGTCGCGACCGTCTCCGCCCGCCGCAGGAACGAGCGTTACCTGCCGGGCGTCGAGCTCCCGGCGTCCGTGCAGGTGGTGCGCGCCGCCGAGCTCGAACTGGTCGACTCCGATCTCGTGTGCCTGACGGTGCCCGCCCGAACGCTACCGAGTGTCCTCGCCGCGCACGGCGAGCGGATTCCGCAGAGCGCCGGCGTGCTCGTGCTGTCCAAAGGCCTCGTGCCGCCGCTGGGAACCTTGCCGTCGGGTTTCGTCGCCGAGCGCTGCGCCGCGCGCACGATCGCGGTGCTGGGAGGACCGGCCGACGCCGCCGAGGTGCTCGAGCACGGGGCGTCGGTCGTACTGGCCACGGTTGACCGCGGGTTTGCACGAAATCTTGCCGATGTGCTCGCCGCTGCCGGCCTCGACATCTCGAAGAGCGCCGACGTGACCGGCGTCGAGCTCGCCGCCACCGCGAAGAACGTCGCCGTGCTGGCCGCGGCCGTCGCCTCGGTCGCCGGCCCGAACGTCGCCGGCGCGGCCGCGGGCAAGGTGTTCGCGGAGGTCGACGCGCTCGCGCGGGCGCGCGGTGGTCGCCCCGAGACGTTCGCGGGCCTCGCCGGCGCGGGCGACCTCGTCGCCGGCGTCGTGTCGTCGAGCTCTCGAAACCGCCGCGCCGGCGAGCTGCTCGCCCAGGGCGTCCCGGCCGCCGAGATCGGGAATGCCATCGGTCAGGCCGTCGAGGCGGTCGACTCGGCACCGCTGCTGGCGACCGTTGCCCGGAACGCCCACCTCGAGACGCCTGCGCTTGAGAGCCTCGCGGCGCTGGTGGAAGGCCGCATCGAGCCTGAGCAGTGGACGGCGACGATCACCACCGACGAGGCCGCCCCGCCCCGCCACTATCCGCGCCGCGTGACGAAAGCTAGGCTCTGATGTGTTGGACGGCGAATTACCCAAGAGCAAAGCAGAGGTCGATGCCCGGTTCACCGAGCTGTACCGCACGCATCTGCGCGACGTGTACTCCTACAGCTACTACCGGGTCAGCAACCATCACGACGCCGAGGACCTCACCGAGCAGACGTTCCTGCAGGCCTACCGCCACTTCGAACGGGCGCTGCGGGAGGCGAACGGGCGGCCGCTGCGGCCGTGGCTCATCCGGATCGCCCACAACCTGGCGGCCAACTTCTATCGCGACCGCTCCCGCAAGCCCGAGTCAGGGATCGAGGACGCCGGGATGATCTCCGCGCCGCACACGACCGAGTCGCTGGTCGAAGGTCGCGAGCAGCTCAAGGCGATCCTCGACGGCGTCCAGCAGCTGCCCGACGACAGGCGAGAGGCGCTGATCATGCGGTTTGCGCTCGGGATGGACAATCGCGAGATCGCGCGAGCGCTCGGCCGCACCGACGGGGCCACGAAGGTGCTGCTGCACCGGGCGATACGCCAGCTCGAGGGAATCGTCTCGGAGCCCGTCGCCACCGATTCGGGGGGGGCAGAGGAATGAGCTCGGGCGCCGCCGACTTCGAGGCGCTGCTGCGCGAAGCGCTGTCACCGGTCGAGCCGCCGGCGGATCTCGCCCAGCGGCTCGAGATGACGCTCGTGAACCTGACCGAGCTGGCGCAGGGAGAGCTCGACGCGTGGGAGCTCAAGGCGATGCGCGACCCTCGCAACTGGGTCCGTCCCGCCGCCGCCGCGGTCGTCGGCGTGAGCGCGGGCACGGCGCTGGTCGTGCTGCGCGTGCGAGCGCGCCACCGGGTTCGCAAGCAGCGCTCCAACAATGCGCTCGACCTCGCCCAGCGGACGCTGCACGACGTCGGCGAAGAGGCCCGGCGGATTCTCCCGCACCGGCACTAGCTCGCGGCTGGCGGGCCAGTCGACTCGCGGGCGATCCGTCGCCGTAACCGGCCGCTGATAGCGTGGATTCCGATGGCCGTTTGCTACCGACACCCTTCTCGTGAGACAGGAGTCTCATGCTCGTCGTGCGGACGGTCGATCTGCCCCGACTGCATGACCCCGACGCCGGTCGGGATGCGCTGCCCGGAGTGCTCGCGGGAGCGCACGCGAGTAACGCAGGGCATCAGGTCGCGCCCGGCCGTGCCCCGAGCGACCCAGGTGCTGATCGCGATCAACGTGATCGTGTTCCTGGCCGAAACGGCCGCCGGTGCGCCGCTGGGTGGCGGTGGCGGCGGGACGATCTGGACTCACGGCGTGCTGTTGGGCCCGACCCTGACCGCCCACAATCCATTCCCGCCGCCCTACAGCGGCACGCACGAGTACTGGCGACTGGTCACCTCCGGCTTCCTGCACGACGGGATCCTGCACATCGGCATCAACATGCTCTCGCTGTACTTCGTGGGCGCGGCGCTCGAGCCCGCGATCGGGAGCCGGAATTTCGTCGTCATCTACATGGTCTCGCTGCTGGCGGGCTCGTTCGGCTCGCTGCTGTTCCAGCCCGACTATCCGACGATCGGTGCCTCGGGTGCGATCTTCGGGATCTTTGGCGCGCTGATCGTCGTGGCGCGCAATCGAGGGATTCCGTTCTGGCAGAGCGGGCTGGGGTTCATCCTGGTCGTCAACCTCCTGTTCTCCCTCACCGTCCAGGGCATCTCGGTCGGCGGTCACCTCGGCGGCCTGGTGGCCGGCGTGATCACGGGGTGGCTGGTACTGGAATTCGACGAGCGCCGGCACATGCCCGCCGTGGCGATGGCCGGTTGCGCGGCGGTTGCGGTGGTGAGCGTCGTGGGCGCCCTGGCAGTGGCCGGAAGCACGGGTCTCACCCCCAACGGCTTCACGATCTAAGGGGTGATCAGAGCTCGACCGTGAAGACTTCCGCCGGCGCTTGCGGAAACAGCTCCGGGTGGATGATGTGCGCGAGCAGCTCGAGGCCGTCGATGATCCGCGGGCCCGGACGCGAGAAGTAGGCGGCGGCGTCGACCGCGACCACCTCGCCGGCGCCGACCACCGCGAGCTCATCCCGGTGCATCTCCGCTTCGCGGTGGGCGATCTCGGCGTCATAGCCGCACGGCATCACGATCACGAGGTCCGGCTGGGAAGCCTCGACCTCGTGCCATGTGCGCTGCTCGGACTTCTCGCCCGCGAACCCGAGCGCGTCCTCGCCGCCCGCATACTCGATCAGCTGCGGCGTCCAATGCCCGGAGGCGAACGGAGGATCGAGCCATTCCAGCGCAGCGACCCGCGGACGGCGGACGCCGCGGACTGCGACGCGCACACGGTCGATCCGCGCCGACGCGTCGCGCACGAGCTCGACCGCCTCGTTCTTGCGGTCCGTGGCCTGGGCGAGCGTGCGGACGTCGCTCAGCACCTCGCCGACCGTGTGGGGGTCGAGCGAGATCACGCTGGGGTGGGTCTCGATCTCCTCCGCGACCGCGCGGACGTCGTCATAGGAGACGGCGCACACCGAGCACAGCTCCTGGGTGACAATCAGGTCGGGCCGCAGATCGTGCAGCAGGTCGGCATCGAGCTCGTAGATCGACAGTCCGGCGAGCGTGCGCTCCTTGACGGCGGCGTCGATCTCGCCCGCGCTCAGGCCACTCGGGAGCACATCGCGGGTGATCTTGGGCAGCTCGCGCGCGGCGGCCGGGTAGTCGCACTCGTGGGTGACGGCGATCACGTCCGGCCCGAGCCCGAGAGCGAACAGCGTCTCGGTGGCCGACGGCACCAGGCTGACGATGCGCATCACCGATGGTTGTAGCAGCGAGACGACCCGACCCAAGAGCGGCGACCTGTCCTGAAGCGGGCTTCGCGCGAGATGCGACGGTTCACAACCTGATAACGAGCGGCCAACAACTCGGTCACGCGCGGCCCTGGCGCTCGCCATAAGTTCTCGCCGTCCACGAGGGCGACAACACAAAGGAGCCATGGGTGAACGCGAGGCGACGTTCGATCCGGAGAGTCACGCGCGTGTGGACGGCCGCGTCGTTGCTCGCCGCTGTAGGTGCGGTTATTGCGCTGTCGGCCGGTACGGCGGCGGCGGCCACGGGTTGCCGGCTCGGGCCGGGCGGGTCGATCAGGCACGTGATCATCGTGCAGTTCGACAATGTCCACCTCGTGCGGGACAACTCCAACGTCCCGTCGGACATCCAGCAGATTCCGGCCCTCTACGCCTTCATGCGGGACAATGGCACGCTGCTGGCCAACGACCACACGGTGCTGATCTCGCACACCGCCGACGGAATCCTCAGCACCGAGACGGGGCTGTACCCGGACGAGTTCGGCGGCGGCGTGGCCAACACGTACCCGTACCTCAATCCGAAGGCGAAGTCCGGCACGAGCACGACCTCGCTGTTCAAGTACTGGACCGACCCGACCAGCAGCGCCGATCCGCTGTTCACGCTGATCCACGGCGCCGCGAGCTCGGGCAACCCGGAGGGGATCAACACCCCGGCTCCGTGGGCGTCGTTCACGCGCGCGGGCTGCGACTTCGCCGGCGTCGGCTCGGCCGACATGGAGTTCGAGAACGACACCACCGACGTGTCCAACGTGTACGGGGCGAACTCGCCGCAGTTCGCGTTCGGCAACTGGTCGTTCAACACGGCCTTTGACCAGAACTTCGGCGCCGGATCGGACATCGGCACGACCGACTTCGAGGGCCTCGCGATCCACTGCTCGCTGGCCGACAGCGCCCCGGGCGGGAAGTGCTCGACCGCGAACGGGGGCGCGACGGACGCGCTGCCGAGCGAGCCGGGCGGCTACACGGGTTACAACGCGCTGTTCGGCGCGCTCAACGTCGACCCGGTGCTGACCGGGCAATCCGATCAGTCGCTGCCCGCGAACTACACGCCGTCCGGCGACACGCCGCCTCCCGCGGGCAACTGGCAGGCGCCGCCCGTATACGACGTGTTCGCGCCCAACGCCACCGACACGGGCGCACACTCCGTGTCCGTCCACAACCTCCCGGCCGGAACCCTCCCGGCGCCGCCCGCCAGTTTCCACCCGGGTGTGACCTCGACCAGCCAGATCCTCGACGAGGACGGCCAGGCGGGCTTCCCGGGATTCGACGGGATGGAGGCCAACAACGCCCTTGGTTACACAGCGGCCGCGCAGGAGGCCGGGGTTTCCGTCACCTACACCTACATCTCGGACGTGCACGACGACCAGTACGACGCCAACCACGGCAACGCGTTCGGACCCGGCGAGGCCGGGCACGAGGCGCAGCTGCGCGAGTACAACGCCGCGTTCGCCGCGTTCTTCGACCGGCTCGCCCGGGACGGGATCAACAAGCAGAACACGCTGTTCCTCGTCACGGTCGACGAGGGCGACCATTACGACGGCAGCGCGCCGCTGAACCCCGGATGCAACGGCGTCACGGTCGCGTGCGAGTACGACACCGCCGAGGCCGGCGGCGCGGCGTTCGGCACTCCGGGCTACACCCGGAAAGTCGGCGAGGTCGACACGAGCCTGCCGAATCTGTTGAAGAGCCTGGACAACAACACCACGTTCTACGGGTTTGACTTCGACGACGCCCCGGCGCTGATCGTTCCCAACCAGACGACGCCCGAGGGCGGAACCCGTCCAGGCCCTGACGACCCGACCGTGCGCACGCTCGAGCGGGATATCTCGGGTGCACAGGAGTTCAATCCGATCGTCGGGCACAACGTGCCGATCACGGTCAACATGGCCGACGAGTACGAGGAGACGATCCTCCACATGGTCAACGCGGACCCGAACCGGGAGCCGACGCTGACGCTGTTCGGAGATCCGTCGTTCTTCTTCCAGAGCTCCTGCGACACCGGCGCGAGCACGCAGCCCGGCTGCCCGCTCCAGGGCAACGGCTTCGCCTGGAACCACGGCGACATCCAGCCCGAGATCGCGACCACGTGGCAGGGCTGGGTGGGGCCGGGGATCAAGAACCTCGGCGAGACCTCGAGCGTGTGGACCGATCACACGGACGCCCGCCCGACGATGATGACGGTCCTCGGGCTCCACGACGACTACAGCTGGGACGGCGCCGCGATCGCCCAAATCATCGGCTCGACCCACAGCGGCTGGGATTGGTGGAGCCATGGCGAGCGCGCGCTCCCGTGGTCGATCAGGGTCGACGAGCGCGACTACCAGGACCTGGCGGTCGTGTACAAGCAGCTCGACGCTCCGTTCGGCGAGTTCGGCCTGGGCACGCTCGACGCCGACACGACCGCGCTCGCCAGCGGCAGCTCGTCGGACGACACCGCCTACACGGACACGTCCTCGCAGCTCCAGGCGTGCGAGAACCAGCGCACCGCGCTCGTATCGCAGATCCAGGCGGTGATCGAGGCGGCCGAGACCGGCCGGGCTCCGGTGTCGAGCTGGGATGCCGGCTCCCTGATCGGACGGGCCGACCGCCTGATCGACGACGCAAAGTTCCTGGCCGGGGCGTCGACCCCGCCGCGCTTCACCGTCTGCGGCTAGAGGCATTTGCCGCTGCCCCTCGCCGGCCTCCGAATCGCGCCGGCGAGGGGCAGCATTCGCCAAGCACGCCGGTGCTGCTGCTACCGTTTCTTCGTCGCTGCATGAACGACGACGATCCATCCCGAAGTAGCAGCTCACAGACGAAGGGCTGCCCAGCGCGGACGGAACTCTGCCCCTCGCGGGCCGCTGGTGGGGTCGCCCGATTGCGGGCGTGGCAGGTGCCGGCGCACCGGTGAAGGCGCTCTTCATCATCCTGACCGGGCTGCTCGTCCTGGTCAACGCGTTCTTCGTGATCGCCGAGTACGCGCTCGTCCGGTCGCGCAAGGCCCGGCTCGAGGCGCTCGCCGACGAGGGGGCGCGCGGGGCCCGGCTGGCGGTCCGGCAGATCGACAACATCGGCGACTACATCGCCGCCTGCCAGGTCGGGATCACGATGGCATCGATCGGCATCGGCGCCCTGGGCGAGCCGGCGATCGCCCACGTGCTCGAGCCGCTCTTCGGCGGCCCGCTCGGGCACACCGCCGCGGTCGCGGTCTCGGTCGTGATCTCCTACCTGCTGATCACGGTTTCCTTGAGCATCGTCGGGGAGATCGTTCCGAAGCTGTACACGATCCAGCACGCGGAGGGCCTGGCGAGGCGGATCGCGCGGCCGATCCAGTTCTTCCGGGTGCTGTTCCACCCGTTCATCATCGTGCTGAACTCGGCCTCGGAGTCGATCCTGCGGATGCTCGGCACCGATCCGAATGCCGAGCCCGAGGGCGGGACGCCGGATGAGCTCAAGCGGCTGATCGCGCAGTCGACCACGGGCGGGCAGCTCGACGTGGGCGAGGGGAAGATGCTGACCGGCGTGTTCCATCTGCACGAGCAGGAGGCCCGCCAGGTGATGACGCCGATCCCGGCCGTCGTGACCGTCGACCTGTCCGAAACCGTCGAGACGGCGCTGCGGCGCTGCGTCCAGACCGGGCACTCCCGCCTGGTCGTGACCGAGGACGACAATCAGGACCGGGTCAAGGGGATCGTCCACGTCAACCAGCTGGTCAAGAAGATGCTGAACGACGGGATGGGCGCCCACTTCGAAGGGCTCGTCCGCGCCGCGCCGATCGTGCCCGAGACCAAGCCGCTCGACGACCTCCTGGCCGACCTGCAGCGCGAGCGGACCGAGTTGGCGGTCGTCATCGACGAGTACGGACGCACGGCCGGGATCGTGACGATCGAGGACATCATCGAGGAGGTCGTCGGCGAGATCTCCGACGAAACCGACCCCGCCGGCGGGGCGGTGCGCCGGCTCGCGAACGGGGACTGGTTCGTGCGCGGGCACGTCGCCGTGTCCGACCTCGAGGACTACGGGCTCGAGCTTCCGGTCGACACCGACGCCTACAACTCGGTCGGCGGGTTCGTGTTCGCCGAGCTCGGCCGGCTGCCGAAGCGCGGGGACACGATCGCCGCCAACGGGTTCTCGATCCGGGTCGAGTCGGTACGGCAGAACCGGATCGAGGCGGTGCGGATCAGGCAGCGCCGGGCCGCCGCGTAAGAGCGCGATCTCCTGGACCGGCGCGCGCGGCGCCACCCGACCGGCGCGACGCGAGGCGGCGGCGGATACTGCAAACGGACGGTGAGATCGAAACCCACGACCTCGCAGCATTCGTTACATTCCCGGCTCAAGGCAACGGCCGGAGAGTCGCGAGTAACGCGAACACACCTCCCGGTGGTTGAGAGGAGAGATGGAAGCCGGCCCGTCAGGTGGGCCGGCTTCGCCCCTGTCTAGCGGTATCGGTGGCCCCTGGGAAGGCCTCCGGGCAAAAAGGAAGCCGGCCCGCTGGGGACGGGCCGGCTCCGTGCTTCTGGGGAGGAGGTGCTGCTATGAGGTACGTCGCGACACGAATTCTGGCCCCCGGACCTGAACGAGCCCTAAATAGTTCGTCTCAGGTTGTTCAGCGGTAGTTGTAGAAGCCCCGGCCGGTCTTGCGTCCGAGCGACCCTGCCTCGACCAGCGCCAGCAGACCGTCCGGGACGCGAACCCCGATCGACTCGCCGATCGCCTTGGAGACGTCGAGCCCCACGTAGTCGAGCAGCGCGATCGGGCCCATCGGCATGCCGGCGCCGAGCGTCATGCAGTTGTCGATGTCGACCGGTGCCATCTCGGTATCGGCGAGCAGCTCGACGGCGTTGAACAGATACGGGAACAGCAGCCGGTTGACCACGAAGCCCGGAATGTCCGGGACCTCGACCGGCGTCTTGCCGAACGACTCGCACAGCGCGCGAGCCCGTCGCCGCGTCTCGTCGCTGGCCTCGGGCGGGAAGGCAAGCTCTATGAGCCGCATCTTCGGCACCGGGTTGAAGGGATGCAAGCCGACGAAGTTCTCGGGGTGCCCGCTCGCTTGCGCCAGCTCCGCGATCGACAGCGACGACGTGGTGGTGGCGAGCACGGCGCCGGCGTCGGCGTGCCGGGCGAGCTCCCCGAGATCGGCCAACATCGCGCTCTTGGAGTCGTGGTGCTCGATCACCGCCTCAACAAGGAACGTGGCCCCGGCCAAGGCGTCGAGGTCGGTCACGACCCGGACGCGGTCGGCATCGAAGCCGTTCAGCTTCGCGCACGTCTTGGCCACGCGCGCACGGGCGCGCTCGGCCGAACCCTCCGACCGGGCCCAGAGCAGCACCTCGTCGTGCTCGGAGGCGGCCACGGCCAGACCGCAGGCGATAACGCCCGAACCGGCGATTCCCACTTGTTCCCGCAAGACAGCTCCTTGGTCGATGGCGTCATGGAAAGCTTGAGTAAAGTAGTAACGAATACGCCGCCCAGCGCCATCGGGGCCTTCGCGGTATCCGATATCCGTAAAAGGGAGCAAGGCATGCCGCAATCTGGACGCGAAGTGGTCATCGTGGAAGCCGTCCGCACACCGATTGGGCGCGGGCACCCAGAGAAGGGCTACTACAAGGACACTCATGCGAACGAGTTGCTCGGCCGCTGCTACAGCGAGGTCATCGAGCGGGCCGGGATCGACGCGAGCGAGGTCGAGGATGTCGTGGCCGGCTGCGTGCAGCAGTACGGCGAGCAGTCGTGGAACGTCGGCCGCAACGCCTGGCTCCAGGCCGGCCTGCCGATTGAGACGCCCGCCACGACCGTCGATCGGCAGTGCGGCTCGGCCCAGCAGGCCGTCAACTTCGCCGCCGCCCTGATCGCCGCCGGCGTGCACGACGTGGCCATCGGGTCGGGCGTCGAGCACATGGGCCACGTGCCGATGGGCATCGGTCTGACCTGGGCCGACCAGGTGGGCACGCCGTATCCGCCGGCGCTGATGGAGCGCCACAACCTGATTCCCCAGGGCCTGTCGGCCGAGATGATCGCCGACCAGTGGGAGATCCCGCGATCCGAGCTCGACGAGCTTGCGCTGCGCTCGCATCAACTCGCCCACCGCGCCACCGAGGAGGGCCGCTTCGAGCGGGAGATCGTCCCGTTCAAGGTCAACGGCTCCACCTACGTGTCAGACCAGGGGATCCGTCCGTCCACGACGATCGAGGCGTTGGCGCAGCTCAAGCCGGCGTTCAAGCCCGACGGCAAGGTGACCGCCGGTACCAGCTCCCAGATCTCCGACGCCGCCGCCGCCGTGCTGCTGATGGCGCGCGAGAAGGCCGATGCCCTCGGGCTGAAGCCTCGTGCGCGGATCGTCGATCAGACCACGGTGGGCGTCGACCCGGTGATCATGCTGACCGGCCCGATCCCGGCCACCCAGAAGCTGCTCGAGCGCAACGGGATGAAGATGGACGACATCGACCTGATCGAGATCAACGAGGCGTTCGCGCCCGTCGTGGCGGCCTGGCGGCGCGAGCTAGGGCCCGACATGGACCGGGTCAACGTCAACGGCGGCGCGATGGCGCTCGGGCATCCGCTCGGGTCGACCGGCGCGCGGCTCATCACCACCCTGCTGCACGAGCTCGAGCGCTCTGACAAGGAGGTCGGCCTCGTGACGATGTGCTGTGGCGGCGGGCTCGGGACGGGAACGCTGATTCAGCGCGTTTAGACTGATCCGGCCCGGGGTGCGTCGCACGACTGCGGCGCGCCCGTGCTTCGTCAGGTTGTAGACGGCGCTGCCGCGGCGTACCGTGCGGCCGGCCACCGAGCTGACGTTGACCATGTCGGCGACGTTGCGGGGGCTGTCCTGGACGGCGGCCAGCAGGTGCGGGAGGGCGGCGTCGGCGCAGTACAGCAGCGCGCGCACGTTGATGTCGAGCATCCGCCACCAGTCGTCGGTGTCGCCGTCGACGACCGGGCCGAGCAGCATCATGCCCGCGTTGTTGATCAGGATGTCGAGCCGGCCGAGCTCCGAGGCGGTCCGATCGACGGCGGCGCGCGCGGCGGCCTCGTCGGTCAGGTCTGCTTCGAGCGCCATCGCGCTCACGCCGCCCGCGCGGATCCGCTCGGCCAGCGGTTCGAGGCGGTCCATGCGGCGGGCCGCGATCGCCACCGACGCCCCGTGCTCGGCGAGCGCGAGCGCGGTCGCCTCTCCGATCCCGCTGGAGGCGCCGGTGACGAGGGCGACGGTGCCGTCGAGGGGGCCGGGCGTCACGCGACGTCCCACCGGAACCCGACCGGCGGGGGGGCCGGGCGAACGCACACCGGCGCCGGCGCCGGCGCGAGCGGGCTCACCGGGAGCCCCGCCGGCGGGTCATTCTGGTTGAAGGGCACGGGTGCAAGGTCGTTTGGGGTGTCGGGATGAAACAGCGAGGCCAGATACTGAGCCTGTCCGCGGCCTGGGCCGAGCTCGAACTGGCCGCCGCTGTAGGCCTGGATGCCGCGCTCGGCGCAGTAATCGTAGGTCGCGCACAGTTTCGGTAGCCCGCCGATCCGCGACGGCTTGAGGTTGACCATGCGCGGTGGGAACGGCAGCCCCTCGATGTCGTCGATCGAGTGGATCGGCGCGTCCCAGGTGATCCGCTCGTGATGGCCGGCGAGCACGGCCGCGGTTTCGGGCGTGACCACGTCGGGATCCTCGATCCAGGCGTTCGGGAACGCGTCGACGACCCGCTCGTAGAGCACCGGGTCGGGCGGCTGGTCGACGATCGTCCCGGTGTAGAGGCTCTTGAAGTCGACCGAGTCGACTGCGCCGGTCGCCACCAGGGCGGCGATCAGCTCAGGCGTCCACGAGCTCGTCGGGTCGAGCTTGAACCGCAGCGACGGGTACCGAGACAACCTGCGCTCGATCGGGTCGAGCGTCGGCGGCTCGCCAAGGCGGAGCGAGACGACGAACGTCAGCGGCCGTGGCTCGCGGCCGAGCCGCGCATGCAGGGGCTCGCCGGCCTGCGCGAGCGCGAGGTCGAGCGCGGCGCTGTGGAACGTCCACCGCCGGTAGAGGCGCGAAACGTCCCGAACCGGGGCAATCGGGAACAGGTCGAGCGAGTCGACGAGCCCGCAGAACTCGGCCAGCGTGAAGCGGCCGGACAGCGCGCCGGCGTGGACCGGCCCGGCCTGCTGGAGCGCGACGTGATCCTCGGCGTCGTAGACGACGTCCTCTCCGAGGCCCTCGAGCCCGCCGCCCGTCAAATGCACCACGGTGCTCAGCCGCTCGAATCCGCTCGAGACCTCGGCCCGCAGGCCCTCGAGCGTGTAGCCGTCGACCTCGATCGGGAGGTCGGCCAGCAGGTCGAATGTCGTCAACGCTCGCGCCCCGCTCCCTCGAGCCGCGCCACCAGGTCGTCGAGCTTCAGCTCCTCGAGCCCCTGGCCGACGGCGTCGAGTTCGCCGGCGCAGTACTCGACGAGGTCGCGCCCCTCCTTGACCAGGTCGAGCGTTTCGCGCAGCCCCGCCTGGCCGGAGTCGAGCCGGCGGATGATCTCCTCGATCCGCCCCACCGCGGACTCGTACGTGCGCTCGCCCGTGCTCATCGCACCTCGGCGTCCACGGCGCCGTCGTGGAAACGGACGCGGATGTCGTGGCCCACGCGGGCCGCGGTGGCGGAGGTCACCGGATCGCCGGCCCGGTCCTCGACCAGCGCGTATCCACGCGCGAGCGTCCGCTCGGGATCGTGGGCGCCAAGCGCCAGCGCCAGCCGCTGAAGCTCGCGCTCGCGCGCGGACCGGTTCGACCCTCGTGCCCGCTCGGCGCTTCGGCCGAGCACGAGCAAGTGGCGGCTTGCCCGCGAGCGCCCTTCCGAGACGCCGCGCCGGGCGCTGGCGCGCAGCTCGCGCAGCAGTTGGTGGAGATGGCGGCGCTGGCGGCGGATGTGCTGTGCCGGCGCGGCGGCTTGGCGCTCGAGCGTCCGGGCGCGCTCGACGATCGCGCGCCGGCTGTGAACGTCCAGACGACGCGCGACAGCGAGCAGGTCCGCCCGCGCCGCGGCGCAGTCGATCGGGACGGCGGCCTCGGCGGCGTGGGTCGGCGTCGAGCAGGAGATCGCGGCCACGTCGTCGATCAGCGTCCGGTCGGTGTGGTGGCCGACCGACGAGATCACCGGCACCCGCAGCAGCGCGACCGTCCGGCACAGCGCCTCGTCGCAGAACGCGAACAGATCGGCCAGCGACCCGCCGCCGCGCGCGACGATCACGACCTCGACCTCCGAGATCGCGGCGAGCTCGCGCAGCGCGCCGGCGATCCGGGGCGCCGCGTGGCGGTCCTGCACGGGCACGAACGCCCACACGAGCCGCCCCGCCCAACCCCGCCGGCGCAACCCCGCCAGGACATCGTCGCGGGCCTTGCCGCGCTCGCCGGTCACGACCCCGATCGTGCGCGGGAGCGGCGGCCGCGACAAGCGCTTCTGGTGCTCGAACAGCCCGTCGGCGTGGAGCCGGCGCCGCAGGCGCTCGAGCTCGACCAGCAGATCGCCCTCGCCGGCGATCCGCAGCTCGGACACCGCGAACGTGAACGACGGGGACGACGAGGCGCTGCCCGGGTAGTAGTCGCAACCGCCGCCGATCACGACGCGCGCGCCGTCAACCAGGGTCACGCCGAGGGCCTCGAAGTCCGAGCTCCACATCGAGCAGGGGAGCGCCCCGCGCGCATCGCGCAGCTCGAAATAGACCCGCGCACGGCTCGATCTGAACCCCCACACCTCGCCGACGAGCTGGACGCGCACGAACTCGAGCAACCGGCGCTTGAGCTGGGCGGCGTACACACCGACCGGATACGGGCCGGGAAGCTCGCTTTCGAGAATCGCTTCGGTGGCGGCGGCTGAGCCGGGCGGGGTCATCGTCCTATCGAGGCTACCGGCCGCCCTGCACGGATACGATCCCCGGCTATGGATCTGACACTGTCACCCGCCGAGGAGGCGTTCCGCGACGAGCTGCGGGAATGGCTCGCGGCCAACAACCCCGGGCGAGAGCCCGCCGGCGACGAGGCCGCGTTCCACTTCCGCCTCGGCTGGCAGCGCAAGCTGCACGACGCCGGATGGGCTGGCGTCTCGTGGCCCAAGGAGTACGGCGGTCGTGGCGCCACGCTCGTCGAGCAGGCGATCTTCAACGAGGAGGTCGTTCGCGCGCGGACGCCGTCGGTGGCGAACGTGCTCGGACTCGCGATGGGCGGGCCGACCGTGATCGCGCACGGCAACGAGGAGCAGCGAAAGCGCTACCTGCCCCCGATCCTGTCGGGCGACGAGATCTGGTGCCAGGGGTTCTCAGAGCCGGGCGCCGGCTCGGACCTGGCGTCGCTGAAGACGCGCGCGACGCGTCACGGCGACGAATGGGTCGTCACCGGGCAGAAGGTGTGGACCACGTTCGCCCACCACGCCAAGTGGTGCATGCTGGTGGCGCGGACCGACCCGGAGGCCCCCAAACACAAGGGCCTGAGCTACTTCCTGATGGACATGGAGCAGGACGCGGTGCAGGTCCGCCCCCTGCGCCAGATCACCGGTGAGTCGGAGTTCAACGAGCTGTTCATCGAGGAGGCGCGGATCCCCGACGCGAACATGATCGGCGCCGAGGGCGAGGGGTGGGCGGTGGCGATCACGACGCTCATGCACGAGCGCGCCACGCTGGCGTTCGGGCTCCAGGTGAGCGTGCAGATCGCGATGCGCGAACTGATCGACACCGCGCACGAGAGCCGTGGCGAGAACGGGCACGTCGCGACCGATGACCCGGTGATCAGACAGCACCTGGCCCAGCTGCTGATCGAATCCGAGGTGCTTCGCCTGAACGCCTACCGCGGACTCAGCGCGATCATGCGGTCGGGCGTCCCGGGTCCCGAGGGCTCGCTCGGCAAGTGGCACTGGTCCGAGGTCAACCAGTCGCTGACCGAGGTCGCGATGGAGATCGCCGGGCCGCGCGCGATGCTGGCCGACGACAACTGGACCTACCGCTTCCTACGGTCGCGGGCCAACTCGATCGAGGGCGGGACGACCGAGATCCTCAAGAACATCGTCGCCGAGCGGGTCCTCGGACTCCCGCGGATGCGTTGATGGCGCGAAGGAGCGCGAAGGAGCCGAGCAGATGAACTTCGGATTCAGCGACGACCAGCAGGCGATCAAGCGCACCGCGCGCGACTTCTTGGCGGCTCGCTATCCGCTGGCGACCGTGCGCAAGCTCGCCGAGGACGACCGAGGGTTCACCGACGAGCAATGGCAGGAGCTGGTCGAACTCGGGTGGCCCGGAGTGATCGTCCCCGAGGACCGCGGCGGCCTCGGGCTCGGGGCGATCGAGCTGGTGGTGATCGCCGAGGAGATGGGCTACGCGCTCGCGCCCAGCCCGTGGTTCTCGACCACGTGTGCGGCTCTGATGCTGGCCGCCGCCGGCACCGAGGAGCAGCGCGAGCGCTGGCTCGAGCCGCTGGCCGCCGGCGAGGCGCGCGGCACGCTGGCCGTGTGGGACGAGCACGCCGGGTGGGCGCCCGATCAGTCCGAGGTCGAACCGGCCTCAGACGGAACGCTCTCGTGCGTGAAGATCGCGGTCCCGGACGCGGCCTCGGCCGACTTCGTGATCGTGTCGGGCGCAGATGGGCGCCATTTCCTGCACAACGTCTCGGACCCGGGGATCACGCTCGTCGCGGAATCGGGCATCGACCCGACGCGGAAGCTATTCCGCGTGGAGCTGCACGACGCCGCCGTGGAGCCGCTGGAGGTGGCGCCCGAAGCCGTGGCGCGCGCGTACGCGACGATCGTCAACCTGCTCGCCGCCGAGAACGTCGGCGTCGCCCAGCGGGCGATGGAGATGGCGGTCGCCTACGCGAAGGATCGCACCCAGTTCGACCGGCCGATCGGCGCCTACCAGGCGGTGTCGCACCGGTGCGCGCAGATGCTGCTCGAGGTCGAGGGCGCGCGGTCGCTGTCCTACTGGGCCGGCTGGGCGCTCGACAACGAGCCCGAGGCCGGGCCGCGGGCGGCGTCGATGGCCAAGGCCTACGCTGGCGATGCGGGCTTCCGGGTGACCGCGTCGTCACTCCAGGTCCACGGCGGGATCGGCTTCACCTACGAGCACGACCTCCACTTCTTCCTCAAGCGCGCGCACGCCAACGCCCACGCGTTCGGCGACTCGCGCTGGCACCGCGACCGGGTGGCGGACCTGGCCGGCGTGTAGGTCCACGCCGGCCGGGTCACGCGCTCCGATCAGTATTTCTGCTTGCTGCAGCTCCCGTTGAACTCGGGGTTCTTCATCGGCTGGCTGATGATCGTCCCGCCATACCGGGCCACGTTGGCGTGCCGTATTGGCCGTCGCCCCCGAAGTCCTGCGTAGTGAGGCCGCGGATTGATTTGCCGAAGTTCCAGACACAGGTGCCGGACGGCGCCGGCCCCGACCACGACCGCCGAGTGGGGTTGGCGAGGTCCAGTACGGATAGAAGGCCGCGCTGATCGGCGGGACGGGCAGCCCGCGCCGGTGGCGACATCGCACAGGTTCGACGATCCGCCGATGTCGGACTCGAACTGAATCGTCGGGTACGGTTTCCCGCCGGTGGTGAACGGGCCTATGTAGCTGGCCGGGGTCGGGTGGTTCGCCGTCCCGTCGGGCCAGGTAAACGCAGATAGTCGGTCCCGTCGAAGTCGAGATCGCCGTTCTGGAAACGACTCGGCGAAACAGAAGTTCAACGTGAGCTCTCAATGGTGGGGGTGTGCTCCGTTGATGAACACGTTGCGGGTCCCCTCGGGGAAGCAGAAGCCGTCGGCGAACTCGCACAGCGCGCCGCTGGCCGGATCGTCGTGGAGCAGGCCGTGGGACCCGTCGGTCCCTGCGTGGTTGCGTTCTGGCACCCCGTGCTCGTGCACGGCCCCTCCCCGGTCGCCCCGGGACTTCCAGGCCCCCACGGCACGTGTCGAAGACCTGCGGATCGTAGTAGGACTGGCCCGTCCGGATATGACGCAGAGAACGGATCCTGGTTGCTCAGGGAGTCGCAGCTCTCGCCATGACCGATCTCCTGCTCCATCAGCACGCCACCCTCCAGCGCCGCCCACGGCACCTGGTTCTGCTGCTTGGCGGTGTTGTACTCGGCGTGGAAGGTGAACGGAGTGCCCGAACAATCGGCGATGTTGGTGTTCATGAAACCGTTGCTCGCGCTCGCGACTATGTAGCCGGTCTGTCCGGTCGTCAGATCCTTGATGACCGCGGTCAACCCCTGCGGTGGGTCGGACAACGAGATCTCGAGCACGTCTCCGCCGTTCATCTCCAGCGTGTGCTGGTTCGGCGAAGAACGTGCTGACGTCGGTGAGCTGCGGGCTCGGCGGTCCGGCCGGGACGCCGTTGTCCTGGAGATAGGCGAAGTTGACGGGCTCCGCGCAGTTTGGGTTGCAGGTCGCGAATCCCGAACGTGCACTCGAGGCTGTCGATAGTCAGCGCCGCACACCACTTCGTCTTACTGCAGCTCTCGCTGTCGATGAACGGGGTGAAGCCCGGGCGGATACAGCTGTAGCTCGAGGAAGGCCGAACCGGCGTGCGTTCGGGTCGCTGATCGATCCCGAGTTCTTGTCGCTGTCGGGCTTGCATGGGTTCTGCGGATAGGAGTTCGGGTCGCAGATCGGAAGCCCGAACCACGGCGCGACGCTCAATTCGCCGTAGTCGGTCACGCTCCCCGAGGCCGTCGGCGTCGCGGCCGGATCGATCGGGAGCTGCATGAAGTAGGTCATCTGGTTGCCGGAGCCGGGCTTGTTCGAGATGAACTTGATGCTCGGCTCGTCGTGCCCGACGTACCAGCCGTTGTCGATGAACCGGGTGGCCTTGCCGTTCTTGATCGCGATCGGATCGGTGCAGAGTCCGCCGAAATCCGGCTTGACGGCCTGATATGCGCTGCTCCAGCCGTTGCAGTCGAGTTCGTTGGACGCCGTTCGGCGCCACGCCCGATGAGCGGTGCTCGCGGACGCCGCTCCGGCACCCGCCAACGCCAAGGCAATCACGGCAACGAGCGCACTCACCCCCATCCAGAATCTTCCGCGACAGAGCACACGACGGGCACGATGCAGCCATAGCCGCTCCCCCCTTCTATAAGTAAATTAGCTTCACCCGAGGCAGGCTTCTCAGGCGGCGCGGAAGCTATCACTGCAACAGACGTGTGACAAGGGCCCAGAGTGGGCCACCGAGTCCAACGTTGACAGTCGTCTTAGGCCCTCTAGCTAGGCGGGCTCGCCGGGAACTGGCACTGTGCCGTGCTGGGCGTCTTCCTCGAGGATCGCCGGGTCGGCTGCCCCCCACCACCTGCGGTGGAAGAACTCGGGGAAGAACGGCCACGAGGCGAACATCAGGACGATGCCGAGGATCAGGCCGCCGATGCCGACGAGGATCGGCGTCTGGATCCCGAACAGCGCCTTGGAGTAGTTGTTCCCGGCGGTGCTGTAGTAGCTGTACGCCTTGACCCCGACGTAGCCCATCATGATGCCGCCGGCGACCGGCATCACGCCGGCGAGGAGGAAGTTGCGCACGCTTTTGAACAGGTCGCGCCGGAAGTAGACCGCGCACGCCAGTCCGGTGAACCCGTAGTAGAAGCAGATCGCAAAGCCGAGCGCCGAGATCGTGTCGCCGAGGACGTGCTGGTTCGGGTTGAACGCGAGCAGCGCCACCGTCCACACGGCCGACAGCGCGCCCATCAGAACGGTCGAGACGGTGGGCGTGAAGAAGCGGGGGTGGATGGTCCCGAACACCTTCGGGATCGAGTTCCACTTCGCCATCGAGAGCGTGGTCCGCGCGGTGGGCAAGATCGTCGTTTGGGTTGAGGCCGAGGCCGACGTGAGGACGCAGATGATCAGCAGCTTGTCGAGCGGGGAGCCGAACACGTCGTGACCGAGCGGGCTGAGGACGTCGGCGGAGTTGGTCGCCAGGAACTTCGTGCCGTGATAGGCCTGGGCCGCCGCGGTGACCAGGACGTAGATCGCCAGCAGGATCAGCGTCGAGACGACCGCGGCCTTGCCCGGTCCGCGGTGGCGGTCGCGCGACTCCTCGTTGACTGCGACGCCCGAGTCCCAGCCCCAGTAGATGAAGATGCCGAGCAGCACGCCGGCGATCAGCGAGGTCCAGCTCAGGTCGAACGGGTTGAACCAGGACGCGGAGATGTGAACCGAATTGGCCGGGTTGTCCGCGTACACCTTGATCACCGCGACCACGGTGAACAGGGCCAGCGTGAAGATCTCGAGGCCGAGGAGCATCGTCTGGATCCGCGCGGACAGCTCGATCCCGCGGTAGCAGATCCAGGTCATCAGCGCGATCCAGACGACCGCTCCGATGATCAGCGCGAGATTCGAGCTCGCGAGCCCGTGTAGGCCGAACAGCAGGTACGTGTAGTCGCTGGCGATCGCCGCGAGCGACGCCATCACGATGATGTCCGCCAGGAAGATCGCCCAGCCGTTGACCCAGCCGAGCTGCGGGCCGAACGCCCGCGTCACCCATGCGAACGTCGTTCCGGCGTCGGGGTCGGCGAGATTGAAGAACCGGTAGCCGACCGAGACGAACAGGATCGGGATGAACGCGACGATCATCACCGCAGGCGCGTGGAAGCCGACGCCGCCGACGGCGACGATGAACCCGAGCGTGGCCGCGAGACTGTACGCGGGCGCCGTCGACGCGATCGCGATGACGAGGTTCGAGATGTAGCCGAGCGCGTCGGCCTTGAGTCCCTTGGCACCCGGGGCGCTGGTGTCCAGCGTCGCCGCGGGCTGGTTTGTGACGGTAGTGCTCTCCAAAGTGATGCGAAACCTATGTGGACCACCGCGGCCCCGCAAGCCGCGAGTGGATCACAAAGTATCGCTCGTTTGGACAGAACGTCCAAACGCCCCGTCGCTACCGTCCACAGAGATGGCTGAAGCTCGACTGTCGGTCGCGGTCCTGGGCGCTGCGGGAACGATTGCGCCCGCGATCGTCCACGACCTGGCGGTGTCGGACGAGGTCGCGAGCATGGTGCTGCTCGACCTCGACCCCGGCAAGGCCGCGGCGGTGGCGGAGGAGCACGGCCACGAAAAGGCGACCGCGGCGCGGGTCGACGCGCGCGACGTCGACGCGCTCGCCGGCGCGATCGCCGGCGGCGGCGCCGGCGTGCTGCTGAACACGGCTTCATACCGGATCAACCTCGACGCGATGCGGGCATGCCTCCAGGCCGGGTGCCACTACCTCGACCTCGGCGGCCTCTATCGCGTCACCGCCGAGCAACTCGAGCTCCACTCGGCGTTCGAGCGGGCCGAGAGGCTGGCCGTGCTCGGGATCGGCTCGAGTCCGGGCAAAACGAACCTGATGGCTGCGGAGGCGGTGGCGCGGCTGGGCGACGGCGGCGAGGGAATCGACTCGATCGACATCTTCGCCGCTGGTCGCGACCCGGCGGCGCCGGCCGACGGACGGCTCCGTCCCCCATATGCGGTCCAGACGCTGATCGACGAGCTGACCCTCGCGCCGGTGGTCCTGAAGGATGGCCATGCGGTCGAGATCGAGCCGCTCAGCCCCGGCGGGATCGTCGACTACGGAGACCCGATCGGGTCCGGCGAGACGATCTACACGCTCCACTCCGAGCTGGCCACGTTCGGCGAGAGCTTCGGCTGCAGGCGCGCGAGCTTCCGGCTATCGCTCGCGCCGGCGCTGCTGACGCGGCTCGAGCAGCTAGCGACCGCGACGGCCGAGGAGGTTGCCGTCGCCGCTCGCGACGCGGCCTCGCCGTCGAACGAGACGATCTCGGTACACCTGGTTAGGGCCGCCGCCGCCGACGGCCGGGGGATGACCGCGCGCGCGATCACGCGGCCCCACTTCGGCCTCGGCGGATCGGTCGTCTCGACCGCATCGCCGGCGGCCGCGTGCGTCCGGCTGTTGGCGCGGGGAGCGCTGACCGCCACGGGCGCCCACCCCCCCGAGCGCTGCATCGATCCCGGCCTGATGTTCGCCGAGCTCGAGACGCGCGGGTGCACGTTCTCGTTCAGCGACTGAGCGCCGCGTTCGCGTCCTGCTCGCGTAGCCACGCAACGGTTTGGGCGAGTCCGTCGCGGAGCTCGACCCGAGCCTCCCAGCCGAGCAGCTTCCGGGCCTTCTCGACCGACGGCCAGCGCCGCTGCACGTCGACCTCGAAGCTCGGCAGGTGTCGCAGCTCGAACTCCGCCGGATCGTTGGCACACGCCTCCCAGATCATGCGTGCGAGCTCCGTGACCGACAGCTCCTCCGAGGCGGAGATGTTGAAGTCCTCGTTCTCGCCGGCCGGGGAGCCCATCGCCGTGACGATCCCGTCGGCGATGTCGTCGACGTGCGTCATCGTCCTCGTCTGTTCGCCCGAGCCGAAGATCTCCAGCGGGCGCCGGCCGGTCAGGGCCTTGTAGATCAGATCGGGCACCGCGTGCGCGATGCCCGGCTCGTCGGCGTGGGGGAACTCACCCGGTCCATAGGCGTTGAACGGCCGGCAGATCGTGTAGCACAGGCCGTGCTGTTCGTGGGCGGCGCGGGCGTAGACCTCGCCCGCGAGCTTCGAGAACCCGTACGCCGACCGGGGGGCGAGGCAGTCGGCCAGGTGCTCCTCGGTGGTCGGGAACTCTGTCGCGCGCTCGAACACCATCGAGGACGACACGTACATGAAGCGCTCGGTGTCGAGGTCGACCGCCGCCCGGACGAGCGCCCCGGTGAGCGCGTTGTTGACCTCGGTGAGCGTGAACGGGAGCTTGTGGAAGTTTGCGATCCCACCCACGATCGCGGCGAGGTGGATCACGTGCGAACAACTGTCGACGGCGGCGTGTGCCTCGGCCGCTTCGCGCAGGTCGGCGGTGCGGATCTCACACCCCTCGCGCATCCACAGCGGCGGCCGCCGGTGGTCGGCCACCCGCACCTCCCACTGACTGTCGGAGAGGAGCCGTCTGACCACGGCTGAGCCGATCGTCCCGGCGCCGCCGGTGACGAGCACGCGGCTCATCCCGGTGGCGTGCCTTCGGAGGCGCTGAGCGCGCCGGGCGCGCGCAGCATCGCCGCCGTCTCGGCGCCGTACACGAACACCTGACCCGTTCCCAGGGCATCCCACGGATCGACCAGCAGGCACTCGGACGACGCTCTGGAAACGATCTCCGCCAGCACGGTCCCGCCCCCGAATTCCGAGTGGTTGGTGGCGACGATCACCACGTCGGCATCCTGCACCGCCTGATCGAGCGGTTGGGTGGGGGAGGGGGCGTGCGGGTCGCAGACGGCTACGTCGGCGAGGTCCCGCTCGAGCAGCCGGATCAGCTTGGGCGACAACGAGTCGCGCTCGTCGTCGGTGTCGCGCTTGAACGTCAGCCCGAGGACCGCCACCTTGCGGCTCGAGAGCGAACCTATCCGGCGCTTGATCCCCTCGACCAGGAACAGCGGCACGGACTCGTTGACGCGCGAGACCGCAAGCAGCATCCCGGGCGCCGCGGACCGCTCCTCGGAGAACGCGAAGTCCTTCCGCAGGCACGTGCCGGCGGTCATGCCTGGCTGGGCGATCCCGCCCCGCGGGTAGTCGCGGTTGATCAGGTCGATCACGTCGAACACGTTGGCGCCGTACCGCTCGCAATCCATCATCAGCAGGTTCGGCAGCGCGAACGTCGCGTAGCGGAGGATGTTCGTCCAGATCTTGGCGAGCTCGGCCTGCACCGGAGTGGTCCGCACGATCGGCGCGCCGAACACCGAGAACGTGTTCGCCGCGCGCTCGGTCGAGTTCTCGCCGACGCCCCCGATGATGCACGGGAGCGTCGAGATCTCCTCGAGGAACCGCCCCGCCGCGATCCGCTCGGGCGCGTGGGCCACGAACACGTCCTCGCCGACGCGCAGCCCGCGCCGCTTCTCCAGATACCCCGCGACGAACTCGGTGGTCCCGGGGGCGATCGTCGAGCGCAGGATCAGGGCGTGCCCGGGGCGGAGCATCGGCAGCAGGTCGTCGAGCGCCGCGCGCACCTGCCGCAGGTCGCTCTCGATGTGCGAGAACGACGGGGTCCCGATCGTGATCACGATGTCATCGGCTCGGGCCGCGTCGGCGGCGCGCTCGGCGAGCTCGAGGCGCCCGCTCGCGATCACCCGGTCGAGCAGCTCCTGGGTCCCGGACTCGCTGAACGGCATCCGGCCGTCGCGAATCGAGGCCAGGACGGACTGGTCGTGATCGACCCCGAGCACCCGGAGTCCCCGGTCGGCGAAGCACAGCGCGAGCGGGAGGCCCACGCGCCCGAGACCGATGACCGAGACGGACCTCATGGCGTTCACGAGGACCTCAGCGGCCGGCTTCGCCCGACGCGGCCGGGGTCGCCTCGGGCGCGGTCACGCTGGGCAACGGGGTCAGGCCGGGCTCGGCCTGGTGTCCGCGGACCTCGCCCACGAACGCGATCCGGTTGAGCCGGGCGATCTCCCGCTCGCCCTCGACGCGGGCGGGATGGTCGGCCGGGAGCCCGCGGATCAGCGCCCGGATCCGCTCGCGCAGCTGCAAGGCGAAATGCGGCGTCGAGGCGCCCATCAGCTGGCGCACGTCCTCGACGGTCACCTCTCGCCCGGGACGCAGCCGATCGGGATGCTCAGCTTGGCTCATTTCTGCGGCACCACCTCGAGAAGGCTATCCATCTCGGCCTGGACCGATACCGAGATCGCGCTCGGGTCGCCGATCACCCAGCCGTGGTTGTAGACGGCGGCGGTCGGGCCCTCAGCCGTATAGCCAGGAGTCGCGTAGTTCAGGAAGAAGTTCAGGACCGGTTGCGGAAGCGTGTTCGGGTCGTCGATCAGCAGCTGCGGGCCGTAGCTTCCACTGGCCGAGAGGGCCGCCGAGGCGGCGGCATCGAGCGTGTTGTTGGCGTTGATCAGCGTGTAGCCGTGGCCCGGGCTGCGCATCGCCCAGCCGAAGCTGCCCGGGACGTGGGCGCAGGGTTGGTTGACCGCGCACGGTGGATCGCGATACACCGCGAACGCCACCGAGTTCGCTGCCGCGTCGGTGTCTCCGACCCGGGCGACCGTCCCGTACTTGCGCAGCTGGGTCAGGATCGTGTCGGGGATCACGCTGGGCGGTCCGAGAACGTAGATGTGGGGCATCTGGTCGGACTGCAGCGCCTGCGCCGTTGCCGCCGGTATCCCCGAGGCAGTGACGAACAGGACCGGATCCCCGCTTTCCGCGGCCCAACCGGCCGCCGGCATCGCGTAGGCCGGGTTGTCGGCCGAGGCGATCACGACGTCGGTGCTCGGCTTGCCCGCGGCGGCGCTCCGGAACCGGTCGATTGCGGCCGCGAGCACGTACGGCCCGGTGCCGGAGATCGCGGCGCCGCGCAGCCCCTTGGGCGCCGGGACGTCACCGACCCGGATCACCTGGGCGCCGCCGGCGGGGCCCGAGCCGGTCGGGCCGAGCAGGCCGAGCGCGTTGGCGGTGGCCGGCGGAAGCGACGCGCTCCCGGACAGCAGGATCGGCGCGCGGATCGGGGGCGCCATCAGCACCGAGGCGGCGATCGCGGCCTCCCAGTCGTCGGTGGGCGCGAGCGTCACCGCCGTCGGATGGGTGCCGGGCGCCGCCGAGGGGAACACCGCGAGCGCGACGCCGGCGGCGTTGGCGATCGAGTTCACGCCGGACACGCGAGTGGTGTTCTTGGTCGCCAGCACGGGGAAGCCGATGCCTGCGGCCGGCGATGCGGTGTTCGGGGTACTGCTCGCGCTCGTGGTCGTCACGATCAAGCGGGTGGTGCTCCCGCCGCACCCGGCGATCGTCGACACGCAGGCGGCGAGCGCCGCGACCACCACTAAGGCGCCGCCGTCAGGCGCCGCCGACCACTGCAATAACCGTCGCATGGCGCCGGACGTTAGCGGGGGAAAGGTCGATCGCCACACTTTTGGAGTCGGCTGTCAATAGCCGCACTTTGCGGAAAAAGAGGCCCGGGTCGCGCGGCGGCGAACAAACGTGTCGGCTTCGCAACGGATATATTCCCGCGACGCCGAATCCGCGGGCCACGAAATCCGCGGAACGGGGGACCCAGTTCGTTTTGGGGCGAGTCCCGCGGTGAACCCGCGGGAGGCGCAGGCTCTTTTAGCGCCAGCCCGTCAGCTAACCCCGTAGGCCCACGAAAGAGACTTTTGCGGGTTGCCTACCTGATACTCCCGAGTTTGGCTGCGCTGGCGCTGGCGAGCGCCCCGGCGGCGAGCGCCGCCGGGACGTCGTCGCCGGGCGCGACCGCGACCTCGGGCGGCGCCGGAATCGGCGCCACGCCGGCGCTCCCCACGCCGGCGCTCCCCACGCCGGCGCTCCCCACGCCGGCGCTCCCCACGCCGGTGCTACCGGTCGCGCGGCCGACCGTGCCCGGCATGACCGGCAAGATCATCCACGGGCTCGCGTACGCGCCCGCCGACGCGCCGCTCCAGGTGCAGGAAGTCATCTGGGCGGGCGACAGGATCCGTTTCAAGCCGTACGTGTACGCCGGCGGCCACGCGAAGTGGAACGACGTCGGATATGACTGCTCGGGCACCGTCTCGTACGTCCTGCACGCTGCGGGCCTGCTCAAGACGTCGATGGACTCGAGCGAGTTCGAGACCTGGGGCCGCGGCGGCGCGGGTCAGTGGATCACGGTCTACACCAACCCCGGGCACGCGTTCATCGAGATCGCGGGGATCCGGCTCGACACCTCGGCCGAGCAGGACCCGAATCCGCCTCCGGGCACGGGTCCGCGGTGGCGGCCGGTGATGACGAGCACCGCCGGGTTCATGCCCCGGCATCCGACAGGGCTCTGATCGGCCGGCGCCGCCAGTCGGAAGCTGCGCTTGCCGCTGCCTCCCCGCTACGCTTGAGGGGCTCGTCCAGAAACACGCAGAGGAGGATGCGATGCCGGGTCTTTCCGGGCGCATGTCGACAGTCATCAAAGCGAAGATCTCGAAGCTCCTAGACCGCGCGGAAGACCCTGCGGAGACGCTCGAGTACAGCTACCAGAAGCAGATCGAGCTGCTCCAGAACGTCAAGAAGGGAATCGCCGACGTCGTCACCTCGAAGAAGCGCCTGCAGCTCCAGGAGCAGAAGCTGCGCGATCAGGTGGTGAAGCTCGATACACAGGCGCGCCAGGCGCTCGCCGCCGGCCAGGAGGATCTCGCGCGGACGGCGCTCGAGCGCAAGAACGTCGCCCAGACCGAGCTCCAATCGCTCGACTCGCAGATCGCGGGGCTCGAGCAGCAGCAGGAGCAGATGACGGCGTCCGAGCAGAAGCTGCGCGGCAAGATCGAGCAGTTCCGCTCGCGCAAGGAGGTCATCAAGGCGCAGTACTCGGCGGCCGAGGCGCAGGTCCGGATCTCCGAGGCGGCGACTGGCGTGGGCGAGGAGATGGCCGACGTGGGCCTCGCGATGCAGCGCGCGCTCGACAAGACCGAGAACATGAAGGCCCGCGCCGACGCCGTGCAGGAGCTCGAAGCGGCCGGCACGTTTGAAGATCTGACGCAGCTCGGCGGCGGCGAGGACGACATCGACCGTCAGCTCCGGCAGCTGTCGAGCAGCACTGAGGTCGAGTCCGAGCTGGCCAAGATGAAGGCCGAGCTCGGAACCGGCTCGGCACGCTCGGCGGGTGAGCTCGGTGCGGGCGCCGACGCCGCTGCGCCGGGCAGCGAGCCGGCGGCGGAGCAGGCCGGACCGTCCCAGGGGCAGGCCCCGTGATCGTCCGGATCGCCACCGAGGGTCAGTACGAGCTGGGCGAGGGCGACGTTCCGGCGCTCGAGCAGCTTGACAACGACGCGGTGGCGGCCTGCGAGGCCGGGGACGAGCAGCGGTTCACCGACACGTTCACGCGCCTGATCGAGTTCGTTCGCGACAAGGGCCAGCGGGTCCCGGAGGATTCCCTCGACCCTTCCGACGTCATCTTCCCGCCGCCCGACGTGTCCTTCGACGAGGCCAAGGCCGAGTTCAGCGGCGAAGGTCTGATCCCGGGCTGAGGGCCCGCGACGCGGGGCGGGGGCGCCCGACCGTTTCACCCGGCGGTCAGCGGGAAGCCTCCTCGAAAGAGACGAGGAGGTAAGAGGATGGCCGTCGCCGACCGCGAGAATCCCGCGCCGGTGCGTGAGGAGATCGCCGCGCGTGAGGAGATCGCCGCCGACCGGCGCCGGCAGAACTCGGATCGCTGAGGCGGGAGAGCAGATGTCGAGGTAGCCGCGGCCGCGGCCGCAGTCGCGGTTGGCCTTGTCGCCTGGCGGCCGACCCGGCGCTAGCTCAGCGCTAGCTCAGATGGGCGTTCCCCACAGCGGGAACCAGCGCTCGAGCTCCTGCTCGACCGGTAGCTCGTTGCCGATCTGCGCCTTGAGGACGAACTCGCGCTCGTTGTCGCGGTGCTCGGCGCCGGGGGCGGGCGCGAACGGGTAGAACGCCCCGCGCTTGTAGTTGTAGATCCAGTAGACCGGGCGCTTGCGGCGCTCGTCGTCGAAACCGAACACGGCGCACAGGACGCGATCGCCGTAGCCGCCAGCCTCGAGCGCGCTGCTGACCGCGTTGATCCCGACCACCAGATCGTCGAAATCGCTGCCGCGGAGCACCAGCCAGCGAAAGCCGTAGGTGTCGTCGGAACTGCTCACGGTCGTCCCGCTGTCCGACGCCGTGGCGCGGACGACCTCCTCCATGTCGTGGACGATCGACTCGAAGTCTGCGGTGGCGAGCGGCTGGAACACGATCGCGGCCGTGCCGCGGGAGGTCAGCGCCATCGAGGTCTCCATCGTCACGTACGCGGTGCTCATCGCGAACAGCCTGTCCGGCGCCGGCTGCGCCAGCTTGCGCCGCCCCATCAGGACGTCGAGAAAGCCCACTTGCGTCAGGCGGTGCCCTGGAGCTGGGCCTCGAGCCGCTGCAGCCGCTCGATCCTCGCCGTCAGCGGCGGATGGGTCGAGAACAGGTTCGTCAGGCCCTGCTTCGCCTTCGGCGGGAAGATGTAGAACGCGGCGAGCTCGCTCGAGGCGGCGCGCAGGTCGCGTTGGGGGATGCGCGCCATGCCGCCGTCGATCTTCATCAGCGCGCTGATCAGGGCGCTCGGGCGGCCGGTGAGGATCGCAGAGCCGCGATCCGCGGCGAATTCGCGGTAGCGCGACAGCGCCTGCAGCAGCAGGAACGAGATGACGTAGACCGCCGCGGAAACCAGGATCACGACGAAGAACCCGTTGTTGTTGCTGTTGTTGCGGTTGTTCCCGCCGAAGCCACCGCCGAACAAGAAGCCGAACTGGGTGATGAACGCCGCGATCGAGGCGAAGAAGCTGGCGATCGTCATCACCACGACGTCGCGGTTAAGGACGTGGGTGATCTCGTGGCCGAGCACGGCCTCGAGCTCTGCCGGCTCGAGCAGGCTGAGGATCCCCGTCGTAGCGCATACGGTGGCGGTCTTCGGCGAGCGACCGACGGCGAACGCGTTGGGCATCGGAGTCTGAGCGATCGCGACGCGGGGCTTGGGGATGTTGGCCTGCACGCACAGGCGATCGACCATCGCGTGGAGCTGGGGCGCCTGCTCCGGGGTCACCGGGCGCGCCCCCATCGAAGCCAGGGCGATCTTGTCGGAGGTGAACAGCTGGACGGCGAACAGCCCGGCGGCGATGATCGCGATCGTGACCGCGCCGGCGCCGGTAGCGATCAGCACCGCGATCAGGACGGCGTACACGAGCCCGAGCAGGAACATCGTGAACAGCATCCGGGTCTGGAGTCCGGTATCGCGACCAAATGAGTTATTACGGGCCATAGTGCTCTCTATGTTGGCAGACGGGGTAACTGATCCCTGAATCGTCTTTATGAATATGAGAAGTCATCGGAATTTCGCACGCTGCCGGCCGATATAGGGGGCCGCGCCGCTCGGTGGCGTGCTCACGGGCCTCGGTCACTAGCCCCGCCCGGCATTCGCTTCTTCGAGCGCCTGCTCGATGAACCGGAGGCTCACGGCCTGCAGTTCGCGCGTCGTGCTGAACCGAGCGGTGGTGGCCGCCGGGCAGCGCGATCAGTCGGCTCCGGGGCGAGCGCAGCAGCGCCGCCAGCTCGCGTGACTGCGCCACCGGGACCCGCTCGTCGCCTTCGGCGTGGAGCAGTAGGACCGGAACCTCGAGCTCGCTCGCAGCGGCGTCGACGTCGTGTGCGGCGAGAAACCGGTCGAGCGCGGGCGGGTCGGCGTCGAACGTGAACCGCCCGTCGGCAAGACCCAGTCGGAGGCTCTCGCCGCCGGCGGGGCAGATCGCGACGGCGGCCGCGGCGCCCACGGCCGCGGCGCAGATGAGCGCGAGATAGCCGCCCATACTCGAGCCCCGCAGCGCGACCGGCGGCGCCTCGTCGTCGCCGCCGATCCGGGATCGCAGGAGCTCCGCGATCGCGACGACGTCGTCGAGCGCCCGGCCGTCCATCGGTCCTTCGCTCTCGCCGTGGCCGCGCTGGTCGAACACGATCGCCGCGAGGCCGGCGCCGACTGTGGCCCGGGCAAAGTCGTGGTGGTTCTCCTTGCACGAGCCGGCGCCGTGGAGGATGACGACGCCACCTGGGGCGGGCGTTCTCGGCAGCCACAGCGAGTAGGAGAGGCCGTCGTACATGCCGATCTCGGCCGGGAGCTCTGGCGTGACGGTCCGCGGCCTCGACACCCGCCGATCATGTCAGGCGCGGTACGTGCATAACATGACCGACCGATGAGCGCCACCGCCGCCACGGTCTCGCACGTCTATCCGATCGGCTCGAGGGTCAACGAGCACGGACGGCTCGAGATCGGCGGGTGCGACGCGGTCGAGCTGGCCCGCGAGTTCGGGAGCCCGGCGTACGTCGTCGCCGAGGACGACATGCGGGCGCGGGCGCGCGCGTTCATCGACGCGCTCGCCGCGCGCCACGCCGACTATGACGTGCTGTTCGCCTCCAAGGCATTTCCCTGCACCGCCGTGTACCGGTTGCTGGCCGAGGAGGGGCTGGCGTGCGACGTGGCCTCGGGCGGGGAGCTGTTTCTGGCGTTGCGGGGCGGGTTCGATCCGGCCCGGATCTACTTCCACGGGAACGCCAAGTCTTCGGGGGAGATCCGCGACGCGCTCGCGACGGGGGTCGGCCACATCGTGATCGACTCGCTGGACGAGCTCGACCTGCTCGAGCGGATCGCCGCCGCGTCGGACGGCGATCGCCGGCAGGAGGTGCTGATCCGGATCACGCCGGGGGTAGCCGGGGACACGCACCAAGCGATCTCGACCGGGCAGAGCAACTCCAAGTTCGGGTTCTCGCCGGCCGAGGCCCAGCAGGCGATCGAGCGACTGGCGGGCGCGCCGCACCTGAAGCTGGTGGGGCTGCACTTCCACATCGGCTCGCAGCTGCTCGAGCTCGAGCCGTTCCGCGCCGCGGTGCGGACGATCGCGGCGCTCGGCGACTTCCCGGTCTACAACGTCGGCGGGGGCCTCGGGGTGGCGTACACCTCTTCGGTCCAGCCGCCGGCCGTGACCGACTACGTCGACGCAATCGTGTCGACCGTGCATGCAGAGTTGGGCGCTGAGAAGCGGCTGCTGCTCGAACCCGGGCGGGCGCTGGTGGCGAACTCCGCGGTCACCCTGTACACGGTGCAGACGGTCAAGCGCAACGTCTCGACCTGGGTGGCGGTTGACGGTGGGATGTCGGACAACCTCCGCCCGATGCTGTACGGCTCCAAGTACGAGGCACTGATCGCGGACCGGCCGCTCGCGCTGCCAACCGAACGCTGCCAGCTCGCCGGCAAGCACTGCGAGTCGGGCGACGTGATCGTGCGCGACGTCTGGCTGGCCGACCCCGCGCGTGGCGATGTGGTCGCGACGCCCGTGACCGGCGCGTACGGGTACTCGCTGGCCAACAACTACAACGGCGTCCCCCGGCCGCCGGTGATCTTCTGCCGCGAGGGCGACGCCCGCGTGGTCGTCCGCCGAGAGAGCTACGAGGACCTGGCCGCCCGTGACATCGGCTGACGATAAGGCGCCGCCGTCAGGCGCCGCCGACCATCCTGATAAGGCGCCGCCGTCAGGCGCCGCCGACCATCCTGATAAGGCGCCGCCGTCAGGCGCCGCCGACCATCCTGATAAGGCGCCGCCGTCAGGCGCCGCCGATTCCAATCGGACCTTCCGGATCGGCCTGCTCGGCCACGGCACCGTGGGCTCGGCATTCACCGAGCTGCTTCCTGCGCAGGCGGCGCGGATCGAGCGTTTGACGGGTCTGCGGCCGGAGCTGTCCGGCGTGATGACGCGGCGGTCGGGGTCGTTCGAGGAGATCCTCGAGGGGTCGGACCTGATCGTCGAGCTGATGGGCGGGATCGATCCCACGCGCGAGTACCTGCTGCGGGCGATGCGGGCCGGGCGCCACGTCGTCACCGCGAACAAGCAGCTGCTGTCGCAGCACGGGGAGGAGCTGTGGGACGTCGCGCGGGCCGAGGGGGTGCAGCTCCGCTTCGAGGGCGCGGTCGCGGGCGTCGTCCCGGTCATCCGCGTGCTCCAGGAGTCTCTGGCGGGGGCGACGATCGACCGCGTGCACGGGATCGTCAACGGCACGACCAATTTCATCCTGACCGAGATGGGCCGCACCGGGATGACGTTCGCGGAGGCGCTCGCGGAGGCGCAGCGGCTCGGGTACGCCGAGGCGGATCCGGCCGAGGACGTCGACGGCCGCGACGCCGCGGCCAAGATGGCGATCCTCGCGCGCCTCGCGTTCGACACGCCCGTGCATCTGGACCAGGTCCGCTACGAGGGGATCGAGCACATCCAGCCCGACGATCTCGCGTATGCCCAGGAGCTCGGGCTCGAGCTGAAGCTGATCGGCACGGCGGAGCGGATCGGTGACGGGCTATCTGTCCGGGTCCATCCCGCGTTCCTGTATCCGCGTCACCCGCTGGCGTCGGTGACCGGGCCGTTCAACGCGGTTACCGTCGAATCGGAGGCGATCACCGAGATCACGATGTCCGGCCCGGGCGCCGGCGGGCCTCAGACGGCGAGCGCCGTGCTCGGGGACGTGATCTCGGCGATGATCCCGCCCGCCTCGACGCCGCCGACGAGCCAGGTGCTCGAGATCGTGCAGGACGTCGTCTCGGCGTTCTACCTGCATCTCGACGTTGCGGACGAGTCGGGCGTGCTCGCCCGGGTGGCGCAGGTTCTCGCCCAGCAGGACGTGTCGGTCAAGTCTGTCGTCCAGCGCGGCCTCGGCGATCAGGCGCGGCTTGTGATGGTGCTGCACCCGGTGCTCGAGTCGCGCTTCAGCGCGGCGATCGAGGAGATCGGGCGGCTCGACGTCCTGCGCTCGCCACCGCGTGCGATCCGCGTGCTCGAAGAAGAGTTCGGCTAGCGCGCCGCCGCCACCGACCGCGCCGGGACCGCTTCGGCTAGGGTGCCGCGTCTAATGAAGGCGGTCCAGATCGTCGAGCTCACCGGTCCGCGGACGGCGCTCCGCCTGGGTGACGTCCCCGAGCCCGAGCCCTCACACCCGACGACCCCAGGCGACGGGGTGGTCGTCGAGGTCCATGCCGCCGGCGTGTCCTTCCCCGAGGTGCTCCAGACGCGAGGCGAGTACCAGGTCAAGCCGGACCTGCCGTTCACCCCGGGCAGCGAGGTCGGCGGGGTCGTCCGCTCGGCCCCAGACGGCGCCGCGGTCAAAGCCGGCGACCGCGTCGCGGCGTTCTGCATGCTCGGGGGGTGGGCCGAGATCGTGGTGGCGCCGGCGTTCTTCACGTTCGTGCTCCCCGACGAGCTCGACTTCGCCCAGGGCGCCGGCCTGGTCCTCAACTACCACACCGCCTACTTCGCGCTGACCACCCGGGGAAGGCTCGCCGAGGGCGAGACCGTGCTCGTCCACGGGGCGGCCGGTGGCGTCGGCACCGCGACCCTCCAGATCGCCAAGGGTCTCGGCGCGAAGACGATCGCGGTGGTGTCCACCGACGACAAGGAGCGGGTGGCGCGCGAGGCCGGCGCCGACGAGGTCGTCCGCAGCGACGGCCCGTGGAAGGACGAAGCCAAGGAGGTCTCGGGTGGCGGGGTCGATGTCGTGATCGACCCGGTCGGCGGCGACCGGTTCACCGACAGCCTGCGCTCGCTCAGAGAAGGCGGGCGCGTGGTCGTGGTCGGGTTCACCGGCGGCTCGATCCCCGAGGTCCGGGTCAACCGGCTGCTGCTGGCCAACACCGAGGTGATCGGCGCCGGCTGGGGCAACTATGTGATCCGCAAGCCGAAGCTCAATCAGGAGATCGGCGCGGCGATCGGACGGCTGATCGAGCAGGGCTTCATCCGGCCGGTGGTCGGGGCCAGGTTCCCGCTCGAGCAGGCCGCCGACGCGCTCGAGCTGATCGACGGCCGCGGCGCGACCGGCAAGGTCGTGCTCGAGATCTCCTGAGCGCGCGCCCACTCGGCCGGTACGACCTCCGCTCTGACATGCTCCCGCCCCATGCCGGGCATCATCGAGCGCTACCGGGAACGCTTGCCATTCACCACCACCGACCCCGTGGTTTCGCTCGAGGAGGGGTCGACTCCGCTGGTCCTGGCCGAGCGGCTGTCCGAGCGAGCCGGCGTCGAGGTGTGGCTCAAGCTCGAGGGCGCCAACCCAACCGGCTCGTTCAAGGACCGGGGGATGACGTGCGCGGTGTCGGCGGCCGTCCGGGAGGGCGCCGAGGCGGTGATCTGCGCCTCGACGGGCAACACCGCAGCGTCCGCCGCGGCGTATTCCGCCCGGGCGGGAATACGAGGCGCGGTGATCGTGCCCGAGGGCAAGATCGCCAGCGGGAAGCTCGCGCAGGCGCTGATGCACGGAGCGCGGGTGGTGGCGCTTCGCGGGAACTTCGACGAGGCCTTGGCGCTCGTCCGCCAGCTGGTCAAGCGCCACCCGATCTCGCTCGTCAACTCCGTCAACGAGTTCAGGATCGAGGGGCAGAAGACGGCGGCGTTCGAGATCGGAGAGCAGCTCGCCGGCGAGCTCGACGCGCTCTACATTCCGGTGGGGAATGCCGGCAACATCACCGCGTACTGGAAGGGCTTCCAGGAGGACGGCCGGAGGCCGCGGATGTGCGGGTTCCAGGCCGCCGGCGCCGCGCCGCTCGTGCTCGGCAAGCCGGTCGAGCATCCGGAGACGATCGCGAGCGCGATCCGGATCGGCAACCCGGCGCGCTGGGAGGAGGCGATGAACGCGATGACCGCCTCGGGCGGCGCGGTGAAGGCGGTGACCGACGGGGAGATCCTGATGGCGTACCGCTTTCTGGCGGCGAGCGAGGGAGTGTTCTGCGAGCCCGCGTCGGCCGCGAGCGTCGCCGGCCTGCTCGTGCACGGCGCCGGCGAGGGCGTCCACCGCGTGGTTTGCGTGCTCACCGGGCACGGCCTCAAGGACCCGCAGACCGCGCTCGAGCACGCCGGCGCGGTGGTGCCGTGCGATCCGGAGCTGGGGGCGATCGAACGTGCGGTACTCGGGTGACGCCCGCTCAGGCACGACGACGGCGAGCGGGATGACGCTGGCGCGGCGCCGCCTGGTTCGCGTTCCCGCCTCGTCGGCCAACCTGGGACCCGGGTTCGACGTGCTCGCGGCCGCGGTCGCGCTGCACCTCGAGCTCGAGGTCGTCGAGACCGGCATGTTCGCGGTGAACACCCAGCTCGACGTTCCGCGTGGCCGCGACAACCTCGTGGTCAAAGCGTTCGAGCAGCTGCACACGGCGGACGGATTCGAGTTCCGGATCAAATCGGACATCCCGCTTTCGGGAGGGCTGGGCTCGAGTGCCGCGGCCGTGGTCGCGGGTCTGCTGGCCGCCGACCATCTGTTCGAGCTCGACGCCGACGTGTTCGCGCTCGCCGCCGAGCTCGAGGGCCATCCCGACAACGTCGGCGCCGCGCTCGAGGGCGGCTTCGTGGTCTGCAACGGGACGCATGCGCACCGGTTCGAGCCGCCGACGGGGCTCGAGGCGGTGCTCGTCGTCCCGGACGAGGGGCCTCCGACCGAGGAGGCGCGCGAGGCGTTGCCGCAGACCGTGCCGATCGAGGCCGCGGTGTTCAACATCTCCCATGTGGCGATGCTGCTGCTGGGTCTGGCGAGCACCGACTGGGATCTGATCTCAGCCGGCCTGCGCGATCGGCTGCATCAACCCCACCGTGCCCATCTCTACCCGCGGTCGGCCGAGCTGCTCGACCGCACCCGCGCGCTCGGGGCGCTCGGGGCGACGATCTCCGGTGCGGGGCCCGCCGTGCTCGTGTGGTGCCGGTACGACCAGACCGGCGCGGTCGTCGAAGCCCTGAAACGCGAGACCGCCGGGTGGGCGACGGTGATGCGTGCCGGCTTCGAGCCGCAGGGCGCCGACGTGCGCTCGCTCTAGGCGCCCCCCGACCGCCGCTCGGTCAGCCGCCCCCGTAGCCACTCGGCGTGGCGCTCCTGGATCTCGCGTCCCTCACGCGTGAACTCGATGAACTGCTTCAGCTGCTCGTCGGTATAGCGGGACGCCATCGGCTTGGTCAGCTCACCCATCGGCGCCACCATCAGCTCCATCGACGCCTCGTAGGCCTTCTCGGTGGGCTCGACCAGCACGCGGCGGCGATCGGACGGGTCGGGTACGCGCCGGGCGTAGCCCGCCCGCTCCAGCCGGTCGATCACGGCGGTGATCGCGCCGGTGGTCAGCCTGCTGGCCTCGGCGAGGTCGCCCGCGCTCATCCTGCCGTGCTCGTCGAGGATGTCGAGGCACCGGGCGTCGGTGCGGTTGACGCCCAGCAGCTGGCACACGAGGTCGTCGACCACGTCGGTGGCGCGCTGGTTGGCTCGCACCTCGCCGCCGAGCTCGAGGTAGAGGCGCCGTCGCTCGGGCGAGGCGTCGGGCTCGGCGAAGTGCTTGAGCCCATGTTCCATTCCCGGTTCTCTTGACATCTAAATCTCTTAGCTACTAAGATACTTGCCGCGTGAGTAAATTTTATCCGGAGGTGAAGCAGAAATGGAGTACGCGATCGAGGCCGACGGCCTCGTCAAGTCTTATCCAAAAGGCGTCACGGCGCTCGACGGGCTGTCGTTCGCGGTCGCGCCCGGCAGCGTGTTCGCGCTGCTCGGGCCCAACGGCGCCGGCAAGTCGACCGCGGTCAAGATCCTCACGACGCTCGCCACGCCCGACGGGGGCAGGGCGACCGTCGCCGGGATCGACGTGATCGCGAAACCCGACCGCGTGCGCCGGACGATCGGCGTCGTCGCGCAGGGCTCCGCGGTCGACATCCAGGCCACCGGCCGCGAGAACCTGCGCCTCCAGGGGCAGATCCACGGAATCCGCAGCCGGGCCGTCGAGGCGCGCGCCCAGGAACTGCTCGAGCGGTTCGGCCTCGCCGACGCCGCCGACCGGGTCGCGCGGGGCTACTCCGGGGGGATGCAGCGGCGCCTCGACATCGCGATGGCGCTCGTCCACGACCCGGCGGTGCTGTTCCTCGATGAGCCGACCACCGGGCTCGATCCCGAGGTGCGCGCCGACATGTGGGCCGAGATCGAGCGGCTGTCGGGCGAGCGGGGCAAGAGCGTGCTGCTGACCACGCACTACCTCGAGGAGGCCGACCAGCTCGCCGAACGGGTCGCGATCGTCGACCGCGGCAAGGTGGTGGTGCAGGGAACCCCCGACGGGCTCAAGCGGGAGCTGCGCGGCGACGCGATCCACGTCGATCTCGAGCGCGAGTACAACGGCACGGTCAGCCGCGCGCTGACCGGGTTGCCGGCAGTTCGCGACGTGACGGTCGACGGCCGTACCCTGCGAGCCCGCGCCGACGACGGGGCACGGGCGGTACCGCTCGTGCTCGGAGCGCTCGAGTCCCAGGGGGTCGGAGTGGCCTCCGTGCGGGTCGCGCGGCCCTCGCTCGACGACGTCTATCTCAAGTACACGGGCCGTACGTTCGACGCGGCCGAGAAGGAAGCGGAGGCCATTCGATGACCGTGATCAGGCACACCCTGTACATGACGCTGCGCCACCTGCGCGAGCTGTGGCGCCAGCCGTGGTTCGTCGCTGTGACGCTGGTCCAGCCGGTGATCTGGCTGCTGCTGTTCGGCGCGCTGTTCAAGCGGGTGATCGAGATTCCGGGCTTCCACGGTCACTCGTACATCGCGTTCCTCGCGCCCGGCGTGGTCGTGATGACCGCGATGTTCAGCTCCGCGTGGAGCGGGATGGCGTTGATCGAGGACATCAACCGGGGCGTGACCGCGCGCTTCCTGGTCTCGCCGGTCCGGCGCGAGGCGCTGATCGCCGGCCGGATCCTGAAGGAGGCGGTGGTGGTCGTGATCCAGTCGCTGATCATCGTCGCGCTGGCGCTGATCGTCGGCGCCTCGTTTCCGGGCGGCGTGCCCGGCGTAGCCGCCCTGTTCGCTGTGTCGGCGCTGCTCGGCGCCACGTTCGGGGCGCTGTCGAACGGCTTCGGCCTGATCATGCGCCAGGAGGAGGCACTGATCGGAGCCGTGCAGTTCATAGTGCTGCCGCTGACGTTTCTGTCCGCGACGTTCCTGGCCGCCAACCTGATCCCAAAGTGGATGCGGCACGTGGCCGACTTCAACCCGGTCAACTGGGCGGTCGTCGCGGGCCGTTCGGCGGTCTCGGCCAACGCCGATTGGGGGCTGATCGCGGCGCGCGCCGGTTTCCTCGTGGCGCTGCTGGGGCTGTCGGTGGCGTTCGCGACGCGCGCGTTCCAGTCGTACCAGCGGTCGGTGTGATTTTTGGGCCGCTGACGCGGCGTCCGTGGGGCCTCGTCCCCCGTCCGGACAGGGATCGCGACCGCCCGGCAAGGATGCCGGGCGGAACCGGCCCCATGGATGCCGCCGCAGGCGGCCCCTAAGAAACCCCTAAGAAACGCCGGCGGCGCCAGCCAGCGCCGCGACTCGCCGGCGCGGCCCGTCGAGCCCCAGCCGGCGCAGCAGCTCCTCGGCGACGGCCAGGTAGTCGGCGGCCAGGTCCGGTCGATAGTCGAGGATCGACACCGCCCGCTCGGCCGACTCGGCGTACGCGATCGACTGCCGGATCGTGGTGTCGAGCAGCTTCTCGCCGAAGTGCTGGCGCAGCGAGTCGAACGCCTCACGCGAGTGGCGGGTCCGCATGTCGGCGATGTTCAGCACCACCCCGAGCCACTCGAGATCGGGATTGAGGTTCTCGCGGGCGAGCTCGATCACCTCGAGCGCCTGCTCCACGCCCTGGAGCGCAAAGTACTGCGCTTCGGCCGAGATCAGCGTGTGGTCGGAGGCGACGAGCGCATTGACCGTGAGCAGGCCGAGCGCCGGCGGGCAGTCGATCATGATCACGTCGTAGTCGTCTCGGAGCTCGCGCAGCGCCTTTTTGAGCGCGAGCTCCCGGCCCATCTTGCCGCCGAGCGCGAGCTCGGCCTCGGCCAGGCCGAGATTTGCCGGGACGATCCCGTCGTGGATCGCCGCCCGCGCTGTGGCGCGGCCGGCGAGGACGTCGCCGATCGTCGGCGAGGCGTCGGGATCGACGTCGAGATAGTCCGACAGGTTGCCCTGCGGATCGAGGTCGATCGCCAGCACCCGCAGGTCCACCCGACGGAAGACGTCGGTGAGCGTTCGCACCGCGGTGGTCTTCCCGGTGCCGCCCTTTTGTGAGAGAACGGAAACGATCGCCGCCATCGCCCGCGCCACTATAGGCCAGCGGCGAAGCCGCCGGTCAACATAACCCGCGCGGGCTCGGTCAGCCGGTCTTGGCGGCGGTGCCCCGGTCCGAGGCGCGGATGGAGCGCATGCCCGAGACCACCGGGACGTCGACGAAATGGAGGTGGTGGCGGCCGATCACGACCTCGTCGCCGTCGGCCAGCGTGCTCCACTCGACGCGCTCGCCGTTGACGAACACGCCGTTCAGGCTCCGGTCGTCGAGCACGCGCAGGCCGTCTGGCTGGCGCACGATCAGCGCGTGGCGGCGCGACACCGTCGGGTCGTCGAAGCGGATGTCGGCGGCGAGGCTGCGGCCGATCCGAGTCCACTCGCGCTGGAGCGCGTACGCGACCCGATTGTCGGCCTCGGAGCGATAGGCGAGGTACTGGCCGGGCTCGCTCAGTGACTCGCGGATCTCGTCAAGCCAGCCCTGGTCGTCGTCGTCGGCCGCCATCTCGAGCACGCTCGTCTGGGCGGTCGTGAACAGAGAAGCCCGGACGAACTCGGTCCCGCCGCAGTTCGGGCAGGTTGGCAGCTCGTCAACCGCGTCGAGCGACACGGGGTAGTCGCAATCCGTGCATCTAAAGGTTCCGGTCCCCGCGACACTGCCCGACATCCAAGCTTTCATTAAGCCGCCTTTTTCGTCGATAAACGCTGCGAAATCGCCGACTTGGACAAGCCGGTTGACCCATGATAGCCCCCGAGTCAAAGACCCGTGCAGGTGCATGGACGGATGCTGGAGGGTCTCCGACGCGTTCATTCAACGCACACATGAACTCGGAAGGAACCCCCAGACCAGCGCCGAACAGACGCGTTGTGCAGCCATCTGACAGCGGTACACCGGAGCTCGAGCTCGCGCTGCTGAGGGAGGGCGTCGGGCGCCGGGATGCCGGCCAGGAACGCTGCCGCGGGTGCCACAGGACCCCGCTGGTCGGGGAAACTGTGTACGTAGACGGACACGGCGGTGTGTTCTGCGAGTTGTGCCGCGCGCTCAAGCCCGACCCGCCCCGGGAATCGCGCGTCGTGCACGGGCCCGAGTTCGGGCACACGATGAAGCTCACCGATCACCGAGCGGCGTAGCGCTGCCCACGGAGCCCCGGGCCGGGTTCGAAATTAGAATCCTGCCCGTGCAGCCCTTCACCGTGGCCTCGACCATCTCCAAGCCCCGCGAGGAGGTGTTCGAGTACCTCGCCGACATCGCCAATCACCCGGAGTTCACCGATCACTACCTCGCCGATTGGCGCCTCACGCGCGAAGACTCCTACGGGACGGGCGCCGGCGCGCGCTTCCGGATGAAGGCCCCGTTCAGCCGTTTCGCGTGGGCGGACATCACGTTCGCCGAGGTGGAGACTCCGTTCAAGATCGTCGAGCGCGGTCGCGGGGGCAAGTACAACCGCATCCGGATGCTCGGCACGTACACGCTGCAGCCCGGTCCGGCCGGCAGCACCAGGCTCGAGTACACGCTCGAGACCCTGCCGGTGATGCTGTCGGACCGGCTGATGGAGGCGTTCGGCGGCAACCGCTGGACCCGCCGCCAGACCGCGAAGGCGATCCGCCGGCTCCGAACGATCCTCGAGGAGGACCGGGGCCGGGGCCAGCGGGCCTCGATCGCCGGCGGCTGACCCGTGGTGCGGCGGCGCGACTACACTTCCGGCCCCGTGCGAGCTCGCCGTCTGTGGATCCTCGTCTGCGCCCTGGCGCTCGCCGTGGGGCTCGGAGCGTGCGGCCAGGAGGCTGACCCGTCGAGTGCGGAGAACGACGGCGTGTACGTCGACGCGGGGCCGATCACCTACCAGCTCCAGATCTCGCGGCAGCTGAACCAGTACGCGGTCGAGGACCGTCAGTACCTGGCGGGATTGCCGCAGGGACAGGGCACGGTGACCCCCGACCAGCTCTGGTACGGCGTGTTCCTGTGGGCCAAGAACCAGACGAACGAGTCCCACGCCACGTCGGATAGCTTCACGATCTCCGACACCAACGGCGACACGTTCCACCCGACCATGCTGGACGCCGAGCTCAACGGGTATGCGTGGACCCAGCAGGTCCTCGCGCCCACCGCGGTCGAGCCCGAGCCCAACACGACCGCGAGCTTCGGCCCGACCCAGGGGGGACTGATCCTGTTCAAGCTGCCGACCTCGGTCTACTCGAACCGGCCGCTGACGCTTCACATCATCCCGCCGAGCGGCACGCCGGCCACGATCTCGCTCGATTCTTAAGCTGGGGGCCACCGGGCAGCCGGGCGATCAGTGGCCCTGTAGCCCCGCGATCAGCACCTGGCGGACGGCCGGCGCCGCCGTCGCTCCGCCGGCGCCCTGGTTCGGGAACAGGGCGCCGACGACGATCCGCGGATGGCCCACGGGCGCGTAACCGACAAACCACGCGTCCGTCAGCTGGTTGGCGTTGGCGACGCTCGACCCATTGGCGGTCGTCGTGCTGGCAAGCTCAGCGGTGCCGGTCTTGCCCGCCACCGTGACGCCTGGAATCGCGGCCGCGGTGCCGGTCCCGAACTCGACCACGGCCACCATCATGCGTTGGACGAGGCCCGCGACATGGCCGCTGGTGACCGGAATGAAATGGGGTGGCTGGTTGGCGTCGAGCGTCGGTAGCGGCCGGCGGCCGCCCATCGCGATCGTCGCGCCGACATCGGTCATCTCGAGCGGGGTCGCCAGGACCTCGCCCTGGCCGATCGCTGAGGAGCCGACCTCGAGATCGCTGCCCAGGCTCGCTGGCGGGATCGTGCTCTCGGCGGCGCCCGGGATCGTCGGGGTCTGGTTGAAGCCGAACCGATCGGCCATGGCGAGCAGCCGATGCCCGCCCAGCCTCGCACCGAGCGGCGCGAACACCGAGTTGCAGGACACCGCGAACGCGTTGAGGAACGTGCCGCCGCAGGCCTCTCCGCTGGCGTTGTGAAGGGTGTAGCCGTCGAGCGTCGCCTCGGTACTGATCGGAAACACGTCGGTCAGCTTCACGATTCCGGCCGTGAGCGCTCCGGTGGCGGTGATGATCTTCATCGTCGAACCGGGGGGCTGCGCAGCGGAGAATGCGATCCCGGCGAGGGCGAGCAGCGCTCCGGTACGCGGGTCCATCGCCACGATCCCGGCATAACTGTTGCCGAGCGCTGCGACCGCGGCGCGCTCGAGCGAAGGGACGATCGTGCTGGTGACGTCGTGCCCGGGCTTGGGGGTGGTCCGGACGAGCACGCGCTTGCCGGCGAGCAGCACGCCCCCCGGCGTCCCCGCCAGCTGGGTCTGGAAAACGCGCTCGAGCCCGTCGGTGCCGACGTGCGTGCCAGCCGGATAGCCGTCGGCCGCGTACATGGCGGCGTCGGCCGCCGGGATCGGACCGAGCACGCCGGCGATCTGCAGAGCGACGTCGGGAATCGGAGAGGTGCGGTCCGGGCCTTCGGCCAGCGGCGTGCCGTCGGCGGCGAACACGGTCGCCCGCGGCGGGAGCGCCATGTGCCGGCTCAACCGCTCCTGCCCATGCAGCCCAGGAAACAGCAGGCTACTCGTGAAGTGCACGGTGGCGCCCGAGCCGCTGCCGGTGAGCGGCACCTCGAGCGTCTCCCGAAGCTCGCCGAACAGCCTCGTGGTCACGAGCATCTGCACCGGTACGAACTCGCCCCGCCGGCTGCCGACGTGCTCAGCGGTAAGCCTCCGCACCGTCGCGGTCATCGCGTCGCGGCGGTAGTCGGCGGCGAACCTGGTCTCGGTGATGGTCTGGCGGGAGGCCGGGTCGAGCATCGAGTACATGCGGCTGTAGTCGCCGGCGGACCACGCCTGCACGTAGTTGGTGACCACGTGGCGCTCGGAGCGGGCGGAAGCCGCTCGCATCACGAGCACGACCCCGACCGCGATCAGCGCGATCACCGCGACCGGCCCGATCAACCTCAGCCGCCGCCGCCAACGGCCGCGCCGGCGCCTGGACCGCGGACTTCTCGTCGGCACCCCAGCTCTGATCACCCCTTGTGCCAATTCACCTACCTCTCATCACCCCAAGAGCCACCTGACCTGAAACGGTAGGGCAACGCTCGGAATAACCTCCTAGCGGTGACAGAAGTCGACTGGTTAATCGTGGCCTTCACGGTGCTTCTTGCGCTATATGGCTACGCGCAGGGGTTCATCGTCGGCGTCCTGTCGCTGGTCGGCTTCGGCGTCGGCGCCTTCCTGGGGAGCCACCTCGGGCCGCTCGTGCTGTCCGGCGGATCGCATTCCGAGTACGCGCCGCTCTCCGGACTGCTCGGAGCGTTGCTCGCCGGCGCGGTGCTCGCGAGCGGACTGCAGGGCATCGGGGCGCGCGCCCGCATGGTCCTGCGGTTGCCGGGGCTGCGCCTGGTCGACGGAATCTTCGGTGCGCTCCTGACCGCCTCCGTGGCACTCGGGATCGCGTGGATCGTCGGGGCGGTCGCGCTCCAATCGGCCAACTCGCCGGTGCTCCGCGACGACATCCAGCGCTCGGCGATCCTCCAGGAGCTCAACCAGCTGCTGCCGCCGTCGGGACCGTTCCTGCACGCTCTGGCCCGGATCGATCCGCTGCCCTCGGTCAGCGGTCCGGAGGCGAACGTCCGGCCGCCGACGCGTGGGATTCTGGCCTCGCGCGGCGTCAGGGCCGCCGCCGGGAGTGTCGTCAAGGTCCTCGGCACCGCGTGCGGGCTCGGCATCGAGGGAAGCGGCTGGGTCGCCGCCCCCGACGTGGTCGTGACGAACGCCCACGTCGTCGCCGGCGAGTCCGACACGAACGTCGAAGTCGGTGGAAACCCGCCCGGGCTCGATGCCCGCGTGATCGACTTCGACCCCCACGACGACATCGCCGTGCTGTACGTGGGGGGGCTGAACGAGCCTCCGCTGAGGCTGGCGAGCAATCCGCGGGCGGGTACCGCCGCAGCGATCCTCGGCTATCCACTTGACGGCAACTTCGACGTCGAGCCTGGCCGGATCGGCCAGACCGAGACCGTGAACACCGAGGACGCATACGGCAACGGGCCGGTGACGCGGAGCATCACCGCGCTGCGCGGGCGCGTCCGGCCGGGCAACTCGGGCGGCCCGATGATCGACCGGACCGGGCAGGTCGTCGCGACCGTGTTCGCGGCGATCACCGGCCCAACGAGCGGCCAGGGCGGCTTCGCGGTCCCGAACTCGCTGGTGGCCAAGCAGCTGGTGGAGTCCGATTCCCGCACGAACCCCGTATCCACCCAGCCCTGCGCCGGCTAGCCGCACGCGCATGAAGTGCGCTGGCGGCTCCGGCGCCCTAGCGGCCCTGTGGGCGGGCGGTGGTCTGCACACCGCCCGCCCCTAGGTGCATGCCCCCGGGGCCCCGTAGGTCTCCTGCCCCCCGACGTCCTCGGCCATTTGACTAACCATTCCAGGCCCCAGCGCCCCCAGGAGCTGTGGATGGTGATGTGCGAGGTGCCTTTGAGCCGCCGAGAAGAGCTCTTGCTCGTCGTCGCCCGCGAGTAGCGCCCCGCACTCGCAGTAGGCGATCCGCCTATGCCCTCCGTCGATTCTGGTCGTGAGGCCGTCGTCAACCGGCTCTTCGTTCACCTCTAGTCGCGCCCCGCCGAGGGCGTCGCCGCATGAAACCTTGGTGCTCACTCCGCCAGCACGATGCAACTTCGCCGTTGTCGATACGTTTCCAGAACGTTGCCGCAGGCAGAGCGCGCCCTCGAGATGACTCGGATCCAGCTCTGTGGACGGTTGTCCGTAGAGATCGACGGCGTGCAACTTTCCGACCGTCTGCGCGGCAGGCAGGTCCCGTTGCTCCTTGCCTACCTGGTGCTCAACCGCACTCGGCACGTCGGCCGCGACGAGCTGATCGACGCGCTGTGGCCCGACCAACCGCCGGTCTCCGAAGACGCGGCGTTGCGAACGCTGCTGTCCCGGTTGCGCTCCTCGCTCGGGACCTCGACGCTGGCGGGGCGCGACGAGCTCATCCTGGCGCTGCCGGAACCGGTGTGGATCGACGTCGAGGCCGCGGCGGCCGAGGTGGCGCGCGCGCTCGACGCGCTTACGCGCGGGGACGCGCGCCGCGCGTGGGCGCTGGCACAGGTGCCGCTCAACATCGCGAGCCGCGGGCTGCTCCCGGGCGCTCAAGCGACGTGGCTCGAGGCCCCGCGGCGCGAGCTCGAGGATGTGCGCCAGCAGGCGCTCGAGGTGATCGGACGCGCCGGCCTGATGATGGGCGGCACGCAGCTGCAATCGGCCGAGCGCGCCGCCCGGACGCTGATCGAGACCGAGCCTTACCGCGAGTCGGGCTACGTCCTGCTGATGGAGGCGCTCAGCGCGCGTGGCAACGGCGCCGAGGCCTTGCGCGTGTTCGACGGATTGCGGACGCTGTTGCGTGACGAGCTCGGCACGAACCCGTCGCCTGAGGCGATCGCCGCACACGACCGGCTGCTTCGCCCGCTCGAGCGCGGCGGCGAGCCGGGCGGGGAGGGCGAGGCAGGGAATCAGGATCTCGGCCCGTCGGCGATCCCGCTGCCGGCGGAGCTGCGCCAGCGAGCGCAGGGGCTGCTGATCGGGCGCGCGACGGAGCTGGCGGATCTCGTCGCGCGGTGGGATCGCGCCTGCGGCGGCGCCGGCGTGGGTGCGGATCGGGGGGCCGAGAACCCGGAGACCCAAGGCGGACGGATCGTGCTGCTAGCCGGCGACGCCGGGATCGGCAAGACCACGCTCGCGGCGGAGCTCGCGCGGCGGGTCCACGACGCCGGTGCGATCGTGCTCGCGGGGCGGTCTCCGCGCGAGACCGTGGTCCCGTACCAGCCGTTCCTCGAGGCGCTGCGGCACTGGGCGCTGAACGCCGCGCTCACCGATCTGCGAGCGAGCACGCGTGAGTACGGGTCAGAGCTCGCGCGACTGATCCCGGAACTCCGCCGGCGCGCCCCCGATCTTCCACCACCGGCGTCGGACGAGCCCGAGACCGAGCGCTACCGGCTGTTCGAGGCGGTCGTGGGACTGCTGACAGAGCTCTCGCGCTCGGCACCGGTCCTGCTCGTGCTCGACGATCTCCAGTGGGCCGACCGACCGACGTTGTTGCTGTTGCGTCACCTGGCCCGCGCGACGAACCCGGCGCGTCTGCTGATCCTGGGCGCGTATCGCTCGACCGAGCGGCGTGGCGACACGTTCACGAACGCGCTCGGAGAACTTCGGCGGGACAGATTGGCATCGCAGCTGGACATCCGGGGCCTCAACGAGTCCGAGACCGCCGAGCTCGTGCGGGTGAGGGCCGGGGTGACCCCGGCGCGCTCGTTCGCGCACGCTCTCTACGAGGAGACCGAGGGGAACCCGTTCTTCGTCGAGGAGATCATCCGCCACCTGATCGAGGCCGGCGTGCGCGTCGGCAGCGCCAGCGCGTCCGAGCTCCAGCGGTTCGGGCTGCCCGAGGGCGTCAAGCAGGTCATCGCCTTTCGGCTCGGCCGGCTCGAGGCGCCGGCCGCGCAGCTGCTCCGCGTCGCCGCGGTGATCGGCCGGGATGTCGACGCGGCCCTGCTCGAGCGGGTCGTGACGCTGGGGGAGGAGGAGTTCCTGGCGGCGCTGGATGAGGCGCTCGCCGCGGGGCTGGTGGTCGAGTCCGACGAGAAGCCCGGGAGCTACCTGTTCTCGCACGCGCTGATCCGGGAGACCCTGTACGAGAGCATGTCAGGGCCGCGTCGGGCCCGGATCCACAAGCGGGTCGGAGAGGAGATCGAGGCCGCGCGGGGGCGCCGGCACGAGCGCTACCTGCCCGAGCTCGCCTACCACTTCACCCGAGCGGCCGATCCCGACGACGCCGAGAAGGCGATCACCTACGCCCTGCGGGCCGCCGAGCAGGCGACCACGATGCTCGCCCACGAGGAGGCGGCCGAGCACTACGCGCGCGCGCTCGACGTGCTGGGCCGCTTCCAGCCCGAGGCGCCCAAGCGCCGCTGCGAGCTGCTGCTGCGTCTCGGCGAGGCCCGCGTCCGGGGCGGCGAGCGGGCCTATGCGTCGTCGGCTTTCCGCGAAACGGCGGCGCTTGCCGAGCGGCTCGGCGACGGCGCTCGCCTCGCTCGCGCGGCGGTCGGGGCCTCGCGGCGCTACGTGCAGCCACCGGGCGTGGTCGACACCGAGCTGATCGACATGATCGAGCGCGCGCTCGAGCTCCAGCCCGACCGGACGCTGATGCGAGTTCGCCTCCTCGCCGCCCTGTGCGGAGCGATCTACTACTCGCCGGGGCGTGACCGGATGCCGGCGCTCAGCGACGAGGCGATGGACATCGCGACCGAGCTTGCGGATCCGGAGGCGCGCGCGTACGCGTGCTCGGCGCGGCGCCGCGTGCTGTGGGACGCGCCGCATCTCGCCGAGCGGATCGAGGTCTCGACCGAGATGCTCACGCTCGCGCGCCAGATCGGCAACCTCGAGCTTCAGCTCCAGGCGCATGCATGGCTCGTCGTCGACCTCCTCGAGCGCGGCGACCGCGATGCCGTCGACGCCCAGATCGAGGCGTTCGAAGCCGGCGCCAACCAGACCCGCCAGACCCTGTTCGAGTGGAACTCGCTCGTGTGGCGGGCGATGCGGGCGCTGCTGGCCGGGTCGCTCGACCGCGCCGATCGATTGGCCTCGGAGGCGCTTGCCGCCGGGGCGCCGGCCGAGGCGGTCACCGCGGCCCAGTACTACGCGATCCAGGTGCTCGGGATCCGCCGCGAACAGGGGAGGATGGGTGAGCTCGAGCAGGCCGCGCGACAGCTGGTCGAGGACAACCCCGGTCGCCCGGCGTGGCGCGCGGCGCTGGCGACGCTGCTGTGCCAGGAGGGTCGGCTGTCCGAGGCGCGCGAGGAGTTCGAGCGACTCGCCGGCGGTGACTTCGAGGACATCCCCGAGGACCTCGACTGGATGATCGCGATCACGCTGCTGAGCGACGTGTGCGCGGACCTCGGAGACAGCGACCGCGCCGCGCTCCTGTATGCGAAGCTCGAGCCGTACGCGGACGCCAACGTCGTGATCGGGTTGGCCGCGGTGTGCCTCGGCTCGGCCGCGAGCTTTCTCGGCAAGCTGGCGGCGACGACGGGGCGGACCGATCTCGCGGTGGGGCATTTCGAGCACGCGCTCGAAGCCAACGCCGCGCTCGACGCACCCGGATGCTTGGCGCGCACGCGGGTCGACTACGCCCGGGCGCTCGGACCGGGGCCGCGCGCGGAGGAATTGCTGGCGGCGGCGGAGCAGACCGCCGGCGAGCTCGGGCTGGGCGCGGTCGCGCGCAAGATCGCCGAGCTCCGTGGCAGGTAGAGGCCCTCAGCGCAGGGGCTCAGCGCAGGGTGAGCAGCGCGGCACTCACGGGCGGCCCGCTCAGCACATACTCGCCGCGTGGGGGCCCGGCACTATCCGTAAAAGAAAGCCACCCCGGCCCGTAGTCGGTTGACCGGGGCGCTACCCTCGCGCATTCATGAGCTTGACCTTGGTCATCGCCGAGAAGCCGTCGGTCGGACGCGACCTCGTCGCTGTCCTTCCGGGCGCATTCACCAAGCACGAGGGGTACCTCGAGGGTCCCGAGCACGTTGTCACGTGGGCCGTTGGCCACCTCGTCCAGCTCGCCGACCCCGACGAGTACGACGACCGCTTCAAGAAGTGGCGCATGGCCGACCTGCCGATCGTCCCCGACCGGTTCAAGCTGGTCGTCCGGGACGAGCGCTCCAAGAAGCAGATGAACGTGGTCAAGCGGTTGCTCGACCGCGACGACGTCGACCGGGTCGTCAATGCCTGCGACGCGGGCCGCGAGGGCGAGCTGATCTTCGCCTACCTGTACGAGAAGGCCGGCTCGAAGAAGCCGGTGATGCGGCTGTGGCTGAACTCGATGACCAAGGACGCGATCAGGACGGCGTTCGGCGACCTGCGACCCGGCGCCGACCTCGCGTCGCTCGAGGCGGCCGCCCGCTCGCGCTCGGAGGCCGACTGGATCGTCGGCATGAACGCGACCCGCGCCGCGACGATCCGGCTGCGGTCGTCGTTCGACGGGGCGGTCTCACTGGGCCGGGTGCAGACGCCGACGCTCGCGATCCTGGCGCGGCGCGAGCAGGAGATCCGCGACTTCAAGCCCGAGCCGTACTGGCTCGTGGACGCGGTGCTCGATCCCGTGGAGGACAAGCCTCGTACGTACGAGGGCCGCTACCACGCCGGTCCCAACCCACGGATCAAGACCGCTTCGGAGGCCGCCGCGATCGTCGAGGCCTGCCGCGGCCAGGCCGGCGAGATCACCAAGCTCGAGAAGTCAGAGCGCAAGGACCGCCCGGAGCTGCTGTACGACCTGACCTCGCTTCAGCGGCACGCGAACCGCCGCTACGGGTTCACCGCCCGGCGCACGCTCGCCGCCGCCCAGCGGCTGTACGAGGAGCACAAGGCGCTGACCTATCCCCGCACGAACTCGCGGTACCTGACGGGCGACATGATCCCGGAGATCAAGCCGATCGCCCGCCTCGTCGGCTCCCAGCCCGAGTACGCGAAGGCCTCCGAGTACGTGCTCGGGCTCGAGAAGCTTCCTCTCGGGCGCGTGGTCAACGACCTCAAGGTCACCGACCACCACGCGATCATCCCGACCCGCGCCGAGCGCCATCCAGTCGACAAGATGAGCGACGACGACCGCAAGATCTACGACATGGTGGTGCGCCGCTTCCTGGCGATCTTTTATCCCGACGCGGTGTTCGAGAACACGCGGGTCGAAACGACGGTCGCCGAGCACGTGTTCCGGACGCGCGGGAAGGTGCTGCTGGTCGCGGGGTGGCGCGCGGTGTACGGCGAGATGCCTGACTCCGACGCTGGGGATGACGACGAGGGTCGCGAGCAGCAGCTGCCCAAGCTGGCGCGCGGGGAGCGGGTGGACGTCACGGACGTCGGGTCCGAGGAGAAGCTGACCAAGCCGCCGGCGCGCTACAACGACAACTCGCTGCTCGGCGCGATGGAGACCGCGGGCAAGCTCGTCGACGACGAGGAGCTGCGCGAGGCGATGAAGGAATCCGGAATCGGCACACCGGCGACCCGGGCGGCGATCATCGAGCGACTGATCCAGGTCGGCTACGTCGAGCGCGATGGCCGCGCGTTCGTGGTCACCGAGAAGGGCCTGAACGTGGTCCGCCTGCTCGGCGAGCACGCCCTGACCTCGCCCGGTATGACCGGCGACTGGGAGCGCCGGCTCGCGCTGATCGAGACCGGCGGGGACTCACGCGAGGCGTTCATGGGCGACATCGTCAAGTTCACCGAGAGCACGGTCGGGGAGCTCGACCGGAACTTGAAGGACGTCCGGATTCCACGGGCCAACCTGGGTCCGTGCCCGGTGTGCGGCCACGACATCGTCGAGAACCGCAAGGGCTATTCGTGCTGGTCGCGCGATGATCCCGGCTGCGGGTTCGTGATCTGGAAGTCGAAGGCCGGCAAGCAGCTGCCGCTGGCGGTCGCCCGCGAGCTGATCCGGACCGGGCGAACGGCAAAGGCCGTGACCGGTTTCAAGGGACGCTCGGGCAAGAGCTTTCGCGCTCGGCTCGCCTTGCAGCAGACCGACGAGGGCAAGTGGCGGGTCGAGTTCGACGAGCCGTGGGCCAAGGAAGGGGCCAAGCCCCCCGAGGCCGAGGAGACCGAGGCGGCCAGCGAGGCTGCCGAGCAGCCCGAGGCGGCCTAGTCACGACGTCAGTCGACTGAGCACTGCGGCCACCATACGTCGACGGGAACGCCGGCGACCAGCACGTTGAACTGGGGCTCGGGGAGTTCGGCGTCAGCGATCAGCGCCCGGAAGCCCCGCTCGAGGTTGGAACGCGTGTCCGCGGTGCCGCGGTAGGCGGCGAGCACCTGGTTCAGGCGGACGACCCCGGTGGTCCGCGGCCGGCGCGCGATCGCGCGGTCGAGCGCCCGGAGGTCGAATAGCTCCCTGCGGTCTGACTCCTCGATGAGGCGGGTCAGGGCCGTGTCGCTTATCTGCGCGGCGAGGTCGAAGATGGTACGGGCGACGCTTGTGACCGGGATGCCGTCGTGGGTGGTGTGGTCCTCCGGGTCGAGTCTCGACGTGTGGGCGCGGATCGTGCGGCGGTGGCGCTTGCTGTGTGGTGTCGTGACGTCGATCTTGTACGAGCTCTGGCCGATGGCCCAGAGCGCGGCTGCCGACCGGTGGCTGAGCACGGCGTCCGGGCTGTAGGCGAGGACGGCTGCCATCCAGTGGCCGTGGCGGGTGAGCTTGCGGTGGCCGACTGCGTAGACGCCGCGATGGACGAGGTGGAGGCGGCCGATGGACACGCGGTACTGAATGGCGCCGCGACTCAGCCCAAGCTCCAGCAGCTGCCAGACCGCGACCACCCCGTGCTGCCTCTCCGCCAGCGCCGCGATCAGTCGGTCGATCACGGTGTCGCTCCCCGGATTCGACTGAGGTTTCGATTGACAGTCGATGAAAATCTCAGTCGCATCGGAGTTAAGAGCCGCGGGCGGGCCAAAATCACCCCGTCTGGCGCGAGCGGCAGTATGGGGAGACCATGCCGTTGACCCTCGTCCTCGGTCCCGCCAACTCCGCCAAGGCCGGAGAGGTGCTGGGCGCGGTCGCCGCGGCGTCCAACCGCGGCGCGATCCTGGTCGTGCCCACCGCGGCCGACGCCGACCACTATTCGCGGGAGCTGGCGCACGGCGGCGCGGTCCTCGGCTCGGTTCTCACATTCAGCGGGCTCGCGTTCGAGATCGCCGCCCGCGCCGGCTACAGCGCTCGCCGGCTGACGCGGCTCCAGCGCGATCGGGTGCTCGAGCGCGTGGTCGTCGGGGCTGAGCTCGAAGCGCTCCGGGAGGCAGCGAGCACCGCCGGATTCGCGACCGCCGCCGGCGAGCTGATCGCCGAGCTGGAGCGCTCGCTGGTGACGCCCGAGCGGTTCGCCGCCGCGATGGCGAGCTGGTCGGCGCAGGACCCGCGTCGCCGGGCATATGCGCGTGACGTCGCCGCGATCTACTCCGGCTACGCGGCTCGGCTGACTGAGCTCGGCCGTGTGGACGGCGAGATCTATGCCTGGCGGGCGCTCGACGCCCTGCGCGCGTCGCCCGGCCGGTGGGGCGCCGAGTCGGTGTTCTTCTACGGGTTCGACGATCTGCACCCGCTCGAGCGCGACGCGATCGAGACGCTCGCGCGCGTGGTCGGCGCCGACGTCACGGTGTCGCTGACCTACGAGGCCGGCCGCGCCGCGCTGCAGGCCCGCGCCGCGACGGTCGAGGAGCTCCGCCCGTTCGCCGAGCGTGTGATCGAGTTGCCGGCGTCGGCCGAGCACTACGACCCGTCCGCTCGCGCTGGCCTTCACCACCTCGAACGGGAGCTGTTCGAGCCGGAGCCCGACCGGCTCGACCCGGGCCGGGCGATCGCATTGCTCGAGGCCGGCGGCGATCGGGCCGAGGCCGAGCTTGCGGCCGCCGAGGTGCTGGACCTGCTGCGCGCCGGGGTCCGTGGCGAGGAGATCGCGGTCGTGTACCGCTCCCTCGGTGCGGCGGCGCCGCTGATCGAGCGCGTCTTCCATCAGTACGGCATTGCGGTCGCGGTCGATCGGCGGCTGGCGCTCGGGCACACGGCGCTTGGCCGCTCGCTGCTCGCGCTGGCCCGCTGCGCGCTGCTCGACGACCGGCCCGGGCGGGCCGAGGACCTGCTCGAGTACCTGCGCTCGCCCGGTGTCTCCGAGCGCTGTGACGCGATCGACCGGCTCGAGGCCGACGTCCGCCGCAAGAGCCTGAAGACGATGGCCGCGGCCCGCGCCAGGCTTGGGTCCGAGCTCGGAGAGATCGACGCGCTCCGCGCCGCCGAGGATCCCGCGGCGGAGCTGGCCGTCCAGGCCCAACGCCTCCTGGCGGCGCCGCACCAGGGCAGGGCGCCGGTACTCGCTGCCGGCGAGGAGGTCGACGCCCACGCGCTCGGCGCGCTGATGCGGGCACTCGGCGAGCTCGAGGAGCTCGATGAGCGACCGACCGGCGCCGAGTTGATCGAGCTGCTCGAGACGCTCGAGGTGCCCGAGCGGACGCTCCCGGCGCCGGGTGCGGTGCTCGTCACCGATCCGCTCGCGATCCGCGCCCGGCGCTTCCGCGCCGTGCTCGTGTGCGGGCTCACCGAAAGCGAGTTCCCGCTCGCCGCGGCCCCCGAGCCGTTCCTGTCCGACGAGGTCAGGCGCGAGCTCGCGGCGTGCAGTGGACTGCGGCTGCGCCCGCGCGAGGACGGGCTCGGGCGCGAGCGCTACCTGTTCTACACGAGCGTCTCGAGGGCCACGGAGCGCGTGGTGCTCGGGTATCGCAGCTCCGACGAGGACGGGAACCTGGCGCTGCCCTCGCCGTTCCTGGCCGACGTGGCCGAGCTGCTCGACCCCGGCTGGGCCGACCGGCGCCGGCGGCGGATGCTCGCCGACGTGGTATGGCCGGTTTCGGAAGCCCCGACCGAGCGGGAGCTCGCGCGGGCGCGCGCGGCGGCGTCGGCGCCGTTGGCCGGCGACGTCCCCTCGCCGATCGGGTCGCTGTCCGAGGCGGCGCTCGCGCACGTCCGCCACCGCCGGATCCTGTCGGCGGGCGCGCTCGAGAGCTACGCCGCCTGCCCGGTGCGGTGGCTGATCGAGCGCGAGCTCCAGCCCGTGGCGCTCGAGCCCGACCCCGATCCGCTCGTCCGCGGCGGCTACATGCACAGCGTGATCGAGCAGGTGGTGCGCCGACTCGGAGGCCCGGTGACCCGCCAGTCGCTTCCGCGCGCGCTCGAGATCCTCGACGAGGTCATCGTCGAGCAGCCGCATGCGATCTCCCCCGGAGCCGGTGCGGCGGTGCGAGCGGCCGCGACCCGGGGGGTGGCCGCCGACCTGCGCCGGTATCTGGCCCACGAGGCGCGTGACGGTCTCGACTGGGAGCCCTACGGGCTCGAGCTCCGGTTCGGGTTCGACGACGATGATGACGCCGAGTCGCTGCCGCCGTTGCAGTTAGGAGACGACGTGCGCCTGCGGGGGATCGTCGACCGCGTCGACGCCGATGATTCGTGCCCGCCCACCCGGGCGATCGTCCGCGACTACAAGAGCGGCGGCGCCCGCCCCGAGTATCAGGGCGCGCGCTGGGCGCTCGATCGGCAGCTTCAGGTCGCGCTGTACATGCTGGTCGTCCGCGAGCTGCTGGGCCTCGAGCCCGTCGCCGGCTTCTACCAGCCGCTCGGGGGCGGCGATCTGCGCCCGCGCGGGGTGTTCCTCGAGGGCGCCGGTGTCGGCGGTTCGGTCGTCGGTAACGACGAGCGCGACCAGGAACAGCTCGACGAGGTGCTCGAGGACGCGCGGATGCGCGCGGTGGCCCTCGCCGAGCGGCTGCGCGAGGGGGAGCTCGAGCCGTGCCCGACCACGTGCTCGCGGGACGGGTGCCGTTATCCCGGGATCTGCCGTGCCTGAGGTTGTGGTGGAGGTGCGGTCGTTCACCGATGAGCAGCTGATCGCGATCGAGCGTCGCAACGGCGACCTGCTGCTCGACGCCAGCGCCGGCAGCGGCAAGACCTCGGTGCTCGTCGAGCGGTTCGCTCGCTCGGTGCTCGAGGACGAGATCGACGTCGCGGCGATCCTCACGATCACGTTCACCGAGAAGGCCGCCGCGGAGATGCGCGACCGGATCCGCCACCGGCTCCGCGAGCTCGGCGCCGATGAGGCGGCGCGGGCGACCGAGGGCGCGTTCATCTCGACCATCCACGGGTTCTGCGCGCGCGTCCTGCGCGCCCACGCGCTCGCGGCCGGCCTCGACCCGGCGTTCGTCGTGCTCGACGCTCCCGACGCCGAACGGATCGCCGATGCCGTGTTCGAGGAGGCGCTCGAAGAGCTCGCGCGCGATCAACTGAGTACTCGCCCACCCACCCCCCACCCACCCGCGATCGACCTGATCGCCGCCTACGGCGCCGGCACGCTGCGCAGCGCGATCATCCAGGTCCACGACGAGCTTCGCTCACGCGGCGAGCGCCGGCCGCGGCTCCCTGCCTTGCCGGCGCCGCCGGGCCTCGGCCCCGCCCGCGACGAGCTCGAACGGGCAGCCGCCGCGGCCCTCGCGGAGCTCGGAGCGCTCGAGAGATCAAGTCCCCAGCCACCGGCGAAAGTGGTCCAGGCGATCGCTCGGCTCGAGCGCCTGCCCGAGGTGATCGGCGCCGAGGCGGATCCATGGCCCGGCGACCTGTGGGCGCTCGCGTTACCCGGTGGGAACGGGGCGGCGCTGTCGACCGACGTCTGCGTCCGCTACGCCGAGGCGCTCGCTGAGTTCCGCGGTGGCGTCGAGCATCGCCGCGCCGTACGGGCGCACGAGCTGCTCGACCGGCTGCTGCGCCTGTTCGGCGAGCGCTACGCGCGGGCCAAGCGCGAGGTCTCGGGGCTCGACTTCGAGGACCTCGAGCTCGAGTGCCGTGAGCTCCTGCGCTCGGACACCTCCCTGCGCGAGCGCTACCGCGCGCGCTTCCAGCGGATCATGGTCGACGAGCTTCAGGACACCAACCGGGTCCAGCTCGAGCTGATCGAGCTGATCGCGGACGGGAACCTGTTCACGGTCGGCGACGCCCAGCAGTCGATCTACGGCTTCCGCCACGCCGACGTCGAGTTGTTCGAACGGCTCGGCGACCAGCTGGCTGCGGTCGGGGCGCGGGCGACGCTCGACACGAACTTCCGGTCGAGGCCCGAGATCCTGTCGGTGATCAACGGCGTCTTCGCGGCTGAGCTCGGCGAGCAGTTCCGGCCGCTCCGACCGGGTCGCCCGGAGGCGCCGGTTGCCGAGACCGGGCCGCTCGTCGAACTGCTCGTCGCCGACAAGGGCGCGGACTGGACGATGGAGGGGCTCGGCGCCCCGTGGCGTGTGGCCGAGGCGCGGGCGCTGGCAGCCCGGGTCGGGCGGCTGCTGGCGGACGGGACCGCCGCCCGCGACGTCGTGCTGCTGACCCGCGCCACCACCGACCTGCGCGTGTACGAGCGCGCGCTCGAGGACCGGGGGATCCCGACCTACCTGATCGGCGGCCGCGGCTACTGGGCCCATCCGCAGGTGATCGACATGGTCTGCTACCTCGAGGCGCTCGCGAACCCGCGCGCGGAGGAGGCGCTGTACACGGTGCTGGCCTCGCCGCTGGTCGGCGTCTCGGCCGACGCGCTCGTGGTGCTCGCCGCCACCGCTCGCGACCGCGCGCGCGATCCCTGGTCGTTGCTGCGCGAGCCGGACGGCGCGTTCGACGGGCTTGGGATTGGGGATAGGGAGTTTCTCTCCAGGTTTGCCACCTGGTTCGCCATCGAGCGGCAGGTGGTCGCCCGCGCCGGGATCGAGGAGTTGATCGACCGCGTCCTCGAGCGGACCGGCTACGACCTGGCCGTGCTGGGGATGCCCGGCGGGCCGCGGCGCCTGGCCAACGTGCGCAAGCTGATGCGTCTCGCGCGCGAGCACGAGGCCGCGCACGGTCCCGACCTCCGAGGGTTCCTGGAGCTCGTGGCGCGGCGCTCCGGGGGCGCGTTCGGCGCCGGGGACGCGCGCGAGAGCGAGGCGCCGGTCGAGGGCGAGGCGCTCGACGCGGTGCGGCTGATGACGATCCATCGCGCCAAGGGACTCGAGTTCGACGTGGTGTGCGTGGCCGACCTCGGCCGCGGCCCGCGGTGGCGGGCCGATCTGATGCGGGTCGGGCGTGACGGTCGCTTCGGGATGCGGCTGGCCGAGCCCGGCACCGGCCGGCGCGAATCGGCGCTCGACTACAAGGCGCTCGGCGACGAGCGCTACGCGGCCGAGGCGCGCGAGGAGCGCCGCCTGTTCTACGTGGCGATGACGCGCGCCCGGGAGCGCCTGATCCTGAGCGGCGCGGCCCGGCTCGAGAAATGGGCGGATGAATCCGATGCCCACCCGCCCGCCCGCCCACCCGCCGGGGGCGGCCCGATCGCGTGGATCGGGCCGGCGGTCGAGCAGCTCGAGGACGTCGAGGTCGAGGTGACGTTCGTGCGCCCCGAGGACGTGCCCGCGGCGGTGCCACGGCTGCCGGCCGCCATCGCCGCCCCGGCGGTCGAACCGGCGGCCACAGCGGCGCGGCCGGACGTCCCCGCGCCACCGGTGGCCGCGCTCAGCTACTCGTCGCTCGCGAGCTACGCCCGCTGCGGCTACCGCTTCTACGCCGAGCGGGTGCTGCGGCTGCCGGGCGTCCCCGGGCGGGGTGAGGTCGCGGGCGCATCCGGCGAGCGCGCGGCCGGGGCCGCCGACCGCGCCGGCGGGCTCAGCGCGCTTGACCGCGGCACGCTCGTGCACGCGCTGCTCGAGCGGCTCGACTTCCGCCACCCGCGTCGCCCGAGCGACGCGATGATCGCCGAGGCTGCCGACCGCGCCGGGTTGCGGATCGTGCCCGCGCCGGACGACGCCGTCCAGGTGGCCGAGCTCGTCGAGCGGTTCGCCGCCGGCGAGCTGTGCCGGCGGCTCGGGCGCGCAACGGCCGTCAGACGGGAGGCCCGTTTCCGATTCCTGATATCGGATCCCCGCCCGCCCGTGCTCATCGGCGGCGTGTTCGATGTGATCGCGCGCGAGCCGGGCGGGCGTACGCTGGTCGTCGACTACAAGACCGACCGGCTCGAGGGGGCCGACCCGCAGGCGCTCGCGGACGGCTCCTACGGGACCCAGCGCCTCGTGTATGCCTTGGCTTCGCTGCGCGCCGGCGCCACCGGGGTGGAGGTCGTCCACACGTTCCTCGAGCTGCCGCAGCGGCCCGCGGTGGCGACGTTCACGGCAGAGCAGGCGCCGGCGCTCGAGGCGCAGCTCGCGACGCTCGCGCGTGGCGTGCTCGAGCGGGACTTCAGGGTGACCGACGCCCCGCACCGCGCGGTTTGCGACGGCTGCCCGGCCGAGGGCGGCCTGTGCTCGTGGCCGCTCGAGATGACCCGGCGCGACGCCGCCGACCGGCTGTTCTGAGGTCCCCGGGGAGGGCTCGAGCTAACCCTCGCGCAGGGCGGGACGAGCCGGGGGCCAACACCGAGACGATCACGATCACGTCCTAAGCGCCCGTCACGGGTCCTCGAAGCGGACCTCGACCGACTCGTGCTCGTGGCGTTCCTCCATCTTGGCGAGCGCGGTCAGCGTCTCGCGGTCGGCGGGTGACTCCGGCGGGCCCAGCAGGCTCCGCGGCCACAGCCGGCGCGCGACGACCGTATTGATCTCGGCGGCGTAGATGGTCAGCTGCGCGATCACGTGCAGCCACACGAGCAGCCCGATCACGGTGGCGAATGTCCCGTACGCGTTGCTGGCATTTTTGACGACGTGGCTGATGTAGATCGTGCCCACGAGCTGGAGGATCTCGAGGAACACGGCGCCGACCGCCGCGCCCAGCCACAGAGACCGGGTCGGGATCGAGGCCGCGGTCAGGAACCGGAAGGCCGCGATGTAGAGACCGAAGTTGACCGCCAGCGTGACCACGTAACCGCCGACCTTGACGAGCGGCCCCCCGCCCGTGGTCACGAGGCCGGTGAGGACCGCGGAGAACACGAACAGGATGCCCAGAGCCCCCAACAGCAGCAGCCCTCGCAGCCGCGACTGGAGGAAGTCCGGTCGGTTCTTGAACGGCACCGCCCAGACCTTGTCGAACGCGTTCCGGGCCGCCTGCGTCACGCCCAGTCCGGCCCACAGCGAGGTGAGCAGCCCCAGGACGAGCGCGGTGATCTTCCCGGTCAGGGCATGGGCGTGCAACTGGTCGCCGACGACCGGAAACTGGGCGAGCACCGAGTTCGTGACGTCGTCGTACAGCTCGGTGTTCCCCTGGAGCACGAACGCGAGAATCGTCGTGAACACGAGCAGCAGCGGGAAGATCGAGAAGAACGCGTAGTAGGCGAGCAGCGCGGCCAGGCTGCCGGCCTGGTCGTTGCCGAACTTCCTGATCACCGCCATCGGGACCGCCCACGCGGGATGCCGCTGCTGGTAGCGGTCAAACGATCGGATGGGGCGGAGCAGATCCACTGTCGAGGTGCTACCCGAACGGAAGTAGCGAAAAAGCCTGGCCGTATAGTGACGGCGGTGGCAGCGGTACGTGCGAACGGCCTCTTCAAGCGGTTCGAGACGACGGTGGCGGTCGACGGGGTGGACCTGGTCGTCGAGGAGGGCGAGGTCCGCGGGCTGCTCGGGCCCAACGGCGCCGGCAAGACGACGCTGCTGCGATTGCTGTTCGGGCTCGTCGCGCCCGACGACGGTGACGTCGAGCTGTTCGGCCGGCCGCTGGGCGCGTCCGAGTCGGTCTGTCTGGACGGGGTCGCGGGGTTCGTCGAGGAGCCGACGTTCTACCCGTACCTGTCGGGACGGGTGAACCTCGAGCTGTTCGCCGAGCTCGACGGCGGCGGCGCTGCCGGCCGCGTCGACGAGGTGCTTGAGCAAGTCGACCTCGGGGGGCGGGGCGGCGATCGGGTCAGCGGCTACTCGACCGGCATGCGCCAGCGGCTGGGGATCGCGGCCGCGCTGCTGCGCTCGCCGCGGCTGCTGCTGCTCGACGAGCCGACCAGCGGCCTGGACCCGGCCGGCGCCCGCGACATGGGCCGCCTGGTGCGCCGGTTGGCCGGCGATGGCACCGCGGTGCTGCTCTCGAGCCACCTCATCGGCGACCTCGAGAACGTGTGCGACTCGTTCACCGTGCTGCGCCACGGCAAGGTGGTGTGGAACGGGACCGCCGTCCAGCTGCGCGACCAGGCGCCCGGGTCGGCGTACCGGCTGACGACCAGCGACGACGATCGCGCGCTCGAGATCGCCGAGCAGCATCCCGACATCCACGCGACGCGGTCGCAGACCGGCGAGCTCCGGCTCGCCGTGCGGGGATCTCTGATGGGGTCGGCGGCGCCTGACGGCGGCGCCTCAGTCGACGCGTACGTGCTCGACCTTGGGCGAGGCGACGTCGCGGTGCGCCGGCTCGAGCTGGTCGTGAGCCCGCTCGAGTCGATGTTCTTCGCACTGACCACCGACGTCGAGCTCGACTCCGCCGGGCTCGCCGAGCTCGCCGAGGCGGCGCTGGCCGGGACATGAGCGCGACCCATGCTGTGAGGGCCGGCGAGGCGATCCCCGGTGGTCGGACCGGTCGGCGGTCCGGTGGTGTGTGGAGCGTGTACCGCGCCGAGCGGCGCAAGCTGGCCACACAGCTGGCGACGCGACTGCTGGCGCTGCTGTGCATCCTCGGGCCGTTCGCGTTCGCCGGCGTCCTGAAGATCCAGACCGGCAGCCCCGCCGACACGCTGTTCGGGGTGTGGGTCCACTCGTCCGGGTTCGCGCTGTCGCTGGTGGTGCTCTCGTTCTGCGGGGCATGGGGGTTCCCGGTGCTGGCCGGCGTGCTCGCCGGCGACATCTTCGCCTCCGAGGACCGGTACGGGACCTGGAAGATGGTGCTGACCCGATCCTCGACGCGCCGGAGCCTGTTCGCGGGCAAGCTGCTCGCGGCGATGACGTTCTCGGTCGGGCTGCTGTTGCTGCTGGCGATCTCGAGCCTCGCCGCCGGCCTGCTGCTGGTCGGCGACGGGGCGCTCGTCGACCTCGGCGGCCACACGCTGTCGACCGGGCACAGCCTCGCGCTGGTGCTCGCCGCGTGGCTGCTCAACGTGCTTCCGATGCTCGCGTTCACGAGCCTCGCCGTGCTGCTCTCGATCGCGACCCGCAACGGGATCGTCGGCGTGATCGGGCCCGCGCTCGTCGACCTCGTGATGCAGCTGCTGCTGCTCGTGGGGTCCGGCGTGTGGCTCCACATGCTGCTGGCCGCGTCCGCGTTCCAGGGTTGGTACGCCCTGTTCACCGCCCACCCGTACTTCGGGCCGCTCGTGATCGCCTGCATCGTCAGCCTGATCTGGATCGGGGCCTCCCTGGTCGGCTCGTGGCTGATCATCCGCCGGCGTGATTTCGCCGGCACTCCGGTCAGTCGCCGGCCCGGTTGGGTGGTCCCGGTCCGCGTGGCGGTCGGTGCGGCGGCGGTCGTCGCGTTTCTGGCGATCGCCAGCAACTGGGGCCCCGCCGGCGACACCGCGGCGAAGCTCAAGGCGAGCATCGAGCCGGCGTTCAACAGCCTGACGGTGCTCCAGCAGCGCGAGCTCGGGCGGACGGTGGCGCCCGGCGCCAAGCTCAACGTGCTCACGAGCTGCAGCCGCCGCGCCAGCACCCCGGCCGGACCGGGCGACTGGATCTGCACGCTCGACGTGTTCATCCCGCAGCCGGGGGCCCAGCCGTTCCAGGACACGCCGGTCACCTACGACGTGAGCGTCCAATCGGACGGCTGTTACAAGGCCGAGTCACCGCCGTCGTTCGTCGGCCAGCAGACGATGAAGGACGCTCACGGCAACCAGGTCGTGAACCCGCTGTTCGTGATCTACGGCTGCTTCAATCCGTTGTAGCCACGGCTACGCACCGGCGAGCGGCTCCTGCCCGCCCTCGACCGCCAGCAACACCCGCTTACGCTCCAGTCCGCCGGTGTAGCCGCCGAGGCCGCCGCCGGAGTGCAGGATGCGGTGGCAGGGGACGATGATCGGGATCGGGTTCGACCCGAGCGCGTTGCCGGCGGCGCGATACGCGCGGGCGTTGCCGGCCTCGGTCGCCACGTGCTTGTAGGTCGCGGTCGCGCCGTACGGGATCCGTGCGGTCGCCTCGAGCACGCGCCGGCCGAACCCGCGGGTCAGCCGCCAGTCGAGCGGGAGCTCGAATTGCCGGCGCCGGCCGGCGAAGTACTGGTCGAGCTCGCGCCTGGGCTCATCGAGCCTGCGCGGAGCCGCCAGCACCCGCGGCGACACCCTCGCCGCCAGCTGCTCGAGCACGGTCGTCTCCTCCTCGCCGGCGTCGAGGTAGGCGAGCCGGACCAGGCCCCGCGGGGTGACCGCCACCAGCAGCCTCCCGATCGGCGAGTCGAGGGTCGCGTAGGCGACGTCGAGAAGCCCGGCGGCGGCGGCGGCGCCGCTCACGTCCGGCAGCTCCTCCGCGCCCGGCGCGCTCCCGCGCAGCTCGCGTTCAATCTGATCCGAGATGCTCATCGCTCGTACTCCGTTCGCAGTCTTTTCAATGCTTCGTGGACGTTGCGGCGCGCCGCCTCCTCGCTCGTGCCCATCGCGGTCGAGATCTCGTCGTAGCCGGCGTTGGCGACGTAGCGCAGGGCGAGCGCGGTCCGCTGCTTGTCGGGGAGCTCGCGGACCTGGGTCCAGAGATCCTCGTCCGGCATCCCGGGGGGTCCGGTTACGGACGAGGCGGCCGTGTCCGCGACCGCGCCGACCGCCACCGGAGCGCGTTTCCGGGCTCTGATGTGATCGATCGCCTTACGGTGCGCCACCGTGAAGATCCACGAGCGCAGGTTCGACGCGTCACGCAGCTTCGGGTAAGCGCGTAGCGCCGCCACCCACGTCTCCTGGTAGCAGTCGTCGGCGTCGACGCGGCCGACGCTCGCCACCAGGAAGCGGTGGACGTCGCGGCCATGGAGGTCGAGGAGCTGCTGAAACGGCGGAAGGTTCACCGCGGATGAAACGCGCCGGCGCGGCATCTCGTGAGATGGTGGCGGACGGCGCCGGCGGGAATGAGATGGCGCTGCCGCTGGCGGCGAGCCCGTTCATGAGCGGGGCGATAAACGGCGGGCACCTGGAGTGTGAGGGCAGTGGTCTGTCCGGGCACCTGGAGTGTGAGGGCAGTGGTCTGTCCGGGCACCCGTCGTCGGCGGGCGACCTGCATAACCTGTCAACGGAGGCGTTGCGCTCCGACCGCGTCGTTCTATGCATGCCCCACATGCATTCTCCGACACGGTCCGCGTCGACCGCGCCAATTGTCAGTTTTTGCAGGTTATTTCCGGACCCGCTCGGCCTCAGTCCGCCGCCGGGCACCGGAACCCTCCCTCCGGGTGCCGCCGTTCAAACCCGGTTGGCCGCGGCCACCAGCGTGCGGAAGGCGCTACCCGCCGATGGGACGGGTATGCAGCCGAAGCGCCGGCAAGTGGCGGCCCATCGGTTGCGGCGTTTGCCCGTTCGCTATACAAACCTCGTATGGCCCGCGCAATCTGGTCAGGCGCAATCAGCTTCGGACTCGTCAACGTGCCCGTGAAGCTCTACAGCGCCACCTCGCCCAAGACCGTCCGCTTCAACCAGCTGTCGAGCAAGACCGGCGCCCGCATCCGGCAGAAGCGCGTCGATCCGACGACCGACGAGGAAGTGCCCTACGAGGAGATCGTCAAGGGCTACGAGATCACGCCCGATCGCTACGTGGTGATCACCGACGAGGAGCTCGACGCACTCGACCCCAAAGCGACCCGGACGATCGACATCGAGGAGTTCGTCGACCAGGCCGAGATCGACCCGATCTACTACGACCACAACTACTACCTGGCGCCGACGGCCGGCGGGGCCAAGGCCTACCGCCTGCTGCTCGACGCGATGCGCGAGGCAGGCAAGGTCGGGATCGGGCGCGTGGTCCTGCGCTCCAAGCAGCAGCTGGCGGCGCTGCGGCCGACAGGTGACGCGCTGGCCCTGACCACGATGCTGTGGGGCGACGAGGTGCTCTCGCCCGACCGGCTCGACGAGCTCGAGGCGGTCGAGGATGCGGCCGCCAGCGACCGCGAGTTGAAGATGGCCGAGCAGCTGATCGACTCGCTGTCGGCCGAATTCGAGCCCTCCAAGTTCCACGATCAGTACCGCGAGCGAGTGATCGACCTGATCGAGCGCAAGGCCGCCGGCGAGGAGATCGCGGTCCAGCCGCAGGCCGAGGAGCCCGCCGCCGCGCCCGATCTGATGGCCGCGCTCGAGGCCAGCCTGGCCGCCGTCCGCAGCGACGAGCCGGCGTCCAAGCCGCGCCGGCGAGAAGCTTCGAAATCCGCGGACGGCGACGGTGACGGCAAATCGCGCGGCAAGGCCAAGGCGAAGACCTAACCGAGGGCGGACATCGACGTACGCAGCTGTTGCGAGCGGACGGTGGACCCTCGTGCCCTGTCCGGATGGGGATTTGGCTCCCCGCCCACCCTCCCCGCCCACCCTCCATGGACGCCGAGCGCAGCGAGGCCCCCCCAAACGACCGTAACGGCACGCTAATACGCGCTGGTACCCTTCGGCGTCCAGTCTGCACTCGTCTGTGTTTCAACCCCACTCTCCTCCATGTACCGACGTATCGCGCCGCCAGGGGCCATCGGCCTCTACGACCCCGCCAACGAGCACGATGGCTGCGGCATCGCGCTCGTGGCGAAGCTGTGGGGCGAGGCGAGCCATGCCGTCGTCGAGAAGGCGCTCGACGCGCTCGAGAACCTCGAGCACCGGGGCGCCGAGGGCGCGGACCCGAACACGGGCGACGGCGCCGGGATCCTCCTTCAGATCCCTGACGGCTTCCTAAGGGCCGCGGTCGCCGGCGTCGAGCTGCCGCCGGCCGGCCGCTACGGCGTCGGCGTGTGCTACCTGCCGCAGGACCCCGAGCGGCTCGTCGTCCTCGAGCAGATGATCGAGGACACGATCGAGGCCGAGGGGCAGCGCGCGATCTGGTGGCGCGACGTGCCGATCGACGAGCGCCATGTCGGCGAGACCGCCCGGCTGTCGGCGCCGGTGATCCGCCAGGTGCTGATCGCGGCGTCGGACAAGATCACCGACCAGGACGCGTTCGAGCGCAAGCTGTACGTGATCCGCCGCCTGATCGAGCGGGCCGCCGGCCGCGATCTGGCGCTGCCGAGCTTCTCGAGCCGGACGATGATCTATAAGGGGATGCTGACCGCGCCCCAGCTGCCGCGGTACTTCACCGATCTGAGGGACCCGCGCGTGGCAAGCCGGCTGGCGCTCGTCCACTCGCGGTTCTCGACGAACACGTTCCCGAGCTGGGAGCTTGCCCACCCGTACCGGATGATCGCCCACAACGGCGAGGTCAACACGCTGCGCGGCAATGTCAACTGGATGCGGGCTCGCGAGTCGCAGCTCGCCTCCGAGCTGTTCGGCGGCGACCTCGAGAAGGTGATCCCGGTCGTACGCGAGGGCGGATCGGATTCGGCGATCTTCGACAACGTGCTCGAGCTGCTGGTGCTCGGCGGCCGCTCGATCCAGCACGCGGTGATGATGATGGTGCCCGAGGCCTACCGCACACGGAAGGACCTCGACCCCGACGTCAAGGGTTTCTACGACTTCCACTCGTGCCTGATCGAGCCGTGGGACGGCCCCGCGGCGGTCGTGTTCACCGACGGGCGCGTCGCCGGCGCGGTGCTCGACCGCAACGGGCTGCGGCCGGGTCGCTGGATCCAGGACACCGAGGGCTACGTTGTGCTCGCGTCGGAGACCGGCGTGATGACCGTCGCCCCCGAGCACGTCCAGCGCAAGGGCCGCCTGTCGCCCGGCAAGGTGTTCCTGCTCGATCTCGAGGAGGGCAAGATCATCGAGGACGAGGAGGTCAAGCGCCGCGTCGCCCGCGGCCAGCCGTACGGCGAGTGGTACGAGCGCTCGGTCGTGCACATCGACGACCTCCCCGAGCGCGACCCGCGCACGCCCCGGATCGAGCCGCTGCGCTCAAAGCAGCTGGCGTTCGGCTATTCGCAGGAGGACCTGCGGATGATCATCGCGCCGATGGCGACGAAGGCCGAGGAGCCGGTGGCGAGCATGGGCAACGACGCCGCGCTCGCGGTCCTGTCCGATCGCCAGCCGCCGCTGTTCGCGTACTTCAAGCAGCTGTTCGCGCAGGTCACCAACCCGCCGATCGACCCGATCCGCGAGAACGTGGTGATGTCGTTGCAGGCCGGGGTGGGCGCCGAGGTCAACCTGCTGTCAGAGAACCCCGAGCAGGCCCATCAGCTGGTGATGGACCAGCCGATTCTCCGCAACCACGAGCTCGAGAAACTTCGCCAGGTCTCGCACGAGATCTTCTTCGCCGCGACGCTCGACATCACCTGGCCGATCGAGCAAGGCTACGGGGGGATGGAGACGCGGCTCGAGGCGCTGTGCGAGGAGGCCGCCCGGTACGTCGACAACGGCGCGAACATCCTGATCCTGTCGGACCGCAACCTCGGGGCCGAGCGGGTCGCGACGCCCTCGCTGCTCGCGGTCGCCGCGGTCCACCACCATCTGGTGCGGCGGGGGACACGGCTGCGCACCGGGTTGGTGATCGAGTCGGGCGAGCCGCGCGATATCCACCACATGGCGACGCTGATCGGCTACGGAGCCGCGGCGATCAACCCGTACGTGATGTTCGAGTCGCTCGACGAGCTGGCCGACCGCGCGCTGCTGCCAGAGGACCTCGGGCGCGAGGAGGCCGAGAAGCGGATCGTCAAGGCGATCGGCAAGGGCCTCCTGAAGACGATCTCGAAGATGGGGATCTCGACGATCCAGTCGTACTGCGGCGCGCAGATTTTCGAGGCGGTCGGGCTCGAGCCGGCGCTGATCGACAAGCACTTCACGGGCACCGCGTCGCGGATCGGCGGCGTCGGGCTCGAGCAGCTCGCCCAGGAGGCGATCGAGCGCCACTTCCGCGCCTACCCGCGCACCGACCGCGAGGTGCTTCCGGTCGGCGGCGTGCTCCAGTGGCGCCGCCACGGCGAGCTCCACGTTTGGAACCCGGACACGATCGCGAACCTCCAGCACGCCGTATCGGACCCCGCCGACCCGCCCACCCGAACGGCGACCCGCGCAAGACGTACGGGGAGTACGCGCGCCTGGCCAACGAGGATTCGGTTCGCCGCGGGCTGCTGCGGGGGCTGATGACACTGCGGCTGGCCCATGAGCCCGTGCCTTTGGAGGAGGTCGAGCCGGCCACTCAGGTCGTCAAGCGGTTCACGACCGGCGCGATGAGCCTCGGCGCGCTCGGGCGCGAGGCGCACGAGACGCTGGCGATCGCGATGAACCGGCTCGGCGCTCGCTCGAACACCGGCGAGGGCGGCGAGGATCCCTCGCGCTACGTCGCTGACCCCGACGGGAACCTGCGGCGCTCGGCGATCAAGCAGGTCGCCTCGGGCCGGTTCGGCGTGACCGTCGATTATCTGGTCAATGCCGACCAGATCCAGATCAAGATGGCCCAGGGCGCGAAGCCCGGCGAGGGCGGTCAGCTCCCCGGCCACAAGGTCGACGAGTACATCGCCTGGCTGCGCAACTCGACCCCGGGCGTCGGCCTGATCTCGCCGCCGCCGCACCACGACATCTACTCGATCGAGGACCTCAAGCAGCTGATCTACGACCTGCGGTGCGCCAACCCCACCGCGTCGGTGTCGGTCAAGCTCGTCGCCGAGGTCGGCGTCGGAACGGTGGCGGCGGGCGTGGCCAAGGCCAACGCCGACCACGTGACGATCGCCGGCCACGACGGCGGCACCGGCGCCTCTCCGCAGTCCTCGGTCCAGGGTGCCGGGGTGCCGTGGGAGATCGGGCTGGCCGAGACCCAGCAGACGCTGCTCCTGAACGACCTCCGGACGCGGATCACGGTCGAGGTCGACGGGGGGATGCGGACCGGCCGCGACGTGGTGGTGGCGGCGCTGCTCGGGGCCGACGAGTTCGGGTTCTCGACCGCGCCGCTGATCGCGATGGGCTGCATCATGATGCGCGTCTGCCACCTGAACACCTGCCCGGTTGGGATCGCCACCCAGGATCCCGAGCTTCGCAAGCGGTTCCGCGGCACGCCCGAGCAGGTCGTGAACTATCTGATGCTGGTGGCCGAGGAGGTTCGCGAGATCATGGCCTCGCTCGGGCTCCGGCGAATCGAGGACCTGATCGGCCGGACTGACCTGCTCGACATGGATCGTGCGATCGACCACTGGAAGGCGAGCCGCGTCGACCTGACCCAGGTCCTCCAGAGCCCCGATCTCCCGCCCGGCACCCCGCGCCGGCGGACTCGGGCCCAGCAGCCGGTGCTCGACGACGCGCTCGACTGGGAGCTGGTGCGCCGCTGCACGCCGGCGCTCGAGGGCCGCGAGAAGCTCAAGCTCGGCCCGATCCCGGTCCGCAACGTCAACCGGACCGTGGGCGGCATCCTGTCGGGCGAGATCGCCCGCCGCCGCGGCGCCGCCGGACTGCCCGAGGGGACGATCGAGATCTCGTTCAGCGGATCGGCGGGGCAGAGCTTCGCCGCCTGGCTCGCACCGGGGATCGTGTTCTCGCTGCGGGGCGAGACCAACGACTACGCCGGCAAGGGCATGTCCGGCGGGGTCGTGTCGGTGCGTCCGCCCGAGAAGCACAACTTCCGCGCCGAGGAGAACATGATCGTCGGCAACACGGTCCTGTACGGCGCCACCGCCGGCCGGGCGTTCTTCCGCGGGCTCGCCGGCGAGCGGTTCGCGGTCCGCAACTCCGGGGCGTGCGCCGTCGTCGAAGGCGTCGGCGACCACGGATGCGAGTACATGACCGGCGGCCGCGTGGTCGTGCTCGGTCGCACCGGCCGCAACTTCGCCGCCGGGATGAGCGGCGGCATCGCCTACGTGTACGACGTCGACCGGCGGTTCGAGGGGCGCTGCAACCTCGAGCTCGTGGATCTGGAGGAGCTCTCGGACGACGACGAGGTTCTCGTCCGCGACCTGATCTCCGAGCATGCCGCCCGGACGGGGTCGATCGTGGCCCGCAACGTGCTCGCGTCCTGGGAGCGCGGCGCCGCCGAGCGGATGATCAAGGTGATGCCGCGCGACTACAAGCGCGCGCTCGCCGAACGGGCCGACCGCGAGGCGGCGGTCTCGCGGTAATGGGGGAGCTCGGCGCCTTCCTCAAGATCCACCGGGTCGGCTTCGATAAGCGAGACCCGGAGCAGCGCGTGCACGATTACAAGCAGTACTTCGGGCTTCAGCCCGAAAGCGAGCTGCGCAAGCAGGGAGCCCGGTGCATGGACTGCGGCATCCCGTTCTGCCACGAGGGGTGTCCGCTCGGCAACCTGATCCCGGATTGGAACGACCTCGTCTATCGCGGCAAGTGGCGCGAGGCGATCGATCAGCTCCACGCCACCAACAACTTCCCCGAGTTCACCGGCCGCATCTGCCCGGCCCCGTGCGAGTCGGCGTGCGTCCTGGCGATCAACGACGATCCGGTGACGATCGAGCAGATCGAGCTGGCGATCGCCGAGCGCGCGTTCGACGAGGGGTGGATCGTCCCCAGCCCTCCGCCCCGGCGAACCGGCAAGACCGTCGCGGTGATCGGGTCCGGGCCGGCCGGCCTGGCGGTGGCCGACGAGCTGAACCGCTGCGGCCACACCGTGACCGTGTTCGAGCGCGACGAGGGGCCGGGCGGGATGATGCGGTTCGGCGTTCCCGACGCCAAGCTCGAGAAGCAGGTCATCGACCGTCGGGTGGCGATCCTCGCACAGGAGGGGATCGAGTTCGTCTACGACACGGAGGTGGGGAGGACCGTCACCTCGCAGGAGATCAAGGACCGCCACGACGCGGTCGTCGTCGCGACCGGCTCGCGCGTGCACCGCGACCTCGACGCGCCGGGACGCAGCCTGAGCGGAATCCACTTCGCGATGGACTACCTGTACCAGCGCAACCGGTGGGTGGCCGCTGAGGAAGGCCGGCGGTCCCGGGCCCCGGAGCCGGGGACCGAGATCACCGCGGCCGGCAAGAAGGTGATCGTGGTCGGCGGCGGCGACACCGGGATGGACTGCATCTCGAACTCGCATCGCGAGGGGGCCGCGGGCGTGGTCCTGCTCGACGTGTACGCCGCGCTGCCCGACGGCGGCGGCGATCCCCGGCATCCCTGGCCCCTGCCGCCCAAGCGCACCTCCTCGACGTACGCGCTCGACGAGGGCGGCAAGCGGCGCTGGGGCACGGAGGTGACCGGGTTCGGCGGCCGCGAGGGCCGCGTCAGCCACGTGTACGCGCGGAAGGTCACGGGCACCTCCTCGCGCGACCTGACGCCGGTGCCGGGAAGCGAGTTCGTGCTCGAGGCCGATCTGGTGCTGATCGCGATCGGGTTCGAGGGGCCCGACCGCGCGGGGCCGATCGAGCAGCTCGATCTCGAGCTCGACAAGCGCGGCAACATCCGCACCGAGATGACCTACCGCACCTCGACGAAGGGCGTCTACGCCTGCGGCGACGCCCGGATCGGCCAGTCGCTGATCGTCACCGCGATCGCCGAGGGCCGCAAGTGCGCGCGCGTCGTCAACAACGACCTCGGCGGCAGCCCGATGGACGCCGACCGGGAGATGCTCGCGATCGGCGCCTGGAGCGGCGAGGCGGACCGCACGTTGCGGCACGAGGCCGAGGCGGCCGGGACGGTCAGGGCCGGGGAGGAGTTCTTCACAGGCCCCGGCGCGCAGGGGCGCTGACCCTCCGAGCGCGGGCCGAGCGGGTCGATCGGCTGCCCGACCGTGCGCGGACCTCGGCAGCGGCGCAGAGCCCGCTGCAGACGTTGTAAATCAACGTCGGCCGCCCTCGAACGTTTGACTTCGACCGCAGTCGGGAATGGTACGCTTACCAGCCCGATTCGCGTGGTGGAGCGGCCTGCGAAGCAAATTTAGGTTTAGAGTGATCTTGGGACGGGGAAACTCGCCCCTGTCGGTCAGGGAACTGCGCCCCCACTTCCCTGACTCTCCGGGGGACCCAGATGGATCTGGGTCCCCCGGGCTCTTTAATTGACTTCATGCCAGCGCTCGCGGCAGCGGCGGTCACGGCGGCGGGGGCACAGCACCACGCCTCGGTCGGATCGACCATCGATCATCTGATCGACTCGGCTGGGACGTTCCTGTCCCAGCTCACGAGCCTCGACTGGGTGTCGCTGCTGCTCGGGCTGGCGCTGTACGCGCTCTATCTCCTGCTGCGCTCGCGCGCGCTGTTCAACGCCCTGCGGGCTGCCTACCCGGGCGAGCGTTTTCGCTGGCGCGACGTGTGGGGCGCGTACATGGTCGGCTACGCGATCAACAACGTGTTCCCGCTCGGTGGCGGGAGCATCGCGCAGCTTTACCTGACTCGAGTTGCGATCGACAACGCGAGCTACCCCACGGTCGCCTCCGCGCTCTCGACCGGCGTGATCTTCGACTGGTTCATGGGCGTGCTCGTGATGTGCTTCGCCTTCACCCAGGGGGTGTTTCCCAAGCCGCCGGACTTCTCGAAGCTGCCCGCGTTCGACATCAGCTTCTTCGCCTCGAACATGCGGTTCACCCTGTTCCTGCTGACCGTCCTTGGAGTCGGCTTCCTGGTCGCGTTCGCACTGCTGTCGGCGCGGGTGAAGGAGTTCTGGGAGCGAGTGCGGCAGGGGTTCGCGATCCTGCGCGACTGGCGGCGGTACCGCCGGGACATGGCGAGCTGGCAGTTCGCCAGCTGGGTCCTGCGATTCGCCTCCTACTGGGCGCTGCTCGATGCGTTCCACATCGGGGGGTCGTTCCGGAACGCGCTGCTCGTGCTCGGGGTCCAGGTGGTCGCGTCGGTGTTCCCGTTCACCCCGGGCGGCGCCGGCGTGCAGCAGGCGCTGCTATTGACGATCTTCGCCCACAATCCGTACGTGGCCTCGTTCTCGGTCGGGCAGCAGATCGCGACCGCGGTGCTGACCAGCGTGCTCGGGTTCGTGGCGATGGTTGCGATCTTCCGTTTCCGGAGCTTCCGGGAGGTGATCGCGCGCGGGAAGGCGCACCGGCGCGACGAGGGGATGGCGGTGGGCGCTTGAGTCATCCGCCCGCGGCGTGTGTTACGGTCGTCAGGTGGCGGGCTTACCGAGCGCGCGGGGCGCACCTCGTGGCTCGGGTCCAGAGCCGCCGCTACCGGTGCCGGACGGGAGTGTTGTAAGCAGCGATGAACGTGTTCTCGACTCCCGAGTCCGATCAGGACGCGCATCCGTGGCCTCCGATACGGTCGGCAGCATGATGTCCAGCGGCGGAGGGCAAACCCTGGCGGCGACGCTCGAGCAGCCCGCGGCCGCCACGATGCTCCGCCTGGTCATCACCGGCTCGGTCGACGATGGGAAGAGCACGCTGATCGGCCGGCTCCTGTACGACTCCAAGCAGATCCTCACCGATCAGCTCGAGGCGCTGCGCACCGCGTCCCAGCGCCGGAACGGCGAGGGCGCGCTGGATCTGTCGCTGTTGACCGACGGCCTGCGGGCCGAGCGCGAGCAGGGAATCACGATCGACGTCGCGTACCGGTACTTCCAGACGCCGCACCGCAAGTTCATCATCGCCGACACCCCCGGACACGAGAGCTACACCCGCAACATGGTCACGGGCGCGTCGACCGCCGACCTGGCCGTGATCCTGATCGACGCGCGCAAGGGCGTCGTCGAGCAGACCCGCCGGCACGCGTTCATCGCGTCGCTGCTCGGTATCAGGCATCTCGTCGTGTGCGTCAACAAGATGGACCTGGTCGGCTACGCGGAGGAGCGCTTCGAGCACGTCGAGCAGGAGTTCCGCGAGTTCTGCGCCCGTCTCGAGACGATCGACGTGACGTTCATCCCGACCTCGGCGGTGGGCGGCGAGAACATCGTCGAGCGCTCGAAGCACACGCCCTGGTACCAGGGCCCGGCGTTGCTGTACCACCTCGAACACGTCCACATCTCCTCCGACCGCAACCTGATCGACTGCCGCTTTCCGGTGCAGTGGGTGATTCGGTCGACCCGCGGTGCAATCAAGCTCCGAGCGACCGCGACTACCGCGGCTACGCCGGCCAGATCGCCGCCGGCGTGTTCCGGGCGGGCGATCCCGTGGTCGTGCTGCCCAGCGGGGAGGAGACCCGGATCGCCTCGGTGGATACCCCGGACGGATCGCTGGAGGAGGCCTGTGCGCCGATGTCGGTGACGATCCGGCTCGACGGCGATCTCGACCTCTCGCGCGGGGACATGATCTGCCGGCCGCACAATCGCCCGACGGTCGACCGCCACATCGAGGCGATCGTGTGCTGGATGGCGGACAAGCCGATCGTCGCCGGCGACGTCTACGCGATCAAGCACACGACCCGCTCGGCGCGGGCGATCGTCGAGGAGGTCCGCTACCGGATCGACGTCAACACTCTGCACCGCGACTCGGGTGCCAGCCAGCTGGGGCTCAACGACATCGGCCGGATCAGGCTCCGGACGACGGTCCCGATGATCTTCGACGAGTACCGCCGCAACCGAACCACCGGGAGCTTCATCCTGATCGACGAGGCCGCGAACGGCACGGTCGGCGCCGGCATGATCATCGAGGCGCACATCGAGCATCCGGAGTCCGCGCGCACCGACGTGACCTGGGATCGGAGCCGGCTCGCCCGCGGCGCCCGCTGGGAGCTGCTCGGGCAGCGCGGCGCCACCGTGTGGCTGACCGGCCTCCCGGCCGCCGGCAAGTCGACGATCGCCGCCGCGCTCGAGGAGCGGATCGCGCGCGACGGCTATCGGGCGTACCGGCTCGACGGCGACAATCTCCGCTACGGGCTGAACAGCGACCTCGGGTTCGAGCCAGGCGACCGGGCCGAGAACATCCGCAGGGTGGCGCACGTCGCCAGCCTGTTCGCCGACGCGGGGACGATCGCGATCGTCAGCGTGATCAGCCCGTACGCGGTCGACCGGCAGCTCGCCCGCAGCATCCACGACCATGGCGAGCTCGACTTCCTCGAGGTATGGGTGAACACCCCGCTCGAGGAATGCGAGCGCCGGGATCCGAAGGGCCTGTACGCGCGGGCGAGGGACGGGAAGATCACCGGCTTCACCGGCGTGGACGCTCCGTATGAGGCGCCGCGTCAGGCCGACCTCGAGCTTCGTCCGTGCGAGCATCCGCTCGAGGATCTGGTCGAGCAGCTGGTGGCGGAGCTGCGGTCGCGGGGCGTGCTGGGGGAGGCGCGGTAGGGGGTCGTTGCCGGCGCGGTCGATGGGGCCGGCGGAGAACGTCGCGGCCGAAAGGCGGGCACCTGAGGGTGGGGGTGGCGCCGGCAGGCGGGGTCGCGGCGCGGCTACGGCATGCATAACACGACATTTGACGCGCGGGGAGTGGACCGTGTCGTGCTACGCATGCCCCACATGCGTAGTACGACACGGTCGACAAGGATCGCGTCAATTGTCGGGTTTTGCAGGTTATTTGTCGTCGATTCGCCGCCGAGCGCTCGACCCACGCTTCAGGTGCCCGCCGTGGATGCCGCCCGACGCCGCCCTCCAGGTGCCCGCCGTTCAAACCGGTCCGCCCGACGACCGGGTCGCCCGGACGACCTGCCTACCCCGCGATCGGGCCGAGTGACGGCTCGCGGCCGTAGGTGCTGAACGCCCGAAACCGCGAGAACAGCCGGTGCGCCGGCCCGTGGAAGTCGGACGATCCCGTGCTGAGCAGGCCGAGCGACGCCGCAACGGTCGGCGAGCAGCTCGGCCTGCTCACGCGTGTGCGTCGTGTAGAAGCACTCGACTCCGTCGAGGCCCCAGTCGCGGAACCGGTCGATCGTCTCGAGCACCTCGGGCGAGGCCTCGATGTCCCAGAACGGGTGGGCCCACACGGCGACCCCGCCGGCGTCGTGAATCGCCGCGATCGACTCGCTGACGGTCGGCGTGGTGCGCGGCTTGAACGCCGGCTTGCCGTCGATCAGGTACGCCTCGAGGAACGCGGAGCGCTCGTCGAGGCCCTCTTCCTTCAGACGCTGCGAATTCCCCGGGTGGCGGACGACCGCGTCGGCGAGGTGGGGACGGCCGATCGGCTTGCCCTCGGATCGCCGGCGCGCGATCTCCGACTCGTCGAGCTCATAGCCGAGCTCGCGCAGGGCGGCGCCCATCGCCTCGGCGCGCCGCTCGCGATCGTCGCGCCACGTGCGCAGGCGATCGCGCAACACCGAATCGTGGTGGTCGACCAGATAGCCGAGCACGTGCAGGTCCTGCATGTTGCGGTCGACCGAGGAGATCTCGACCGCCGGAACCACTCGCACCCCGAGCTCCGCGCCGGCGTCGATCGCCTCCTGTACTCCGCCGACGTGTCGTGGTCGCTCAGCGCGAGCAGCTCCACGCCGGCCTCCGCCGCGGCGGCGACCACCCCGTGCGGCTCGAGCGCTCCGTCAGAGTGGAGCGAGTGGCTTTGAAGGTCGAAGGTGGGCGGATCGGCGCTCAAGCGCCGAGAGAGTAGTGGCTAGGGGGCCGCGCCGGCGCCGTGGCCGGTCGGACAGCTGCGCCGCGCGCATCCGCAGCAGCTGCACGACGCCGGCGGAGCGGCGGAACGGATCGGCGATCGGGGCGCCCCCGTCGAGCGGGAGCGCGGCGCGGAGTCGGCCGTCGATCTCCGCGATCAGCACCTCGCCGGTTGGGACACGGGCGCTGTCGAGCTGGGCCAAGGTCTGGAGCCGATCCTCGTCGGCCGCTGTAGCGAGCCGGAGGACGACGCCTGATATCGGGTTGATCTCTCACGGTAACCTCGTAAACAGTATAGCTGGTTAGTAACCGCTGAAGTAGGATTGAAGGTGATGAGCAAGCAACGCAGCGCCCCCGGAGAGCTCGAGCGCGTCAGGCGGTTCGTCAATACGCGCCAGGTCCGCGGAGGCACCGATCTTCTGAGCGATACGGCGGGGATGGCCGAGTGGTTCGCGCACGAGGGCCTCGCGCCCGGTGTCGTGCGCGCCACCCGTGGCGATCTGGCACGCGCGATCGCGCTACGGGAGGCGCTGCGGGTCCGTGCTGGTGGCGCACAACGGCGGTGGGAGCGTGCCGGCGCAGGCGAGCCGAACCCTCGACGACGCCGCCCGACGTGCCCGGCTGCGGCTGCACTTCGACGACGACGGCGGCGCGTCGCTCGTGCCCGAGGCAGCGGGGGTCGACGGAGCGCTCGGACGCCTGGTGGCGATCGTCCACGACTCGATCGCGCAGGGCACCTGGAGCCGCCTCAAGGCGTGCCGCGAGCACGAGTGCGAGTGGGCCTTCTACGACCACACGAAGAACCGCTCGGGTGCCTGGTGCAGCATGCAGGTGTGCGGAAACCGCGCGAAGGCGCGCGCGTTCCGCGAGCGCCAAGCGGCCCCGGCGAGCTAGCCCCTACCCTGTGTGTGGCGCGCCCACGCCGCCCCGGGGACGCCGCGCCGCCGCAACATGCCGAGCTTCTGCCGACACAACCGCCTGGTCCAGAACTGCCCGATCTGCTCCAAGGAGCAGTCGATCGAACTGCGCCCGATCGTGACTTCGAGCGCGCCCCGGACCGCGCAGCCGCGCCCCACCACGCCCCGCCCGAGCCGCACGCGCTCGGGATCGCCGGCGCGGTCCGGCGGCTCGAGCGGCAGGCTTACGGTGCGACGCGTGGCCCGCGGCGCCGACGACGGCTACCACTCCCCGTTGGTGATCGGGCTCAAGTCGAGCGAAGACGCCGCGCGGCTGGCCGAGGAGATCGCGTTCGCCGACCATCGGCTCAAGACGCTCGAGCACGACCCGCCCGGGCTCTACGCCGAGGTGGCGGATGCCGGCGCCGACATCGAGGAGCGGAGCTGGCTGGCGTTCCTGATCGCCTACCTGTGCCCGCTCCAGGTCGGGGGGACGGGCGAGGCCGAGGTCGGGGGCGCCGGGGAGGGCGAGGGCAGCGACGAAGACCCGTTCGCGGAGATCGAGCGCGTCCGGACATCGTGGGCCTCGGGCGAGATGCCGTCACTCGAAGGGGTGCGGTGCGGTCCCCGGAGCGCCCACGACCCCGCCCGGGGGACGAGGACGCTCGAGGCGTACCGGACCTGGGCCGCCCGGGCGGGCTCGCAGGCGGCCGCGTATGCGGGTGACGCCGCGTGGCCGCCAGAGCGACGGTTCGCTCGCGCGTTCGAACGGCTTGCGCTGCCCGGCCTGCACCGCGACGCGCGGTTCGACCTGCTGGTGACGCTCGGACGGCTCGGGGTCTACGACATGCGCGCCGCCTCGCTGGCCCTCGGCGGCGTGAACGACGTCACGGTGGGGGCCAAGCGCGCGTTCGGAATCGGCGACCCGCTGCTGCTCGAGCGGAGGGCGTCCGACCTCGCGCGGGCGTGCGGAGCGCCGCTCGAGGCGCTCGATCTCGGCCTGCACAACTGGCAGCGCGGGGAGCGCGCCACGCTCGGCCTCGGCGCCGATGCCGAGCCCGACCCGGAGGCGCTCTCGGCAATTTGCGGGGCGCTCGGGCTGTGAAACTGCGTTAGCCTTTGCCAGATACGGGTAGCCTCGAGGCCCGGTTGTCTGCGATGCGCCGTCTGATCGTTCCGTCGTCGCTCCTGCTTCCTCGCCGCCTCGCTGTGCGTCACTGGCGATGCTCAGCCCGGCCGGCGCCGCGGGAAGCGTGCCCCACATCATCTGCCCCCAGCAGCGAGCGGGTGTCATCACCTGCTGCCCGCCTCCGACGAACGGGGCGCACAAGACGAACGGGGCTAAGAGCAGCCCGCGCATCGTGCCGTGCTGCCCCGTGCCCACCAATTGCTGCCCGCAGTCCTCCGGCACCTGCTGCACGCAAACCGCGTGCTGCGCGACCCCGTGCACGCCGGGCGCGCTGACGATCGCCTCCTCGCCCGACCCGTCGACGGCGGGGCGGAAGGTAGTGATCTCCGGCGGCTTGACCAGCAACCCGCCGGTGGCCGGAGCCACGGTGGTGCTGTGGCGCGAGCTGTCGGGCCAGTCGACCTTCCACCAGGCGGCGCAGACCACGACCGACAGCGCCGGGCAGTACAAGTTCACGCTGAGCGCGGGGATGGTCAACGCCGACCAGCAGTGGTACGTCACCGCGAACGGTGTTCAGAGCCCGACGCTCCACCAGCTCGTGAACGCGGTCGTCGGCCTGGCCGGCCTGCACAACATCTTGGTCGGACAAGCGATGCTGCTGCGCGGGCACGTGACCCCGTCTCACGCCGGACAGATCGTGTTGTCGAGCAGCGCAAGGGCAGTCAGTGGACGGTGATCGCCCGCCCGCGGCTCGGCCACGCCTCGAATTACGGCGTCATGCACCGGTTCGTGCGAGCCGGGACGGTCGTCCTGAGGACGGTGCTCCCCGGCGACGTCCGGAACGACCGCTCGGGCTCGAGCACGCTGACGGTCACGGTCAAGCCGTAGCCCGCGCGCGGGCTGCGATCCCCGCCAACAGCGATCCGGCCGCAAACCGCGCCAATTCGCCGCCCGCGCGCCGGATTACGTCCGGTCGACCACCTACCGTCTGCGGCGTTCGCATCCCCGTACCGGAGCCGCAATGTCACTCTGCTTCATCGAACCTCAGGACGCCATCCGCGTGATCGCCGAGTCGGTGGGGCGCGAGGCGCGTCGCCAGATCCTCGGAGAGGTGGTTCGGGCGTGGGTGGACGAGATCCCCGAGTCCGAGCTCGAATCGCACTACGCGAAGGCGCTCGCCGACCTCGACGAGCACGACCTGTCGCTGCTCGCGGCGTGGCACGCGTCGCTCGAAGTCGGACATCCGCTGCCCAACCGGGAGTTCCTGGTCAACGTGTTCCCGTCGCTCGGCGACCACCGGCGAGAGGCGCTCAAGATCGCGGCCGGCTTCCGCGGCGAGGAGGCGTTCGAGGCCGGCGTGGGCGAGGATCAGGCGTTCGACACGGTGCTGCCGTGGCTCTCGGAGGCGCGCTGCATCGAGCTCGCCAAGGAGTGCCTGGAGCTGTACTGCTGGGATCGGCTCGGCGTAGAGAACTGACCCTCCTCGGCGCCGGCATCGATCTGCTCGGAGTCGGCGTCGAGCTCGAACCAGACGCAGAAGCCCTCGCTCTCGCCGACGCGACGCCGGGCGGTTCCCCAGCGGCTGGATAGCCCGTCGACGACGATCAGGCCGTGTCCGCCCGCCTCGCGGGGACGCCGCCGCGGCAGGCCCCCCGGCTCGAAGCCCGACCCCTCGTCGGTGACCTCGACGCGGACGCGGTCGTGGTAAGTGGTGATCCGCAGCCCGACCGACCCGCCGACCGCCTGCCCGGGATGGATCACGGCGTTGGTGACGAGCTCGGAGGTCAGCAGCGTCGCGGTCGGCGCTGTCGCGGTCCGACAGGCGCCCGAGGATCGCCTGGCGCAGCTCGGCTCGCGCCCGCGCCGGCGCATCGGCATCGCGGGCGAGCGCGATCTCGATTCGCTCGAGGAACGGCTCCGAAGGCGGGGCGTCCTCGGCGCGCGGCGTGAGCGGGATGCGCTCGGCGAGGCCGGTCACCTGAAGCAGCTCGGTGACCGCCGCGGGCGGGGGCGCGATCGCGAGCGCGATCCGCTCCTCCCCGGCCCGCCGCTCGATCACGATCAGCGCCCGCATCCCCGAGGAGTCGATGAACGAGACCCCGTCGAGGTCGATCACGAGCTCTCGCCCGTCGAGCGGCGCGAGCGCCTGCTCGAAGCGCTCGAGCAGCTCCCTGGAGGTCGCGCTGTCAAGCTCGCCCGCGAGCTTGATCGTGAGCCCGGACTGGCCCTCCAGCGTGTCGATCCGGAAGTTGGGTTGAGAACCCACCGTGCCGCCTTCCGTCAGCTGACCCGAAGGGTAGGAGAAGGGCGCGGCGGATGCGTCGCGGGGGCGCGGCTCCGTGCCGGCGGTCACCGGCGCCGGGCGCAGCGCCAGCGCCGCGGTGTCATCCGCCTGAGCTCCGACCTGGAAACGGTCGAGTTCCGCCTCGAGCGAGGACAGCAGCCCCTCCGGCGTCCGGCCGGCATGCGCGGCCAGCAGCCGCTTGAGCCGCTCCGCACCGAACCGCTCCTCCTCCCCGAGCGTGTCGATCACCCCGTCGGTGTAGAGCAACAGCGTCTCGTCCGAGGCGACCGGCACGGCCCGCTCGGCCGGCAGCTTGCCCGTCCAGGCGCCCAGGATCGGGCCCGCGGTCCCGATCTCGCGGACGCGGCCATCGTCGCGCACGACCAGCGGCGCGGGGTGGCCCGCTGATGCGATCACCGCCTCCTCGCGCTCGAGCCGCACGCACACCGCCGTGCACAGCAACAGTCCCGGTTGCTCGCTCAGAGCCTCGTTCAGGCGAACCAGGATCCGGCTCGGGCTCCGCTCGTACTTGCTGAGGAATCGAGTGCCGTGCCGCACCAGCGAGGTGAGCGCGGCCGCCTCGACGCCCTTGCCGGTGACGTCGCCCAGCAGCACGATCCAGGCGTCATCGGTCTCGTAGAAGTCGAAGAAGTCACCGCCGACCTCGATCTCCTCGACGGCGCGGGCGGCGCGGTAGAACGTGGCGACATTCCACCCGTCGAGCTCCGGGACGACGTCCGGCAGCAGGCTGCGCTGGAGCGTTTCGGCGGTGTGGCGGCGGGCGGTGGCGAGCAGCGCGTTGTCCACGGCGACCGCGGCCCGTCCCGCGACCTGCTCGGCGAACTCGCGGTCGGCGTCGGCGAAGCGACGCATCGACTCCGCGGTCACCAGGGTCATCACGCCGAACGTTCGCGCTCGGGCGCGCAGCGGTACGAGCAGCACCGAGCGGAAGCCGAGCGACCGCAGCAGCGTGAGGTGCTCGTCGTTGATCGCGGCCGTGGCGAGCACCTCGTCGGGAATGTCCTGGTAGAGCTCGGACGTCCCGGTCCGCAGGATCCTCCCGACGCCCCGGTTCGGGTCGAGCTCTTCGGGCTCGAACGCCCGCAGCCTCTCGGCCAGCTCGAGCTTGGCCGGGTCACGGTGGGCGACCGCGACGCGCTGACGGGTGCCACGCTCGTCGACGAGCTCGACCGCGCACCAGTCGGCGACCTCGGGGACCGCCAGCCAGGCCACGTTGCGCAGCGTCTCCTCGTAGTCGAGCGAGGACATCAGCGTCTCGGTGGCGCGCGCGAGGAACCGATCGCGAAGCTCGGCGATCCGCTCGCGCGTGATGTCCTCGATGATCGTGACCGCGGCCACCGGCCGGCCGTCCTCGTCGTGAAGCGGCGCCGCTTTGAGCAGCTGCCAGCGAAGCTCGCCGGTCGACCGGTTGATCGTCCGCATCACGAGCGGCTCGGCCGGCTCGCCGGCGAGCAGGCGCACCGAAGGGATAGCGTCCATCGTCAGGTCCTCGCCGTGCTCGCCCTGCACGATGTAGTCGGCGAAGATCGATTGCGGGGGACGGCGCTGCATGTCCTCGAGCGAGGCGAAGCCCATCGACTCGACCGCCGCGCGGTTCGCGTACAGGATGTGATGGTGCGGATCGCGGATCGTCACCGCCTCGGCCAGCGCGTCGAGGATCTCGCCGAATCCGGGCTCGCGACCGCGCAGCTGTGCCTCGAGCTCGCGCAGGAGCTGGGTGCGCTCGGACACGTCTTCGATCCAGGCGTGGAAAGGACCCGCCCGGCCTCCTCGCCGTCCCGGCCGACGGTGATCGACACCTCGACTGGAAGCTCACTGCCGTCCCGCCGAAGGGCCTCGACCGCCAGGCGTGGTGCGTCCCCGCCCGCGCGGGCCTGCTGCAAGCCCGCGCGGTGGTGCTCTCGGTAGCGCTCGGGCACGATCAGCTCGGCCAGCTCGGACCCGAGCGCGTCCTCGCGGGGATACCCGAACAGCTCGGTGGCCCGGCTATTCCATTCGAGCACCCGGCCGTCGGCGTCGAGCGTCACGAACGCGCTGCGCGCGATCTCGATGATCGCCTCAGCCGACTCGGGCCTCACGCAGGGTCGCCTCGATCCGCCCCTAAGGCGCCGCCGTCAGGCGCCGCCGACCTTTCCGATCGCCGTCTCGATCTCCTCGATCGTCTGCTCGGTGGACCGGAACCGGATCGCATCGATACCGAGCTTGCGCGCGCCCTCGCAGTTGAGCTCGACGTCGTCGATGAACAGCGTCGCTTCGGGGGATGCGGCCAGCCGCTCGAGCGTTATCTGATAGATCCGCGGCTCGGGCTTGCGGCTGCCGACGAACGCCGAGTCGACGACCACGTCGAAGATCTCGTCGATCGGGAGCATCGCGCGCCAGTGAGCCTCCCACTCGCGGACGTTGTTGGTGCAGATCGCCATCTTGTAGCCGCGTCCGCGCAGCTCCCGCATGTACTCGATCATTCGCTCATTCGGCTGAAGATGCGAGAAGTATCGCTCGCCGAAGCCATCGAGCTCGACCTCGCTGCCGTGGTCGGCGGACAGCTGCTCGGACATCGCGCCCATGAACGCGGCCTCGGTGATGCGCCCGGTCTCGAGCTCGAACAGCGGGTTGGAGCCCTGTCGCTCGGCGATCGTCGCCATCGCCTTGCCGAGCGACTCGAGCGAGATCCCGGACTAGTGCATCACGCCGCTGAAGGACTCCAGCAACGGCGAGGTCAGCACGCCGCCGAAGTCGCTGATGATCGCCTCGACGGCGCTCATCGCCGGCAGGCCAGGAGATACATCCCGGCGCCCTCGCGTCCGCGGCTGTGCCAGCGGAACGGCTCGGCTCGCAGGTCGAGCTCGCCCACAGCGGTCTGTGCCCGGACGCCCGCGGCCTCTCCCACTGCCCGCCGCGGGTACTGCTCCTCCTCGCCCTCACCGGCGGCGAGCCACAGCTCGAGGCCGGCGCGGACGGGCCATCCGCCGGCGTCGTACGTGGTCGAGAGGCGTGGGTCCTCGACCGGAACGGAGGCTTCCGGCCCGAACACCGCGGCGGTGACCACATCGGCGTCGTGGTGCTTGGCCTTGCGCCCTCGAAACGCCGTCAGGGCAAAGCCCTCGTCCGGCTCGAACCACGTCGACACGGCCCGTACGGACTCGAGCTTTGCCAGATCGAATCCCCCGGACCGCGACGTCCGCACGCCGAGGCAGTCGACCGCGTGCTCGGCGCCGTCGAGCGCGAACCGGCCGGTGACCCGGCAGAGCTGATCGAAACCGTCGATGTCGTCGGAGCCCTGCACGCCGACGAGCTCGCCCGAGGGCGACACGATCAGCGCGCCCTGATCGCCGTCGAGGCGCCATTCGCCGTCTTCGGTGCTCGCCGTCAGGCGGAGGCTCGGAAGGGCCGCCCGACCGCCGTCGGCTCCGAGTGTGGCCAGCGCCGAGTCGTCGTCCCCCGCAATCCACGCCGCGCCCCAGACCGTCCGCGCGAGGTCGCCGAACGCGAGCGTTCGCAATGCCGGTGAATTGGGCTCATGGGTGCAGCTGCTGCTGATCGACGTCGGTGGCGGTGGAGTCGACATCGTTTGGCCGCGACGCGCCGGTGAACCGCGTCGCGCTGACCACCACCCGGCTCTGGAGATTGCGTGCGAGCCCGCGGCGCATCAGCGCACGCGTGGGCGGGAGCAGCGCGAGCACGCCGAGCGCGTCGGAGATGAACCCCGGGACGATCAGCAGCACGCCACCCAGCAGCACGAGGACGCCGTCGAGCACTTCGCGGCCGGGCGACCTTCCGGCCGAGACCGCGTCGCCGAGCCGCCGCCAGGCGGCGCGGCCCTGCGAGCGAAGCGCCCATGATCCCAGCGGCCAGCTCAGCAGCAGCAGCACGACCGTCGCGAGCACGCCGATCGCGTCCGCGACCTTGATCGCGACGAACAGCTCGAGGGCCGCCCAGAGAACGAGAACGAGCACGACGATCATGCTGTGAAGGCTAGCCACAACCCTCGACCACCCTTGACCGAGGGGGTAGCGTGAAGGCTACGGGAACGCGCGTGACCTGCCCACGCGTGGCCCGAGTGACAAGCGAGGAAGGGAGCGTTTGGTCATGGCGCGTGCCGAAATGCGGGGGACCGATACCGGGAGTCGGGAGCCGGAGATCTCACCCGAGGTCGAGAGCGAGGCCGCGGAGCTCGTCGGCGCGGCGAGCAAGGACGAAGGGCGCCAGGGGCGCCGGTTCGGCTCGAGCCGCGTGCTGACCGCGGCGGACCGCGAGCGGATCCTCAAGGACGCGCGCACGGTCGAGTTCCCGGCGGCGCTGCGCGGCTACGACCGAGCGGCCGTCGACCGGTACGTGGAGCGGATGAGCCGCCTGATCACGGAGCTCGAGATGTCCTCCTCGCCTGAGGCTGCTGTCCGGCATGCCCTCGACGAGGTCAGCGAGGAGACTCGCGACATCCTCCAGCGGGCTCACCAGACCGCTGACGAGATCACCGCCCGGTCGCGCTCCAAGGCGGATGATCGGCTCCAACAGGCCGAGCGCGAGAGCGAGGAGCTCCACGAGTCGGCGTTGCGTCACGTCGCGCAGGAGCGCGACGCCGCCAACCAGGAGGCTGCACAGCTTCGCGAGACCGCCGACCGGGAGATCGCCGCGCTGCGCGAGAAGGTCGCGCGCGAGACCCAGAAGCTGCGCGCGACCACACAACGCGAGACCGACGAGATGCTCGCTGCCGCCCGCCGGGATGCCGACGAGATGCGCGAGTCGGCCGAGATGCGCGCCCGCGAGCTGGCCCGAAGCGCCGAGACGATCTGGCGCGAGCGGCGGCGGCTGATCGAGGACATGCGGGCCGTCGGAGAGCAGCTGGTCGCGATCGGCGAGACCGAGGGAAAGCGCTTCCCGCGGTTCGGCGAGGAGGGCTCAGACCTCGCCGAGCTGCTGCGCGACCCGCCTCCCGCCGTCGCCAACGGCCACGAGCACGACCCGCCCGAAGTGGTCCCGGGCTAGAGCCGGGGCTAGGCGAACGCGAGCGAGGCGCCTTCGAACCTGACCGCCGGCAGGCGGTGCAGGCCGACGTGCTTGATCAGCGCCATCACCTGGGGCTGGGCGCCGCGGACGAGGATCTCGCTTCCCTTCGCCCGCAGGCGACGGGCGAGGACCGCCAGGTCGAGCATCACAGAGGCGTCCGCGAACGCCAGCTCGGATAGGTCCACGGTGACGTTCTTCTCCGCGCGGAAGGCCCGCACCATGGCGCGCCGCCGGCCTCCCTGCGTTGACCGGTCCTCGTTTCCGCAAACACGCAGCGTTGCCGAGAGTTCATCGAAGTCGACGATGGGCCGAAACCTATACAAAGTGGTGCAGTGACCGCAAGCCCGAACTGTCGGAAGTGCCTAAACTGATCACGGGATGGCAACTGTCGAAGATGTGACCGACGCCCTGCGCGACGTGATCGACCCCGAGCTGGGGCTCGACTTTGTCGAGCTCGGGCTGATCTACGACATCGAGGTCGAGGGCTCGACCGTGCGGGTGACCTACACGCTGACCAGCCCCGGCTGCCCGATCGGGCCGCAGGTGTCAGAACAGATCGAGGAGTTCGTGAGTGAGCTCGAGGGCGTCGACGAGGTCCAACCGACGATGACGTTCTCGCCGCCGTGGACGCCCGAGAGGATGAGCGAGGACGCCAAGTTCGCGCTCGGCTTCTAGGCCGGCGGCCTGATCGCGCCAGAACTACGCGGACGCGGCGCGCCGCAGCTCTTGCCCCAGGTCGATCGCGCGGATCTCGTGCTCGCCCGGGAGCTTGGCCAGGACCGCTGACACCACCCGCTTGACATCGCGCTCCTCGTGCCCGAGATCGTCGAACAGGGACTTGAGCGCGGTGTGGACGATCTTCAGCTGCGCCGCCGTCAGCTCCAGCCGGAACGCGATCTCATCAGGTGCGATCAGGTCGTCCACTTCACGAAAACAGTAGCCGTATGCAGGTGAAACGGCAAGCACCGGGCGGCGCCGCCGGTAATCAGGATCACCCGGCGGGTTCGTTTCCAACGCGTCCCGGCCGCTTGGCGCGCTTGGCGCGCATGTCCGCCGCCGGTCCGTGCTTCGGGCGCGTGCCCGCCGACGGGAGGATCTGCTTCGGACCGCCGTTGCGCGCTTCGCTGCCCGTTGGACCACCGCCCGCGGCGGTGTCCCCGCCATTGGTTGAACCGCTGCCCGCGGGCGCGCGAGTGCGGGCGTGCGCGGCGGCGTCGAGCAGTTCTCGCAGCGAAGCGTCGATCCCGTCCGCGATCACCTCGATGTCCGGCAGCGCGTCGTAATCGCCGAGTAGGCCGTAGTCGAGGCCGCCGTTGTAGGACATGATGGCGACCGCGAGCGCGTGGTTCTTGGGCAGGAACGCGAGCGGGAAGAGATCCTCGACCCGGCGGCCAAGGAGGTACAGAGGCACCTGAGGCCCGGGGATGTTCGTGACGAGCAGGTTGAACAGCCGTGTCGAGAAGTTCAGGCGCGAGGCCTCGGCGAGGATCGTCGGGGGCCACAGCTCGTTGACCGCGGTGAGCGTCGCGGCGCCGACGGCCTGCTTTGACTCCTTCAGCCCGTCCATCGCCCGCCTGACGAACCGCAGGCGCGAGAGCGGATCGTGGATGTATACGGGCACCGGGCCTCGCATCGCGGTGAGCTTGTTGCCGAGCGTGCCCCGGTGCGAATGGGTGCGAACCGACACCGGCACGAGGGCCCGCATCTCGAGCCCCTCGGTGCGGACGCCGCGCGAGTGCAGCCATCGCTCCAGCGCGCCCGACACGACGGTCAGCACGACGTCGTTCACCGTCCCCCCGAACGTGTCCTTCACCGTCTTGTAGTCGGCCAGCTGATGACGGACCACCGCGTAGCGGCGATGGGGACCGATCTCGACGTTCAGCGGTGTCTCGGGGGCGGGGTTGAGTCCGGCCCAGAGGATCTCGCCGACGCCCTCGGCGGCATCGCGGAGCTTGCCGAAGGAGGTGACCGGACGGGTGGCGGCGGACACGGCGCGCGTCATGAACTCGGTGGCAAGGCCGACGCCCCCGCGCACGCCGGCGGCGACGAGCTCGAGCGACGAAGGCTCTCGCCTCGGCTCCCACGGCTCCAGTTGCTCGTTGGGCCGGGCGGGCGGGTTGGGCTCGAGATCGAACAGCACGGTGGCCAGATCGACCCCGGCGACGCCGTCGACCAGCGCGTGGTGGGTCTTCGAGATCAGCGCGAACCGGTCGCCCTCGAGCCCCTCGACCAGCCAGTTCTCCCACAGCGGCTTCGCGCGGTCGAGCTGCTGCGAGGCGATTCGCGAGGCCAGCAGGAACAGCTGCTCCTCGGTGCCCGGGGGCGGCAGCGCGGTGTGGCGGACGTGATACTCGATGTTGAAGTCGGGATCGTCGACCCACAGCGGCCGGCCCGTCTCGAACGGCGGCGTGGCCAGCTTCTGGCGGTAGCGCGGCACCAGGTGCAGCCGGCTGCGGACGTGGTCGAGGAAGTCGCTGAACTCCGGCGGTGGGCCTTGGAAGATGAGCACCGCCCCGATGTGCATGTGCGACTCAGGCCCCTCCTGATGGAGGAACGAGGCGTCGGTCGAGTTGAGTCGGTCGAGGTGGCGTTGCGGCATTTCGGCTTTCTCCCGGGAGAGGCAGGAGCTGTCACGCGTATCTTTGCATTTCCCGCCTTACACTCCCTCCGGTGGGGTCGATGCCCGAGAAGCTCCTGCTCGCGGCGCCGCGCGGCTATTGCGCGGGCGTCGATCGTGCCGTGCAGACCGTCGAGCGTGCGCTCGAGCTGTACGGCGCGCCGGTGTACGTCCGCAAGGAGATCGTCCACAACAAGTACGTGGTCGAGCAGCTGAGCGAGCGCGGCGCAGTGTTCGTGGAGTCCGAGAGCGACGTGCCAGAAGGCGCCACCGTCGTGTTCTCCGCCCACGGCGTCGCCCCGAGCGTCCACTCAGGCGCACGAGCCCGCAAGCTCGACACGATCGACGCGACCTGCCCGCTCGTGACCAAGGTCCACGTGGAGGCGAAGAAGTTCGCCGCGGACGGCTACACGATCGTGCTGATCGGGCACGCCGGCCACGAGGAGGTCGAGGGCACGATGGGCGAGGCGCCCGAGAACATCGTGCTGGTCGAGTCAGAGGAGGACGTCGACCAGCTCGAGGCTCGGGATCCGAGCCGGATCGCCTACATCTCGCAGACGACGCTGTCGGTCGACGAGACCCGCTCGATCATCAACCGGCTGCGCCAGCGTTTCCCAGCGATTGTCGGCCCTCGCACCGACGACATCTGCTACGCGACCACGAACCGTCAGGCGGCGGTCAAGCAGCTGGCCGTGCAGTGCGATCTCGTGCTGGTGATCGGCTCGCGCAACTCGTCCAACTCCAACCGGCTTGTCGAGGTCGCGCGCGAGCACGGCGCCGACTCGCACCTGATCGACAACGAATCCGAGGTCCGCGACGAGTGGCTGGCCGGCAAGCGCGTAGTTGGCATCACCTCGGGGGCGAGCGCGCCGGAGTCGCTCGTGCAGCGGCTGGTCGAGTTCTTCCGGGCCCGCGGGACCACCGACGTGCAGGAGCTCGAGGTCGTCCAGGAGGACGTCCGCTTCATGCTGCCCAAGGTGATCCGCCAGGCCGTGGCGGCCGGCTCCGCATAAGGCGCCGCCGTCAGGCGCCGCCGACCATCCCACTGTAAGGCGCCGCCGTCAGGCGCCGCCGACCATCCTACTAACTCCCCTGCGCACGCTGGTCATCTCGGATCTCCACCTCGGCGCGAACGGCCGGGCGGACGTGCTGCGCCGCGACCGCGAGCGAGCGGCGCTGGCGGCGAGGCTGCCCGAGTTCGACCGGCTCGTGCTGCTCGGCGACACGCTCGAGCTGCGGCACGGGCCGCTGCGCCAGGCGCTGGCCGAGGCCGAGTCGGTGCTATGCGAGCTCGCCTCCGTCGTCGGCGAGGTCGTCGTGGTACCCGGCAACCACGACCATGCGCTGCTGCGCGGCTGGCTCGAGCGGCGCGATTCCGCGCCGCTCGGTCTCGAGTCCCCAGTCGAGTGGGACGAGCGGGAGCCGCTCGGCGCCCTCGTGTCCTCGCTTGCGCCGGCAAGCGTCCGGGTCGCCTATCCAGGGGTGTGGCTGCGCGAGGACGTCTACGCGACCCACGGTCACTACGGCGACCGCCACAACACCGTGCCGATCCTCGAACGGCTCGGCGCCGGGCTGACCGTGCGCGTCGCCGGCGAGCCCGAGGGCGGTCCGGCCCGCGCCGAGGACTACGAGGCGGCGCTCGCGCCGATGTACGCGTGGGCCGACACCGTCGCCCAGAGCGGCGGTCTGCACCTGGGACGCGGCGGCAGCTTCCAGATCGCCGCCTGGCAGGCGCTGAACGGCGGCGCCCGCCGGCGGAGCGTCCGCAGCCGCGCGATGGCGCTCGGCCTGGCGGCGGCGGTGGCGGGACTGAACCGGGCGGGAATGGGCCCGCTGAGACCCGACGTGTCCGGGGTCGCGCTCCGCCGCGGCGCGCTCGCGGGGTTCAGCGAGGTTGTCACGCGCCTGCACGTGCCGGCGTCCCACGTGATCTTCGGCCACACGCATCGTGCCGGACCGCTCCCCCGAGACGACCGGAGTGAATGGGGGCGCCTCATCAATACGGGCAGTTGGGTGCACGAGGCGCGGTTCATCGGCGATGACCCGACCGGTAGTCCCTACCGTCCTGGCTTCGCTGCGATCGTGCGCGACGACGGCCCGCCCGAACTCGTCAACCTGCTCGACCGGGCGTGAAGCACACCGCGTAGCACGTCACGCCGGCGCCGACCTCGAGCGCGAGCTGTCCCGCGGTGCTCCGCTCGTGCGCGATCAGCTCGTACGCCCCCGAGTGATCGACCGCGACGGTGGCGCCGTTCACCGTGACGGCGCCGCTCCCGTCGAATACCGCCCACACCCCACCCGCGGTGTACGGGCCCGAGTACGGGCCTTCGACGTCGTCGGTCTGCGGCTGCAGGAGCGCGTCCGGCGCCTCCTCGGGACGGAACGGGACGAGGACCGGTTCGTCGATCCCGAACAGCTCCTGGATCGCGAGCTCGGTCTCCTCGTAGCCGCCCTCGCCGTAGTGGTAGTGGAGCAGGATCCCGCGCTGGTCGAACAGGTACCGCGCCGGCCAGCCGAGGTTGCCGTACAGCTCCCACACCTGGAGCAGCTCGTCGATCGCCACCGGGTACGTGATGTCGAGCCGCGCCACCGCTTCTCGAACGGTGTCCGGGTCCTGGGACGGCGGGAAGCCGGCGGCGTGCACACCGACCACGGTCAGGTCGGCGTACCGCTCGTGCCATGCCTTCACGTACGGCAACGTCCGCAGCGACTGCACGCGGCAGAAGTCCCAGAACTCGAGCAGCATCGGGAAGCCGTGCGGGCGGCCGTTTATCCACTCCAGACGGGGCGGGAACGGGGGAGCGGCGATGTGGTCGACGGGCGCGCGCACGGGCCGATGCTAGTGCGGCAGCGCTCGCTTCAGTCCTCGAGCTCACGCTTCATCACTTTCCCCATCGCGTTGCGCGGCAGCTCATCGAGGAAATACACCTCGCGCGGGCGCTTGTGCTTGGTGAGCAGCGTCGCCACGTGCTCGGCCAGCTCGTCGGCCGACGTGTTGTGCCCGGGCTCGGCTACCACCCACGCCACGATCCGCTCGCCCAGGTCCTCGTCGGGCCTGCCGGTCACGGCAACCTCGGCGACCGCGGGGTGCTCCAACAAGGCGCCCTCGATCTCACCGGCGCCGATCCGGTAGCCGCCCGACTTGATCAGGTCGGTGCTCTTGCGGCCGACCAGCTTGAGCGAGCCTCTCTCGTTGCGGGTGGCGAGGTCGCCGGTCATGAACCACCCGTCGCGCATCGCCTCTTCGGTGGCGTCGGGGCGGTTCAGGTAGCCCTTGAACACGTTGGCCCCACGGACGGCGACCTCGCCGATCGTCGCGTCGTCGCTGGACTCGATGGTCGTGCCGTCCTCGGCGGTCAGCTGGACCGCGACCCCGGGGAGGGGCGGACCGACGCGGCCAGGGATCACCGGGTCGCCCAGGCGGACGCCGGCGTTCATCAAGGTCTCGGTGAGCCCGTACCGCTCGAGGATCTCCCGGCCGGTCAGTCGCTTCATGGCTTCGTGGACGGTTGTCGGGAGCGCCGCCGAGCCCGACACGAGCAGGCGGGCGGTTGCGAACGCTTGCGCCAGGTCGCGGTCGGTGGCGGCCTCCCGGGCGATCCGGCTGTACATCGTCGGGACGCCGAACACCATGGTGGCCCCTCGTTTCAGCACCTGCGCGAGGGCCTGCGGGGAGAAACGGCCGGCGTGCTCGACGTGCCCGCCGCGGCGCAGCGGCCCGAGCAGCCCGATCACAAGCCCGTGGACGTGGAACACCGGCAGCGCGTGGGTGAGGCGATCCTCCGCGCTCCACTGCCAGATCTCGGCCAGCGCGTCGAGGTTTGAGGTCACCGCTCGCCGGGGGATCTGCACGCCCTTGGGCGGCCCGGTCGTGCCCGACGTGTACATCACGAACGCGACGTCGTCTGCTTCGAGCGCGTCGGGAAGGGCTTCCTTGGCGACCGCTGCGCGGTCGACGTCGGCGCGGGGGAGATGCTGGAGCTGGGCCGGCGGGTCGATGCCGGCGGGGGCGATCAGCATGTCCGGGGCGCTGTCGTCGACGATGTGCCCGAGCTCGCGGGGCCCGAGTCCGGGGTTGATCGGGACGACCGACACGCCGGCGGCGAGCGCCCCGACGACCGCGATCGCAAGCTCGAGGCTGGGCTCGGCCCAGACCGCCACCCGGCCGGCGCCGTGTAGCTCATGTGCGGTGACGGTCGCGGCCCCGGCGAGCCTTTTGTAGGTCAGGGTGGCATTCCCGATGCGGATCGCCTCGCGGCCGTCGGGGTCCGCCAGACTGGGGAAAAGAGGTTCGGTCATGGCTCGTTTCGCTCGCTATACTCTCTGAAGTATTGAATCCATACCGCATTTGAGGAGTTTCGACGATGAGCCCGTCCGGAGCCGAAGTTCTCCGACAGATCAAGAACCGGATCGATGAGGTCGATCCCGCTGCCGTGCACGAGCAGGTCGGTAACGGCGCCGTGATCGTCGACGTCCGTGAGCCCGAGGAGTGGGCGGCCGGGCACATTCCCGGCGCGGTGCACGTCCCCAAGAGTTACTTGGAGTCGCGGATCGAAGGGGCGGTACCCGATCGCTCCGGTCATGTCGTCCTGTACTGCGCGTCGGGGAACCGCTCGGCGTGGGCAGCGCGCACGCTGACCGAGGACCTCGGCTACGAGCACGTCGAGTCGATGACGGGGGGCTTCACGCTTTGGAAGGATCGCGGTTATGAGGTGCAGACGCCGCGCAGCCTTACCGCCGAGCAGCGTGAGCGCTACTCCCGCCACCTGCTCCTGCCCGAGGTCGGTATAGACGGGCAGCAGAAGCTGCTCGACGCTCGTGTGTTGCTCCTCGGTGCGGGCGGGTTGGGCTCGCCGGCTGCTCTTTACCTCGCTGCGGCGGGCGTCGGCACGCTCGGGATCGTCGACAACGACGAGGTCGATCTGTCGAACCTCCAGCGCCAGGTGATCCACTCGAGCGAGCGGATCGGCGTCTCCAAGGTCGAGTCGGCCGAGCAGACGATCAACGCGCTGAACCCGGACGTCAAGGTCGAGAAGTACCCGGTTCGGCTGGGCGCGGACAACATCGTCGAGATCATCTCGGGCTACGACGTGGTCGTCGACGGTCTCGACAACTTCCCCACGCGGTATCTGCTGAATGACGCCTCGGTGCGGCTGGGGATCCCGGTCGTGTCGGCCGCGATCCTCGGGTTCGAGGGCCAGCTGTCGGTGTTCAAGCCCTACGACGGCCCGTGCTACCGCTGCCTGTTCCCAGTCCCGCCGCCCGCCGAGCTCGCTCCGTCCTGCGGCGCGAACGGCGTGCTCGGAGTCCTGCCCGGCACGATGGGCCTGCTCCAAGCCACCGAGGTGATCAAGCTGATCCTCGGCGAGGGTGAGCCGCTGATCGGGCGCCTGTTGATGTACGACGCGCTGGCGGCGCGGGTCACCGAGGTCAAGGTCCGGCGCGATCCCGACTGCCCGATCTGCTCGCGGGAGCCCGAGTCGATCTCTGACGACGAACTCGGTGTGTTCCCGGACTACGAGGCATTCTGCGCCGGCGCTCACTAGGGTTCATGGCCGAGATGGCGACGGTTCGGATTCCACCCGTTCTGCGGTCCGCGGTCGGCGGCGAGAAGGAGCTGAACGCTTCCGGGTCCTCCGTGGGCGAGGTGCTGCGCTCGGTGGCCGACTCGCATCCGGACACGCAGTCGCAGCTGTTCGCCGCCGACGGCGGGCTCAACCGGTACGTGAACGTGTACTTGAACGACGAGGACGTGCGCGTGCTCGACGGGCTCGACACTTCCGTCGGCGAGGGCGACACGCTGGTGATCCTGCCGGCGATGGCCGGCGGCGCGGAAGCCTGACCGCCGGCGAACTCGGGAAGTCTTTGGCGTTCCCTGGCGTCCCTAAGGGTAGAACTACGACTGAAGGGAGCCGGAGCATGCCAAGTCGACTTACTCGTGACGGCGGTCGCCGTCACCGCCGGTCGGCCGCGACGTTGATTGCGGGGGCCGCGGTTGTGGCCATGCTCGCGGTGGCGGCGGTCGCGATCGCGAACTCCTTCACGCTGAAGGTGTCGAAGAACGTCCACGTGACCAACGTGCCCACGGCGATGTTCGCCGTGAAGCCGGTCAATACGCATGAGGCGGTGGCGGTCGGCCCGTCGGGCTACCCGGTCTACACCTTCCAGGGTGAGACGACCCACCACATCATCTGCAAGAAGACCAGCAGCGCGAGCACCAACTGCTGGGCGTTCTGGCCGCCCGTCACGGTTTCGTCCCCGGGCAGCGCGACCAAGGCGAGCGGGATCAAGGGCAAAATCGGAACGTTCCGCAACCACGGCCTGAACCAGGTCACGCTCAACGGGCAGCCCGTGTACTACTTCACGCCTGACCTCATGTCGCACAACAAGCACCAGGCCACGGGCGACGAGCTCAAGACGTTCGGCTCGATCTGGCACGTCGTGTCCGCCGGTGGCCAGACGTCCGCCCAGACTGGGCAGCAGGGCAGCCCGAGCCCCAATCCCAACCCGAACCCGTATCCGCCGGGATACTGACCCCGTAGTGCTGTCGAGGCGGGCCGCCGACCGGGCGAGCCCGCCTCGCTATACTTCGTGAAGCGATGGCCGCTGAGCGCCTCGAGAACAAGCCCTGTGGGGGACGCTACGGCGACATCATCCAGGCGATCGGCCACACGCCGCTGGTCGAGCTGAAGCGGCTCAGCCCGAAGCCGGGCGTGCGGCTGTGGGCCAAGCTCGAATCGCGCAACCCGACCGGCTCGGTCAAGGACCGCGTGGCGCGTGCGATGATCGAGGACGCGGAGGACAAGGGCCTGATCCGGCCCGGACAGACGATCCTCGAACCCACGTCCGGGAACACGGGCATCTCGCTGGCGATGATCTGCAGCCGCAAGGGCTACCCGATCAAGGTCGTCATGCCCGAGAACGTCACCCGCGAGCGCACCGACCTGCTACGCATGTACGGGGCCGAAATCGTGTATTCGGAGGGCTCGAAGGGCTCCAACGGCGCGGTCGAGCTGGCCCTCGACATGGCCGAGAAGGACGCCTCGTACTACATGCCCTACCAGTACGGCAACCAGGCCAACCCGAACGCCCACTACAACGGGACGGCGCTCGAGATCCTCGAAGAGCTCGACGAGGTCGCCGCGTTCGTGGCGGGCCTCGGCACGGGCGGGACGCTGATGGGCAACGGGCGCCGGCTCAAGGAGGAGCTGGGCGACCAGGTGAAGATCGTCGCCGCCGAGCCGATGCAGGGCGAGCCGGTTCAGGGCCTGCGCTCGCTCGAGGACGGCTTCATTCCGCCGATCATCGACCTGTCGGTGCTCGATCGCAAGATCTTCGTCACGAACACCGACGCGATCGTGTTCACACGCAGGCTGCTCGATGAGGAAGGGCTGTTCGTCGGCGTCTCGTCGGGGGCGATTGCCCGGGTGGCTCTGCGGATCGCGAACGAGCTCGACGAGGGCAACGTCGTGTTCCTCGTCGCCGATGACGGCTGGAAGTACTTCTCGTCCGGCATCTACACGCGTCCCATCGAGGAGATCGAGAACCTGGACTCCACCGTCTGGTGGTAGTCCGAGCGATCCGCCGGCGCGGCCGGACGTCAGTCGTGCGATGGTGACCGACGACCTGGAGGGCGAGCCCTCCTCCCGGCGGAACGCGCTGCTGGCGGCGGGCGCGGGCCTCGCCGGCGTCGTGCTGGCCGGGTGCGGCAGCCAGTCGATCCGTCAGCAGGTCCACAACTCGCAGCCTCTGCTCTCCAATGACGTTGACCTGCTCAACCGCCTGCTCCACCTCGAGCACGTCGCGATCGCGGCCTACACCGCTGGCATTCCACTCCTGGATCAGCCCACCGCCAAGGCCGGCCAGCTGTTCCTCAACGACGAGATCTCCCATGCCGGCGACGTCGCGGGGCTGGTGCGGGAGGCGGGGGGCAAGCCGATCAAGCCGGCGCCGAGCTACGCGCTCGGTCATCCGCGCACCAGCGCGGAGGTGCTGATGTTGCTGCACTCGGTCGAGAACGCGCAGATCGCCGGCTATCTGTACGCGATTCAGCGGCTCGAGCCGGGTGTGGTGAAGCAGCAGGTGGCCTCGATCCTCGCCAATGACGCTCAGCACGTGGCGGTCGTGCGTGCCGCGCTCGGGCGGTCTGCGATCCCGTCGGCGTTCGTGACCGGCCGGGACTGAGGGGCTCGAGCGCCTTGAACGGGGACCGAGGATCGACGCGACGCCAGCTCGTGGCCCGTGGTTTCGCGGCTGCGGGTGCGGCTGCGGCTACGGGCGTCGCGGTCGTGGCGGATCCCGCGTGGGCCGACGCGCCGCCGGTGAGCGACGCGGCGGCGCTGTCGAAGGCGCTCGAGGTCGAGCGGCTGATGGTGCTGGCGTACCGGCGAGTCCTCGCCTCGGGGGCGCTCGCGCCCAACATCGAACGGGCGCTCGCGCCTTATCTGGGGCACGAGATCGAGCATACGTCCGCGCTCGCGGCCGCGCTGGCGGCGATGGGCGTCCAGGCGACAACGGCTCCTCTCGACTTGGATGCCGCGGGCGCTGCCCTTTCGCAACACAACATTCGGGGGAGCCTCACCGACCTGCACTCGCAGAACGACAGCATGCGGTTGCTGGTCGATCTGGAGTCGGTCGCCGAGGGGGTCTACTTCACGGCGCTCAAGACGGTGAGCACCCCCGGCCTGCAGCGCCTCGCCGCCCAGATAATGGCGTGTGAGGCCCAGCACTGGACGGCGGTGAGCGGGCTTCGAAATCCCGGCCAGTATGTGAAGGCGGTCCCGTGGCCATTTGTGACCGGCAGCAGCTGAACCCTTGCCGGAGGCCACCAGCTGCCTTGGTAGCCTCGCACCGACCATGAAAATCGCTAGAGAGCTTTACGACGAGATGATCGCTCACGCCCGCGAGGAGGCGCCGAACGAGTGTTGCGGGATGGTGGGCTCCGGTGACGGCCACGCGGTCGAGGTCTATCGAGCGACGAATGCCGAGGCCAGTCCGCTGCGATTCCGGATCGATCCCGAGGAGCAGCTCGAGCTGCATAACAAGATCGAGGACGCCGGGCTTGACCTCGGAGCGATCTACCACTCGCATACCCGGACCGCCCCGAAGCCGTCGCAAACCGACATCAACTTCGCCAAGCTGTGGCCCGGCGTGCTGTGGGTCATCGTTGGCCTGGTCGGCGACGAGGCCGAGGTCCGAACGTGGCGGATCGAGGACGGGCAGGTGTCGGACGCCGAGCTGGTCGTGGAGTGAGTGATGGGCAAGCGCGCAGCCGGGGTTGACGAGCTCGTCTGCCCGGTTTGCGGCGCGTCCTATCCGCGCCGCGAGCGGTTCTGTCCGACCTGCAAGCTGCCCCTCGTCTACGAGGACCCCGTTGGCGAGATCGAGGCGGTCAGCGAAAGCCACGAGCGCGCCCGCAAGATCAAGCCGCAGCTCACCGAGGGGCGGCTGGTGCGGGTCGCATGGGCACGCAATCAGGCCGAGGCCGAGTTCATCCAGGGGCTCCTGCTCGAGGAGGGCGTCCCCAGCATGCTCCGCCGCAGCGCCGGCTTCGACGTGCCGGACTTCCTCGCCGCCGGGCCGCGCGACGTGCTCGTCCCCGAGGCGGCGGTGGCGACCGCCCGTGAGGTGCTGCTGGAGGGCGAGCTGATCTCCGACGAGCCCGCGCCGCGGATTGTCGCGCCGGGGCGGCTGCTCGCCGGGCTGCTGGTCGCGCTCGTCATCGGCGCGCTCGTGGTGTGGATCGCGAGCCAGATCGTGCACTGAGGTCAGGCCGCGGCCGCCATCCGGGTCAGGTGGGCGCGCCAGGCTTCCTCGATTTGCGCCGCAGAGCGGCTGCCGAACGCCTCGCGTAATGCGGCCCGTCTCCCCTGCGGGTGAAGCCGGCACGCGAGGCGGGCGGCCGCCCGCTCGTCCCGTTCGCGCACGAGCAGGTCGAACACGGTGCCGCCCAGCAACTGGGCGTCTCGGACGCCGGGAGGAAACGCTGGACGGCTCCCCTCGCGCAGGCGGCGGGCTATCGCCGGCCGGGAGTGCGCGGTCTGGCCGCCGAACCAGCGCGCCCCGCCCTCGAGCAGCCACGCCCACCGCAGCTCCGCGCGGACGCGGCGTGGCGTCATGCGCACCGGCACATCCGGGTTGTTGTCGATGATCACGCGCCGCGCGTACAGCGCGGAGGCGGCGGTGGCGAGCATCTCGCGCGAGCCGGGGACAGCCGAGCCCCGCGCCTCGAGCAGGTCGGGACGCAGGATGTGCAGCTCGTCGCGACCCGACCAGCCAACCACGTACCGTCGCGCCGCCGGGGCGGCGGCGACCCACGCGAGCGGCACCATCGGACATGCGATCGACAGCGACGCGATGCCCGAATGAAACACGACCGACATCCCGTCGGCCGTATGCGGGAAGTGCTGGGCCAGATACTCGCGCGTGCGCTCGAGCGAGTACAGAGCCCGGTCTACGTCATCGGCATGAGTCGACTCGTGTCGAGCCCGGAACGACGCCGACGCCGACTCGACCCATGCCACCTGACGTTTGGTTGAAAGCGGTTGACTCGGTTGCCGGGATCAGACCAGGGCCGGCTCGCGGTCCGAGGCGATCGCCGCAATCTCTTCGGAGGCACGCTCGAACTCGTCGTCCGACAGCACCGGAGTGCCCTCGAACGGGAGATCGCGCGTCAGCTCGAGCCACGAGCGGCAGCCGCCGTACTCGTCGCGCACCTTCACGGTCACCGGCCGCGGGATGCGATACGTCCGCAGCAGGATCACGTGGAGCGGATGGCGTCGCTTCCACGCCAGGCGCTTCTCGGCGTAGTCGCTGGTCCATACGTAGAACGGCGACAGCGCGTCGACGGTCCGCCGGTCGGTGATCGTGTAGTGAGCGGCCACCTCCGCCCAGGCGCGGATCCGCACGCGGTCGGGCTGCGGGATCTCCCGGTTGCGACGCAACGCGTGGGGGGACGGCTCACCGTCGCTCCAGACGCCCTCTTCGAGCGCCCGGGTGAGCTCAGGTTGATGGGATTCCCGCACCAGGTCCGAACACTGATGGTCGAACGTCGGGTACAGGAAGAAGCGGTCGTAGTCCAGCTTGAAGTGCTTGTCGGGCTCGCGGATGCCGCCCTTGCGGAGAGTCAGAAGCTGCTCTCCTTCGGCAAGGGCACGCACGGTCACGGCCCATTCTTTGAAAGCAATCGGCATTTAGGAATGGAGGGGAAACGGGGGATTGAACGAAAAGAATCCCGTGCGCGGTACGCAGTGCAAGTGCGGCACGAGAGGAGTTCATTGTACGCGAGAATTGGCAAATCGCCAAATGCCAACTCAAATCGGTGGGTTTGCCGCAGGGGTCTTGCGGCTAACCCGCGCTGGGGTTGGACAACCTGCCCGCCATGTGTGCGAATCGCCACGAACACGGGACATCCGCGCCTCCGGTACCCGCTGCGCGGTGGTCGTGAAACCGGTTCCACCAAATCGCCCGCTTATCGAACAATTTGGCGGATATCGAACTCCAGGTCGGCTTGTGTGCATTTGCACTAGCTAGCAAGCAAGCATGCGCATGGGGGGTGCCGGCGGCGGTGCGGCGGGTGGGCGGGCACCAGCGCGTGCGATCCCGGAGCGGCGGCAGGCGCTTACCGTGCGCGCCCGTGGCCCCCGCCACCGGGCGTCTCGATCCGCAGCCGCTGCCCCTTGTCGAGCCGGCCGAGCGCCTTCGCCGGCAGCTCCTTCCCGTCGAGCAGGTTGCGGCCGACGGCTCCCGGCTCGCCACCGTCCGCGCCGCTCGGGGCGTGGCGCCGACGCTCGGTGATCAGCGAGTAGCTGAGCGGCGCGAGCGCCTCTAGCTCGCGAATCACCCCGTTTCCTCCGTGGAACGCTCCATCTCCGCCCGACCCGCGGCGCAGCGCATACTGCACCATCCGCATCGGGAACTCGAGCTCGAGCGCCTCGATCGGTGTGTTCAGCGTGTTGCTCATCGCCACGTGCACGCCGCTCGGGCCGTCCGCGTCGGGGCAGGCGCCCTGTCCGCCGCCGATCGTCTCGTAGTAGACGACGTCCTCGCTCCCCAGCGTGACGTTGTTCATCGTCCCCTGTCCGAGCGCGCGGCCGAACGCTCGCAGGACGACATCGGCGACGCGCGAGGAGGTCTCGACGTTGCCACCGACGACCGCGGCGGGCGAGCGCGCGTTGAGCAGGCACCCCTCCGGTGCGATTACAGCGAGCGGTCGGTAGGCGCCTGCGCTCGGCGGGATGTCTGGGTCCGTCAGCACGCGGATCGCGAAGTAGCACGCGGATCGGGTGACCGCCACCGGGCAGTTCAGGTTGCCGTCGTGCTGGTCGGCGGTGCCGGTGAAGTCGAGCGTGAGGCGGTCGCCCTCGACGGTCGCGCTCAGGACGATCTCGAGGTCGCCCTCGCGCGCCTCGAGCACGTCGCGGGCGGCGTGGGTGCCGTCGTCGAGCTCCTCGATACACGCCCGGGTGCGCCGCTCCGCGTAGTCGAGCACCTCGGCGAATGCCTGCCCCAGCTTGTCGGCGCCGTGGCGCGCGTGCAGCTCGAGTAGCCGCCGTGAGCCAACCCTGCTCGCCGCGAGCTGCGCCCGGAGGTCCGCACGGCGCTGATCGGGCCGGCGCATCTGCGCGCTCAGCTCGGCGATCGCGTCCTCGTCGAGCACCCGGGGCGAGATCACGACACCTTCGTCTTCGAGCTTGGTGCTGTCGGCCGGCATCGAGCCGGGCGTCGGCCCGCCGACGTCGGCGTGATGGGCGCGGCTCGCCGCGAACGCGATCAGCTGATCGCCCGCGAACACGGGCGTGATCACGGTGATGTCCGGAAGATGGGTGCCCCCGGCGTACGGATCGTTGAGGATCCAGCTGCGGTCGGGCGCGTGTTCCTCGTTCAGGATTGCGGCGACGGCGGCGGGCATCGCGCCGAGGTGGACAGGGATGTGCTCGGCCTGCATCACCATCTCGCCGCGCGGGTCGAACAGAGCGGTGGAAGCGTCGCGCCGCTCCTTGATGTTCGCGGAGTGGGCGGAACGGATCAGGACCGCGCCCATCTCCTCGCACACGGCTCGCAGGGCCCCGGTGAGGACCTGGAGCTCGACCGGGTCGAGCCGGCCGCTCATTCCGATCCGCTCATCCCGATCCGCTCATCCTGACCTGCTCATCCGGATCGTGCCGGTGTCGTCGACCTCGCTCGTCCAGCCCGGCGGGATCAACACCGTCGACTCGGGCAGCTCGACCACGGCCGGACCGTCGAGCCCGGTGCCCGCGGAAGGGATCCCGCGCACGACCTCGAGCTCGATCCGCTCGCCGTCGAACGTGGCCTCGCGCCTGGAGCGTTCCAGCCCAGGCTCATCATCTCCGCCGGCGAGCTCGACGTCGAGTCCGGCCGCGGTGGCGGTCACCCGGATCGTGACGAGCTCGAGCTCCTGCTCGGAGTCGCGGTAGCCGTAGCGCTCCTCGTGCTCGGATTCGAACGCGTCACGCAGCTCGCCGGGCTGCGCCGTGAGGGAGCCCGCGATCGGGAGCTCGAACGACTGGCCCCGGTAGCGAAGCTCGTAGACGACCTGCAGCTCGGCGTCGGGCTCGTGCATGGCCTCGCGTGCGCGCTCGCCGAGCCGTTTCACCTCGTTCGCGATCGCGTCGGCGGTGAGCTCGCCGCCGGTGAGGAGGACGCTGCGCTGCACGTCGCGCCTTCGCGGCGAGATAACAAGGCCGAGCGCTGCGAGCACGCCGGAGGCCCGTGGGCACAGGATCGTGTCGATCTCGAGCTCGTCGGCGATCTGGGCGGCGTGCAGCCCGCCGGCGCCGCCGAACGCCATCAGCGCGTACCGGCGCGGGTCGATTCCCCGCTGCACCGTGACGATCCGGAGCGCGCGGATCATCTCGGCGCCGGCGACGCGGCGGATTCCCTCGGCGCACGCTGTGGGGTTAAGCTCGAGCTGGGTCGCGAGCTCTCCGATCGCGGTATCCGCCGCCTGCCGGTCCAGCTCGACGCCGCCGCCGAGCGGCGCGTCGGAAGACAGATAGCCGAGCACGAGGTTCGCGTCGGTGACAGTCGGCTCGGTGCCGCCACGCCCGTAGCAGGCCGGGCCGGGATCGGCGCCGGCCGAACGCGGGCCGACGCGGAGCGCCCCACCGCCGTCCCGCCAGGCGATCGAGCCGCCGCCCGCGCCGACCGTGTGGACCGCGAGCATCGGCAGCGCCAGCGGGCGGCCCGCGATCTCTCCGCTGCTCCGCTCCTGCACGCTTCCGCCGTCGACCACGCAGACGTCGCACGACGTTCCGCCCATGTCCAGGCAAAGCGCGTCCTCGGTGCCGGCCTGTCGCGCCACGAACGCGGCGCCCGCGGCCCCTCCCGCAGGCCCCGAGAGCACGGTCCACGAGGCGTGGCCGGCGGCGGCCTCGACGTCGATCAGGCCGCCGTTCGATTGCATGATCGCCGGCTCGGGGAGGCCGGCCTCGCCGGCGCGCTGTACCAGCCGGCGGAGATAGCTGCCGAGCAGCGGCGACAGCGCGGCATCGATCTCGGTCGTGGCGGCCCGCTCGAACTCGCGGAAGGTGCCGACGACCTCGTGCGACAGCGATATGTGGGCGTCGGGGAGCGCTTGCGCCAGTGCGCCGCCGATCGTTCTTTCGTGTTCCGGGTGGCGATACGAGTGGAGCAGCGCGACCGCGATCGCCTCGGGCTCCGCGGCCGCTACTTGCTCGGCGAGCTTGTTTGCCGCTTCGGTTGTGAGCTCCATCAGGGGCCCGTCCGGGGTCATCCGCTCGGGCGCGCCGAAGCGAAGCTCGTCGGGGGCGAGCGGCGCCGGCCGAGCGGCGCACAGCCGGTAGAGCTGCGGGCGATCCTGGCGCCCCAGCGCGATCACGTCGGCGAAGCCCTCGGTGGCGACGAACGCGGTGCGGGCACCGCGACCCTCTAGCAGCGCGTTGGTGGCGACCGTCATCCCGTGAGAGAACTCGCGAACCTCGTCGGCGCAGGCGTGGGCCTTGTCGAGCGCGGTTTCGATCGCCGCCATCACGCCCTCGGACTGGTCGTCGGGCGTCGTCGGCGCCTTCGCGGTGATCAGCCGGCCGTCGAGCGCGAGTACGGCGTCGGTGAAGGTGCCGCCCACGTCGACGCCGATCAGCATCGGCGGAACGTTACTTTCGGGGCGCCGGCGCGCGCGGGCCAGGGGCAGTGACCCGAGCGCAGTGCACGGCCGGCGCGCACGGGCCGAGGGCGCGACCCGTGCGGCGCGGGTGCTCGCCCGGCAGGTACGGCGGTGCCAATTGTTAAGCTAAAGTTTAACCCCGGAAGACAGTGCGTCAAGCCGGCCTGGGAGCGGCTCGAGAGTTGCTCACGTCCAGGTTTGAAGCGCCGGCTTCCGGTCCCCGCCGATCGTCACGTGGACGCCGTCGAAACCCGGGTCGCGGTCGGGGAAGTCGCGCCGCTGATGGGCGCCGCGGCTCTCGGTCCGAGCAAGCCCGCACCGCGCGATCAACCGGACGAGCGGGTGGGGATCGGTCGTCAGCTCACGCAGGCCGCGGCCGTCGCGTTCCAGACCGGCGTGCCGCCACAGCGCCTCGCGGCTGGCGGGGGAGATGGGTTGGGGCTCACCGCCGGCGACACGAGCCTCGCCGAGCTCCGCGACCGCGGCGCGATCGGGGTCCGGCTGGGCGACGGCCGAGCGCGCCGCCCGCGCGCCGAAAACGAAGCACTCGGTCAACGAGTTCGAGGCCAGCCGGTTGGCGCCGTGCAGGCCCGTGCACGAGCACTCCCCGACGGCATGCAGCCCCGCGAGCGAGGCGCGGCCGTGGACGTCGGTCGCGATCCCGCCCATCATGTAGTGGGCCGCGGGCGCGACCGGGATCAGCTCGCGCTCCGGGTCGATCCCGGCCTGGCGGAGCGCGGTGACGACGTTCGGGAACAGCGCTGGGTCGACGTCGCGCATGTCGAGATCGACCGACGGTGCTCCGGTCAGCGCCATCTGGCGCTGTACCGCCCGGGCCACCTCGTCGCGCGGGGCGAGCTCGTCGACGAAGCGCTCGCCGGCCGGGTCGAGCAGCCTGGCCCCTTCGCCGCGGATCGCCTCGGTCACGAGGAAGCCGTCGGCGCCGTTGCCGACGACGGCCGTCGGATGGAACTGGACCAGCTCGAGGTCGGCGAGGAGCGCGCCGGCGGCCGCCGCAAGCAGCAGGCCCGCGCCGACGGCGACGGCTGGGTTGGTGGTGCGCGACCAGAGCGCGGCGGCGCCGCCGGTCGCGAGCACGACCGCGCCGCTTGCGACCAGGCGGCTGTCGTCGAGCCGGACTCCCACGCACCGGCCATCGCCCTCGATCAGCTCGACAACGCGCCTGCCCTCGAGTACGTCGATGCCCGGGTCCTCGGCCACGACGGCGCTCAGCTGGCGGACGAGCCGGCGTCCGGTTGCCGCCCCGCCGGCGTGCACGATCCGGCGCCGCGAGTGGCCGCCCTCCAGGCCGAGCGCGAGGCGGCCGTTCCGGTCGGCGTCGAAGCGGACGCCCAGCCGGTCGAGGTCCGCCACCGCGCCGGGCGCCTCCTCGCACAGGACGCGTGCAGCCGACTCGCGCACGGCCTGGCGGCCGGCGGTGATCGTGTCGCGCAGGTGACGCCCGGGGCTGTCGTCGGCGGATACGGCGGCTGCCAACCCGCCTTGCGCCCACCAGCTCGAGGACTCGGCCAGGGGCGTGGCCGAGACCAGCGTCACTCGCGCGCCCTCACGAGCGGCACACACGGACGTGTACAACCCGGCAGCGCCCGCGCCCACCACCGTGACCTGAGTGGCAAGAAGCTCCACGTGGAGCTATACCGTACCCCGATGCCGTCTGCACCTGTATGGCTCGAGCATCCATCCTCGCTCTTGCACGAGACCGGTCCGCATCCGGAGCAGCCGGCGCGGATCAGCGCGATCGAGCATGAGCTGGCGGCGCGCGACTGGCTCGGGTTCGAGCGCGTGACGTCCCCCGCGATCGATCGGGGGCTGCTGTACTCCGTCCACCCGGAGGCGTACGTCGCATCGATCGAGCGGGCATGCGCGACCGGCGGCGGCTTTCTCGACGCCGACACGGTGGTCAGCCCGCATTCGTTCGAGGCCGCGCTGCATGCCGCGGGCGGCGCGGTCAGGATGGTCGATCTGCTGCTCGACGGCGAGGCCCCCCGCGCGTTCAGCGCCCACCGCCCTCCGGGTCATCACGCGCAGCCGTCGCGCCCGATGGGGTTCTGCCTGTTCAACAACGTCGTCCTCGCTGCGCAGCACGCGCTCGACGGCCGCGGGCTCGAGCGCGTGATGATCGTCGACTGGGACGTGCACCACGGCAACGGGACCAACGACATCTTCCATGCCACCAATCGGGTCCTGTTCGTCTCGATCCACCAGTCGCCGCTGTATCCGGGCACCGGATCGGCGGGCGACGTCGGGTCGGGGGAGGGCCGCGGCTTCACCGTCAACCTCCCCGTCCCTCCGGGCGCCGGCAATCGGCTGTTCTGCTCGCTCGTCGATCAGGTCGTTGACCCGCTGGCGCGGTCGTTCAGCCCCCAGCTGATGTTGATCTCGGCCGGCTACGATGCTCACCGCGACGATCCGCTCGCCGAGTGCGAGCTGACCGAGGAGGGCTACGCCGCGATGACGCGCTCGCTCCGCCGGACCTCCGAGGCGCTTGGCGTCCCGGTCGGGTGCGTGCTCGAGGGCGGGTACGCGCTCGGGGCTCTCGCGAGGTCGGTGGCAGCGACGCTCGCGGCGCTGAACGAGCCCCTGCCGGAGCCCGAGCCGGACGCCGGCGCGGACGCTCCGCTGCTCGTTCGCCAGGCGCGAGAGCGACTCGCGCGGTGGTGGCCGGCACTCGCCTGAGCCCCGCCGACTCGAACCGTTACAGTTCAAGGGGATGGATCTCACGGTCTGAAGCCGCGTTTGTTCTTGCCGTCGCGTATCTGCGACGGCTCCGCTGCTCTCGTCGTTACGTGGAGGTCCTTTTGCAGGTTCGTAGTGATCAATCGTCTGGTATCCGCTGTTCTCCCCGGCGGCGTTCGAACGGCGTAGCCGTGTCGATGCACGCCGTGGTCAAGCGGTTCGGCCCGGTCGTCGCGGTCGACGGGCTCGAGCTCGAAGTGCCCGCCGGGCTCTGCTATGGCCTGCTCGGGCCAAACGGCGCCGGCAAGTCGACGACGATGCGGATCCTCACCGGCCAGGCCGTGGCCGACGCCGGCGACATCGAGGTGCTCGGCCACCGCCTCCCGGCCGAGTCCAAGCATGCACGGGCGCGGATGGGCGTCTGCCCCCAGGACTCGAACCTCGACGTCGACCTTGGCGTGCGCGACGTCCTCGAGGTGTTCGCCCGCTTGTATCGGGTGCCCGGCGCCGAGCGCGCGGCTGCGGTCGATCGCGCGCTCGCGCTCGCCCGGCTCGAGCAGCGGGCAAACGACCGGGCGGTCACGCTGTCCGGGGGTATGCAGCGCCGCCTGCTGATCGCGCGGGCGCTGATCCACCGGCCCGAAGTCGTGCTGCTCGACGAGCCGACCGTCGGCCTCGATCCCCAGATCCGGCAGGAGCTGTGGTCCCTGATCCTTGCGCTGCGCGACGACGGCGCGACCGTGCTGATGTCGACCCATTACATAGAGGAAGCCGAGCGGCTCGCCGACCGGGTCGCAATCATGTCCGCCGGTCGCGTGGTGGCGGAGGGCTCGCCGGCCGAGTTGATCCGCGCCCATGCGGGCCGCGAGGTCGTCGACGTGCACGGGTCCGCGGCCGAGCTCTCGGAGCTCCGTCGGCATGCCGAGGCGAGCGGCCTGCCGACGCGACGCTCGGGTCCGGCGATCACCTACCTGCACGCCGACTCGCTGGATGGACGGCTGCCGGAGGGCGCGCGCCGGACCGGCACGCTCGAGGACGTGTTCGTGCGGCTCACTGGGGACTACGTCGAATGAGCCACGTGCGGGTTGGGCGAATCGAGCTGCCGGCACTGGTCGCGGTGTGGGTCCGGGAGTGGACCGTGTTCAAGTATTTCTGGCGCACGCGCACGTTCGCGGCGATCGTCGAGCCGGTGATCACGCTGCTGGCATTCGGCTTCGGCTTCGGCAAGCTCGTCTCGAGCATCGACGGCATCCCCTACATCCAGTTCGTCGGAACGGGCGCGGTCGCCACCGCCGTCCTGTTCAGCGCGGTTTTCTCGTCGATGTTCGACGCTCTCTACAAGCGCCGCTACCAGCGCGTGTACGACGCGATGCTGGCCGCGCCGGTCGATGTCGACGAGATCGTGACCGGGGAATCGCTGTTCGTGGGGGTTCGCGCCGGGCTGTACGGCGTGGCACCGCTGCTGGTCGCGTTTGCGTTCGGGCTCACGCCCGAGCCGGCGATGGTGCTCGTCCCGATGATCGGCGTCGTCACCGGGATCGGATTCGCCGCGCTCGGGATGTGGTTCGCGGCGGTGGTGAACACATACGACGGCTTCAGCTATGTGATCAGCGGCGTGATCACCCCGCTGTTCCTGGTCGCGGGGACGTTCTTCCCGCTGAACCGCATGCCCCAGTGGCTGCAGTCGCTGGCTCAGCTGAACCCGCTGTATCACTGCGTCGAGTTGGTCCGGCACTGCGCGTTCGGCCTGGATCCGGCCGCCGATCTGGTGCACCTGGGAGCGCTGTGCGCGTTTGCGGTCCTGGCTTGGTGGCTTGCCGTGTGGCGGACGCGCGCCAAGCTGATCCTCTGATCAGCGGCTCAGGAGGTCGCGCCACGTGGCCACGACCCTGGCCGCCATCCGATCGGTCGAGAAGCGCTCGGCTCGTACGCGTCCATCGACGCGCGGGTCGTCGCCGGCGAGGTGAGGTGCGAGCGCCGCGCGCCATGCGCTCTCGTCGAACGGCCCGCAATAGGTCCCTGCGATCCCGTCGAGGGCGGCCGGGTGAATCCCCACCGGCGTGGCCAGCACCGGGACGTCGCACGCGAGCGCCTCGATAACCGCGAGCCCGAATCCCTCGCGCTCGGACGGAACGAGGACGGCGTTGGCGGCGTTGATGTGGAGCGGGACCCGTGCGCGGTCGACCTGTCCGAGCGCAAGCAGCGTGACATTGCCGGCGACGGCGAGCGCGCGGTCGTACCGCTTCTCAGGCCGGCGGGGATCCGCCGGGAACAGCAGGTAGGGACCGTCCGGGTCGAGCCCGAGTGCGCCGCGCGCCTCGGACCGCGGGATCGGGCGGAAGCGACCGAGATCCACGCCGGTCGGGAGGACCGCGCTCCGGCCGCGCACCGCCCATCGCGGGATCTCGGTGGCGAGGGGCTCGGACACGGCCGCGACGAGGTCGAGCCACGGCAGCGCCGCAAGCGTGATCGGGCGCGAGCGGGGATGTGCGAGGTCGGTGCCGTGGAGGGTCACGGCATGTGCTGTCCCTCGAGCCGCGAGCGCCGGCCACGCGCTCAGCCCGTAGTGGGCGTGGACGACGTCATACCGGTCACAGCGGCGGCGGCCGAGCAGGTCGGACGCCGCGCGGACGTAGCCGTTTGCGCCGCCCGGTTGGAACGAGAACACGTCGATGTCGACCCCGTCGATCCGGCGCAGCGCGTCGACCTGGTCGACGACGAAGCTCCCGAGCTCGGGCCGGGCAGCGGTCGGGTACATGTTCGTCACGATCAGCGCTCGCATGGGGCGCGGCGAGCGTACCGGCAGCCGCCTCTGGCACCATCCCCCCGCATGTCACCACTCCCCCACCAGCCGGTCGGGGTGTTCGACTCCGGCGTCGGCGGGCTCACTGTTCTGCACGAGCTGCTCGTGTCGCTCCCCGCCGAGGACTACCTGTATCTGGGCGACACCGCCCGGTTTCCGTACGGCGACCGCACTCCGGCCGAGCTCGAGTCGTTCTCCATCGAGATCGCCGAGCACTTGCTCGCCACCGGCGCGAAGCTATTGGTGATCGCGTGCAACTCGGCGAGTGCGGCGGCCCTCGATGGCGTGGAGCGGCACGTACGCGCGACCGGTCGCGACGTCGACGTGATCGGCGTGCTGCGGCCGGCGGCGCAGGTGGCCGTGGTCGCGAGTCACACGGGGCGGATCGGCCTGCTGGCGACGCCGGCCACCGTCGCCAGCGGAGCCTACGAGCGGGCGGTTGAGGCGGCCGACCCGCACGTTCATCTGGAGAGCGTGCCGTGCCCGGATCTAGCGCCGATCATCCAGGGCGGGTTTCCGTTCGACGAGGCGGTGGTCCAAACCGTGCGCGGATACTGTGTCCCGCTTCGCGACGCCCAGGTTGACACCGTGATCCTCGGCTCCACGCATTACCCGCTGTGCGCGGCGATCCTGCAGCGCATGCTCGGCCGTGGCGTCACGCTCGTGTCCGCCGGGATGGGGGTCGCCCGCAGCGTCGAGCGCGCGCTCGCCTCGCGCGGGCTGCTCAATCCCCAGGCGGGCGAGGGCGCATACAGGTTCCTGTGTACCGGCGAGGTCGATGCGTTCCGCACGGTCGGGACGCGCTTCCTGCAGATGCCGCTCGGCGAGGTCGTCCACGTCGATCTGCGGGCCAGGGAGGCGGCGTGACCTCGCCGGCGCATCCCGAGCGCAGCTACGGCCGCGCCCCGGACGCGCTCCGGCCGATGGCGATCGAGCCGGGGTTCGTCCGCACCGCGACCGGTTCGGCGCTGATCTCGATGGGGGAGACGCGCGTGATCTGCACGGCGTCGGTGCAGGCCAGCGTTCCGCGCTGGCTGGCCGGCTCGGGCCGGGGTTGGGTGACGGCCGAGTACGGAATGCTCCCGGCCTCCACCGGGGAGCGCAAGCAGCGCGACATCAGCCGCGGCAAGGCGGACGGCCGCTCAGTCGAGATTCAGCGGCTGATCGGTCGCTCGCTTCGGGGCGTGGTCGATTTCGGGCAGCTCGGGGAGCGGACGGTGTACATCGATTGCGACGTGCTCCAGGCCGACGGCGGCACGCGCTGCGCGTCGATCACCGGCGGGCTGGTCGCGCTCCAGCTGGCGTGCCAGCGGTTGATCGCTCAGGGGGCGCTCAAGCGGCTGCCGCTGACCGGCACGGTTGCGGCCGTGTCGTGCGGAATCGTCGACGGCGTGCCGCTGCTCGACCTCGACTACCGCGAGGACTCCTCCGCCGAGGTCGACGCCAACGTCGTGATGACCGGGGACGGGGGCTTGGTCGAGGTGCAGGCGACCGCCGAGCGCACGCCCCTGTCGCGAGCCCACCTGGACGAGCTGCTGGTGCTGGCGGCCAAGGGCATCGCCGACCTCCGGGCGCTGCAGGACGCAGCGGTGGCCGCCGCCGCCGGCTGAGACCGTGTCCGAGGCCTCCTCGTCAGGGCGTGCGGTCGTGCTCGCCACCCGCAACGCGCACAAAGTCATCGAGATGAAGCGCCTGCTCGAGCCGGCCGGGATCGCGGTCGAGCCGCTGCCCGACGAGGTCGAGCTGCCACCGGAGGACGGCGCGACGTTCGCCGACAACGCCCTGGTCAAGGCGCAGGCCGCCGCGGCCGACACCGGCCGGCCGGCGATCGCCGACGACTCGGGCATCGAGGCCGCGGCGCTCGGTGGCGCGCCGGGCGTTCGCTCAGCGCGGTTTGCCGGGCCGAGCGCGACCGACGAGCAGAACCTCGAGAAGCTGGTACTCGAGGCACCGGCGGACAGCCGGCTGCGGTACGTGTGCGCGCTCGCCTACGTGAACCCGCTGACCGGCGAGGAGCGCGTGTTCTTCGGCGATTGCCGCGGGCGGCTCGCCCGGGTCCGTGTCGGATCGAACGGATTCGGCTACGACCCCGTGTTCGTTCCCGACGCGACGGGGGACGATCGAACCATGGCTGAGCTGACTGACGCCGAGAAGGACGCGATCAGCCATCGCGGACACGCCGTCCGCGCGCTCACCAGATGGCTTCGCCCCTGAGCCCCACAGGCACCGTCGATCCCCAGGTCAAAACAAGGACGGCTGCGCGGTCGATCGCCTCGAACTCGCCGGCGCCGGCCCAGCAAACCGGAGTCTGGAATGTCGTATTACAACAGGTTGATTCCGGCTGCCAGCGCCACCGCGAGCGTCACCGCCGCATAGCCGTAATAGCCCTGTAGAGCGAGGATCAGCACGGCGATTAGGCACGCCAAGACCGTTCCCAGCCAGGCGATTCGACCGAGATCCACGGCCGTATTCTGCCCGAGGTCCACGGCGTCATTTTGCCCGTCGTCGCCGACGGTTGGCTCCGCGGAGTCTCGAGGGCGATCGAGCTGGTCGGTGGCTGGCGGCGAATTACGCAAATTCCGAAAATCTGGCGAGTGTGAGCGTGTTGGGCGTCATGTCGACCGGGGAGAATGGCCTCGTTCCCCGGCGACGGCACGCTGACGGCTGTCCGCCGCCCGTGTTAGCGTCGGGAATTCCTACCACCTCGAAGGAGGGAGCAAGTGACCAAACAGGAATTTGTGGACCAGGTAGCTGATCGTGCCGGACTGAGCAAGAAGGATGCCGCCGACGCGGTCGACGCGTTCCTGGACACGGTCGAGGACGCTCTGAAGCGCGGAAGCGACGTGGCTTTCTCGGGGTTTGGCAAGTTCAGCGTCTCGCAGCGCAGCGCTCGCGAGGGACGCAATCCGGCGACCGGCGAGCGGATCCAGATTGCGGCTTCGCGCGTCCCGAGGTTCACCGCCGGGGCGGGCCTGAAGAAGGCCGTCAAGTAGCACGTGCCGGACGCTGGATGCTGCGGTCGCGAGCAGGATGCCGTGACCGTGGCGTCCATCGACGTAGCATCGGGGACTTCGTGACAGGCGTTTCCATTCGCGACGCACTTACGGCGCGGTGACCTTGGCGTCCACTGAAGGCGCATCCACAGCCGCCAATCCAGGGCACGAAGGCCGCAGAAGCTTTGGCGATCGGCTGGCGGAACGGGTCGCCACGCGCCGGTCGCAAATCGTGTTGGGCCTCGACCCCGACCCGGCGCGGCTGTGGCCGGAGGCGATCCGCCGCGCGGACGCCGGCCGTGCGGCCGGCGCCCCCGACGCGATCGGTCCCGCGGACAGCCCGGCGACTGCCACGCCGACCGCGCGCGCCGCCCGCGCGGTCGCCTCGCATTGCGCGCTGGTGATCGAGGCGACAGCCCAGGAGTGCGTCGCGATCAAGCTCCAGCTCGCGTGCTTTGAGCGCCTTGGGTCCGCCGGATGGAGCGTGCTGGCCGAAACCGTGACGCTCGCGCGAGGGCACGGTCTGCTGGTCATCGCCGACGCCAAGCGGGGCGACGTCGCCGTCACCGCGGCGGCGTACGCGCAGGCATTCCTTGGCGAGACGCCAAGCCCGTACGGCTCGATCCCGGGCCTCGGGGCGGACGCGATAACGGTCAATCCGCTGCTGGGTCGGGACTCGCTCGAGCCGTTCGTGACCACGGCGCGTGCCCACGGCCGCGGGGTGTTCGTGCTCGTGCGGACCTCGAACCCCGGGGCCTCGGACGTGCAGGAGCGACCGCTCGCCGACGGGTCTGCCGTGAGCGAGCACCTCGCCGAGCTCGTCGAGGAGATCGGCGTCGCCGGGGTCGGGACGATGGGTCTGTCCGACGTCGGCGCGGTCGTCGGCGCCACCGCTCCCGAACGGCTCGCCGCGCTGCGCGAGCGCATGCCGCACGCGGTGTTCTTGCTGCCCGGGGTCGGAGCGCAGGGTGGAAACGTCGAGGAGCTCACGCCGGCGTTCGCCTGCGGGCCCGCGAGTGGGCTGATATCCGCCTCGCGCGGGATCGTGGCCGCGCACGAGCGCGCGGGCGGCGATCCGGCCGGCGCTGCCACGCGCGAGGCCGCCCGGCTGCGCGAGCTCGCGTGGCGCTTGGTGGCGTGAGCGGGGCTCGACGGCGCGTGATCCAGCCTTCCCCAGCGCATGAGTGCCTTCACACCGGAGCACGGTCGGTGCCGAACGCGCAGCTATGATCGCCGGTGCGATGGTGGGGTGGAGGAACCCGGCGCGCTACATCGCGCCGCTCGCGCTGGCCGCGGCAGTCACCGCCACGTATCTGGTCGTCCATCACGCGCTGGTCGACAAGCACTCTTCGCCATCGACGGCCACGGTGCAGACGACCACGGTCGTCAACCGCCACGGTCACTCGGGCCCGACGGCCTCGAAGGCCGAGTTCTACCTGGTCAAGTCGGGGGACTCGTTGTCCGAGATCGCAGCCAAGACCGGCGTCGCCATCACCACGATCGAGGCGCTCAACCCGCAGATCAACCCGAACGCCCTCCAGCCCTCGCAGCGACTCCGGCTGCGGCGGTGAGGTCGCTGTGACCCGTCGGGTGTCCGCTGCGGCGGTGAGGTAGCTGTGAGCCGCCGGGTGTCCGCTGCGGCTGTTGCACTTGTGATGGCGCTCGCGGCCTGCGGCGCGACCATCGCCGGAGGCTGGCCGCAGGAGGCTCTCGCCGGCTCCCCGCCGGTCTCGGGGACCCGCACGGACACGTCCACCCTGACGGTCGGCCCGGGCACGTCCACCCTGCCGGGACCCGGGGCTCGGACCGGGCCGGCGGTCTCGCGAGCGCCCGCGGCACGAACCACCACGCCGGCCCCGCCACCGCTCGGTGTCCGCGCGGCAGCGCTCATCGACGAGAGCAGCGGACAGGAGCTGTACGGCCGGAACTCGAGCGCCGAGCTCGCGATCGCCAGCACAACCAAGCTGATGACGGCGCTGATCACGCTCGAGCACACCCGCCTGAGCCAGGTGTTCGCCGACCCGAATTACCACCCGGCCGCCGAGGACTCGCAGATCGGACTCGAGCCGGGCGAGCGGATGAGCGTGCACGACCTGCTGCGCGCGATGCTCCTCCCGAGCGCGGACGACGCGGCGGTGGACCTCGCCTACAACGTCGGCCACGGATCCGTGAGCCGGTTCCTCGGGATGATGAACGCCCGCGCCAGCCAGCTCGGGCTGACGCACACGCACTACACGACCCCGAGCGGGCTCGACACGCCCGGCAACTATTCGAGCGCGACCGATCTGGTCGATCTGGCGCGGTACCTGCTCCAGACGCAGCCGTTCTTCAAGGCCGTGGTGCGAACGACGCACGCTGTGCTGCGGACCGGAAACCACGTCCGCGTCGTAACCAACCTGAATGACCTGGTGGATCGGTTCCGGTGGATCAACGGCGTCAAGACCGGGCACACACTCGACGCCGGCTACGTGCTCGTGGCCTCGGGGACCCAAGGCGGCATGACGCTGATCGACGCCGTGCTCGGCACCTCGAGCGAGGCCGCCCGCGACGCGAACGCCCTGGCGGTCCTCGACTGGGGGTTTGCGAACTTCGGGCTGCGGACGCCCGTTCACGCCGGCGAGGTGCTCGCCCGGCCGGCCGTCGCCGACAAGTCCGGAGCGCACGTGCCACTGCTCGCGGCGTCGACGTACACGCACGTGTTCCCTCGCTCGGAGAAGGTCAGGCTCCGCGTCACGGCGCCCGCGCAGCTCACCGGTCCGCTGCCGGCACACGCGGTCGTGGGCTCGGTGGCGGTCCTCGAAGGACACCGGGTCCTGACGCGAATCCCCCTGCTGCTGCCCGCCGAGCTGCCGCAGATCAAGAAGCCGAAATCGATCGCAAACGTAATTGTGGTATCGGTTACGCTGTCGGGACTGTTGGTGGCAGCGGGTGCGGCGATCGGGCTAACCATGTTTTGGCGCGAATGGACGAGGGGAACGAGGGGCGGCCGTCCTAAGTCGGCCAAGCCGCGATGATCATCACCGTCACGCTCAACGCCGCGCTCGACAAGACGCTGGAGGTGCCGAACTTCAGGGTCGGGCGCCGCCACCGCTCCGTCGAGCAGACGACGATGCCGGGAGGCAAGGGCGTCAACATCGCTCGTGCACTCAAGCGTCTTGGTCAGCCGGTGATCGCAACCGGGCTCGCCGGGGGTGCCACCGGAAACCAGATCGTCGACGCGCTCAACGCCGAGGCGATCCTCAACGGGTTCGTGCGGATCCGCGAGGAGTCCCGCACCAACACCGCGGTCCTCGACCCCACGACGGGCGTCCAGACCGAGATCAACGAGCGCGGACCGGCGGTGTCCGCTCACGACCTCGAGCTGTTCCGCGACAAGCTGCTGTATCTCGCCAAGGGCGCGAGCATGTGCGTGTTCGCCGGCAGCCTGCCTCGCGGCGTGGCTCCGGACGTGTACGCCGGTCTGATTCGCGAGCTCAAGAAGCTCGGCGTGACCACGATCGTCGACACCGAGGGGGAGCCGCTCCGGCTCGCGGTGCGCGCCGAGCCCGACGTGGTCTCGCCGAACGAGCTCGAGGCCGAGGAGCTGGTCGGCCACGAGTTCAACGATCCCGACGACCGAGCACGCGCGGTCATCGAGATGACCCGCCTCGGGCCCGAGGAGGCGATCATGACGGTCTCGGACGGGTGCTACGCGCACGTGCTCGACGGCGGCCCGTCCACGCTGTACCGGGTCCGGATTGACGAGCAGGAGGCACGCTCAGCGATCGGCTCGGGGGACGCCTTCCTGGCCGGCTACATCGCCGCTCGCTATCTCGGGCGGTCGCCGACGGAGTGCCTGCGCTACGGCGTGGCCTGCGGTGCCGAGTCGGTCCAGCATTTCGGCGCCGGCCTGCTCGATCCCTCCGCCGTGGATCGGCTCGTGCCCGAGGTCGAGCTCGAGCACGTCGACATCGGCGCCGAGATCCGCTAGGAGGCTCCTCGTCCGCCCCGTAGCCGCGCGCGCCTCCGAGCCGTAGTCGTGTGCAGCCCACGCCTGGGCGCGAGTGCTGCGGGCCGGGCGCGGCAGCCTCCTTCGGGAGCCGGAAGCCGTTGCTAGGATCGATCGACCCGATGCGTCACATGCCGTCCCCGTCCGCCACGACTAATACGATGCCGCAATGGAAGTAGAGATCGGACGAGGTAAGAAGGCCCGACGGGCGTACGGGTTTGACGAGATCGCGATTGTCCCGTCTCGGCGGACGCGCGACCCGGACGACGTCGACGTCTCGTGGAATCTCGGTCCGTACCTGTTCGAGCTCCCGCTGCTCGGGGCCGCCCTCGATGGTGTTGTGTCGCCGGAGACGGCGGGCGTGATCGGCAAGCTCGGAGGGCTCGCGGTGCTCAACCTCGAGGGCATCTTCTGCCGCTACGAGGATGCCGACGCCCAGCTCGAGCGGATCTCGACGTTCTCCAAGGACATCGCCACGCGCGAGATGCAGGACATCTATCGGGAGCCGGTCAGGCCGGAGCTGATCGCGGAGCGGATCAGGGAGATCAAGGACCACGGCGTGGTTGCGGCCGCGTCGCTGACGCCGCAGAAGGTGCGCACGTACTACGAGGTGGCGCTCGAGGCGGGGCTCGACATCCTCGTGATCCAGGGGACGGTCGTATCTGCCGAGCACGTTTCGCGTGACGAGAGCCGGCCGCCGCTCAACCTCAAGCAGTTCATCCGCGAGCTGGCGCCGACGCCGGTCATCGTCGGCGGCTGTGCGTCCTACCACACCGGACTTCACCTGATGCGGACCGGGGCGGCCGGAGTGCTCGTGGGCGTCGGTCCGGGAGCGATCTGCACCACTCGCGGCGTGCTCGGGATCGGCGTTCCCCAGGCGACCGCGATCGCCGACGTCGCCGCCGCCCGTTCGCAGCACATGCTCGAGACCGGCGACATGGTCAAGGTCATCGCCGACGGCGGGATGCGCAACGGGGGTGACATCGCCAAGGCGATCGCCTGCGGCGCCGACGCGGTGATGCTCGGCTCGGCGCTCGCCCGCGCGTACGAGGCGCCGGGGCGGGGCTACAACTGGGGCATGGCCACGTTCCACCCCACGCTTCCCCGCGGCGCGCGCGTGGCGACCACGCCCCACGGCACGCTCGAGGAGATCATCAAGGGCCCGGCGCGCGAGAACGACGGGACCTTCAACCTGATGGGCGCGCTGCGCACGTCGATGGCCACCTGCGGCTACCGGGACATCGCGGAGTTCAACCGCGCGGAGCTCGCGGTGGCTCCGGCCTTGCAGACGGAGGGCAAGCACCTGCAGCGTGAGCAGGGTGTGGGCATGGGCGCCAAGCCTACGGCCGCCGCTGTCAGTGTCGACTGACTTGGGTTCCCGCCGACCCGTCGACTTGGGTTCCCGCCCACCCGCGGACTTGGCTTCCCGCCCACCCGCCCCCGCCCGCCTCGCTGCGCCCGGCGTCCCTGGGACCTTGAGCCCCCGTCCGGAGAGGATCGGTGGCACCGAGAAGGCGGCTTCGGACGAGCGACCCGGTCCGGATGGGGCACCTGGCCCCATGGATGCCGCGGAGCGGGATGGGGCGGCGCAGGCTAGGCGGGGTAGGGGTGGGCGGGGTGGGCGGGCACCGATTCAAGAGGAGGTCGTCGTCCTCGACTTCGGAGGCCAGTACTCACAGCTGATCGCCCGGCGCGTGCGAGAGTGCGGCGTGTTCTCCGAGCTGCTCCCGCACCACGTCGGCCTCGAGGAGGTGGCGAGGCGCCGGCCCAAGGGCGTGATCCTGTCGGGCGGTCCGGCGTCGGTGTACGAGGACGGCGCGCCGCCGCTCCAGCGCGAGTTGCTCGAGCTCGGGGTGCCGGTGCTCGGCATCTGCTACGGCATGCAGCTGATAGCGCGCGAGCTCGGCGGCCGCGTCGAGGGCGCCGAGGTGGGTGAGTTCGGGCGCTCTGAGCTCGAGGTCGACGAGCCGGGCCGGCTGCTCGCGGGAACGCCGCGAGAGCAGAGCTGCTGGATGTCGCATCGCGACACCGTGTTCGCGCCGCCACCCGGATTCACCGCGCTCGCGTCCTCGACGACCTCGCCGGTGGCGGCGTTCGAGTCGACCGAGCGCGGGATCTACGGGATCCAGTTCCACCCCGAGGTCGTCCACACGCCGTACGGCCAGCAGGTGCTCACGAACTTCCTCGAGGGCGTGTGCGGGTGCGAGCGGACCTGGAGCCCGAGCTCGGTGATCGAGGAGCAGATCGAGGCGATCCGCGCTCAGGTCGGGGACGGCCGGGCGATCTGCGGGCTGTCGGGCGGGGTCGACTCGAGCGTCGCGGCGCTGCTCGTCCACCGCGCGATCGGCGACCGCCTCACGTGCGTGTTCGTCGATCACGGGCTGATGCGCAAGAACGAGGGCGCCCAGGTCATACAGGCGTTCCGCGATCACTTCCATGTGCCGCTCGTCGCCGTCGATGCGTCCGAGCGGTTCCTCGCGCGCTTGGCGGGCGTGACCGACCCCGAGGAGAAGCGCAAGCGGATCGGGGCCGAGTTCATCCGTGTGTTCGAGGAGGAGGCGGCCAAGCTCGACGACGTCCACTTCCTCGTCCAGGGCACCCTGTACTCGGACGTGATCGAGTCCGGCGGCAGCACCGGCGCGGCGACGATCAAGTCTCACCACAACGTCGGCGGCCTCCCCGACGATCTCGACTTCGAGCTGGTCGAGCCGCTGAGGGCGCTGTTCAAGGACGAGGTGCGCGCGGTCGGGGCCGAGCTCGGGCTGCCCGAGCGGCTCGTGTGGCGCCAGCCGTTCCCCGGCCCGGGGCTCGCGATCAGGATCGTTGGCGGCGAGGCCACGCGCGAGCGGCTCGAGATCCTTCGCGAGGCAGACGCGATCCTCCAGGACGAGATCCGCAAGGCGGGGCTGTACCGCGACCTGTGGCAGTCATTCTGCGTGCTGCCCGACATCCGTACGGTGGGCGTGCAGGGGGATGCCCGGACGTACGGGAACGTGGTCGTGATCCGCGCGGTGACGAGCGACGACGCGATGACCGCCGACTGGGCGCGGCTGCCCTATGACCTGCTCGAGCAGATCGCCGCGCGGATGATCGGCGAGATCCGGCCCGTGGGCCGAGTCGTGCTCGACATCACGAGCAAGCCCCCCGGCACCATCGAATGGGAGTAACCTGATCCGACGTTGTTGATGGGTCGGGCAGTTTGGGGGCTCTCGGTTGTCGCGGTGGCGGTGACCTGCGCATGCGGCGCGCTCGCGCCGGCGGCCGACGCGTCGCTGTTCGTGCCGTCCACCACGTTCACTGGCTCCAACACGGGTGGAACGTCGGTGCCGGCTGCGGTTGCCAACTTCAAGGCGGCAGCCGGCGGCGTTGACAACGGCACAGCGCTCGGCGAGCAGGGCAGCGGGTTTCGCCAGCTGACGTGGGACGGGATCGCGGTCGACGGCAGCGATCCCGGCTCGACGGTGATCGCCCCCGGGAAAGTGGTTGCTGTGGCGCGCCGCCGGGTGCAGCCCTGGGGCTTGGAGTTGGGCCCGAATGTGGCGGTCGCAAACGACGGGTTCGCGTCGGTGAACTCGCATGCCGGCTTTGCGCCCTTCACCCCACCCAATGAGTGGGCGCCGTTCAACTCCAACTCGGCCGAGGTCCAGATCGTCGACCCCTCCGCGCAGACGAGCTCACCGGCGCCGACGATGACACGCGGCATCGGCGTGGTGTTCCTCAACGTCAAGACCGCCGGTACGACGATCCAGTACTACAGCGGCAACTCATTGCTCACCCAGGCGCCCGCCCCGCTCGGCGATTCGTCATTCGTCGGCGTCCTGTTCCGCGACCCCGTGGTTACCCGAGTCGTTATCACGCTCGGAACCGCGACGATGTTCAACTTCGACGGCACCCCGGGCGGGCAGGACCCTACTACGCTCGTCGCTGGCGACGACGTTGTGCTGGCCGAGCCCGGGGCAGGGGAGCCGAATTTGGCCACCACCGCCGGAGTCCCCGTATCGCCCGTCCTCGACAGCTTCACCGAAACCAATTCCGGCGCCACGGCATCCGACTTCACCGCGACTATCGACTGGGGAGACGCGACTCGGAGCAGCGGATTGATCGTGCCCGCGACCGGGGGCGGCTTCGTCGTCACCGGCAGCCATGCCTACGCGCAGACTGGAAGCTACAGCGCGACGGTGACCGTGGACGACCTCAGCGGATCTGAGCTGACGACGCAGGCGCTGATCCAGGTCGGCCCGCGCGCGAGCACGACGAGCGTGACCTGCTCTCCCTCGCCGGTGGCGGTGACGGCCTCGACGGTCTGCACCGCGACGGTCTCGGACGCCGGCGTGGGCGGCCCGATAACGCCCACGGGCACGGTCGCGTTCAGCTCGCCCACCGCCGGGGCCTCGTTCGCTGCCGACTCGGGCTGCGTGCTCGGCGCGACCGGGACGCCCGGAGTGGCGATCTGCGAGGCCCAGTTCACGCCCAGCCAGCTCCCGCCGGCGCAGGCCCGGATCCACGCCGGGTACGGCGGGGACGGCGCACACGCCGGCAGCGAGGCCACCGCGATCGTCGGGGTCCGGCCCCAGCGATGCAGGTTGAAGGTGCTTTCGGGCAGGCTCAAAGGGCACCCGCCGGTGATGGGGGTGCTGGTGACCTGCGACGCGCGGGCGAACGTGACGATCACGGTGAAGGCCGTGGGGGCTCGTAGGGGACGGCTCAAGGCGTTCACGCTCGAGTTCGCCAGCGTCCGGGCGACGGTCACCGCCGGACGCCCGACCGTGCTCGTGATCAAGCCCGCGCAGAGCGTCGTCGCGGCCCTGCGCACGGCTACCAGGCGCCACCAGCGAGTGTCGCTCAAGCTGACGCTGACCGCGAGCTCCCACGCCACGCGGTCGACCACGACCACGCGGGGCGCGGCGCTCAGGATTCGCTAGCCATCGCTGCCCGCGCCAGGATCTTGCCGACGAAGCGGCCGACGTCGGGCGGGAGCTCGTCGCGGCGGAACCAGCGAGCCTCGGCGAGCTCGGTGAGGTCGATGTCGAGCTGCGGATCGGCGATCTGCGCCTGGAACATGTGCAGGTTGTCTCGATGGCGGTCGGCGGTGACGTACAGCACGCCGAGTTCCTGCCAATCCTCGATCACCCGGCCGAGCTCCTCGTGCATTTCGCGCCGGGCGGCATCGATCGGGACCTCGCGGCGCCTGACCGTGCCGCCGGGGAGGTCCCAGCTGCGGTGCCCGTAGGTGTGGCGCACGAGCAGCACGTGGTCGTCGTGGACGACCACGCATTTGACCCCGATCACCTTCGGCCTGGCGAGGAACCAGTACACCCGCAGTCCGACGTAGGCGCAGTTGATCGCCGCGCGCCTGGCCTTGAGCGAGAGGGACATCGGCTGAGCGTACGCTCCGCCACGAACGGCCATGTGGCGTCGGATCGCCTATCATGGGCGAAGCCGCGCGATCGTCGCGCGGCTTGTGCATGCCATGAAGACCTACGTAGCCACCCCCGCCGACAGAGAGCGCAACTGGGTGATCGTCGACGCCTCCGGGAAAACGCTCGGCCGGCTCGCGACGCAGATCGCCGACACGCTGCGCGGCAAGCGTAAGCCGACCTACACGCCGCACGTCGACACGGGCGACTTCGTGATCGTCGTCAACGCCAAGGAGATCGCGGTGACGGGCAACAAGCGCTCCGACAAGCGCTACTACCGCCACTCCGGGTATCCCGGCGGGCTGAAGTCCCGCACCCTGAACGACATGCTCGAGCGCCGGCCCGAGGAGGTCATCCGCCTCGCGGTCAAGGGGATGCTGCCCCGCAACCGTCTTGCGCGCAAGCAGCTGACGAAGCTCAAGGTCTACGCGGGTCCCGAGCATCCGCACGCCGCACAGCAGCCTCAACCGATGGAGATCGAGCAGTGACCGAGCGCCCCGAGGACGAGCAGCAGGCCGACGACCAGGAGACGGGAGTTCCGGAGGAGCCGGAGGCGCAGGCCGCCGCCGAGCCGGACGAGCCGGCGCCGGCGGCCGAGGAGCCCGCTGCCGAGGAGCCCGTCGCAGTCGCCGAGGAGCCGGTCGCCCCGGAGCCGGAGCCGGTCGCCCAGGAGCCGGTCGCCGAGGAGCCGGAGCCGGTCGCCGAGGAGCCGGAGCCGGTCGCCGAGGAGCCGGAGCCGGTCGCCCAGGAGCCGGAGCCGGCCGCCCAGGAGCCGGAGCCGGTCGCCGAGGAGCCGGAGCCGGTCGCCGAGGAGCCGGAGCCGGTCGCCGAGGAGCCGGAGCCGGTCGCCGAGGAGCCGGAGCCGGTCGCCGAGGAGCCCGAGCCGGTCGCCGAGGAGCCCGAGCCCGTTGCCGAGGAGCGCGTGGCCGCGGAGGTACCCGTGGCCGCTGCGGAGCCCGTGGCCGCTGCGGAGTCCCAGCTGGCTGCCGCCGAGGCCGAGGGCCCCGAAGTGGTTATCGAGGCCAAGCAATCCCCGACCGAAGACGGGGAGCTCGAGGAGATCGAGCTCACGCCGCGCCAGAAGCCGGAGATCCCGGGCGCCGATCTGATTCCCGACATCGTGTCCGAAGGTGAGCAGTTCCTCGACGCGGAGGCGCAGGCCGCGGCCGAGGCCGACGCCGAGGCGCTGGCCGCACGCGAGCAGGAGGAGGCCGAGGAGGACTCCCGGCCGATCGCCGACGCCGCGATCGATCTCGCCGCGGGCGCGCGCTACACCTCGACCGGGAAGCGCAAGACGGCCGTTGCGCGGGTAATCATCAAGCCCGGCACCGGTACGTACGTGATCAACGGCAAGACGCTCGAGGCGTTCTTCCCGCGCGAGACGCTCAGGCGCGTCATCCGCCAGCCGCTCGAGACCGTCGGCTACGAGTCGCGGATGGACGTGGTCGCGCGTATGCACGGCGGCGGCGTATCGGCCCAGGCCGGAGCGCTCCGCCACGGGATCTCGCGCGCGCTGATCGTCGCCGACCCCAATCTGCGCGGCGAGCTCAAGCGCCGCGGCTTCCTGACGCGCGACCCTCGCGTCAAGGAGCGCAAGAAGGCCGGGCTCAAGAAGGCTCGCAAGCGGCCGCAGTTCTCCAAGCGCTAAGGCCTACCGGTAGCCGTCGTGGCGCGCCATCTCTTCGGCACGGACGGAGTCCGGGGCCGTGCAGGACACTTCCTCACCGCTGATCTCGCCCTCGCGCTGGCCCGCACCGCGGTCACGCGGGCGGAGGCGGAGCGCCCGCAGGTGCTGATCATCCGCGACACACGCGAGTCAGGCGAGATGCTCGAGTCGGCGATCGCCGCCGGCGTGGCGGCAGCGGGGGGCGACGCCTGGCTCGCCGGCGTGCTTCCGACGCCGGCGGCCCCGCTGCTGGTGCGCCGCCACGGCTTCGACCTCGCCGCGGTGATCTCGGCGTCGCACAACCCCTATGAGGACAACGGCATCAAGCTGTTCGCGGCCGACGGGTTCAAGCTCCACGACGACACCGAGCACGAGATCGAGGCCGGGCTCGAGACCCCGCCGGTCCCGCCCGCGCACATCGGCCGCATCAGGCCGTTCGACGGCGCGCTCGAGGACTACGTCCATCAGCTTGAGGAGCGCTTCTCCGGCCTCGATCTGAGTGGGCTGCGCGTGCTGCTGGACTGTGCCAACGGCGCCACCTTCCAAGCGGCCCCCGAGATCTTCCGGCGGCTGGGCGCGAGCCTCGACGTGGTCGCCGATCAGCCCGACGGCATGAACATCAATCTGGAGTGCGGCTCGACCCATCTCGAAGGGGTCGTCAAGCGCGTCTCGAGCGGCAGCTATGACGTCGCGTTTGCGTTCGACGGCGACGGCGATCGCGTGCTCGCCGTGGACCGCCACGGTGCAGTCGTCGACGGCGACGAGCTGATCGCGCTGGCAGCGCTTCACCTTCGCGACCAGGAGAGGCTGCCCGGTGGCGGGGTCGTGGTCACGGTCATGACCAACTACGGGTTCCACCGGGCGATGGAGGCGGCGGACATCGAGGTGGCGACGACCGCCGTCGGGGACCGCTACGTGCTCGACGAGCTGCGCCAGCGTGGCTGGGCGCTCGGAGGCGAGCAATCAGGCCACATCATCGATCTCGGCTTCGGACCGTCCGGCGACGGGATCGCGAGCGCGCTGCTGACGCTCGAGGCGCTCAAAGGCCGCGACCTAGCCGGCCGGAGCGCGATGGAGAAGCTGCCGCAGCGCCTGGTCAACATCCGCGCCGCGGACCGGGCCGGGCTCGCGGTGGCGATGGCCGACCCGGGCGTGGAGGAGGCGGTGGAACGCGAGCACGCAGGGCTGACCGGCCGCGGGCGCGTGCTCGTTCGGGTGTCCGGCACGGAGCCGTTGATCCGGGTGATGGTCGAGGCGCCGAGCCAGGAGGAGACCGACGAGATCTGTGCGCGCTTGCAGCAGGTCGTGGAGACGGCGCTGCCATAGCGGCCGCGCGGCGGCCGCGAGTCTCGCACGGCCTCATGCGTTGATTGAGATGACCGTTCTTCCGGCTAACATCGTCGAACTCCTCCGACGGACCACCGGAAGGCGATCGTGCGGATTGCCCGCCACGAAAGGGGAAGTAAGGACGCATGTGTGGAATCGTCGGCTACGTTGGCCCGCGTAAGGCGCGCCCGCTGCTGCTCGCAGGACTAGAGAAGCTCGAATATCGCGGATACGACAGCGCCGGCATCTCGGTGCTCCACGGCGATCGGATCGACGCCGTGCGTGCCGTCGGCAACCTGAGCGCGCTGCGCGGGGCGATCGAGGCCTGCGGCAGACATGAGGGCGGCCAGGGGGCCGTCGCGCTCGCCGAGCGGCCCCAGCCGGGCACCGGCATCGGCCACACCCGCTGGGCGACCCACGGGCGCGTCACCGAGGAAAACGCCCATCCCCACTTCGACAACACCGACCGCGTCCACATCGTGGTCAACGGGATCGTCGAGAACTACATCGCGCTCAAGCGCCGGCTGGTCGCCGAGGGCGCGCAATTCACCTCCGAGACCGACGCCGAGGTGATCGCGCACCTCGTCGCCCACTACAACGACGGCGATCTCGTCGAGGCCGTCCGCCGCGCCTATGCCGACCTGCGCGGCCACTACGCATTCGTCGCGATGACTGCGGACGAGCCCGGCGTGCTGGTCGGCGCGCGGAAGGAATGCCCGCTGATCATCGGCCGGGGCGACGGCGAGCAGTTCATCGCGTCCGCGATCCCGGCCTTCCTCCGCCACACGCGCCACGTCCAGTACATCGAGAACGACGAGATCGTCGTGCTGCGGCCCGACGACGTCGAGTTCCTCACCGCCGACGGCACCGCGCTCGAGCGCGAGATCGTCGAGATCGACTGGGACGCCGACACGGCCGAGAAGCAGGGTTACGAGACGTTCATGCTCAAGGAGATCCACGAGCAGGCCGACGCGGTCGCGGAAACGATCGGCGAGCGCGCCGCGCGCGGCGTCGGGATCGATCTCGGGATCGTGGCCCCGGGGAAATCGGAATCCTCCCCGATCGACGACGAGCTCCTGCGGACGCTCCGCCGGATCGTGATCGTCGCCTGCGGCACGTCGTACCACGCCGGGCTGATCGGGCGCTACGCGATCGAGGAGTTCTCGCGCGTGTCGGTCGAGGTCGAGATCGCGTCCGAATACCGATACCGCAATCCGATCGTCGGGCCCGGCGACCTCGTGATCGGGATCTCTCAGTCCGGCGAGACCGCCGACACGCTGGCGGCGATGCGCACCGCGCGCGAACGCGGCGCGAACGTACTCGCGATTACGAACATCATGGGCTCCCAGGCGACCCGCGACGCGGACGGTGTGCTGTACACCCGCGCCGGCCTCGAGATCGGCGTGGCGGCGACGAAGACGTTCGTCAGCCAGGTCGTGGCGATGTACCTGCTCGCCCTGCGGCTGGCCGAGCTCCGCGGCACGCTCGAGCCGGACACGCTCAAGACGACGATCAGCGAGGTCAAGCGCCTGCCCCACCGGATCACGGAGATGTTCGAGCGGGACATGGGCGGCGTGCAGGAGGTCGCCGACCGGGTGAGCGAAGCCGAGTTCTTCCTGTACCTCGGGCGCCATGTAGGGTTGCCGGTTGCATTGGAGGGGGCGCTGAAGCTGAAGGAGATCTCCTACATCGCGACTGACGCGTACGCGGCCGGCGAGATGAAGCACGGCCCGATCGCGCTGTTGGACCAGAGCACGCCGGTGGTCGTGGTCGCGACCGAGTCGCCCGTGCTCGAGAAGGTGATCTCGAACATCCAGGAGGTCCGGGCCCGCGGGGCAAGGGTGATCGCGATCGCGACCGAGGGCGACGAGCACATCGCCCAGCACGCCGACGAAGTGATCGAGGTGCCACAGACCGAGTGGATGCTCTCATCGCTGCTGGCCGTGATCCCGCTGCAGCTGCTGGCCTACCACATCGCCCGCCGGCGCGGACTGAACGTCGACCAGCCCCGGAACCTGGCGAAGACCGTCACCGTCGAGTGAGCCGGGAGGCGGGGGTGGTCGGCGGGCTCCCATTCAAAGTCGGCATCGATCTCCTGGAGATTGACCGCCTGGAGCGGGCGCTCGAGCGGACACCGCGGCTCGCCGAGCGTCTGTTCACCGAAGGCGAGCGGGCCTACGCCGCCTCGCGTGGACGGCCCGGCCAGCATCTCGCGGCGCGCTTCTGCGCCAAGGAGGCAGTGGCCAAGGCGCTCGGGATCGAGTCGTGGAACTTCCACGAGGTTGAGGTGGTCGGCACCGGCGGGCCGCCTCGGATCCGGCTGTCGGGCAGCGCTGCGGCCCGGGCCACCGAGCTCGGAGTGCAGGTCGAGGTGTCGCTCACGCACACGCGGCGAGAGGCCGCCGCGGTGGCGATCGCCGGCTGAGCCGCCTCGGCTGGCGACGCGGAACGTGGCGATCGCGGGCTGAGCGCCTCGATCGCCTACGCTGCCGGTCGTGAAGCTTCCCGACTGGCTTGATCCGCTCCCCGATGCCGCCCAGCAGCGGGCGCTCGACGAGTGGGCGATCGGCGAGCGCGGAATCCCTGGCCTCGACCTGATGGAACGGGCCGGCACCGGGCTGGCCGACCTGGTCGGGGAGCTGGCACCCGCCGGTCGGATCGTGGCCGTATGCGGCAAGGGCAACAACGGCGGCGACGGGTTCGTGGCGGCCCGCCTGCTGAGGGATCGCGGTCGCGAGGTCGACGTGGTCCTGCTTGGAGACGTCGAGGAGCTGCGCGGCGACGCCAAGGTCAATGCGGAGCGCCTGCCGGGATCGCCGCCCGCGCCGTTCGCGGCGTCTGCACTGGGCGGCGCGGCCGGGATCATCGATGCGATCCTCGGCACGGGTTTCTCGGGGGAGCCGCGGGAGCCGGCGGCCGGGGCGATCGCCGCGATCAACGGCGTGTCCGGTGGCGCATGCGTGGTCGCTTGCGACGTTCCAAGCGGGGTGGATGCGTCGACGGGCGAGGTCACCGGCGCGGCCGTCCGCGCGCGCGCCACCGCCACCTTCCACGCGGACAAGCCGGGCCTCTGGGTCGACCCCGGGAAGACGCAGGCCGGCGAGGTCCGGGTGATCGACATCGGGATCCCGGGCGGAGGCCCCGGCGAGCCCCACGTCGGGCTGATCTCGGACCGGGTGACACACGGGATCCCGCGCCGCGGAAGGGCATCGAACAAGTTCGCCGCGGGCAGCGTGCTCGTGTGCGGCGGGTCGCTGGGGTTGACCGGCGCGCCGTGCCTCGCGTCCGCGTCCTCGATGCGCGCCGGCGCCGGCTACGTGACCGCATGCGTGCCCGCCTCGCTCAACGTGATCTTCGAGGGCCGGCTGCTCGAGGTGATGACGCTGCCGCTGCCCGACACTGATGGCTCGCTCGATCCCTGGGGAGTGGAGAGCGTGCTCGAGCGCGCCGATCGGGTCGACGCGCTCGTGCTGGGCCCGGGCCTCGGGCGGGCGACGGGTGCACAGGAGTTCGCGCTTCAGCTCGCTCACGCCGCGCCCGTGCCGCTCGTGCTCGACGCCGACGGTCTGAACGCCCACGCGGGGTCTCTGAGCCTGCTCGCCGAGCGCGAGGCCGCCACCGTGCTCACCCCGCACGCGGGGGAGCTCGCCCGCCTGCTCGAGACCGACAGCGAGGCGATCGGCACCCGGCGCCTGCACAGCGCGCGCCGGGCGGCGCGTGAGGCCCAGACGATCATCGTGCTCAAGGGAGACGACACTCTGGTGGCGGCGCCCGACGGCCGGGTCGGAGTAAGTCGGGGCGGCGCGCCCGCGCTGGCCACCGCGGGCACCGGCGACGTGCTCTCGGGCGTGATCGGCGCGTTTCTGGCCAAGAAGATGGATCCGTTCCACGCGGCGTGTGCCGGCGTGCTCGTGCACGTGCGCGCCGGCGTGCTGTCGGCGCAGGCGATCGGGCCCGAGGGCGTGGTTGCGAGCGACGTGATCGCGGCGCTCCCTCGCTCGCTGGCGGCGCCGGCGGCCTGATCATGCCGCCGCGCGCGCTGGCCCGGGTGAACCTCGCCGCGATCGAACGCAACGTCGCGCGGCTCAGGGCTGGGCTGACCGGCGGCGCGGAGCTGGCCGCTGTCGTAAAGGGCAACGGCTACGGCCACGGCCCGGTTCCGGCGGCGCGGGCGGCACTGGTCGGTGGCGCGAGGTCGCTGGCGGTGGCGACCGCCGGTGAGGCGGCGGCGCTGCGCGACGGCGGCGTCGACGCGCCGGTCCTGGTGATGGGCGCGGTCAGCGACGAGGAGCTGCCGGTGGCGGTCGCCGCGGAGGCCGAGTTGGTGGCCTGGAGCGAGTCGTTCGTGGAGCGGCTGTCCCGGGTGTGCGCCGGTGCGGTGGACGCGCGCGTACGCGTGCACGTGAAGCTCGACACCGGCATGGGCCGCCTCGGGACCAGAGATCCGGGTGAGGCGATGCTGGTGGCGGAGAGGATCGACGCGGGCGCACCGGCGCTCGAGCTCGCGGGGGCGATGACCCACTTCGCCAGCGCCGACGAGGACCCGTCGTTCACCGCTGCCCAGCTCGACCGATTTGCTCCGTTTGCCAACACCATGCACGCGCGGTGGCCGGGGATCACGGTGCATGCCGCCAACAGCGCCGCCACGCTGCGCGAGCCGGCCAGCCATTTCGACCTTGTCCGCTGTGGGATCGCGATCTACGGTTGCGACCCGATGAACGCCGATCCCGCCGTGCACGGGCTCGAGCCGGCGCTTGAGCTGGCGTCGTACGTGGCGGCCGTGAAGCTCGCACGCGCCGGAGACAGCGCCGGCTACGGCCGGCGGTGGGTGGCCGGGTCCGAGACCTGGTTGGCGACGGTGCCCGTCGGCTACGCCGACGGGATCCGCCGGGCGCTCACCAACAATTGCGACGTGCTCATCGGCGGCCGGCGCTATCCGCTCGTAGGCACGGTCAGCATGGACAACATCACGGTCGAGCTCGGCTCATCGGTCGGAGACGTGCGCTGTGGTGATCGCGTGACGATCATCGGTCTTGACGGCGACGAGCGCGTGACTGCCGAGGAGGTGGCCCGCCGGATCGGCACGATCAACTACGAGATCCTGTGCGGCCTGACGCCGAGGGTTCCGAGGGTGTACCACCGCGACGGGACGCCCGTGTGAGCAACGGCGATCCGCTGGAGGCGCTCGCCGGAATCGCGGACGAGCCGGCCTGGCTGGTGGGCGGGGCGGTGCGCGACAGATTGCTGGGGCGTCCGACCGACGACTACGACGTCGCGGTCGGTGGCGACGTGCGCCGGCTGGCCCGCGCGCTGGCCCGCAGCAGCAACGGGCATGTGTTTGCGCTGTCGGAGGCGTTCGGGGTCTGGCGCGTCGTCGCCCGGGATCACAGCTGGCAGGTCGACATGCTGCCGCTGGCCGGCCGTTCGATCGAGGTCGATCTGGGGCAACGCGACTTCACGATCAACGCGATCGCCGAGCCGCTGAGCGGCGGGGGATACGTCGATCCCTTCGGGGGGGTCGACGACTTGCGAGGGCGTCGGCTGCGGATGGTGTCCCCGTGCACTTTCGCGCACGACCCCCTGCGGACGCTGCGCCTCGCCCGGCTCGCGTGCGAACTGGGCTTCGAGATCGACGAGGAGACTGCCGCCACGGCCGCCGCCAGCGCCGAGGGGCTCGCCCAGATCGCGCCCGAACGGATCTTCTCCGAGCTGAAGCGGATCCTGATCGCCGATCGCGCGCTCTCCGGCCTCGAGCTCATGGATGCCGTGGGGGCAACCGACGTGGTCCTGCCCGAGCTGACACGGATGCGCGGCGTCGAGCAGAGCCGATATCACCATCTCGACGTGCTCGAGCACACGCGGTCCGTGCTGGCGGAGACGATCGAGCTCACGCGCCGGCCGCAGGCGTGGCTCGGGGAGCATGCCGACGCGGTCGGCCGGTTGCTGGCGGAGCCGCTCGCCAACGAGCTGAGCCGCGGTCAGGCGCTCCGATTCGGAGCGCTGCTCCACGACGTCGCCAAGCCGCAGACCCGGCGGGTGACGCCCGAAGGGCGGATCACATTCATCGGGCACGATGTCGTCGGAGCCGAGGCGGCGACGGCCGCGCTGACGCGCCTGCGGGCGAGCGATCGGCTGTGCGAGCACGTCGCGGCGCTGATCCGCAACCACCTGCGGCTCGGCTTCCTGGTCCACGAGATGCCGATCGGCCGGCGGGCGATCTATCGCTACCTGCGCGCGTGCGAGCCGGTCCAGGTGGACGTGACGCTGCTGAGCGTCGCCGATCGGCTGGCCACCCGCGGGCGTGGCTCCGATGAGGCGATCGCCCGCCACCTCGAGCTCGCGGGAGAGCTGCTCGGCGAGGCACTCGCCTGGCGCGAGGGCCGGCCGCGTCCGCCGGTGCGAGGCGACGAGCTCGCACGGGCGGTGGGCCTCCGGCCCGGGCCGGAGCTCGGCCAGATCCTCCAGGAGCTCGAGGAAGCGAGCTTCGCAGGGGAGATCACCTCGCGCGAGCAGGCGATCGATCGAGCGCGGTCGATCGTGAGCGGCTCGGGCCGCTCGGGCTCTGAGCGATAGGCTGCGCGTCGTGAGCGACCCAGACTGCATCTTCTGCAAGATCGTGGCCGGCGAGCTTCCGGCGCAGATCGTCGACGAGGGCGAGCGAACCGTCGCATTCATGGACATCAGCCCCGCCACGCGCGGCCATCTCCTGGTCGTTCCGCGTGAGCACTCCCGCGACATCCGGGAGATCGGACAGGAGGATCTGGCGGCGACGATGGCCGCTGCTCAGCGGATGGCGGGCAGGATCGTCGAGCGGCTCGATGCCGACGGCGTGAACCTGGTCAATGGCTGTGGGCGGGCCGCCTGGCAGACCGTTTTCCACTTCCACATGCATGTGATCCCGCGCTACGAGGGCGATCGGCTTCGGCCACTCTGGATTCCTGCGCCGGGCGATCCCGCCGAGATCGAGGCGACCGCGCAGGCGCTGCGCTGACGGGTTAGGAGTCGGTTCCCGACTCGGGAAGTTGCATCGGATCACTCCGGAAAGCCATGCGCTGCGCTTCCTTGCTACCTTCCCCGGGTTGGTCTGGGGCCCTCGGGCACCTAACCGGCGTGTCCGATAGCAGGCATCTAAGGGGAGTACATGGCAACGGGTACCGTCAAGTGGTTCAGCGACGACAAGGGCTTCGGCTTCATCACGCCAGACGACGGCGGGCGCGACTTGTTCGTTCATTTCACTGGCATCATGGGGGACGGCTATCGCTCGCTGTCCGAGGGAATCAAGGTTGCTTACGAGGAGGAGGCCGGTCCGAAGGGGCCGAAGGCGGTTAACGTCACCAAGCTCTAGCAGGGCGGCTCGACTAGCCGTTTTGTAGTAGAGAACGCGATCCTTCGGCGCCAGGATGGCGATCGTCGCCCAATGCGGCGCAACTGGCGCCGGGGTGTCGTGTTGAATCTGGACATGAAACGAACTTTGTTGGCCACCGCGGGTGCGATCGCGCTCTGCGGGCTTCTCCCCGCTGCCGCCGACGCGACGATCACCGAGCTCGGCGCAACCACGTCGCCGCTGGTCTCTCCGGCCTGCCCGAAAGGCGTCGACCCCTCGCAGTGCACGATCATCCTGACCCGAGCCACCGCGCTCGAGACAATTCGGGACAACATCGCCTACCCGTCGAAGGTCAAACAGGCCGGACGGGTCGTGGCGTTCACCGTCGGGCTGTCCGCTCTGTCCACCAACGCATCGACCGCGCTGAGCGACACGAAACTCCTCGACAAGAACTACGGCGGCGATGCGCAGGTCCGGATCACCGTGCTCAAGCCGGTCGGCAAGAAGACCGCCTGGACGTGGTCGGTGGTCGCACAGAGTCCGTTGGTGGACGTCCAGCCCTATCTGGGGCAGGTCGTCCAGTTCCCGCTCACGACGACGATCCCCGTTGTCCGCGGCGAGGCGATCGCGCTCACGACGCCGACCTGGGCGCCGGTCCTCTCGATCGACCTCTCGACCAGCCACTTCGCGTACCGGCAGAGCCGCAGCAGCGACTGCTTTCCGCCCAATCCGCCGGAGGCTCAGCTCAACATCGGCCAGAGTGCCCGGTACGTGTGCGACTACCCGGGTACGCGGGTTGAGTACAGCGCGACCGAAGTGACGACCCCGGTGGCGCCGACGACGACGACGACCGCGCCGACGACGAAGAAGTGAGCTGAGCGACGACCCCGGTCGATCCGGGGCTGGTAACCGGGCGGGATCTGGTGCCTGCCCGGCCGGGCGGCGCCGGGGCCGTGAGCGCGCTGACAGCACCGTCGGGGGCGTCCGGCAGGATCGCGCGGGGAGGGGGCCTTGGCCGCCGTACGCCACGGGTGGGCGCTCGCTCGAGCCGTCCCAGATCGGCTAGAGGACGGCTAGAGGACGGCTAGAGGCCGAGCACCGCAACCCGCCCAAACCGACGAAACCGGCCGACGACGCGATCATCATCCTGGCCGCCTAACGAAACGGTATTGCCTCTAGCCGCGGGCTAGAGGGAGTCCACTCCGGGACTCCCAGATCGGCTAAGGGAGTCCGCCGCCGCCGCTGCCCGAGCCCGAGCTCGAGTTCGAGCCGGTTCCCGAGGGGGTGGCGCCGTTCGGCGTGGCGCCGCCACCCGTGCCGCCGCCGGTGGTGCCGCCACCCGTACCGCCGCCGGTGGTGCCGCCACCCGTACCGCCGCCGGTGGTGCCGCCACCCGTGCCGCCGCCGGTGGTGCCGCCACCCGTGCCGCCGCCGGTGGTGCCGCCACCCGTGCCGCCGCCGGTGGTGCCGCCACCCGCGGTGCCGCCGGTGGTGCCGCCGCTGCTCGTGCCGCCCGAGGACGAGCTTGCGCCACCGGACGACGCGGATGCGGCCGCCGACGGCGTGGCGCCGCTCGATGAGGTTGTGGACGTCGTCTTAGTGCTCGATGTGGTGGACGTCCCGGTCGACGCCGGCGCGGTAATGGGAGCAGTCGGGACGGTCAGCGGTGGGGCGCCGGATGTGTCCGTCGCCGATGTGCCGCTACCGCAGGCCGCGATGCCCGCGGCGACCATTGCACCGGCGGCGAGCGCGGTGAGCCTGCGAGTAGCGCGAAGGGCGGCTGGACGGCGGGGCACGACCGACACGTCAGACCTCTTCGAGCGGTTCCATCCGCCTGCCGCAATGAGGGCAGTCGTTGAGGTCCTTCTGGCAATGCTGGTCGCACCAGTTGCAGAAGCGAAGGTTCTCGACCGCCCACGGCAGCTCGGACGGGGTCGGCGCCAGCGGTAGCAGCTGCCCGACGACCTCCAGCGGCTCCCCGGTCTCCCGATCGACGTACGTCCGTCCGACCTCGGCGTCGATCACGACCTCGCGACCGGTGGATGGCGTCCTCATCCGGTACTTCTGCCGCATTCTCATCCTCAGCCATCGTATAGAAGGGGGCGGATGCCCGCCGCGTCGTCGGGGCGGCTGTGGTGGCGCCCCGGGCGCGCCGCGGTGGGCTCCGCGGCGCTGGCCAGGGGATCTTGCCGTGGCTGCGGAGTGGTTGCGTCGCCGCGGCCGATCGGTTTCGCCGGCGCGGTCGGGCCGGCGCGTGACCGCAGCCGCCGAGCCCCCTGCCGACGGCTTGGATAGAGTGCCGCCTCTCAAGTATGGTCAAGTCGCTGGGACGCATCGCAACGCTCATGGCGGCAGTTTCGATCGCGGTCACGGTGGGTGGTTGCGCGCTCAAGCACCCGACCGCGAACCTCGTGACGGGCAAGAAGCTGTTCGCCACGAACTGCGCCTCCTGTCACACACTCGCGCACGCGAACTCGACCGGCACGGTGGGACCCAACCTCGACGATGCGTTCCGGCAGGCCAAGATCGACGGGGTGAAGGCCACTTCGATCCAGGGACTGATCTCCTACTGGATCGAGTATCCAAACACGCAGGGCGTGATGCCCGCGGGGCTCGTGAGAGGACAGGGCGCCCAGGACATCGCCGGGTACGTGGCGGCGGTCGCGGCGGTGCCGGGTCAGGACACCGGCGCGCTGGCGGCCGCGGTGGCGGAGAAGGTGGCGCCGACGGCCGCCAACGGGAAGGCGATCTTCACCGGCGTCGGCGGCTGCGGTTCATGTCACACCCTGTCGGCGGCCGGGACGACCGGGACCATCGGGCCCAATCTCGACACGCTGAAAGCCGCGTGCGCGGCGCCGGCGTCCCAGCAGGCCCGCGGCGCGACGTTGCAGAAGTGCATCGAGACCGCGATCACCGATCCGTACAAGTACATACCGGCGGGCTACCACGCCGGCATCATGCCGAACACCTTCAGCAAGACGCTCAGCCCGAGTCAGATCCAGGCCCTGGTGGCGTTCCTGTCGTCGGCATCGCACTAGGTCGCGCCGTCGCCTTGACCGCCTGCCGCGAGCTCCGCGGACCTGCATAACGCGTCACCGGAGTGATTTCGCCCGGACCGTGACGTACCAAGCACGTATGGCATGCGAAACACGGCACGGTCAGCGCGATCGCGCTCAAATGGCGCGTTAAGCATGCTCGTCGCGGGCGGACAGCGGGGCCGAGAGCCGGGGCCGAGAGCCGGGGCCGAGAGCGGGGGCCGGGAAAGCGGGCCGGGTGTTGCCGGCGCCACCCAACCCTAGGACGCGGTCGTCGCGCCCCGGGACCGGATGCGCTCGAGCAGCTCGTCGCCCCGGCCCGCCGCCACCGCGCGCGCCGCGCGCTGCTCGTCGAGCTCGAGTCCGCTGGCGGCTGCGGCGTCGAGGAGCGCCTGGCGCTCTTCGGCCTCGCGGGCGACCTTCAGGAACAGCCAGCAGAACAGCCCGATCGTGAGCAGGCTCTCCTCGACCATCATCACGCCGGCGGCGGCGATCTGATCGCCCATCGGGCTGATGTGCCATTTGGCGTCGGTGGCGCGGTAGATCGGGTAGAGCACCGTGCCGGAGAAGATCATGACGTTGGCGAGGATCGTCCCGGCGAGCCGCACCGCGATGATGTACGCGAGCCGGGCGGCGTTTCCGAACCAGCTCGGCTTCGGCAGCGGTCCGAGCAGCGCCATCCACATCGCCATCCCGAACGCCAGGAAGGTGCCGTGCTGGAGCGCGTGGATGCCGTCGTGGCGGAGCGCCGCCTGGTACAGGAACGGCGTGTGCCAGGCGTAGAAGTTGATCGCCCACACCGGGAACGCCACCAAGGGGTGCGCGAAGATGCGCAGCTTGCCGATGTACCGCCGTCGCAGCAGCGGCGCGAGCAGCGGCCCGGTGAAGCCGAGGACGAGCAGCAGGGCCGAGATGTCGCCGATCACGAGGTGCTCGGCCATGTGCGCCACCAGGAGCTGGTCGGCGATCGAGTCGACGGGCTCACTCAGGACGAAGGCAAGGCTCAGCAGGCCGGCCCCGAAGCACGCCTGGCGCCAGCCCGGAACCGCGCGCCGCTCGTGCGACAGCGTCCGCACGCGTGCCCGATACGGCACCCAGCAGAGCAGCACGATCACCGGCGGCACGATTCCGTTGATCAGGCCGGCGGAGGCGAGCGGGAGCGAAGTCAGAACCACGGCGGACCTCCATGGTGGCGCACCCGACTGGGAACGGCTAGGTCAGCGCCCGGACGATCAACACGATCGCAACGATCGCGGCGATCACGGCCAGGCAGTAGAGGAACACCCGGAAGGCATCCGCCTCGTAGCGCAACGGGTTCGCCACGGCCTACCGCTTGGCGCTAGAGCACGTAGACCGACGTGTACACGACGATCCACATGATGTCGACGAAGTGCCAGTAGATCCCCGGGACCTCCATGCCCGCGTGGTGCTCGGGGGAGTAGTGGCCGCGAAACGCGCGCGTCGTCACCATCAACAGCAGGCAGAGGCCGATGAACACGTGGATGCCGTGGAGGCCGGTCAGCGAGTAGAAGACGGTCGCCTGGGCCGAGTCGCGCGGGGCCCACCCCAGGTGAATGTACTCGTTGATCTGGATGAACAGGAACGTCAGTCCGAGCATGAACGTCGACGCCATCCCGGCGCGGAGCCCGAAGCGGTTCCCGTTTTTGACCGAGGTCAGGGCCCAGTGGAGCGTCAGCGAGGACGACAGCAGGATCGCCGTGTTGACGCCGGCGACCGCCTCTGGCACCGCGGTGCCCCGGGCCGGCCACGGGTTGTGGGTGACGACCCGGATGAAGAAGTACGCGGTGAAGAAGGCGCCGAAGATCATGATCTCGGACATGATGAAAAGCAGCATGCCGAGGGTCGGCGCGTGCACCCTGGAGGAGTGGTGCGCCGGCGGTGGGCCGTGGTGCTCGGCGTGGCCGTGGGTGATCGAGGCGGCTTCCATGGGCTACGCGGTGGTCGACGCGACGTCCTCGTGGACGATGTGCTCGACGGGCTTTCCCGTGGTGCGCCGGACCCGCTCGATCAGATCCGTGCGGAGCCAGCCGGACTTGGTCTCGGCGAAAGTGGAGATCACGATGTCGTCGACGCGGAAGTACTGAAGCGCGTTGGTGATCGCGGTGAACGGATCGGGGTCGCCGATCATCCCGGCCGCGAACATGCCTCGGGCGTGGAGCCGGTCGAGCACGAGCTTCAGGCGCGTGCGCGCGCGGCGCGCGTCCTGGCCGCTGCCGCCCTCCTGGGGCACTACGACCACGAACAGGCGGTTGCGGCCCTCAGGCTCGGCCTCGACCTTGGCCTTCAGCGCGTCGAGCAGCTCGTCGCCGCTCGCGGTGCGGTTCGCGACCGCCAGGGTCACGTCGAACGGCAGCCCCTCCGTGTCGGGGTCCGCGACCACGTGCTCGACAGGGAGGCCGGTGGCGTCGCGGACGCGCTCGATCAAATCACGGCGGAGCCAGCCCGACCGGGTGGCAGGGTAGGTCGAGATGATGATCTCGTCCGGGCGGTAGGTGTGGACGGCGTCTATCGTCGCCGAATAGGCGTCGGAATCGCCGACCTCGCCGATCGCGTCGATGTGCTCGGCGCGAGCGAACTCGAGCGCGAGATCGACGCGCGTCTGGGCGGCGTCGAACACCGCGTCGTCGTAGACCACGAGCCCCGCCCGCGGCCGGTTCTGCGGCGCCACCAGAACGAAGCGCGCGTCGCCCTTGGCAGCTCGCTCGCGGATCGCTCCGAGTAACGACCGCCCGCCAAGCGTCTCGTTGGCGACGACCAGGATCGTCCTCACGTGCGGCTCTCCTGGCTCGGTGGCGTCGTGAATGCTCCAGCCGCCACGCGACGTGCCTCGGCGGGGGGCTTGAAGATTCCGTGCACTGCGCCGGGAACGCCGTACTCATAGGGCCCGCCGACGACCGTCGGGATCGCGTCGAAGTTGAAGATCGGCGGCGGCGAGGAGACCTGCCACTCGAGCGTCATCGCCCGCCACGGGTTCGCCGGGGCGCGCGGGCCACCCTTCCAGCTGACGATCATGTTGTAGAGGAAGATCAGCGTGCTGAAGCCGAGGATGAACGCCGAGATCGAGATGAACAGGTTCCAGGCCGCGAACTTGGCCGCGTACTCGGCGACACGACGCGGCATGCCCTGGATCCCGATCAAGTGCATCGGGCCGAACGTCAGGTTGAAGAAGATGAACGTCATCCAGAAGTGCCACTTGCCGAGACGCTCGTCGTACATCCGGCCGGTCATCTTCGGGAACCAGTAGTAGACGCCGGCGAAGATCGTGAACAGCGAGCCGCCGAACAGCACGTAGTGGATGTGGGCGACGATGAAGTAGGTCTGGCTGACGTGGATGTCGAACGGGATCATCGCGAGCATCACGCCGCTGATCCCGCCGAGGGTGAACATCGTCAGGAACCCGAGCGCGAACAGCATCGCCGTGTCGAGGTGGAGCACGCCTCGCCACAGCGTCGCGAGCCACGAGAAGATCTTGATCCCGGTCGGGATCGCGATGATCGCGGTCGTGATCATCATCGGGATTCGGATCCAGGGCGCCATCCCGGACACGAACATGTGGTGCGCCCACACGGTGAAGCCGAGCACGACGATCGCGAGCAGCGAGAACGCCATCATCCGATAGCCGAAGATCGGCTTTCGCGATTTGACCGCGATGACCTCGGAGATGATCCCGAACCCGGGCAACATCATGATGTAGACGGCCGGGTGGGAGTAGAACCAGAACACATGCTGGTACATGAGCACGTTGCCGTTCCTGAGGGGTCCCACGAACGCGTCGAAGAAGTGGAAGTGGAGCGCGACGTCGAGCAGGATGAAGAACTGCGAGGCCGCGATGAACGGGGTGGCGATCACGACCAGCAGCGAGGTCGAGAAGTTCGCCCACACGAGCAGCGGCATGCGGAAGAAGCTCATTCCGGGCGCTCGCATCGTGATGATCGTCACGAGGAAGTTGAGCGCGGTGGCGATCGACGAGGCGCCGGCGAGCTGGACCGCGATCGAGAAGAACATCTGCCCGATCGGCATCGACGTCGACAGCGGCGCGTACGCCGTCCAGCCCGCCGCGAAAGAGCCTCCGGGGGCCAGGAAGCTGAACAGCATCATGACCCCGGCCAGCGGCAGCATCCAGTAGGACAGTGCGTTCAGGCGCGGGAAGGCCATATCCGGCGCGCCGATCATCAGCGGCAGGACGAAGTTCGCCAGGCCGGCGAACACCGGGATCACGAACAGGAAGATCAGGATCGTGGCGTGGACCGAGAACACGCCGTTGTACTGCTCGGGCGTCAGGAACTGCATGCCCGGCTTGGCCAGCTGGGCGCGGATCAGCATCGCGAGCAGGCCGCCGACGAGCAGGAAGAAGAACGAGGTGACCACGTACTGGATCCCGATCACCTTGTGGTCCGTGTTGACGCGGAAGTAGTCGCGCCAGCTGTGGGCGCCGTGGCCGGAGTGGTCCTCGGGGCGCGTCGGGCGACCGACGGCCCAGTACAGCCAGTAGTCGGCGGTGCCGAACCCGAACAGGAAGAAGATCGGAACTGCCAGCAGCGCGACGATCGTGATCGCATGGCCGTCGATCACCGGGTGGTCGTGCATCAGCGCACGGATCAGGACGGTCAGGCCGAACGCGAAGGCAAAGCCCAGCACCTCAAACAGTGCCGCCCGGTACCAGCCGGGCCGGCGGAGGCTCGGCGGAAGCGGGACGCGGGTGCGGCGCGCGACGGGAGCCTCGTGGGCCGCGGTTGTCACTGCCATTAGTCGGCCTCCTCTCCGAGATGACTCCCGTTATGGACGATTCGCACGAGCGCGCACTCGCGACGGCTACCGCTATCCATCGACTGCACGATACCTCCTTGGATGGCGGGGACCGCTGCTCATTTGGCTGCGCTGGCCAGGAAGTTGACGAGCGCCTGGGTCTCGTTCGCGGTGAGGCGCTGGGAGAAGTTCGACGGCATGATCCCGGCGCTGTAGCCGCTCGGCAGGTACGCGTAGGGCTTGGTGATCGCGGTCTCGATGCATTGCTTAAGTGTCGTGCCGCGGACCTTCTCGGAGGCGGGGTTCGCGCAATCTGTCCGCAGCCGGACATCGAGGTCCGGCCCGACCGTCCCGGTGGCGCCGGCCGCCGCGAGCGTGTGGCATCCGCCGCATCCCGCCTGCCCGGTGAACACGGCCTTGCCCGCGGCGGCGCTCGTGCTCGAGGCGCTCGATGACGAGGACGAGGACGGGGTTGCGGACGATGCCGGCGAGGACCCGGCGCCCGGGACAATGGCGTAACCCGGAACCGCCTGGATCACGTTCGGCGGCGGCGTCCCGACGGGTGGAGGGCCGTTGATCGGCTGGGACCTCAGCCAGCTCGCGAACGCGGCCGGGCTCACCACGTGCACGCTGCTCCGCATCAGCGAGTGGCCGGCCCCGCACAGCTCGGTGCACTCGACCGGATAGGTGCCGAGCACGTTCGGCGTCACCCGCAGCGTGGTCACGATCCCTGGTACGGCGTCGAGCTTCTCCGAGAAGCTCGGGACGAAGAAGCTGTGAATGACGTCGAGCGAGCGGAGCTTGAACACGACCGGCTTGTCGTTGGGCAGGTAGAGGACCGGCGAGACGACCTGCTTTCCGGGCGAGATCGGATACGAGAACTCGAACGCGAACTGGCGCGTGGTGACGTTCACGGTCATCTCGCCCTTCTTGCTGTCTTCGTTCGAGCGCAGGACCGTGTAGGCGTAAGTGCAGAGCGAGACGATCAGGATCGCCGGCACCGCGGTCCACACGACCTCGAGGCGGGTGTTGCCGTGGATCGGCGGACCATCCATCTCTTCCTGCCCCGGGCGCATCCGGAACTTCCAGACCGAGAACAGGACGACCGTCTCGACGAGCACGAAGATCGGCACGGTGGCGATCAGCAGCACGTCGTAGAGCGTCCTGATGTTGCCCGCCTGGATCGAGCCCTTGGCCGGGAACCACGGGACGATCAGCGCAAGCGGGATGCCGATCGCGGTGGCGATCACACCGATCACGATCATCTGGACAAGCGGGCGGTTACGCACGGTGGTCTTCGATCTGCGGGCCCTCGAGCGTCACTCCGACGCGCATCCTAAGCGTTCTGGTCGACGAAGGACGTCAAGGCGTGAGCGGGCGAGCCGGCGAGGCCGCCGCGCCGCGTTCGGATAACCCGAACGCTCGGAAAACCCCGACGCGATTTGGTTGTCAGCGGCGTCTCGGGTTCAACTATGATTGAGGCAATTGTTGCAATCTAACCAGGAGACGTGATGCGGGTACGTGAGGGGATGTCCGAGACCGTCTTGACGATCGGCCCGAGCCACACGCTGAGGGACGCCGCGGAGGTCATGTGCCGCCGCAACGTTGGGGCGGCGGTGGTGCTGGACCCGGACGCCCAGGGCCCCAGCGTGATCACCGAGCGCGACATCCTCCAGGCGGTAGGCAGCGGGGAGGACCCCGATCGGGAGCTGGTCTCAAACCACGTAACTTCGAACCTCACACTCGCCTCTCCCGATTGGTCGCTCGAGCGCGCAGCGGCGACGATGGTCAGGGGCCGCTTCCGGCATCTGGTCGTGTACGAAGGCGGCGAGCTCCTGGGGATCCTCTCGATGAGGGACATCATGCGCTGCTGGATCGAGGACGGCGCGACCAGCGACGTCCCGGCCGAGGCTGCCCAGGCTTAGTGCCGGCTTAGTGCTGGCCTAGTGCCCGTGTTCCTCGGGTAGCTCGGCGATGTCGCGCCGGGTGTCCCCGATCCACAGGAGCACTAGGATCACGAGCGCGATCAGCCCGACGATGCTCAGGATGATGTTGATCGTCGTCCCGATCACGATCAACGTGATCGCGATCGCGGTCATGAACGGCTTGATGCTCGGCCCGGGCAGGTGCAACTGCTCGCCGGCCGGCGGCGCCTGAGTCGGATGCTCGGTGTCGTTCACGGATGGACGTAGATCGCGGACGCCACGAACGTGATCCCGAACATGACGGCGCAGAGCGCGCCCGCGATCAAACCGGAACGGAGGTTCTTGCGTGCAAGCCTTCGGTCCATTAGCGCGGAAGGCTACAGCTTCACGTCCGCGACCATCGCGCCGAACAGCAGCGCGAGGTAGGCGATGGAGAACAGGTACAGCCGCAGGGCGCTGCGACGGTCGGCCTGCCGGTAGAGCCACAGCGCGCCGGCGATGAACGCCAGGCCGAGCCCGATCGAGGCGAACAGATACGCCGCCCCGAACTCGCCGGCGCAGAACGGCAGCTGCGAGATCGCGTACAGCAGGAGCGTGTAGAGGACGATCTGCCGGCGCGTCTCGCGCTCGCCGCGGACGACCGGCATCATCGGCACGCCCACCTTGGCGTACTCATCCTTCATCAGCAGGCTGAGTGACCAGAAGTGCGGCGGGGTCCAGTAGAAGATGATCGCGAACAGGTACACGGCGGTCCACGACAGCGAGCCGCGTGTCGCGGCCCAGCCGACCAGTGGGGGCACAGCGCCGGCGGCGCCGCCGATCACGATGTTCTGCGCGGTGCGGCGCTTCAGCCAGATCGTGTACACGCCGACGTAACCCACGAAGCCGCCGAGCGCGAGCGCGGCCGCCAGCAGATTCACGGTCAGCGATAGCAGCGCGAACGACAGGCCGCAGAGCACGAACCCGAAGATCAGCGCGGCTCGGGGCGAGATCCGGCCGGCGGGGATCGGACGCGAGGCGGTGCGGCGCATCTGGGCGTCGATGTCGCGGTCGTAATAGTGATTGACCGCGCCGGCGCCTCCGGCCGACAGATAGCCGCCGAGGCAGGTCAGGGCGATCAGCGTGACCGGCGGGTTGCCGGCGATCTCCATCGTGGCGATCGTCGTGAACAGCAGCAGCGTCTGGACCTTCGGCTTGGTCAGCTCGAAGTAGTCGGCCAGCAGCTGCCGGGCGCCCGAGGCAACCGACGCCGACGGGGCCTGGGTTACCGGCGAGGCGTCCACGGCTTAGAGACTACGCCCCGGCGAACCGCTCGTTGCCGCCCGTCTTCTGCCGCACGCCGGTCGTGCGCTCGATCTGGCGGCGGACGTCGCGCATCGGCTCCACCGACCGCACGCGGGGGATCTCGTCGAAGTTGTTGACCGGCGGCGGCGACGGGACGAACCACTCGAGCGTGTTGCCCTTCCACGGATCCGGCCCCGCCAGCGGCCCGGTCTTGTAGTTCATCGCGACGTTGACGATCGTCATCAGGATGCCGACGGCGAGGATGAACGCGCCGATCGTCGAGATCAGGTTGTACGTCGACCAGCCGAGACCGGGTTGGTAGGTATAGATCCGCCGCGGCATGCCGGACAGGCCGAGCGCATGCTGGACCAGGAACGTCGCGTTGAAGCCGATGAACGTGAACCAGAACGAGATCTTGCCCAGCCGCTCGTTCAGCAACCTACCGGTCATCTTCGGGAACCAGTAGTAGATGCCGGCGAGCACCGGGAAGATCGCGCCGCCGAAGATCGTGTAGTGGAAGTGGGCGACGACGAAGTAGGTGTCGTTGAGCTGCCAGTCGACCGGGAACACGGCCAGGAAGATTCCGGTGATCCCGCCGACGGTGAAGATCGCGATCATCCCGACCGCGTAGTACAGCGAGGTCGTCATGACGATCGACCCTCGCCACAGGGTCGAGATCCAGTTGAAGATCTTGACCCCAGTCGGGACCCCGATCAGGAACGAGCTCAACATGAAGAACCCGAGGACGACGACCGGTATCGGCGAGGCGAACATGTGGTGGGCCCACACCAGCGTGGCCAGAAACGCGATCACGACCGTCGACGCGGCGATCGCCTTGTAGCCGAAGATCGGCTTGCGCGAGAACACCGGGATGACCTCGGAGATGATCCCGAAGCCGGGCAAGACCATGATGTAGACCTCGGGGTGCCCGAAGAACCAGAACAGGTGCTGCCACAGAATCGGCGATCCGTGCGCGGTCGGATCGAACCAGTGCGTTCCGAAGTGGCGGTCGGTCAGCAGCATCGTGACCGCCGCGGCCACCACCGGCAGCGCGATGATCAGGAGGATCGCGTACACGAGGATCGTCCAGATGAACAGCGGCAGGCGGCCCCAGGTCATCCCGGGGGCGCGCATGTTCACGATCGTCGCGTAGAAGTTGATCGCGCCCAGCAGCGACGAGATGCCGGTCAGGTGGATCAGGAAAATCCACGCGTCCTGACCGCCGCTCGGCGAGTACTGGATGCTCGACAGCGGCGGGTAGCTCCACCAGCCCGCCTCGGGCGGGTGGTAGAAGAGCGTCGCGTAGAACACGATCCCGCCAGCGAGCAGCAGCCAGTAGGAGAGCGCGTTCAGCCGCGGGAACGCCATGTCCCGCGCCCCGATCATGAGCGGCACGAAGTAGTTGCCGAACCCCGCCATCACCGGCACCACGAACAGGAACACCATCGTGGTCCCGTGCAGTGTCAGCAGCTCGTTGTAGCGCTCGCCGCTCAGCAGCGTGTTGCTCGGCTCGGCCAGCTGGATCCGCATCAGGAGTGCCTCGACGCCGCCGAGCATGAAGAACACGAACGTCGTGACCAGGTACATGATCCCGATCTTCTTGTGGTCGGTGGTCACGATCCATTCGACCCAGCGCTTGCTCGTGCGCGGCCCCGTGACCTCGTGCGTGAGCACCTGGGGGACCGGTCGGACCGCCCCGGGAACCGGTCTGGCGGCTGGCTCGGCTATCACGGACATTCGCAGTCTCCTAGAGGTTTCCGTTGGCCGTCAGGTACGAGCGCAGCTGGGTGACCTGCGAGTTCGCAGTTTGAATCAACTTCGACTGGCGCTGGAGCCAGGCCTGATAATCGGCGGGGGACACCACCTGCACGAGCGCGGTCATAAACGCGTGCTGGCGTCCGCACAGCTGGGCGCACTGGCCGTGATAGAGGGCCGGACCCTTGGCCTTGAACCAGGTGTACGTCGTGTAGCCGGGTACGGCGTCGACCTTGCCTCCCAGCGACGGAACCCACCAGGAGTGGATCACGTCGATGGACGTGATGCTGAGCACGACCACGGTGCCCGCCGGAACGACCATCTCCTGGAAGGAGTAAGGCAGGTGCGGCGTGAACGGGTTGTGCTCGCAGCCGGCGCCGTACACGTAGCGCCAGATGTACTGCCGGCCCTGGACGCAGATCGTCAGCGTCTTCCCGTTGGGCGGACTGGGCTGGGTCAGCGACGACTCGAGGAACGGGGCGCTCGAGTTGGGCGGGTTGAGAATGCTCGGCAGCTTGACGAACGTGACCACGGTCAGGACCAGGAGGATCACCGCGGCGGCGATCGTCCAGCCGATCTCCAGACGGGTGTTGCCGTGGATCTGGGCAGCCGTGCGGACCTTCTTGGCGCGGAACTTGTAAACCGAATAGACCAGCGCCCCCTCCACGATCACGAACACCACTGCGGCGATGTACAAGATGATCAGGTACAGCGAGTGGATCTGGTCCGCGTTCGGCGAGCCGCCGGTCTTGGGCGTGATGAAGTTCGCGAACGCGCTCGGCGCGAGCAGCAGCGAAACCAGGACAGAGGACGCGGTCGCGGCGCCGAGGAGCCGGAGCGTACGGCGTCGGCGCTGGGCGTCGGAGGCGTCGGATCGCAAGGCCGCGGCATTCTATCTAGGCCGCCCTCGGCTTGATCCGCGCGCGCCGGTCGTGTCGAGTGCCACAGGTACGCTGCGGGATGGGGTGTGGCGGGGCGCCGCGGACCGGGGCCGGGCGAGTGCCGCGGACCGGGGCCGGGCGAGGCACTCCATATACTCGCCGCCCTTGCGCGGACGGAGGGCGATCAGAGCCACGGCCTGGGTCCTCGTCGCGACGGGCATCGCGCTACCCGTCCTGCGACGACGGCTCAAGATCCCGCCGGCGGTGGTGCTCGGCGGCGCCGGCCTCGCCCCGGCGGCGCTGTGCGTCGCGATTCCTCGCTCCCGCGCGCGCGACGCCGGAGTCTGTGTGCTCAACATGTGGGCCTACCTTGCCGCCTACGAGATGCCCAACGACGACCCCGACAAGCTCGCGGACCGGGTGCTCGTCGACTACCCAGTCGCGATCGACCGGGTCCTCGGGCTCGGGACGGCGCCGACGCTCCGCCTGCAAAGGACGTTCTCCACCCCGGGCCGGGTGAACCGGTTCGAGCGGGTGCTCGTGTGGTGCCACTGGATGTGGTTCTTCGTGCCGCACGCGACCGTCGCGTACGTGTGGTGGCGGGACGCGGACCGATTCCCGAGCGCGGCGACTCGGATGTACGGCGTGTTCGACGCGGGCGCCGTGTTCTACTGGGCGATTCCGACGGCGCCGCCGTGGTACGCGGCCGCGAGAAGACGCGTCGAGGACGGCGACGCGTTGCGCGTGCGGCGGATGATGATCGAGTACGGGCAGCAGTTCTGGGGCGAACGCTGGGGCGCACTCTACGATGTCTTTGGAGGCAATCCGCTTGCTGCCATGCCGTCGCTGCACTTCGCCACGTCACTCATGGCTGCGCACCTGCTCTCTGAGATCGGGCCGGTGTCGGGCGCCGTCGGGTGGATCTACGCGGCGACGCTAGGCCTGGCACTCGTGTATCTCGGGGAGCACTACGCGGTCGACCTGATCGGGGGAGCGGCGCTTGCCGAGGGAGTCCGGGCCGCGGCGCCGCGCTCCGAGCCGCTGTACCGGCGCCTGTCGGCCGGACTCCAGGCGCTCGAACTACGGGCGGAGACGTAGGTTGCGGCCGGGGGGAAAGCGACAGGACACACCTGAGGACGTCCTGAACGGGTCGGCGCAGACGGTCGCAGCCTCCGGATCAGGGCCAGAGCGGACGGACACGCACGGCGACGACCCGCCGCGGGTTCTGTTCACCCGCGGGCGGGTGCTCGGAACGATGTTGTTCGTCGCCTCGGCCCTCGCGTTCCTGTACCTGGTGCTGCCGAAGCTGCTCGGCCTGCACGAGACCTGGGACCGGCTCCAGCACGGCAATGGCTGGTGGTTCGGGCTCGCCGCCGTCCTCGAGGTGTGCTCGTTCTTGGGCTACGTCTGGTTGTTCCGCGGCGTGTTCGTCCGCGGGCAAAGCAAATCGTCGGCGGCGCCTGGCGGCGGCGCCTCAGCGCGGATCGGCTGGCCCGAGAGCTACCAGATCACGATGGCGGGCCTGGCGGCCACCCGCCTGTTCGCCGCGGCCGGGGCGGGCGGGATCGCGCTCACGGCGTGGGCCCTGCGACGTTCGGGAATGCGTGCGCGGACGGTCGCCTGCCGGTTGATCGCGTTCACGGTGATCCTGTATGCGGTCTACATGATCACGCTGGTGCTCGATGGGCTCGGCCTGTACCTCGGCGTGATCCCGGGCGGCGGATCATTCGCGATCACGATGGGGCCGGCGATCTTCGGCGCGGTGGTGATCGTCGTGATTCTGGGCATCTCGATGCTTCCCCGCGACATGCCTGCAGTCGTCGGACGGCTGACCGCGGGCCGCGGCCGGACCGAGCGGCTCGGGATCCGCCTGGCGCAGGCATCCGCCACCGCGGCCAGCGGGATCCGGACGGCGATCGACCTCGTGCGCGAGCGCAACGTCAGCCTGTTGGGTGCGGTTGCCTGGTGGGGGTTCGACATCGCGGTGCTGTGGGCGTGCTTCCACGCCTTCGGCGCCTCGCCCCCGAAGGGTGTGATCGTCATGTCGTACTTCGTCGGGATGCTGGCCAACACGCTGCCGCTCCCGGGCGGGATCGGGGGCGTCGACGGCGGCATGATCGGAGCGTTTGTGGCGTTCGGCGTGGACGCCGAGCTGTCGGTGGTTGCGGTCCTCGCCTACCGGGCGTTTGCGTTCTGGCTGCCGACCCTGCCGGGCGCTGTCGCGTACCTGCAGCTGCGCCGCACGGTCCAGCGTTGGAGCGCCGAGCAGCCGACGATGCTCCGCGGCGCGTCCGATCCGGTGTAATAGTCGGCATGCCACCGCCAATCCGACGCTATACTTTTTGAAGTGGAAGATCAGCGCGTAGAGAACGTGATCATCATCGGCAGCGGACCGGCCGGTTACGCGGCCGCGCTGTACACGGCTCGTGCGAACCTCGAGCCGCTGGTCATTGAAGGCTTCGCCTGGGGCGGTCTGCTCCAGCAGACGACCGACGTCGAGAACTACCCCGGCTTCCCGCAGGGGATCATGGGTCCGGAGATGATGCAGCACTTCCGCGACCAGGCCGAGCGGTTCGGCGCGCGTCTCGAGACCGACGACGTGACCCAGGTCGAGATCTCCTCGGGCGGCGGCCTGCACAAGGTGTGGACCGGCGACGACATGCATGTCACCCGCGCGCTGATCCTGGCGATGGGCGCACAGCACCGCAAGCTCGGCGTCCCCGGCGAGGTCGAGCTCTCCGGCCGCGGGGTCAGCTACTGCGCCACTTGCGACGCAGCGTTTTTCCGGGACGCTCCCACGCTGATCATCGGCGGCGGCGACTCCGCGATGGAGGAGGCGATGTTCCTGTCGAAGTTCGCTTCGAAGGTGGAGATCGTCAACCGCCGGAACGAGTTCCGGGCGTCGAAGATCATGCTCGAGCGCGCCCGCGCGATCCCCAACATCGAGTTTCTGACGCCGTACGCCGTCGAGGAGTTCGGCGGCGGCGACGGGAGTTCGCTGGCGGTGGCGCGGCTTCGCAACGTGGAGGACGGCTCGATGCGCGAGATCGAGGCCACCGGCGCGTTCATCGCGATCGGGCACGAGCCGCAGTCACAGCTCGTCGAAGGCCAGATCGAGACCGACGCCGCCGGCTACGTGGTCACGAAGGGCCGCTCGACGCTGACCGGGGTCCCGGGAGTGTTCGCCGCAGGCGACCTCGTCGACCACACCTATCGCCAGGCGGTCACCGCGGCCGGATCCGGCTGCCAGGCCGCGCTCGACGCCGAGTGGTACCTGCGCGATACGCCCTTTCCTGTGACCGAGGCAGCCGGCGCGGCCGCCGAGGCCTCGGCTTAGCGAGTTCAGCCGGCAAGGGCCGCGCCCAATTTCCGACCGACCCTGCCGATCGTTGCGGCTCGGGGTCGGTCACGATCATCACAATTCGTACGCGAAGAAACCCTCGCCGGTCTGCCGGCCGAGGCGCCCGGACACCGCCAGCGAACGCAGCAACGGGGACGCGCGGTAGCGCTCCTCCCGGCGTTCTTCGTATAAGCCGTCGAGCACGGACAGGACGTGGTCCAGGCCGATCGCGTCGGCCCATTCGAGGATCCCGCGCGGGTAATTCAACCCGTGGACCACCCCGGCATCGACGTCCGCGGCGCTGCCGACGCCCTGGGCGACCGCGAACGCGGCCTCGTTGGCCACCTGGGACACGATCCGGCCGAGCACGAGGCCGGGCGCATCGGCGACCCACGCGGTGTGCTTGCCCAGCGTCGCGAAGAAATGCTCGGCGGCCGCGGTCGCCGACTCGGCCGTGTCGGGTCCCCGGGTCAGCTCGACGATGCTCGCCTCCTCGAGCGGCGGGAGCGCGTGGAATCCGACGGCGCCGCCGCCGGGGTCGAGCATCGCCAGCGAGCCGCCGGCGCAGCAGATCGCCTGCGGACCGCCCTGCAGTGGCGCGTCGACGTCCTCTTCCTGACCACCCAGGTCGAGAATCAGGAACGGCGGCTCTCGGTCCTGCGCCTCATCCGGGAACGCCACCTCCCAGCCCGCCTCCGAGGCGGCGCCTTCGAGCTCCTGAGCGAGCGGAGAGCGGCCTGCGATCACGATCAGGCCGTCGCCGCCGCCGCCGGCGATGAGCGGCTCGGGGTCGGGCGGCCGATGCGGGCCGGAGCCGTCGCCGTAGTCGTAGTAGCCGCGGCCGCCCTTGCGCCCGATGCGGCCGGCCGCGACGGCCCTCACGGTGATCTGCGACGGGCGCCAGCGGGGCTCGCCGAAGCTCTGCTCGTAGAACGACCGCGACACGTCCAGGCCGGTATCAACGCCGACCAGGTCCATCAGCTCGAACGGCCCCATGCGAAAGCCCCCGCCCATGCGGCAGATGCGGTCGATCTCCTCGATCGGGGCGATCCTCTCCTCGAGCAGCTTCAGCGCCTCGAGGCCGAACGGCCGGTTGCACCGGTTGACGAGAAACCCCGGGCCATCGGCGGCGTCGATCACGTGCTTTCCCATCGCCACACCGGTCGCCCGGGCGAGCGCGAGCGCCGAGTCCGAGGACTGCTCCCCGGCGACGACCTCGAGCAGGCGCATCACCGGCGCGGGGTTGAAGAAGTGCATGCCGACGACACGCTCGGGCCGCTCGGCGGCGCTGGCCACCGCGGTCACGAGCAGCGACGAGGTGTTGGTCGCGAGCACGCACTCGTCCGAGACGATCTGATCGGACAGCCGCGCGAACAGCTCGCGCTTGATCTCGAGGCGCTCGGGCGCGGCCTCGATGACTAGGTCGCAGGTGGCGAAGTCCTCGAGCGCCGGCGCCGCCTCGAGGCGCCCGGCCGCGTCCGCCGCCTCCGCCGCGCTCAGGCGGCCGCGGGCGACGCCGCGCTCGAGCTGTGCCCGGATCCGCTCCAGGCCGCGGTCCAGCGCTGCGCGATCGGGGTCGTGGAGCAACGTTCGCGCTCCCGACAGGCAGCCGAGCTGGGCGATCCCGGCGCCCATCGTGCCGGCGCCGGCGACGCCGATCGTGGCGGCTGCTCCGGGGATGGGGATGATTGGGATCATGCCGGCCGTGGAGGCCGGGCCGGCCGTGGGGGCCGGGCCGCTCACGCAGGAACGAGCGCGTTGATCCCGGTCAGGGCGCGCCCGATGATCAGCTTCTGGATCTGCGAGGTCCCCTCGTACAGAGTGGTCACGCGCGCGTCGCGGAGGTAACGCTCGACCGGATAGTCGTCGACGTAGCCCGAGCCGCCGTGGACCTGAATCGCGGCGTTGGCGCACTTGACCGCGGCCTCGGTGGCGTACAGCTTCGCGACCGAGGTCTCGGTGGTGTTCGGCTGGCCCGTGTCCTTCAGGAAGCCCGCGCGCCATACAAGCATCCGCCCCGCGTCGGTCTCGAGCGCCATGTCGGCGAGCATCTCCTGGACGAGCTGGAAGCTCGCGATCGAGCGGCCGAACTGCTGGCGTTCCTTCGAGTAGCGAATCGAGGCGTCGAGGCAGCCCTGGCAGATTCCGACGCAGCCGGCGGCGACGCTGTAGCGCCCGGAGTCGAGCGAGCTCATCGCGACCTTGAAGCCGTCGCCGATCTCGCCGAGGATCGCGTCGTCGGGAACCTCGACGTCGCTCAGCGAGATCTCCGCCGTGTCGGACCCACGTAGCCCGAGCTTGTGGTGGATCGGGCTTGGCTGGTAGCCCGGCTGGTCGGTGTCGACCAGGAAACAGGCCAGCCCGCGGTGAGCGAGATCGGGGTCGGTCTGAGCAAACACCAGCGCGAGCCGGGAGTAGTTGCCCATCGAGATGAACATCTTCGCGCCGTTGATGACCCAGCCCGAGTCGGTCTTCTTGGCCCGGGTGCGCTGGTTGGCGGCGTCCGATCCGGTGTCGGGCTCGGTCAGGCCGAAGCACCCGAGCCACTCACCCGAGCACAGCTTGGGGAGGTAGTGCTGCTTCTGCTCCTCGGTGCCCCAGCGTACGAGCGCCGAGCACACCAGCGACGTCTGGACCGACACCACCGTCCGCATCGCCGAGTCGCCGCGGCCGATCTCCTCGACGATCAGTCCGTAGGTCAGATAGTCCAGTCCCGCCCCGCCGTACTCTCGCGGCACGATCGCCCCGAGGTAGCCCTGCCCCGCGATCTTCTCGACCAGTTCGAGGTCGAAATGCTCATTGCGATCGTTCTCGCGCGCGCGCTCGACGATCTCGTTGTCGGTGAAAGCACGCGCCGTCTCGCGGACCAGGCGCTGCTCGTCGCTGAGCTCGAAGTCCATGGACGGGACGCTACCGGAGCGGGGGCGGCGGTGGGGCCGCCCCCGCTGTCCGGTGCATCCCCCCGTCTCTAGGAGGCGGGCGGGAGCGTCATCGTCGAAACGGCCGGCGAGACGGTGATCGTCACCGGTGCCGACGCTCCACCGACGTTGCCGCGATCGCCGGTGATCCGCGCACGGAACTGGTACGCGCCGGCCTTGCCGAACGTCCAGCCGAACTGGAACGTCGAGGCGTTGGTCACGAACCGCACCTCTTCGTTGTGCCAGTTACCATCGGCGCCGAGGCGCTGCAGGTAGATCACGTGACCGGCCTTGTCGGGAAGGACCGTGCCGGTGAACGTCACCGATCCGCCGACCTCCGAGGTGGTCGAGCTCGGCGTCAGGGTCAGCGCGTCCTGGACGCCCTCGAACAGCACCGCGCTGTGACGGTGCGGAGCGATCGTCGTCCGCACCTGGTAGACCGTGTTGTAGTTCGGCATCTCCGGCGGCGCGAATGTGTAACTGCCGTCCATACCCGTGGTCGTGTCGGCGACCGGGGTGAACTGACTCTGATAGGCGCTCCGGGCCCACAGGGTCACCGGCGTGCTCGTCTCCGGGGTGGTCGAGGAGCTCGACTGGTCGAGCACGCCCGAGATCGTCACCGACTGCTGGTAGGCGATCAGCTGATCGGAGCTGTTGATCGTGAACCCCGCGATCTGCTTCTGCTGGACCGCCACCGTGACCGGGTTCGCCGTTCCGGCGATGTTGCGGGCATCGCTCGGGAACAGCACACGGACGGTGTGGTCGCCGGCGAACCGCCACGGGTAGGTGATCGAGTAGTTAGATCCGCCGCCGAGGCGACCGCTCTTGAGGTCACGCCAGTTACCGTCGGCGCCTTGCTCCTGCAGGACGACACGCTCGAACGCGTGATTCGGGGTGACCGATCCGGTGAATGTCACCGGCTGGCCGGTGACCGCGGTGGTCGTGCTGGCGGCGAGGCTGACGAGCGCCGATACGCGCTCGAACACGGTGCGGCTGTGGATCTGGTGGATGCCCTGCTCGCGCACGAACCAGCTGCGGTTCGTGAGCACGACGTCCTCGGCGCGAGTGAACTCATAGAACCCCCGGGAGTCGGTCGTCGTCTGGCCGACCTTCGTGTACCCGAGGCCGGAATCGGCGAGGTGGTGGTACAGGACGATCGTCTGTCCGCCGGCCGGGCCGACGTTCAGCTGACCGTAGATGAACACACCTTCCCCGGCGTCGATCGGGTTAGGGATCGCGTTGATGGTAAGGCCGCGATTGTGCCTTGGCGCGGCGCTGGCGACGCTAGTCACGGCACCGGCCGCGAGCGTTGTCACCAGCGTGGCGAGCACGGCAAGGCGAAGGCGCATGAGGCTCCTTTCCCAGCGGTGGTGTATTTAGTGCCTCCGCTGGGATTCCCGGCTCCGTACCAGGCGGTGGCGATTGGAACGCCCCTGAAAACACACCTTCGAGCACGAAGTTGCGCTCTGTACGCTCAGGTCTAGACTCGCTGTTCATGGACCCGTTTACGATGGTGGTGGTCGGTGGGCTGGTCGCGGTCGGTGTGGTGTTCTGGCTGCTCGGGAGGTACTACCCCGGGTCGGGGCTCGAGCAAATCGGGCAGCGGTCAGCCCGCGAGCTCAGCGAGCGGCGCGAGGCGCTCGAGGCCGAGGACCTCGACCAGATGCTCGCCGCGCACAACGAGCGCCGGCGGGCGAGGGGAGAGGCCGAGGTGACCGCCGACGAGGTGCAGGAGCGAGTCCTGCGCGAGCTCTCCGAGCACCGGCGCGAAACCTGAGCCATTGGCTCGCTGCCTGATCATCGGCTGCGGCTGTCGCGGGCTGTCGCTCACGCGCGAGCTGATCGCCGCGGGCCATGCGGTCCGCGGGACGACGCGCGACCCGGGGCGCCGGGCCGAAATCGAGGCGACAGGCGCCGAAGCGGTGATCGGCGATCCCGACGTGGTCGCCACGCTCGCGCGCTCGCTCGAGCACGTCAGCATCGCCTGCGTGCTGCTCGGCTCGGCGGTCGGGTCGCCCGAGCAGCTGGCGGCGCTCCACGGCACGCGCCTCGAGATGCTGCTGACGCGGATGCTCGACACGACCGTGCGCGGGATCGTGTACGAGGCGGCGGGCTCGGTCGACGCCGCGCTGCTGGGAGCTGGCGCCGCCCGGGTGCGCGAGCGCTGCGAGGACTCGCGGATCCCGTACGTGCTGCTCGAGGCCGATCCCGCCGACGTTGACGCTTGGACGGACGCGGCGGTGGCCGCGGTCAACCGCGCGCTCGATGGCGACTCGGCGGGCCCACGATAAACTGAAAACAAAACTAGTAAAAGGCGATCGGAATTTCCAGGAGGAGACGCATTGGCTGACTACGCGAACGACGTTCTGGTCGAGCCGGAGTGGCTCGAGCAGCACCTCAACGACGACTCGATCAGGATCGTCGAGGTCGACGAGAACCCTGGCCTGTACCGCGAAGCGCACATCCCTGGCGCGATCGGGTTCGACTGGCGCCTCGACCTCCAGGACCAGGTCAAGCGTGACTTCCTCGGTCCCGCCGACTTCGGCGCGCTGTTCGGCAGCCGCGGGATCTCGAACGACCATCAGATCGTCCTCTACGGCGACCGCAACAACTGGTTCGCCGCCTACACCTATTGGTACCTGAAGTACTACGGGTACGACAACGTCAAGCTCCTCAACGGCCCGCGCGAACGCTGGATCGCGGAGGGGCGCCCGACGACCGTCGAGGACCCGAGCCATCCCGAGACGACGTTCGAGGCCAAGCCCGGCGACGACACGATCCGCGCCAAGCGCGACGAGGTCCTCGCCGCGCTCGACGACTCGCGCGAGCTCGTAGACGTCCGCTCGCCGCAGGAGTACTCGGGCGAGCTGATCGCGATGCCGGGCTACGAAAACGAGGGCGCACAGCGTGCCGGCCACATCCCCGGGGCCAAGTCGATCCCGTGGGCACAGGCGGTCAAGGAGGACGGGACGTTCAAGTCGGCCGGGGACCTCCGCGACCTGTACGGCGGCAAGGGCGTGCTGTCGGGCGAGCCGATCATCGCGTACTGCCGGATCGGCGAGCGCTCGGCGCACACGTGGTTCGTGCTCCACGAGCTGCTCGGCGAGCCGGACGTCAAGAACTACGACGGGTCGTGGACCGAGTGGGGGAACCTCGTCAACGTGCCGATCGAGAGGGGCTAAGGCGCCGCCGTCAGGCGCCGCCGGCCATCCGACTAACCCGAGCCCCAGGCTCGTGCTTCTTCAGCAGCGGCCCGATCCGGTCGAACAGGTCGGCCAGGATCCGGGCCGTTGCTCCCCAGATCAGATGGTCGCCGACCAGGTAGGTGTCGGTCCGGATCGGCACGCCTCGACGGATCAGGCGTCGGCGCGCGTACCCGGCGAGCAGGGCGGACAGCGGCAGCTCGAGTACCTCGGACACCTCGCGGACGCTCGGCGTCCACGCCCGCCCCGCCTCGATCAGGCCGACGAACGGATATACGGCATACTCGGTGGCGATCGTGGGCGTGGGCTGTAGCGCGCCGACGATTTCGACCGCATCCGCCGGCAGTCCGATCTCCTCCTGGGCCTCGCGCAGCGCGGTCGCCCGCAGGTCCTCCTCGCCCTCGTCGTAGCGTCCGCCCGGGAACGAGATCTCGCCCGGATGCCGGCGCAGATCGTCGTGCCGCTTGGTGAACACGGTGTGCAGCCGGCCGCTTTCCAGATACAGCGGCACAAGCACCGCGGCGTCGGTTCGGCCTCGAACGTCGAGCGTCAACGCTTCCTCGGTGGTCAGGAGCACACGGCGGAGATCCTCCTGGAGGTGATCGTTTGCCGATGCCATTCGCTGACTATATTCGCGGGTCATGCGGGCCCTGATCATGGTCGACGTCCAGAACGACTTCTGTCCGGGGGGCGCGCTCGCGGTCCCCGACGGCGACGCCGTGGTCGAGCTGATCAACGGGATGGCGCACGATGCCCGGTTCGTGATCGCCACGCGCGACTGGCACCCGCCGGACCATGGCTCGTTCGCCGAGCAGGGCGGGCCGTGGCCGGTGCATTGCGTCCAGGGTACGGCGGGAGCCCAGCTCCACCCCGGTATCGACGGCAGTCAGATCGACGCGATCATCGACAAGGGGCAGGCGCCCGGCCGGGAGGGCTACTCGGGGTTCGAGGGGACCGGGCTCGAGCGGCTGCTGCGCGAGCACGACGTCGACGCGGTCGACGTCGCCGGGCTCGCGCTCGACTACTGCGTCAAGGCCACCGCGCTCGATGCCAAGCGCGCCGGGCTGAACGTGACCGTCCACCGAGGCGCCACGCGCGCGGTCGAGGTCCAAGCCGGGGACGGCGAGCGCGCTGTGGAGGAGTTGCGTGTCGCCGGGGTAGAGGTGGTCGACTAAACCGCGGCGGGTTGGACCAGCTCGACGCGCTCGTCGAACGTGACCTCGCCGTCGAGCGTGCGGTGCACCGGGCACTTGGCGGCGATCACGCGCAACCGCTCGATCTGCTCCCCGGTGCAGTCGCTGGGCAGCCGGAGCACGAGCTTGAAGTTCGTCATACAGCCCCGCTCGGCGGGCATGTACTCGCACTGGACCTCGACCGGTCCGATGTCCCAGCCCTTGCGCTTGGCGTACATCTCCATCGTGACTGCGGTGCAGGAGGCAAGGCTCGCGGCGAGCAGCTCCTGCGGTCTCGGGCCGTCGTCGTCGCCGCCGTGCTCCGACGGCTCGTCGGCCAGCAGCTGATGCTGTCGTACGTCGATGCGGTGAGTGAATGCTGTCCGTGCGGTGCGGCGTGCGATGGCCTTCATCGATCTGGTCCTTGCTTGTTGAAGGGGGTCACAATCCTCATCGTAGCGGTGCCGTCGCCTGCCGTTCGAGCGGGGCTCGAGCTATTCGGACAACGGGTTGAACAGGAGCCCCGTCGGGACTTTCGGGAAGAAATAGGTCGACTTCGGGGGCATGCTCTCGCCCGCGCCGGCGACCTCGCGTACCTGCTCGATCGGGGTGGCGGCGACGAAGAACGCGGCGTCGTAGTCGCCTCCCTGCACGAGCTCCAGGGCCTGGTCGAAATCGCGCGCGTAGCCGAGTCCGGCGAGGTGGTCGATGTCGTCGTCGGTCATGCCGAGCGCGCCCTTGAGGATGAGCGCCTCGAGCACGGCGGTGTCGAGCCGCCGGTACGGCGCCGCATGATCGGAGAGCGCGGCGTCGGCGATCGCCTGGTCCTTGAGCGTGAGCATCCACGGCTGGCGGAAATGGGCGTCGATGTAGCCGAGGCTGACTGGCTGGCCGTAGGCCGGGACGAGCTCGTCGGTGCTATCCAGTCGCTGGATGTCGAAGTCCCGTCGGAGGGTGTTCGCCAGGGTCTCGTGCTGCTCGGGGCGCAGATCGCGGAGCAGGCGGTGCGTGGGGAACACGGTCAAGCCTGGATCCTCGAGTGCCACCAGGCACATCAGCACGTAGCGGTGCGGGCCCACGCCGCCGATCTCCTCCGCGTAGACGCGCGCGGTCTCGTAGCGGTGGTGGCCGTCGGCGATCAGCAACTCCGCGCTCTGGAGCGCGTCGTGGATCGCCGTGATCGTGGCCGGATCCTCGATCCGCCAGAGCCGGTTGACGGTCCCGTCGTCGTCGGTCGACTCGCCCCACGGCGCGGTGCCGCTGGTCGCTACAGCGAGCGCGCCGGCGACGGTACCCGCGGGATCGTCGAACAGCGAGAAGATCGGCGACAGGTTGGCCCTGGTCGCGCGGGTCAGCCTCAGCCGGTCCTCCTTCGGCCCCGGGTGAGTGCGCTCATGAGGCCGGATCCGGCCGGGGCCGTAATTCTCCACGCGCACGCGCGCGAGGAACCCCGTCCGCGTGCGCTCCTGTCCGTCCGGCCCCGTGTACCGCTGCTCGATCGCCCACAGCGCCGGCTCCTCGTCGCGGACGATCACGTCCTCGTCGCGCCACGCCGCGAGCAGGCGCGCCGCGTTGTCATACGGGTGGATGCCGATCGGCAGGTCGATCCGCACGACGTTGTACGGCGAGCTGGCCTCGAGGTCCGCTCGCTGGCCGTCGTCGATCACGTCGTAGGGAGGGGCGACGACGTCCTGGAGGCCCCCGGTCCGGTCCAGGTTGTAGTGGAGCGCCCGCAGCGGTTCGACATCGGCCATGCCCGCGCCTGAGGCTACCGACTCCGATGCACATCGGCGGTCGATAGATGGATCGGGGCGCCCGGATTCGAACCGGGGACCTCAAGCACCCAAAGCTTGCGCGCTAACCAGGCTGCGCTACGCCCCGCGTATCGCTTTGCCGAGTCTAATGCCCCGGCAATCCGCGCAGCAGTCGCTCGAATATGCCCTTGAGGGTTGCCTTGCCGCACGGGTGCGAGCCGTCGTGCATCGTCAGCACCGCGATCGACACGCCACGAGGGCGGCGACCGCGGGGACGCACCCGGAGCGGAGCCGGCGCGGGTGCGCGCCGGCAAGATCTCTCGGCAGGCACCCCGCAAATACCGAGAACAAGCCGACTCAACCCCGATCGAGCGGCAGCCGACAGCGGCGGACGAGCGCCCCCGGCAGGATTCGAACCTGCGGCCCACGGCTTAGAAGGCCGTCGCTCTATCCAGCTGAGCTACGGGGGCGGGTCCTGGAAACAGTACGGGGCTGGTGTCCCGAGTCGGGGACACTAGAAGATTGCGGTTGATCAGGTCCTCAGCCCGATGCCCGGGCCGACATTGCCCGAGTCGATCCCGGCCACGCGCGGTGGTCACGCGGCGACGGGCAGCGCGATCGGTTGAGCGTCGAGCTCCGCCGTCGCCACGAGCACGAGGCGCCTGAGCGATCCCGGCTCGGACCAGTTGTAGAGCGGACTCGTGAGTCCATCGGTGACGATCCGCTCCGCCATCGCCATTCCCTTGACCGCGACGGGTTCAGGGCCGCGCAGGCGGGCGATCATCGCCTCAATTGCCTCGTGTGCGTCGAGCACCGCTCGCCGGTTGACGATCGAGACAAGCAGCCGAGTCGCGGACGGGCGGATCGCTTCGGCGCTTATGCGCCGCCACGTCTTGATCATCTCGCCTCGCCGGTGGTCGCTGGTGAGCTGGCTCGCGCGGAGCGCAAGCTCGGGCGAGGAGCTTGAGTTCGTGCCTTCGGCCAACCTCTGGGTGAGCTCGTCGCGCTTGGCGACAACCGTCACGCGAAGCTTGATCGACGGTGACAGCGAGTCGTCGCGGTGCACCTCGTCGCGATGCAGATGCGCGTTTTCAACTGTGCGGGGAATTCCAATCGTGGGCATGTTCACTCCTTGCTCACTGCCGCCGGCGGCGGCGCGTCGCGCTCGCGAGCGTCCGGCGCAGTGCCGATGTCGGTGGCGGGCGAGGGCTCCGGGCCCCTGCACACCGACTCTGTTTACATCCATGAGTGTGGTTCGCGCCCCGTGAAGGAAACGTGCAGGCTCCGCTCGGGGACCTAAAGGTTGTGTGAAGCCCGCAGCGGGTCGCGATTCTCGGGCACCGACAGATCGGCGGCGATCGCCACCGCCCGCTCCGGACCACCGAGCGCTTCCGCGAGCCCGGCGAGCCGCTCCTCACGGCGCGCGACGATCGCCGCCCGATGGCCTCGCTCCGACCGCCGGCGGGCGTATCGCTCGCCGATGCCCCAGGACGCTCTGCCGGCGGGCGTATCGCTCGCCGATACCGCAGGACGCTCCGGTCACGAGCGCGATCGAATCAGGCGCCGGCGGGCGAAGGCTCATCTGTCGCACGCTCGAGTCGTCACGCTGATCCGGTCCCACGGTGGCGGCAATGGTAGATTCAGCTTCCCGCGGTGGGCGTAGCTCAGCTGGTAGAGCTCCTGGTTGTGGTCCAGGCGGTCGGGGGTTCGAGTCCCCTCGCTCACCCTTCAAAGTCCCTGGTAATCGCCGATTATCAGTGAGACGGTGCATAGAGACGGCGCAAAGTGTCCGTCAATTGTCCATCAATTTGTTGGCGGACTTGCAGCTCTGGGGCTCGAAGCGGGGGTTGCGAGGCGTGTTTTCGGCGCGCCTCACGGTCGTTGTCGGGCTGCCGACGAGCGCGTTCTAAAGCCCGTCGGAGCGGCTCGCCGGTCGCTATGCGCGCCGGCGCAGAGGGATGGGACGGGACTGCGGGCTCGACGGGCGTCCCGTCCCGCCGGTTTCGATCTCGCGCAGCCACTCCTCGACGGCTGACTCACGGAAGCGGCGGTAGCGGCCGAGGCGCACGTGGGGGATCCGGCCCGCGCGCGCCTGCGCCCAGACCCACTCGGTCTTCATCCCGAGGCGCTCGGCGAGTTCATCAGCGGTGAGCAGCCTGTCCATGCTCTGTCAGCCGGCGGTCGACGCCGGCAAGCCGATCTCGGTGATCCTCGCCAGCCGCGACGGATCGCGCGACCCGGCTCGGCGAGCGTCCCGGGCGTGACTCGGCCGCGGGGAGCGGGACGCGTCGGGCGCTAGGGATCGGTTCGGCATCGACGTGGTGGTGATCTCGGAAGGCTCGATGCAAGCGAGGTATTGCGTCGGAGGCGCGGAGTCCCTCGGCGACGAACAAACGGCCGGCATCGTCGCGAGATCGTCCTGGGGAGGTGGGAACATCGAGACGTGGCGCCATACCTTCGTCTTGCACTGTCCAACTACCCGCGCCGCCAGCAGTACCGCCGGCTCTCGCACGCCGCCGAGGCAGCGCTGGGCAGCGCCTTCGCAGCCATCTTCGGGCTGGTGGCCGCCAGTGCGGGCGCGGCGCCGCTCGCGGGGTTCCTGGTCCTCGCTGCCGCCGGGCTGGGGCTCGCCGCTCTCCGTTGGCTGTCGCTCGCCCGGCGAAGTCGGATCGGCGCCCAGTCGGAGGACGACGTGCAGCGCGCGCTGGCTGCTCTCGAGGCCGAGGGCTGGCGGCTTCGGCACTCCCTGGCGTGGCAGGGGCGCGGAGACATCGACTCGATGGCGATCGCCCCCACCGGCGTCGCGGTCGCGATTGTTTTCTGCCCCTGTGAGATCCACTCCTAAGCTTGCCCACGGCTCGTGACCGTGGAGTGCAGGTGCACTTGACGGGCAACGCCGTTCGACCGCGGTGGCGACTGCCAGCTCAACCGGGCGCTGCACACGATCGAGATCGTCCGCGCCCAGCACGACCCGGCCACCCAGAGGGCGACTCGGTCCCGCACGGCAGGGCCGGCTCCGGCAGCCTCGGTGGGGACTGCCGCCCGACCGTCCGCGACGCGTCGCGCGACGACCTCGCCGGATACTCGCCTCGAGCGTGAAGGGTTCGCCAACCGCTGGCCCGCCGCGGCGCGCCGAGCGCTACTGCTGTCGCTGCGGTCAGCCGATCCCGCAGGCGCCCGCCCCGAGGCGCGCTGCTGCTCAAAGCGCTGCCGGCGGGGCCGCCTCGCGCGCGCGGCTCGTGCTCGCACGCGGGTGAGGTTCCCGACCGTCTGCGTTCACTAGCTTCCCTCCCTCGAAGAATCGTCGCTCCTTGCGCCGTTCAGCTGCCGCACCAGCTTCTTGTTGGTGCGACGGGCCGCTTCGAGGTCCTCTTGCGCGTCGCGGAGCTGTATCTCCAGATCCGTGACGCGTGCCGCGAGGCGCTCGTTCGTGTCGCGTAGAGCGGCGAGCTCTGGTGTCTGGTCGAGACCGAGATGCTCGGCTGCGATCTCCCGGCCGAGTTCGATTCCGAGCCGCTTCCGGAGGCGGGCTAGCTCCTTGGCCTGGGCTTGAGCTTGCTCCTGGAACATCGTTCGCTCCGCGCGCAGCGATGCCACTGACATGCTGTGCCGGTAGGCGGTCCCTGTGGCGTAGCGCCGCGTCGCCTCCGTCTGCGCGAGCTCGATCTCGGCGGCGAACCTTCCTGCGACGTAGTTGCGATGGACGCCGGCTCTGCGCGCGATCTCGGAATAGTTGTTGAGCGCCGGATGCATCTCCTCGACCATTTGGCGGATGACCTCGAGCACGCTCTCGCGCTTTTGCTCGTTGCGCTTGGCTTTCGCGGCGATCATCGCTTCCGGCGCCCTGCTCATGCTGCCCCCGGCGCACTTGCCGCCTTCAAGCTGACGAGCGGGGGCGAGAATGTCGGCTCGGTCTGCGCGATCGCCCCGACGTCATGGATCGCGAGGCGGTTCTCGGCCTGCGCGCGTGCACCGCGAAGGGTAGCGAACAACTCCTCGAGCTTGCGTCGCTCGACGGGTTCGAGCTCGCCGAGCAGTCCCTCGTTGCTCCGGATCAAGTTGCGCACCGCCTTGATCTCCGCGTCGTTAGGCACCGCCTTCTCCCGCGCCCAGTCACGCAATTGCGGTACCGCGGCGTTGAGCCGCTCGCGAGCGTCCAACAGCTGCTCCAGGTACGCGTACAGGTCCGGCAGGTAAGACGGGTCGGTGCGAAAGTGAACACAGCCCAGGCACTGGTGACTGAACGGACACGCCGAACCGAGCGCTTTGACGTTGTGCGGTTCGACGCAGTGTCCGAGCGGCACCGGGATCCGTCCCACGCTGCGCGTGATGCTCTCGACGTCCGGGTAATCGCTGCCGCCAACCCGCGCGCCGTCGCGGTTGATCGTCAGCGGTGCCGACGCCCGGACTGCTTCGTGAAGCCGCTCCGCACGAACGCGGTAGTACCCCTGAGTGGTCTGAATGCTGCGATGGTCCATCAGCTTCTGCAACACGTCAACAGGGACTACGGGGTCGACAGAGTCGGCGTGGCGCTGTGCGTAGGAGTGGCGCAGCGCATAGGCGTGAACAGCGGCTGAGGGGAACGCCTCACCGTCGGCGCTAACCAGCGACAGCCCGTCTACCCAACGGCGCAGCATCACCCCGAACGAGTAAGTCATGATGGGCCGACGGCCGTCAGTGTTCTTCTTCGCGCTCGGGAAAAGCTTCAGATCCCTCAACGTGCGACCCGGGTAATGCTCAAGAACCGCGGCCTGCTGGCGCTCGATCAGCTCCGCGGCCTCAGGGGTGATCGGTAGCGTAATCCGCTTCTTGGGTGGCTTCTCGCGCTTGTAACGCAGCAGAGGTCGGCGTGGTCCCGTGGCGGCCTGCTCGGCCCACTCCAAGCAGTCCGCGTCCAGCGCGCAGATCTCCACCGGACGCCGCCCGGTGTGCGCCAGCAGTTGGAAGATCACCCGGGCATCCTCGTTTGTCAACAGCTCAAGCGTTGCCGGCTCAAGCAGTTGGTGCAGCACATACTCAGGGATCGCCTTCCCCGGCTCGTAGTCACCGTTCTCGCCCGCTCGCCGGTTCAAGAATCGGACGTCCTCGTCGAGAAGGCTGAACTCCTCCGCCAACCCAGCCGCTATCCCGCCTGCGGCCGTGTGCCCGTATCGTCGTGCAAAACGAAGGAGCTCGCGCAGGTGCCGCCCTCTCTGTCAACGTCCGGCGAGACGCTCACCATCGAGGAATCTATGAACCTTGAGGGCGAGAACGGAGAACGCCGGAATGTTGGAGACGAGCACGAACGGAGCTGGAGCTGCGGATGAGGCTGCCGCCGGCCGCGAAGACCAGCGAGCCGTAGGCGAGCTGGGATTCGTGGCCGGCGGGCGCGCCGCGCCGGCGGGGGTGCCTGACCCCGAGCTGGTCGAGCAGGCCAAGCGCCGCTCGTTCACCGCGAAGTACAAGCTGGAGATCCTCGGGAAGGCGGACGCGTGCACGGCGCCGGGGGAGATCGGCGAGCTGTTGCGGGCCGAGGGCCTGTACACGTCGCACTTGACGTACTGGCGCAAGCAGCGCAAGGACGGCGCGTTGAAGGAGCTCGGCCGGCCGCGGGGGCGCAAGCCGGGCGACCGTCGCGATCACGAGATCGCCGGGTTGCAGCGGCGGCTGGAGCGCTCCGAGTCGGAGCTCGCGAAGGCAAGGAAAGTTATCGAGATTCAGGGAAATCTCTCAGCGCTCTTGGAGCAGATGCTCGGTACCGAGACCGCGGACAGGAGCACCGAGCGATGATCGGCGAGATCGTTGAGGAGCTGACGCCGATCATCGGCACCAGGCCGGCGTGCCGGGCGCTGGGCGCGTCTGTGGCGACGATCTACCGTCGCCGCCGGCCGCTGGAGCCCAAGCCGTCCCGGCCGCGGCCGGCTCCCGTCAGGGCGCTGTCGGAGCCCGAGCGCGAGGCCGTCCTGGCCGAGCTGCACTCGGAGCGGTTCGTCGACACCAGCCCGGAGGAGGCGTACGCGACGCTGCTGGACGACGGCACCTACCTGTGCTCAACGCGGACGATGTACCGGATCCTCGCCGCCCACCACGGCAGGGTGCGCGAGCGGCGCGGCCAGCTCACCCACCCCGGCTACGCCAAGCCCGAGCTGCTCGCCGAGCATCCGAACGAGCTGTGGTCGTGGGACGTGAGCAAGCTCAAGGGCCCGGTCAAGTGGACGTACTTCTACTTGTACGTGATCCTCGACGTGTTCAGCCGCTACGCGGTCGGCTGGACGGTGCAGTACCGCGAGAACGGGCAGCTGGCCAAGGCGCTGATCGAGCAGGCGACCGAGCAGCAGCAGATCACGCCCAAGGTGCTCACGTTGCACGCCGATCGCGGCGCCCCGCAGCGCGCCAAACCCGTAGCTTTTCTCCTGGCGGATCTCGGCGTGACCAAGACACACAGCCGACCGTACACCTCAAGCGACAACCCCTACTCGGAGGCGAACTTCAAGACGCTGAAGTACCGGCCCGAGTTCCCCGAACGGTTCGACGACATCGACCACGCCCGCGCGCACTGCCGCGCGTTCTTCGACTGGTACAACCACCAGCACCGCCACTCCGGGATCGGGCTGATGACCCCCGCCGCCATGCACCACGGCCAAGCGCAGCAGCTCCACGCCGCCCGCGCCTGCGTGCTCGACGCCGCCTACGAGCGACACCCCGAGCGGTTCGTCCGCAAGCCGCCCATCCCACCCGAGCTCCCGACCGCCGCCTGGATCAACAAGCCCACCAACACGAAGGAGGTTCCTCACTAAATTCGCACGCAAGGCGTCTCACCGGGCTTGACAGGCTCCGCCGGACGTTCGTAAGGGAATATTCTGGCGTCGAACTAGCGCACCGCCACAGC